>CAYTCI010000005.1:12538-88079 GCA_964436305.1 uncultured Cytophagia bacterium | reverse complement strand
GGGGCCGCTCTGGCTGATCGATCCACGCTGGTCCAAGCCGGCGATCATCCTGATGAGCGTCTGGTCGCTCGGTGGCGGGCGGATGCTGGTCTTCCTGGCGGCGATCCAGAACGTGCCGCAGCACTATTACGAGGCGGTCGAGATGGACGGTGGCGGCTGGTGGGCCCGCTTCCGCCATGTCACTCTGCCCTTCATCTCACCGGTGCTCTTCCTCTGGTTCATCCTCGAGGTCATCGGCGCGCTGCAGGTCTTTGTCGAGGCCTATGTCATGACCAAGGGCGGGCCGCTCAATTCGACCCTCTTTTACAATCTTTATCTGTATAACAAGGCCTTTGACGATTTTGACATGGGCTATGCCTCGGCCCTGGCCTGGCTGCTCTTCCTGCTGGCGGGGATCATCACCTTCGTCCAGTTCAGGATTAGCCGGAAATGGGTTTACTACAGCGGCGGAGTGGAGAAATGAACGGGAGACGCCTGACAGAAAACCTGGTCTTTGTGGTGATGGTCATCATCGCCCTTTTCTTCCTGCTGCCCTTCGTCTGGATTCTGCTCACCTCGCTCAAGCCGGAGGCGGAGGTCTTTTCACGTGCCCTGCTCCCGCGCACGCTCCATCTGGAGAATTACATCCAGCTTTTTCACAGGATGCCCTTTCTTCAATACCTGCAGAATTCGGTCCTGATCAGCGCCCTGTCGGTGGCCGGTGTGGTCCTCTCCAGTTCGCTGGTGGGCTATGCCTTTGGCTGCATGGCCTGGCCCGGGCGCAATTTTCTCTTTTATTTCATCATCGCCACGATGATGCTGCCGATGCAGGTGACGATGATCCCGGTCTTTGTCATTTTCACCCAACTGGGGTGGCTCAACACCTTCAAGCCCCTGACCGTGCCGATGTTTCTCGGCGGCGGGGCGTTCAATATCTTTCTCATGCGGCAGTTCTTCATGACCGTGCCGGCGAGTCTGCTCGATGCGGCGCGGATCGACGGCTGCAGCGAGCTGGGCATCTGGTGGCGGATCGTCCTGCCCCTGGCCCGGCCGGCGCTGGCAACAGTGGCGATCCTCACCTTCATGTTCACCTGGAATGATTTTCTCACCCCGCTGATCTATCTATCGGACAAGGCGCGGGGGACACTGGCGCTGGGACTGGGGCAGCTGGCCGGACAGCAGCAGCCCGAGTGGGCGGTGTTGATGGCCGCTGCGGTGCTGATGATGCTGCCGGTGATCGTCCTCTTTTTTCTCTTCCAGAAGTATTTCATTCAGGGATTCACGATGAGCGGGATCAAGGAATGAATTTCGCTGTCAGGAGGTATCCTTTGAAACGAGTGCAATTTGCACAAGGGTTGTTGCTCGCATGGCTGGTGGCAGCCGGAATAGTGCAGGCGGGTACGACCGGCAAGATCGCCGGCACCGCTGTCGACCGGGAGAGCGGTGCGCCGCTGCCCGGGGTCAATGTGTCGCTGGTGGGGACCACCCTGGGCGCCTCCGCCGGCCTCGACGGCTCTTTTTTCGTCCTGCAGGTGCCGCCCGGCGTCTATACGGTCAAAGCGAGCATGATCGGCAAACAAACCGTGATCGTTGAGAACGTCGTCGTCAAGGTCGATCTCACAACCAATCTGCGCATCCGGATGGCGGATGAGGCGATCGCCCTCGGCAAGGAGGTCACGGTCTACGCCGAGGCGCCGGTGATCCAGAAGGACGTCACGGCCAGCATCCAGAACCTCGGCATCCGCGAGTTCGAGCGCATCCCGATGCGCGACACCAAGCAGGGGCTGATGGTCCAGGCCGGCGTCTTTTTCGATCCCATCCCGGTCGCCGGCGGACTGGGTTCGGCGGGCAAAGGAGAGACCCGCTATGCTGTCCGCGGTGGCAGTCAGGACGAGGTCAAGTGGTTCATCGATGGCGCCCGGGTGAGCAACCTGGTCATGGGGCGCGCCGATTGGGGCGGTTCTTTCACCAATGTCCCGATGCAGGCGGTCAAGGAGGTCCAGGTGATGACCGGCGGCTTCACCGCCGAATACAGCGAGGCCCAGTCCGGTGTCGTCAGTATCGTCACCCGCGAGGGCGGCGACGCCCTGCACGGTTCGGCCGATTTCAGCTACGGCCTCGCCGGGCAGCACCATTTCGGCAACTATCTCTACGATCACAAGACCGAAAAGGAGTTCCGCGCCCACACCCTGGCCGACGGCACTCTCGATCCCGCCTGGTGGACCGCCGGACGTCAGGCCCAGATCTATGACTATCGCAAGATCCCCGATTACACCGGCACCCTCAGTCTGGATGGTCCGCTCTTCAAGCTGCGCGGCGCCCCGGTCGGTTTTTTCACCTCGCTGCAGCTCAAAAAGGCCGCCTATGCCCTGCCGCATCCGCGCGACTCGCGCGATACGCAAAACCTGATGTTCAACCTGGCCTGGAATCCCAAGAGCACCAAGATCAAGCTCACCGGATTCTATAACCATGACGCCCACTGCACCCTGCAGGAGAACGGGGATTTCACCAACCAGGCCAAGTATTACCGCGGCTGGGGCTCCCTGCTCGATACCTATACCTGGCTGATCAATACCGGCCTGACGCACCTCCTCAGCGAACGCCTCTATTACGATCTCAAACTGAGCACCTACTGGTCGCACTTCAAGGAAAAACCGGGTGATTTCAGCCTGACCGGAGCGAGCCAAAAGCCCACCCTGTGGGGCTTCCACCGCTGGGATGGCTATGAAGATGAGCCCTTCGACCATTATGCCCCGGCTCTCTATAATGATCTCCTCACCGGCGATGTCTCGCTAACCGGCACGGTCAACTGGCAGTTCGACCGCAACAATCTGCTCAAGAGCGGTGTGGAGTTGCGCTACAATACCTACGACGAACGGGAGAGCTATCGGGTTCCCTCATTCACCCGCGACAAATCCCTCTGGCTCAACCGCGGGCTGATGAATACCTATCATCCGCTGCAGGCCGCCCTCTTTCTTCAGGACAAGATGGAGTTCGAGAGCATGATCCTCAACATCGGCCTGCGCTATGACTATTTTGACCCCAATTATACCTGGTTCGCGCCGACGACCCTCTACAATCTGGCCATCGATCCCGCTTACGATTCGGCCCTCGATCCCGACAAGGACCAGATCGATGCCAATGGCCATGTCAAGTACGCCTTTAACAATGTCCTCGCCAAACCGCACCAGACGGCCAAGCGCTATCACATGGTCAGTCCCCGCTTCGGCGTCTCCTTTCCGATCAGCGACAAGTCCCTGCTGCATTTCAATTACGGCCACTATTACCAGATGCCGCCGCTGGACCAGATGTTTGAGATCGGCTATTTCCGCCCCGAGTACATCGTCAAAAAGATCATCGCCGAGCGCACCACCGCGGCCGCCGAGGGACGCGCCCCGGCCCACATCGCCTCCAACGACGGCGATGCCGAGCGGGTGGTCGGTTTCACCAACCAGCCCCTCAAGCCCCAGAAGACGATCCAGTTCGAAGCGGGGTTCAAACAGAGCTTTGAACGGATCGCCGTGGTCGATATCGTCGCCTATTACAAGGATGTTTTCGACCAGACCCAGGAACGGATCGGCCTCTTCGACCATCACATCTACGGTTGGGATCCTTTCAACCAGGTCACGACGCCCAACGCCTCCTACCAGAGCTACCTGGCCGGCGATTATGGCGACTCGCGCGGCATCGAGGCGGCGGTGCATACCCTCTTCAGCGATATTCTTTTTTTCGATGTCAACTACAGCTTTTCCCGTGCCACCGAGGGCCGGGCGACCCCGGGCGTCATTCGTTACGACGGCGCGGGCAACGCGACTTACACCTGGGATGCGGATGTCAACAAGCGCATCCCGGTCGAGAAGAGCTTCTCGCGGCCCCACGTATTGCGCGTCAACAGCTATCTGCGTTTGCCCAAAACCAGCAGCACCGCGGCGGTCGACCGCCTCCTGCAGGAGAGCAGTCTCAGCCTCCTCTTCAATTACTACAGCGGCCAGGCCTTCACTTATCTGACCGCGACCGATGCGCCGGACACCTACAACAATTACCGCTTCCCGGCCATCTACACCTTCGACCTCAAGCTGGAAAAACAGTTCCGCCTCTGGGGCGCACATGCCATGAGCTGGTATATGAACATCACCAACCTGCTGAACCGCAAGAACCTGCGTTCCTACGGCGATGCCCTCTTCGACAGCGAGGCCACCAAAAATTTCATCGAAAAGGGGACAGTCTCGACGGTCGACGTCGATGGCTATGATATCGGCTGGCAGAACTATTTCGAAACCCGCCGGATCTATATGGGGATGAGATATTCGTTCTAAAAATATCGCGCAAAGATGCAGAGACGAAAAAGAAAAAACAGTGTTAATCTCACTGAGGCACAGCGGCAAAACGGAGAGCTGAAAATATTGCTGGGTTGGCTTTTAGCTTGTCTCTGCGGCTCTGCGCGCGGTTCTCTTTTTTCCCTGTTATCTTTGCCACTTTGTGAGGAGTGTGACTTCACAAGTAATGAAAAGGCTAACTGAAAAGGGCCTGCCATGAACCATAAATTGCTTTGCATCCTGCTGCTCCCCCTGCCGCTCTTTGCCCAGGCGCGCAAGGCCGAATTCAGGATCCATGATCGCGGCACCCTCTGGGAGACCGTCAAGGACGACGGCACCCTCGGCGCCCCCGATCCCACCAACCGCTTTCAGTACTATCCGAGCATGGACTGGCCCGGCGGACCGGAGTCGATGATCAAGGACGACCAGCGCTCCTACATGCTCGGCGCCGGCCTCTGGATCGGCGGCCGCCACGCCAACGGCGCTCTCTTCTTCACCGAAAATGGCCCCTTTACCTACGTCGATAACGGCGCCTTCGCGGCGATCGAAAAAACCGACAATTTTATCGAGAACAGCGGCTTCAATCCCGCCGATGCGGAACAGCGCATTACCATGCGCCTGACCACCACCGAGAAGGTCGAGGTCCGCCGCACCAGCCGCGCCTGGAGCTTTCCCGGAATCAACAATTTTATCCTCCTGGAATACACCTTTTACAACCGCAACGCCGCTGGCCTCTCCGACCTCTATCTCGGCTTTCCCTATCTGATCCGGCCGAGCTACCAGGATTTCGTCGTCCATAACGGCTGGGGAGATGACTTTAACCGCACCGATGATTTCGTCCGCTACGACGACGAGTATCTGACCCTCTACTCCTGGGACGATACCCCGAACTATACCCTGCCGACCGATGTCGGCAACTACTGGGATGACAAGAACGAATTGCGCACGCCCGGCTATGCCGGATATGCTCTGATCGACGCGACCCCGGCCCGGGGCGGTCTGGCCCAGCCCGCGGTCGTCTTTTATGCCCAGCTGCTCAACAACGAACGCTTCTTCACCACGACCAGCAGCTCGGCGGCTGACCTCTATGCCATTCTCAGCGGCCAGAACAAGAGTTTGCAGGCGAGTGATACGGATCATCTCTCGCCCTTTATGCTGATGGCGGCCGGTCCCTACGACCTGGCCCCCGGCGATTCGGTGCGGATCATCCTTGCCGAGGCGGTCGCCGGCCTCTCGCTCGAAAACGCCCGCAAGGGGCTGGAGGCGCAGCGGCAGCTGATGCTCGGAGAGGACCTGCTCTTCGACAGCATCGATCAGGCTTACAAACTTTATAAAAACAACTATGCGGTCAAGACCTTGCCGCCGCCTTCTCCGGCCCTGCAGATCATCCCGGTGCCGGAGAACCAGTCGATCACCCTCAATTGGGAGCCGGTTGACGCCGGCTGGGTCGATCCCCTGACCGGCGCCGCCGATTTCTATGAATACCGCGTCTACCGCAGCAGCATCTCCTTCATCGGCCCCTACGAGCAGCTGCGGGTGATCCGGCCGAGCCGTCCCACCGACGTGACCCGCTTCTTCAACACCGAGAAGAACAAGTGGATCATGGAGGATGGGACCATCAGCCTCGGCGCCGGTTATTACTACTATGTCACCTCGGCTGACAAGGATGGCAACGAGAGCGGCATGACCAACCGCAATACCACCGCGGTCTATGCCATCCGCAGCCCGGCGGCCAACACCCTGAATGTCACCGTCTTTCCCAATCCCTTTCGCATCACCTCCGGTTTCCCGGTCAGCGGCGCGGAGAACTCGATCGTCTGGACCAATCTGCCCGCCGAATGCACCATCCGCCTCTACACCAGCAACGGTGAGTTGATCAAAACCATGCGGCATCGCAGCCCGGTTTCCGGCGAGGAGACCTGGGACCAGCTCACGGATGCCCGGCAGCGCCCGGCCCCCGGGATCTATTTCTGGACGGTCGAATCCACTGTGGGCGGTGCCAAAGGCACTTTACTCATCATAAAGTAGAAGACGACTATGAAAATAAAAGCAATTGTCGCAGGATGGCTGCTGCTGCCGGTGTTGGCTCTCGCCCAATACAATTACGGATTCGATTTCGCCAAGACCGGCTCAGGCGGCCTGCAGTTTCTCAAGATCGGGGTCGGCGCCCGTGAGAGCGCCATGGGCGAGGCGGTTGCCGGCGATGTCAGGGAGGTCAATGCCGTCTTCTGGAATCCCGCCGGCCTGGCCTATGCGACCCGCTACCAGGCCGCTTTCTCGCACAACGCCTGGCTGGTGAACAGCAAGCAGATGGCAGCGGCGGTCGCGATTCCCTTCAAGACCTTCAGCATCGCCGTCAGCGCCCTCTCCTTTGCCATCGAGGATTTCGAGGAGACCACCGTCACCCATCCCGAGGGCACCGGCCGTATGGTCAGCGCCGGGGATGCGATGATCGGCCTCGCCGCCGCGCGGATGTTCACCGACAAGCTCTCCATCGGCGGGCAGCTCAAGTACGTCAACGAGAAACTCGACGATTACAGCCTCAACAACGTCCTCTTCGACGTCGGCGCCCTCTACTACACCGGCTTCCGCCACCTTCGTCTCGCCTTCGCCCTGCAGCATTTCGGCCCGGATATGAAGATCGTCGATCAGACCTACCGGACGCCGCTGCTCTTCCGCCTCAACGCCACCGACGAACTCTTCCAGAATCAGGAGATGGGCCTCACCGCCGGGGTTGAGCTGGTCCATGCCACCGATAACGTCGAGGTGGTCAATCTTGGCACCGAATTGCAGCTGCGCAACCTGCTCTATCTGCGTGGCGGCTATCGTTTCAACACCGACGAGGGCAAGCTTGCCTGCGGTTTCGGCCTCGTCACCCCGGCGATGGCGGGCGTGACCCTGAAAATCGACTATGCCTTTGTCCAGTCGGAACTCATCTTCTCAGACGTTCACCGTTTTAGTGTGGGGTTGGCATTTTGAGACGCACATACTTTATCAAAGGAATCCTCCTGCTTATGTCGACCCTGCTCTGCGGATGCAAGATCACCCAGATCACCCAGCCCGCCGCGGCGGACCGTAACAGCGAGATCACCGTACAGATCACCATCCTCGCCAATGACGTGCCGGAGCCCAATGCCCACAGGGGCGTCCTCGGCCTGCTCCTGCCGCGCGACTGGCAGGTGCTGGAGGCGGTCTATCGCTCCAGCCTGGGTTCGGGCGACCTCGAAGCCAGCGCCGCCTGGACCGACTCGCTTGAGTCCTGCTACCCGGCCGCCGGCTTTGAGGGCGAGATGCAATGGAGCGGCCTGATCTCGGACCAGGGCTACGCCCACACCAATCCGGCGACCATCACCGTCGATGTCCGCTTGCGCACCGGCGAGACCGAGGGCTGCTTCAAGCTCGGCTATCTGGTGACCAAGGCCACCGGCGGCCTCCTTTGTTCCGGTCAGGACAGCTGGGCGCCCTTCTCCTACCCCAACCGGATCGCGATCCCTGCCACTGCCAGCTGCCCGGAGGAGTTCGGGGTTGAAAGGGCGGGGGCGTGGGATGCCCTCTTCAAGCGTACCTCCGGCTGGACCGGCGCCGACGGCATCTACTCCATCCCCCTCGATGGCTGCGAACAGCCGCAGGGGCAGGACCACCTCATCCTCTTCAGCGATACCTTCATCGGCCAGGTGGATGCTGCCGGCAAACGGGTCAACTCGACCATCGTCAACAACACCCTCGCCTTCCTGCGCGGCAACCAGCCCGACCCCGGGCGCCTCTCCTTCCTGTGGGGCACCAACGGGACGGCGCCGCGCGCGGTCTTTACACCAGCCACCGCTACGGCAGAGCCCAACGACCTCTATTGGCTGATGGATGGGGTCCGCGTCGACAGCCTCTTCCACGTCTTCGCCCTCCGTCTCCATACCACCGGCGGCGGGGCTTTCGATTTCGCCCTCAACGGCGTGGTGATCCTCTCGTTCCGGCTTGACGAGAACCACTATCCCGTGCAGGTGCAGCAGACCGACCTGCCCTTCTTCCTCAAGGAGGGCGTGCTGACCGCCGCCCTCGGCCAGGCGATCCTGCCCAACGCCCGCGAGAGCGGCAACCGTCATTACGATGGCTATCTCTATATCTACGCGCCGCGCGATGACGCTTCGGGCAAGAGCCTGATCGCCAGCAGGGTCCTGCCGGAGCACCTCCTTGATTTCAGCCAGTGGCAGTTCTGGGACGGCAGCGGCTGGGGCAGCGATCCGGCCGCCTGCGCCGGGATCACCGACCGGCTTTCGCAGGAGTTCAGCATCACCGAGGTGGGGGACCGCTATCTGCTCGTATTTCAGCTCGGTTCGTCGGTAGCGATCCGCATCGGCGATTCGCCGGTCGGTCCTTTCGGCTTTTACAGCGAGATCTATCAGGCCCCGGAGGTCAGGATCTCCGGCAACGTTTTTATCTACAATGCCAAGGCGCATCCCTCGCTCTCCGATGCCGATTCACTGCTGATCAGCTACAACGTCAACACCCTGAGCTTTGCCGAGAATCTGAACATTGCCGATGTCTACCGGCCGCGTTTCATCAAGCTGGCGACGGCCGGACTGGCGAGCGGGGTGGCAGAAGCCGCTGCGGCGCCGGAGGCCTTCCGCCTGCTGCAGAATTATCCCAATCCCTTCAATCCGGTCACCACCATCGCCTTCGAGCTGCCGGCTGCGGGCCGGGTGACGCTGCGCATCTGCAATGGACTCGGCCAGGTGGTCGAGACCCTCTTCGAGGGGCGGGCGATGCCGGCCGGCCGCTATACGACCCGCTGGGAGCCGCAGAACCTGGGCAGCGGTGTCTATTTCTACCTCCTCGAAGGTCCGGGATGGCGTGAAACCAGAAAGATGATGTACCTGCGATGAAACGAACCTGTTTGCTGCTGATCCTGCTGCTTTCGGCGGCCGGCCGGGGAGGAGAATCCCTGCCGCTGCGGCCGGATGGCACCATTCCGCTCTGGCTGACCAACGGCCCCTTTGAGATCCGCACCGTCGGCTTTGGTGATCTCTCGGACGAGGCGGCCCTGGCGGAACCCGGCCTGTCGCCGCGTCCCGGGGAGATGTCGGCCAATGCCGCCGCACCGGCCGGCAGCAGCCCCTGGCTCTACCTGGCGCCGCTCCAGAACGGCTTCACCGACCTCCAGCCCTGGTACGGCTGGAAGATCCTGACGACGACGGAGAAGGTCTGGTACGCGCGGATCGTCTACAGCTGGGCCACCATCAACAGCGACCGCGAACAGCCGGTGCGGTTGCGTTTCGGCGGCAATACCATCGTGCGGATCCTCTTGAATGATTCAACGGCCTATCGCTCGCTGCACGAAATCAATGCGGTGCGCGACGGCTTGTCAGCTGAGGTGACCCTCCGGAAAGGGCTCAATCGCCTGCTGGTGGTCACCGCCACCTCGTACCGCAACATCGCCGCCGCCTTTTTTGAACCCATCCGCTTCGATTGGGGCTTTTATTGCCGGATCACCAGCCCTGCCGATGGGGTGCTCCCCGGGGTTACCCTGCAGGCCGAGCTGGAACGGATTTCTGCGGATTTCTCGCTCACCCCCACCTTCTTCTATCGGCAGAAGGACGGCCGGCTGCGGCAAAAGTATCTCCTGGAGATCAGGGCTGGCCTGACCGGGATGCCGGAAGCCCGCCTGAGCCTGCCGGCTTTGAAAGAGACGATCAGGTTGGGGAATGTGGCGGCGGGCATCACCAGCCATGCCATCTGGCTGCCTGAACGCACCGGACCACTGCAGACGACCGCCCGGTTGCAGTGGCGCGAGGCGGCGCTGGAAAGGAGCGTCGAGCTCAAGCCCTTGCCCCACTTTGAGCTCTATTTCATGCCGATGACCCACATGGACATCGGCTATACCAATCCCCAACCGGTGGTTGTCGAACGCCAGTTGCAGACCCTCGACCAGGCGATCGCCAAATGTACAGCGGATCCCGATTTCTGCTGGACCATCGAGACCCTCTGGCAGCTGGAGAACTACCGGCTTGCGCGCACCCCGGCCGCCTTTGACAAACTGATCGCCCTGATCAAGGCGGGCCGGATCGCTGTCTCGCCGATCTACACCAATCCCTATACCGGCTGGGTGAGCGAGGCGGAGATGGCCGCCGCCTTCCGCCTGGCGGAGATCTATCATCAGCGCTATGGCCTCGACTACTTTACCGCGGTCTATAACGACGTGCCGGGGCAGTCGTGGGCCCTGCCCCAATACCTGCGCCAGGCAGGCGTGCGGGTGCTGGTCGACGGCATCAATGAGCTCTTTTCGGATTATAAATATCAGAAGCACCTGCCCAAGGTATTCAGGTGGGCCGGCGCCAGCCGCGATACCGTGCTGCTCTACCTGACCGAAGCCTACGTCGAGGGCGCCCGCTATGGCCTCGAACGCGACACCACGGCCGTCGCCAACCGGATCTGGCACCGGGTGAACAACCTGCTGCAGCGCGGCTATCCCTGGAACAAAATCCTCATCAGCGCCGCCTTTTCCGACAACAGCGGTATCGCCCTGAACCAGTACGAACAGGCCCGGGAGTGGAACCGGCACTATGCCTGGCCGCGCTTCGTCATCGCCACCCTCAACGATTTCGGACGCGCGGTGGCGGCCCAGGATCAGCGTTCGCTCAGGACCGTCCGCGGCGACTGGACCTCCGACTGGGATATTCTGTATCAGGGGGAGACCCGGCGGATGATCGAGTACCGCGAGGTGCAGAACCAGCTGCCCGGCGTCGAGATGCTCGCGACCCTTGCGAGCGCGCTCTATCCCGAGACAATCAGCGGGGCGGAGGAGATCAACGCGATCTATACGGATCTGCTCAATTTTTCCGGCCATGGCAGCGGGCTCGAGTACGGCCTTGGCTCGCGGGAGGAGAATCTCTACACCGATGCGGTTCGCGCTGAGGCGGTGCACGGCGCCTGGATGCGCACCCGGGCGCTGCGCGAACGCCTGCTCTATCGCCTCACGGCACCAAAGGAGAGTTTTGATTCCCATGGCGTGATGGTTTACAATACCCTGGGCTGGAGCCGCTCGGTGCCGGTGGAGATCGCTTTCCCCGAGAGCGACCGCAGCCGTTATGGGGTGGTCGATCTCGCCAGCGGGAAGCCGCTACCCGTCCACCAGAACGGTGCACAGCTTTGCTTTATCGCCCCCGAGGTGCCGGGCGTCGGCCGCCGGCAGTTCGAGCTGGTGCCCGCTCCTGGCGAAGAGCCCAGTGCCCGCCCGGATTCCACCGCGACGATCGAGAACGCCACCTACCGCGTCAGCCGCAGTGAGCAAGGCTGGCTGATCCTCGACAAGCGGAATGGCGCACTCCTCCTCGATCCTGCGGCCCTCCTGCCCTCGCTCGTCCCGCTGCGCAAGCGTTTCCAGCTCGGCGAATCCTTCGCGCCGCTCGACCTGCGCCGCGGTGCCCTGCAGGTGGAACGCAATCCGGTCTATGAAGAGATCACCTCCTCCTGGGCGGATCCCCTCTTCCGTTCCCTCCGATTGCGTCTCTGGCACGACCTCGACCGCATTGATGTCGCTGTGGAGCTCGACCTGTCCGGGCAGAAAGCGGTGGAGCATACGGAAGAGTATGGTCTTGCTTTTGCCTTCAATGCCCCTGGCGGGACCATCCGCTGCGAGACCCTGGGGGGCTGGACCGGACTGGCGGACCGCTTTGCCGGCGCCGGTCATACCAGTTTCTCGATCCGCCGCGCCACGGAAATCGAATCGGCGAGCAGCCGCTTCATGCTCGCCTCGCCCGACTGTCGGGTCTTCGCCCTCGATACCCTGCGCGGCAGCACCACTCTGATCGCCAACCTGCTCAATACCTTTCCCGAATCCTGGAACCGCAACGAAGAGAAGCAGGGATTGGTGACCTGGCGCTTTTCGCTCGCTCGCGCCGACAGCGCCATCGCCGACGCCGGTGCCTTTGGCTGGGAGGCCGCGTGCGCACCCCTGGTCCGCCGCAGCTACTATACCCGCAGCGAGCCGCTCCAGACCTTTCTCACCCTTTCCAATCCCCGTCTTCAGCTTATCTCCCTGCGGCCGGCAGGGGAGCCGGGCCGCTATGAGCTGCTGATACGCAACAGCGATCCGGGCGGCCGCCAGGAGGCGACCCTGCACTCGGAGCTGCTTTTCGCCGGGGCGAGGGTTCGGCACCTGGACCTGCTCGGCCGGCCGCAGGGATCCCACCCGGTGTCCGGGGGCAGCCTCACCCTGTCGCTGGGGGCGAATGAATTCGTGCGCCTGTGTATTGAGCGGGGAGAACCATCAAGGAGCACGCGATGAAAATCAGATCGCAGCGCGATCTTGGCATTCAGTTCAGAAATAATCCCCACCGCATGGTGGGGCAGGACGGAGCCTTCACGATTCCGACCAGTGCCGGGCTCCTCTGGTTTTTCGGCGACACCCTGATCGGCTCGCGGCCGCCGAACGGCAGCCTCTGGTATCCCGACGGCCAGCCGGTCGGGCCCCTTGACATGAGCGGCAAGGCGGGGATCGACCGGATGGTGAACAATTCCGGCCTGCTCAGCTCCGGCCGCGTCGGCCCCGGCGGAGTGGAGGAGTTCCGCTACATCCTTGACGAGCGCGGCGAGATCAAATCCCTGATCCCGCTCGAGGCCGATGAAGACCCCAACCGCATCCGGGTCTGGTGCCTGCACGGCGTCGAGATCGACGGCTGGATCTATCTCTATTTCGTCAAGGTGACAACGATCGCTGAGGGGATTTTTCCGGTCAATTTCCGCATCCTTGGCTCCGGGGTCGCCATCGGCGATGCCGAGAACTGGGAATTCAACCGCATCCTCAGTCAGGGCAGCGACCTCTGGTGGCGGGCGGACCAGCCCCATTTCGCCTCCGCCGTCCTCAATCCGCCGGGAGCGTACCTTTATCTCTACGGCGCCTTGCAGGGCGCGGACCAGGTACAGCGCTGCTATCTCGCGCGTGTACGCAAGGAGGAGATCAAGCGTCGCGAGCAATACGACTATCTTTGCGGCGTCGAAACAGCAGAGGGGCAGAGCCACGGGGAGCCGCAGTGGTCGCGCCATGTCGGCGCGGCCGTCCCCCTTTTCGAAGGCATGCCCAACGAGCAATCGGTTTCCTGGAATGAGTATCTGGGCTGCTATCTCGCTGTCCATTCCCTCGATCTCACCGGCCGGATCGTCGCCCATACCGCCCCTGAGCCCTGGGGCCCCTGGAGCGATCCTGTCGATCTCTTTCAGATCCGGATGCCCCGCATGGTGAATCTGCCCTACCCGCAGCTGATCTATGCCGCCAAGGAGCATCCGGCGCTGGCCAAAGAGGGGGGACGGACGATCTATATCACCTACATCGAGTTTGAGGAGTACTTTCCTCACCTCATTGAAATCACCTTCGCATAGCAAGAGGCCCTGTTGATACCCACCTGCAAAGAGCTGGCCAGCGACCGGCTGGTTCACTCCTTCGGCGATCTCTTCAGCCCTCCGGGTCTGACCAATTTCTGGGGCTGTTGCCAGGCGGACCACGACATCACCGGCGTGCGCAGCCTCAACTTTCCGCCTTTCACCAATTCGGACAAGGTGACCGGGTCGCTCTTCCTGGATGGCTGTTATTTCGCGGCGCACAATCGCCCCATCGCCTATACCTGGTATCCGGACAAGATCGTGCGCGAGACCACGTTCGAAGCCCTCGAGCTGCGTTCGACCACGATCCTGCCCTTCGGCGCCAGCGCCCTGATCCTCCGCCTGGAGATCTGTAATACCGGCGGTGCGGCGCGGGAGCTCCAGCTCAAGTTCGGCACCTCGGCCGCGATCACGAAAAATTCGGGCACCGGCAAAGGCTATCTGCCGCCGCTGGAAGAGGATAACCGGATCAGCGTCGAGCCCTCCCGCCGGGTGGTGCTCTTTGAGGCGCGCCACAGCGAGGCCTGTTCGCTCCAGGGCCTGTGGCCGGCGCCGGATCAGGCGAGCGGATTCGGGCTGGAGAAAAGGGTCACCCTCCCCGCCGGCGGCACGGTGACGCTCTGTTATCTCAACCTCATCGGCGGCGAAGTGGACGAGCTCCTGCGCCAGTATGACCGGCTCGCCAACGCCGGGCTCGAGGAGGCTTTCGTCGAGCATGAGGCGGCCTGGGATCGTCAGATCGCGGCCGCCTTCACCCCGGGCAATTCCGACTACTCCGGCTCGTTGCCCCTCCTCCAGACCAGCGATGCGGCGGTGCGCCGCCTCTACTATACCGCCGCCCTCGGCGTCATCTACTTCCGGCGCGACAACCCCTTTTCGGTCTATGGCCGCGCCTACGACACCCTGATGCCGCGCTACTGGCAGGGGACCACCTTCATCTGGGACTATTTCCTCAGCTCGGAGGTCCACGCCCTGCTCGATCCCGCGGTCCAGCGCAAATACATCGAGTTGTGGATGGGGACCGACATCCACAGCCATTTCGGCACCGAATACCTCACCGGCGGCCCTGTCGGCCCCTGGTATGCGGTCAATGACTTTGCCCTGACCTGGCTGGCGCAGGATTATCTGCGCTGGAACGGCGACCTGGCCTGGCTGGACCATACCCTGCCCGCCTCCGGGCGGCGGATTTTCGATTACCTCGAGGAGTACGCCACCGGCTACCGCAAGTTCCTCACTCCCTCCGGCCTGGCCGATTACGGCGGCATCAACAACCTGCTCGAGTGCGTCAGCACCTACATCCATGAAGTGGCGAGCCTCAATGCCGGCGCGGTGTTCAGCCTGCGCGCCCTGGCGGAGCTGTTGCAGCACCGGGGGATGCTCCCGGAGGCCCAGTCCTGCCGCCGCGAGGCCGCTGGCTTGCTCACCCGGCTGGGCGAGCTCTACGCCGGCGGCCGCGGTTTCTGGAACGCCCGCTTCCCCGAGGGCGAGCTGGTCGAGGTGCGCCACGGCTATGACTTTATGACCATCCTCACCACCATCGCCGACGACCTGACCAGCCGGCAGAAGGAGGAAATGGTCCGCTTTTTCGTCGACGAGCTGCAGACCCCGGTCTGGATGCGCGCGCTCTCGCCAAGGGACCCCAACGCAATGTTTTCGGTGCGGCCGGATCACCAGTGGAACGGCGCCTACACCGCCTGGCCGGCCCTCGCGGCGGCCGGGCTCTACCGCATCGGCCGCGGCGATCTGGCGACCCCCTGGCTGCGGGGCCTGGCGCGCTCGGCCAATCAGGGCCCCTTCGGCCAGTGCCATTTCGTTGAATCCGCCGTCCCCGCCGATGCCGGCGGGGCACGCAAGGCCTATTATGAATGGCCCTATGGCGCGGACTGGGCCTGCTCTTCCAGCGGCAGCTATCTGACCACCGTGATCGAGGGGCTCTTTGGCGTGCGGGCGACCGCCTTCGCGGGCATCAGCGCCGCCCCGCAGTTCGCCGGCTTTGACCCCGGGGCCGAACTCCATAACCTGCGGTATCAGGGCCGGCTCTATAATGTATCACAAAAGGGATTGATCCAAACCAGGTGACGCTCTATGAGAAAATGGATGGTTGTGCTCCTGATCGCGACGATGCTGGCGGGTTGTGTGATGCGCAGTAACAAGCCGGCGGCCCGCTTCGAACGCCTCCTCACGCAAATCGCCCGTACCGGCGATCCCCAGGCCAAACAAAAAAAGGTGGATGAATTCTTCCGGACGCTCGAGCCCGGCAGCTATCCCCTCTTCGCGGACGATTCGACCTGCGTGCTGCTCTACCGGGGGATGAAGGATTCGGTCGGCGTGCTCGGCGACATGAATAACTGGACGCAGGCGGAGTGGATGACACACGTGGCGGGGACCGATCTCTTTTACTGGCGCGGCAAGGCGCCGGCGGGCGCCCGCCTCGAATACTGGTACCTCTTTGGCAAGAACAGCCTCTGGAGCGTCGATCCGCTCAATCCCGCCAAATCCCTCAATGGCTTTGGCGAGCTCTCCGAACTGGCGATGCCGGGTTACCGGCAGCATCCCTACTTTGCCGAGTACCGCTCCGGCCGCAAGGGGAGCGCCGCCGGCTTGCAGGTCCGCGAACTGGAGTCGAAGGTGCTGGGCTATCCGCATGCCATTCATGTCTACCTGCCGCCGGGGTACGATGCCCGGAACCAATACCCGACCCTCTATCTCCAGGACGGGATCGATTATGTCGAGTTCGCCCAGGTGCCGCAGATGCTCGACCAGTTGATTCGTGACGGCAAGGTCCGTCCACTCATCGCCGTCTTCATCACACCGCCCAACCGTCTGCAGCCCGGCATGCCCAACCGCATGACCGAGTACGGCCTCAACGATACCTATGTCCGTTTTTTGACCGACGAACTCGTCCCTTATATTGACGCCCACTATGCCACCGCTCCTGAGCCCTCTGCGCGGCTGGTGGCGGGCGATTCGTTTGGCGGACTGATCTCCGCCTATATCCCCTTCCTGCGGCCGGAGGTCTTCGGCAACGGCTACAGCCAGTCCGGGTATCTCTCCTTCCGCGGCGATACCCTGATCGGGCTCTACCGTGATACGCCCAGACGCCCCATCCGTCTCTATGTCGACAGCGGCACCTATGAAGAGACCGTCGGCGGCTCGTTTCTGCCGTCGGCGGAGACCAATTTTATCGCCGCCAACCGCCGTTTCGCAACGGTGCTGCGGGAAGCCGGTTACGAGTTCGTCTACCGCGAGTACCCCGAGGGCCACACCTGGGGCAACTGGCGGCGCCACCTCATCGACGCCCTGATCTGGTTTTTCCCGGGGGAGAAGTCATGAGGATCGGCATCGATTTCGGCGGCACCAATGTCAAGTTCGGCCTCTTCGATGAAGAGGGGAACACCCGCAAATTCGCAACCGAAAAGGTGGCCGATCTGGCTGCAACAGGCTCGCTGCTGGAGGCCCTGCTCGCGGCGGCGGCCCGTTTTGCCGCCGGTGAACCCTTGACCCGCGGCGGCCTCGGCATGAAGGGGATGGTCGATGTGCAGGCCGGCGGGGTGATCAACGATGTCGGCGCTGCCAATGAATTCGCCGGCATCGACCTGCGCTCGGCCTTCGCCGCGCGGCTGCAG
Source organism: uncultured Cytophagia bacterium (assembly GCA_964436305.1). Classification (GTDB taxonomy): domain Bacteria; phylum Zhuqueibacterota; class Zhuqueibacteria; order Residuimicrobiales; family Residuimicrobiaceae; genus JAKPUX01. Next base: position 70,789 of record CAYTCI010000005.1, on the reverse strand, counting down.
GTGCCCTTCACCTTCGACAACGATGCCCGCGCCTACGCCTGGGGCGAGTGGAAGTTCGGCGCCGGCCGGGGCTGGCCTTCGATCATCGCCATGACCCTCGGCACCGGCGTCGGCTGCGCCGCGGTCATCGACGGCCGGCTCTTTCGTTCCAGCAACCCCGCCAGCGGCCTGCTCGGCGGCCACATGAGCATCGACCGCCACGGCCCCGAGTGTCCCTGCGGCCTCAAGGGCTGCCTCGAACTCTATTGCTCGGCGGTGAATTTCGAGAGCCATCTCCTCGCCACCTTTCCAGAGCTGGCGGCCGAACCCCTCCCGCTGAAGACCTTTTTCGCCGGGGCCGGGGCCAATCCCGCCTGGGCTGCGGTGAAAGCGGAATTCATCGACAACCTCGCTATCGGCGTGATCAACGTCATGCACGCCTACGGCGTCAACACCGTCATCCTGGGCGGCGGCCTGATGAAAAGCCATGCGGCGATCCTCCCAGGCCTGCTCGAGATCGTCAAACGCCGCGCCTGGATGGTGCCCAGGGGCAACGTCCGCATCCTCCCGGCACAGCTCGAGGACCGCGCCGCCTGCCTCGGGGCGGCCTTTCTGGATAAATGACCTACTCTCAAGGATCGGTAATGAAGACGGATCATCAACGCAGGCCCTCCCCCTTTACGGCCCCCTTGCCGGCCGCTGCCGGAGCCTATCCCAAAGGGCTCTACGATACCCTGCCGGCTTTTCCCCTCGCGGAGGGGCGGATCGACAAGGGCTATGCGGCGCTGGCCGCCCTGATCGCTGAAAAAATCCCGCAGGGGCTGCGCGTGCTGGTGATCGACGGCTTTCCCGGCGTCGGCTGGGATATTTTTCTCGCGGGGCTGCAGACCGGGATGCTCCAGCAGAGGATCAATGCCGAACTGCTCCGCTTCGATGCTGCATTGGCCGGTCCCGCCGGCCGCGAGGCCGCGATCCGGCCCTTCCTCGGCGGCGAGGACCGCCTCTTCGGCAAACACTGGCCCTACGGGCCGGAGATCTTTTTCGATCCCGTCCGGGTGGAGGAACTGCGCATCACCGCCTCCATTCGGCGCAGTGACCAGGCCGGCCGGCTGACCCTCATCGCGGGCTGCGGGGCCTCCCTGGTCGAACTCTGGGACGAACTCTGGTATATCGACCTGCCCAAGGACCTCATTCAGGAAAAATTCAGGGCGGGACAGGCCGGCAACATCGGCGATCCGACCGATAATTTCGAAGCCTTTTACAAACGCTGCTATTTCGTCGAGTGGCCCGCCTTCAGCCGCCAAAAGCGCACTATCCTGCCCCGTATCGACCTTTTCATCGACGGCCAGGATGAGGGCGATCCCGCCTGGATGACCGGCGCTGCTTTCCGCGCCGCCCTGGAGGAGATTTCACGCTCGCCCTTCCGGGTCCGCCCCTGGTTCTATCCCGGACCGTGGGGCGGCCAGTTCATGAAGGGTCACATGGCCCTCGACCCGAACAAGCCCAATTACGCCTGGTCTTTCGAGATGATCGTCCCGGAAAACGGTGTTGTTTTCGAGAGCGGCAGCCGTTTTCTCGAGTGCTCCTTCGATTTCGTGATGTTCGCCCACAACCGCAACCTGCTCGGCCCGCGCGCGGCGGCGCAGTTCATCCACGAATGGCCGATCCGCTTCGACTATCTCGATACCATCGACGGCGGCAATCTCTCCGTCCAGGTCCATCCCCGGCCGGAGTACATCAAGAAAGAGTTCGGAGAGACCTATACCCAGGATGAGTGCTACTACATCGTCAACGCCCAGCCCGGCGCGCGGGTCTATCTCGGTCTGCAGGAGGAGACCGAGCCCGCGGCTTTCAGGCAGGCTCTGCTGCACTCGGAGGCCTCCGGCGAGGAACTGGATGTCGACGCCTGGATCCACAGCGAGCCCGCCCGGCCGCACGACCTCTTTTTCATCCCCAACGGCACGGTGCACTGCAGCGGCCGCGGCAACCTGGTGCTGGAGATCAGCGCCACCCCCTATATCTTAACCATGAAGCTCTATGATTATCTGCGGCGGGATCTGGAGGGCAAGCTCAGGCCGATCAACATCGAGCGCGCTTTCGCCAATATCCGGCCCGAGCGCCGGGGGAAGTGGATTAGCCAAAACCTGGTCGCCCGCCCCCGGTTGATCGAGGAGAAAGACGAGAGCCGTCTCTATGAGCTCTACAATCACCCCTGGACTTTTTACGTCGTGCAGCGCGCCGAGTTCAGCCAGCGGCATACCCTGTTGACCGAAGGCAAGGGCTTCGTCGTCAACCTCGTCGAGGGCGAAAGGGTGGAGGTGCATGCCGCCAACGGCCGCGTCGCAGCCCTGGCCTATCTCGAGACCATGCTCATCCCGGCGGCTGCGGAGGCGGTCACCTTTGTCAACCGGGGAGAGCGGCCCTGCCGGCTCGTCCTTGTTTACGTCAAGCCCGAGGCCGGGCTCACCGTGCCGGTCAATGATCCCAACGACTGAGACCATTCGATAACCCACTCCGGCCCTGGCAGGCAGCGCTGCTGCTATCCTTTCAGCGATTCCAGGTGGGCGCTGCATGGGGCAGGACGTTGGGAACAATTCGTGATTCCGAAACGTTATTACGAGTGTACACCAAGCAAAATCCGCGCCAACGCCACCATTTCTCGCCGATACCGCTGCTGCCTTTTCGCTGATGGGTCACACCCGGGGATCACCTGCACAGCAATCACCTGATGTGATTGCTGTCAATGTTCTTGTGGCCAGGGGATGGTATCTTTAAGGTACCCATGCCGTTGCCGCGGTCCCTCCACAGTACGCGGCGATGTTTCAACCGAAAGGAGGCCTCATGAGAAGCAGTTCACAAAAAATCAAACGGTATCTCGATCACAGCCGTATCCGCTACTGGACGGGCGACTCCTGGTCGACTGAATCTTCCGGTGATGAGGCTGTGGTGCAGGAGGGGGCAGTCGACGAGGTCGTCCGTTGTTTGCTGGTCCGGGTCGACGGCAAACCGGCCATCGTGGCGGTGGGTTCGGATGAAGATCTCAATATCGAGGAGATGCGCCGTCAGTTGCAGAATCGCCATGTGGAGCTGCTGGAGGAGACCGAATATCAGCGCTTCTTCCCTGGCTGTGATACCACAGCCATCCCCGCTCTGGGAGTGGTCCGCGGTCTGCAGGTTTATTGTTCTCGCCGGGTGCTGCAGGGCAAGAATGTCTGTTTCAACAGCGGCACCCATGACGAGATCATTCAGATGGCCACCAGCGACTTTATCAAGCTGGCCAAACCCATAGTCGGCAATTTCGCCCAGTCCGCCGCTTTTAGCGCCAGGGCGGCCTATTATTGGTGAGCGCTGCTATTATTCTGTGGAATCAGGACCCTGCGCTCCAGCTCGCGATGTACTCCAGTCGCTCAACCCTTGGAAGAAGATTTTTCTCCCTCACTTGCCATTTCCCCTCGAGTCCCAGCTCTTCGGCCGTGAGCTGGAAATGGCACATGGCGATGCCGAGGTCGACGCGGGCAAGATCGGCGATGGTGAAAGGAATGAGGGATGATTGGCCGGGCTTGTAACTGGGCTTGCGCTGCAAATAGAAATGATAAAAGCCTCCCGCCTGCACGATCCGCCAGGGCTGGCCGTTGCTGGCTGAAGGCGCGAGTCGAAGCATCGCCAGGGGCATTCTGCAGGCACCCGCTTCTGCCTCGGGAAGCGGAGTGCTGAAATCGTCACGAAAGAACAGCGCCTCCCAGGGCTTGCGCGAATCCGCCTTGATCTGGCTGCGCATCAGCAGGCGCAGGGGGGTCTCCTGCGCGGGATAACCCACTGAGGCGACTGCCGGTACGATCTCTGCCGCCCTTGCCTGTATTCTGCCGGCGAAGCGGCTTTTGGAAAAACTGCCGCCGAGCCAGCAGCTCCCCAAACCCAGTCCGGCCGCACACAGAATGACGGCCTCCATGCCCCAGCCAAAATCCTCCAGATTCTTCTCCCCTGGGCCAACCGCACCGATGAGAAATCCGGCCGGATCCCTGATGAAGCCATAGGTGCCCAATCCCCTGAGCGCGCCCGGATCGTCCGCTGACGCCACCGCGAGCTCGAAGCGCAACGGCGTGCCGAAGGGGCCGGCTGTAACCGATGCGGCGAAGGCGGCCAGCTGTTCGGCGGTCTCCGAAGCGATCGGCTTTTTTTGATAGGTGCGGCAGGAACGCCGCTGCTGGATGAGCTCTGTCACTGATGCCTTGAGCGCGAGCATGTTTTTCCTCAGTTGAATTGGCCGTTGCTGACGAAGCTGATCCTGCGGCTGTCCGGAGACCAGCTCGGAACGTTGATGGAGCCCTGGCCGCCATAGAGATAGGCGATCACCCGGGGTTCCCCGCCTGTCACGGGCATCAATCGCAAATAGACCCTCTGATAAAAGGGGTGCTGGTCCGCCGGGACCTCCTGCGGGAAGGAGAGAAAGACGATCCACTGGTTGTCGGGCGAGATGTGCGGAAACCAGTTATTCAGATCATCAAAGGTCAGTTGTCGCTGATTTTTACCGTCCGGATCCATCCGCCAGATCTGCATCTTGCCGGTGCGGCTCGAGCAGAAAAAGATGGACCTGCCATCGGGTGAGTATTCTGATCCGTCATCGAGGCCTCGGGATGTCGTCAGCCGTATTTCACGGCCGCCCTCTGCCGGAATTTGATAAATGTCGAATTCGCCGTCCCGTTCACCGGTATAGAGCAGAAACCTGCTGTCGGGCGACCACCCGTGCAGGTACGACGGGCTTTTCGCCGTAACCCTTGCGGGCGTGCCCCCGGTCGCGGGCAGCGTGTAAACCACGGATCCTCCCCCGCTCTCTGCCGCATGATGGCTGATGCCGATGAACCGGCCGTCGAAACTCAGGAGATGGTCGTTGTTGTTGCGGTTAGCGAAACCGGTGTTCAGGAGCGTCGAGATCCGGGTACGGATGTCGAAATGGTAGAGGAGCCCCGCCGAGTTGTAGATCAGGGCACTGCCGTCCGGCGTCCAGTTCGGGGCCTGCCAGGAGTTGTCTGTTCCCGCCAGCACCTGCCTGTTCCCGTTCTCGACCTCCAGGGTCTCGAGCAGACTGCCCAGATAGTCCCTGTACTGCACCAGGGTATCCGGGGCGGTATTGAAGATCCGGATATTGCTGAATTCGACCTCTTCGGAAATCGTGTCGTTGTGGGAGCAGACGAAAAGGCCGGCCTGCAGGGTATCACGGAGGTTCACCGTCTCGAGTCGCTGCACTTCATACTTGTCGCCGAACCGCGCGGCCGACATCGTCAACAGATTGCCCTTCTTTTCTAGCTGGAGCACATCGGCAGCATTTACGGAAAACCGGATCTCTTTAACCTCTTCGCCCCTGGCTAGACGGTACTGCAGGCTGGTCAGGCCGTCTCCATGCACGGTGCAGGCGACCATGGCAGCGCTGGCATCCTGCGAGTCCCGGATCATGATGCCCGACTTGCGGTGAGGTTCATGACCCGTGCCGATCCAGGAGAGCCTCGTCTGCACGATGAAATCGCCCTTCATCTGCTTCCAGAGGAAGGAAAAGCTGTCCCTGGCGAACCAGATGTTGGCGCCGGAACCGGCGAGGCGGACTTGCTGCCCTGGTTCCTGATAGCAGACGGAGCCCGGGATGCCGGGTGAACCGACATCAGAAAAGCCGTCAAATGGCCCAATCCTGGAATGCGGTATCTGGGCACGGAGCAGGAGGGGCGTCATGCCGGCCAATACCAGTGCGCTGGCCAGGGTACGAAAGGGTATGATCATTCTGGTGTTCCTTCCCAGACAGGGCAGATGCCTATCTTATCATTTCCACCTTCAATAATTCTGTTGCCGGCTGCATCGAGCAAGGCTTGGGTGCGGCAGGCTGATTTTTCTTATCTGGAATATATTAAAATTAGCAGCCTGGAACAAGAAAATGTTGCTTTTTTGGTTTAGTTCTTCTATGTTGATACCATGCCCGACTTGACCAGGCAGCACCTCCCTGTGACCTTAATGGTATCGACAAAGGGTTTCAGGCAAAACACCCTGTCGCGCACGCCCAGGCTGCCGGCGGCCCTGATTGGCCATCCTTCCCACAAAACAGGAGACCGAAAAATGACGAGAAAAACCGCTGGATTGATCCTGCTCATCCTGCTCTCACTTTATTGCATCGCCTTTGCCTCCCGGAAACCTGCAGAAAAATTTGCCATCCGGAGCGGCGTCAACGTCAGCCATTGGCTCTCGCAGAGCGAAAAGCGGGGAGAGGAACGGCTCGCCTATATCACCGAGGCCGATTTCGCCAAAATCGCGGCCATCGGATTCGACCATGTCCGCATCCCCGTCGATGAGGTCCAGCTCTGGGACTCGACCGGCCACCGGGAAGAGGAGGCCTTCAAGCTGCTCCATATGGCCGTCAGCGCAGCCCTGGCCAACAAGCTGCGGGTGATCGTCGATCTGCACATCATCCGCTCGCACTACTTCAATGCCAAGTCCAACACCCTCTGGACCGAACCGCGGGAACAGGAAAAGCTGGCCGATATGTGGCGCCAGCTTTCCACGGAGTTGCGCCGCTACCCGGTGTCGATGGTGGCCTATGAGCTGCTCAATGAAGCGGTGGCGGATAATCCCGCGGACTGGAACTCGCTTGTCGCCATGCTGATCGGGCAGATCCGTGCGGAGGAGCCGGAACGGACGATCGTGATCGGCTCCAACCGCTGGCAAGCCGCCTACACCTTTCCCGATTTGCGCGTGCCGGAAAATGATGGTCATATCATCCTCAGCTATCACTTTTACACCCCCTTCGCCCTGACCCATCACCAGGCCTGGTGGACCGATTTTTCCGAATATGCCGGGCCGGTCAACTATCCTGGACAGGTTGTGGATACCCTCGTTTACCGTGACCTTTCCCCCAAAGCCGCTGCGACCATGCGTAATTATGCCAACGGCTATTTTGACAAGGCACGCCTGGAGCGGGAGATGATGCCGGCCATCCGGTATGCCCGGGAGAAAAAGCTGCCGCTCTACTGCGGAGAATTCGGCGTCTATCCCACGATCGACAACGAAATCCGGCTGCGCTACTATCAGGATCTCACCGACCTCTTTCGGGCCAATGACATCTCCTATTGCCACTGGTGTTACAAGGGCGATTTCCCGATCCTGGATAAAAAGGGCGAACCGGACAGCAGGCTGGTGGCCATCCTGACCGCGAAATAACCGGCGGCAAGTACTATCACCTATGAAGATCAACGAAATTCTCGTCCTCCACCACAGCCATCTCGATGTCGGCTATACCCACAGCCAGCCGATCGTCTGGGAACTGCACCGCGAGTTCATCGACCAGGCCCTCGACCTCCTCGAGGCCACCTCCGGCTGGGACGAGCGCTCCGCTCCCAAATGGACCATCGAGGTGACCGCCCAGGCGGAGAACTGGCTCGAAACCGCCGACAACGCGGCGGTCGAACGCCTCAAGAGCTTTATCGCCCGGGGCCGGGTCGGACTCTCCGGCCTCGAGTTCAACACCACGCCCCTGTGCTCGGCCGAGCAGCTGATCAAACAGCTCGAACCGGTCATCAAACTGCGACGCCTCCTTGGCGCGGATATCCGTACCGCCAACCAGCACGACGTCGACGGCATCCCCTGGAGCGCCGTCGATCTCCTCGCCGATGCCGGCATCGAACTGCTGATCATGGCGGTCAATATCCACCTCGGCGGGCCGGTCGGCAAACGCCCCTCGGCCTTCCGCTGGCAGGGGCCCTCCGGCCGCGAGATCCTGGTGATGAACGGCGCCCACTATACCATGTTCGACCAGCTCCTCTCTACCTGGGAGAACTCGATTGAACGGATGCAGGAGGGACTGGCGCGCTATCTCGACCACCTCGCCGCCATGGAGTACGACCACGATTTCATCTACCTGACCACCGCGGCTACCCCGGTCTGCTGGGACAACTCGCCCCCCTACCTCGAGGTCGCCAAACTGATCCGGGAGTGGAACGCCCGCGGCCTGCAGCCCCCGATTCGCTTCATCACCCCCAACGATCTGCTGGCGCGGATTCAGCGCCGGCCGCGCGCCGAGTACGACCTCTTGCGCGGCGACTGGACCGACTACTGGAATTTCGGCTGCGCCAGCACTGCCGATGTCACTCGCATTGCACGCCGGGCGAAGCAAAAGCTCTTCAAGGCCGATTGGCTCGAGAGTTTCGCCCCGGCGGCCGCCCGGCACTATCCCGGCCTCGCCGCCGCAGCCTGGCGCCAGCTCAACCTCTTCGACGAACACACCTGGGGCTCCTTCAACTCGATGGACCCGGACAACGATTTCTCCAAGGCCCAGGCCGCCATCAAGGACCACCCTGCCTGGCAGGGTCACGAGATCGCCGAGTATCTCCTCGTCGACCGTATCGAGGCTTTCACGGGAAATCCGGCCGATGCCGACCGGCAGGAGGGGATCGCCCTCCTCAACTTCAGCGGGCGGCCGGTGCAGCACTTCGTCCGCATCCCCGAGTCGTGGATGGCCGCCGGCAAACGGCTGCGCACGGCCCGGTTCGGCTGGGAGGCCCGCACCAACCAGCCCGCCGCCGCACCTCTCTACGGCCCGGTGGCGCTGCCGCCCTGGGGTTATGCCTTTATCGCCCTGGATCAGCTCGCCGCAGCGCAGCCTGCGGCAACCCTGCAGGAGGGGGAGATCGTCCATGAAAGCGCGGCACGCCGGCTCAATACCCTCGAGAAAACCGCCGAGCGCGAGGTGATGCGCTTTATCGAATCGGCGTTCTACCGCCTCGAGTTCGATCCTGCCAGCGGCCGGATCACCCGGCTTTTCGACAAGGCCAACCGGCGCGAGCTGCTCGACGCCTCCAGTCCCTATACCTTTTTCCAGGTCGTCCGCGAACGCACCGATCCCCTCTTCCGCGAGGATCGGCGCGCCTATTACGCCCGCGAACTGGAAAAGGAGATGTATGACCTCTCCTGCTGGAATCCGGATTGGCGCCGGCGCCTCGAGACCGCGGAAAAATTTCTCGGCTTCGAGGTCGAGCGTACCGCCGAGGGGATCAGCCTGCTGCTGCGCTTTGCGGCGCCAGGAGTGGAACATTTTTCCCAGCGGATTCTGCTCAACAGCCTCAGGCCGCTCATCACCCTGACCGCCGCTTTTCACAAGCAGGAGGTGCGCACCCCGGAGTCGCTCTATTTCGCCTTTCCCCTGCGCCTGGCACCGGCGTGGCGCGGCCATTTCGACACCACCGGGACGGTGGTAGAGCTCGATGCGGAGCAGCTGCCGGGGGCGAGCCGAGACTGGTTTACGGTCGAGTCGTTCGTGGCCCTGCATGAAAAGGAATACGGCGTGGCGCTCTGCTGCCCGGACGCCCCGATGATCCAGGCGGGAGGCTTCAATTTCGGCAAACGGAGCCGGGCAATTCCACGGCCGGAGAATCCCCTTCTGCTGGCCTGGCCGCTCAACAACTACTGGGACACCAATTTCCGGCCCGCCCAGCCGGGATTCATCGCCCTGACCTGGCACCTGACGAGTTTTGCGGGATTTGACGCGGGGGCGATAAAAGCAGAAGCCGAAGGATTGAAAGCGGGGGTGGAGGTGCATCCGGCCCTGGTGCTGCCGGCGGCGCGGGAGGGACGCTGGCTCGAGCTCTCCGACGCGCGGGTGCAACTGCTCCATGCGCGCCGGGCCGCGGATGGGGAGGGGCTTGTGCTGCGGCTAGCGAATTATGCGGAGCAGGAGGTGGCGACAGCAGTAAGGGTGCCGGGCGTGCAGCGCGCCGAGCAGGTGACGGTGCTGGAGGAGAAGCTCGCTGATCTGCCGGTTGCGGAGGGTCGGGTCGCCGTGACCATGCCCCCCCGCGCGATCTTCTCGCTGCGGCTCTATCGCGCCTGAATCTCGCGCCCACCCCAATTCTCGCGCAGAGAAGTTTCTGGCTTCAACGATACCGCTCTTGACGGTCACACTCCTTTTTCACACCCTGGATCTTTGTTCACGCTGGAAATCCTCAGACTGTGCTTCATGCGTTGCCTGCATGAGCGCCTCTTTGACCTTGCCGACGATTTGGTCCACGGTTACGCGCCACGATCGGGGATCTCTGGAAGAATGGCCAGGATCTAGCGCAGGAGCAGGGCTTTGCGCGTCACAATAGAATTTCCTGCACGGAGCGACAGGATATAGATTCCACTCGGGAGATCCCCCGCCGTAAAAACAACCCGCTGTTCGCCTCTCTGCCTTTCATTCACCAGCGTCGCCACTTTACGGCCGAGGAGATCATAGACCTCGGCGCGCACCATCACGCTCGCCGGCAAGGAGTAGCGCAGCACTGTCGCCGAATTGAAGGGATTGGGAAAAACCTGCCCGGCAGTGAAATCATTTGACAAATCCGCCGGGAGCTCCCGAGCGTGGGTGCCTGCACGGGCCGGGATGAGTGCAGGCAAAAGCTCCGCCGCCTGCATCCCGTGGGCATAGGGATAGGGCGGCACCAGCTCGCAGGGAGGTGCGGTGATATAACTGGCACTGCCGAATTGGTTGCCGATCAGCTGGACACAGCCTTCTGCGGCGGAATAGTCCGAAAAGATCGCTTTTTTAACAGTATCGAAACAGTTGCATTCGACCCGTACGCAGGCCCCCATCCGGGTGTTGATAGCGTCATCGCAGTTCTGGTAATAGTTGTTGAAAATATGCGCCTTGCCAAAACGAATGAGGGGTAGGCGGGATCCGATGTTACAAAACCAGTTATGATGCAGGGTGATGCGGATCAGGGAATCGGCATACTGGGTATCGCCGGAACTGATCAAGATGGCCTTCCAGTGGTCGTGAAAGTAACAGTTCGAAACGGTAATAAACCTGGACTGATTTTTAATATCCAGCAGTCCGTCATAGTAATCCTTGTCATGATCTCGATCGGAGAAAAATTCGCAGCGGTCGATGACGATGTTCTGCGAGGCCCCGTTGATGCTCATCGCATCATTGGTCGCTCCGGCATCGCGCACCCCGGAGATCGTTATATTCCGGATGACCACATTTCGCGCCTCTTTTATGGCCAGTTCCACCCCCCGCAGATGGGCCAAAGGACCGGCACCGATGAGCGTTTTGTTCGACTTGATGATCAGTTGGGTGCTGTCAGCAATCTCACCCATGAACTCGACCACATAAGGAAGTTCTGATCCGAGGTAGAATTGCAGCTCTTCGAGGGTTGTCGCCTGGACAGCCTCGCCCTCGGAACCACCGGTAACCAGAAAGGGGGTGCCTTTATCATCCTGCACTGTGGCATAGCCAATGATGGTTGTGTCGATCCGTGTTCTGACCGTCTCCGGCAGAAAACGCGCGACCGCTGCGACGTCGCTTTTGATCGCAAAGGTGCATACACTATCGGCGCTTGGCTCCTCCCCGGTCCAGCTCTGAAAAAAGTAACCCGGTCTCGCCACAGCGTGGAGGGTGATCAGGGTGCCCTTGTCATAGAGGGATTGCTCCGGGGAGTATGAGATCGAACCCCGCGAAGTATCATTGGCCGCAACGGTTAGTGCGTATTGTGGAGTGCACTCCCAGGCCGTTACGCCGTGCCCGTAGACCTTGAGGTAGTCGAGATTGGCCAGCCCCCCGCTCCGCACCGCCTCCAGCCTGATTTTGTGATCGCCCGCTGCCAGATGCACCTGCACTGGTGCAACCTCGGCCCAGTTGGACCAGGAAGTCGTGTAGGGGAAGAAAACCGTATCGGCAGCTGTATTACCGTCGATGATCAGTTTGGCATCCCGCATATTGGCCGCGAGCCCGCCGAAGGCATACCGCCAGGTGAAAAGGTACTCCCCCTCACTCTGGATGAAAACTTCCCAGCTCACCGCCTTGCCGACACCGTTCTCCACATCGATGAATCCCGGACCGGTCCAGCCGCTGATGCTGCCCGATGCAGTCACAATTGTACCATTTAATGTGCAGAGACCCAACTGCTGTTCCTGGACAACCAGCGAGTCCATCTGGGCAAATCCCACGGAAAAAGCAAGGAGTAAAATAACCATCCAAAGCCCTGGTTTCATCAGGTAATCTCCTCATACGCAACGGCAGCTGCCGGTGCATCGTTTGCCTGGTCTGTTTCAGGTATTTCGGTCAAGGTATGCGCCTGGTATCAGTCCCGGTAACAGGGAGTGGTCAAGGATAAACGTTCAAGCCGGAAAATGCCCATTTCGGTTCCTGACCAGCCGGACCGAGAAAGCGGATTCGACGGCGTTTTTGCTGCGGCCGACAGCCCACGATCCGTCGTAAAGGATCCGGATCTTCTGTCCGGGCAGGCCGATCTCATCTGACCATCACCATGGTCTTTACTTGCCGCAGCCCGCCGGCCCGCAGTATTAGGGGGTAGAGACCCGAGGGCAGCACTCTGCCGCTTGCATCGCGGCCGTCCCACACCAGTTCATGCCGCCCCGCTTTTTGCCCGCCCGAGAAGAGCAGCCGCACCCGCTGCCCGAGCAGATTGTAAATTTCCACGCAAACCTCTTTTTCATCCCTGCCCAGCTCATAGACGATGGTGGTCGAGGCATTGAACGGATTCGGATAGGTACCGCGCAGAACCACCGCCTGTGCAGCAGGCGTCACGCCCGCCTGATTCACCGCAACACCGCTGGCCACGGCGCGGAATTCATAGATGTCCGCGGTGCTCAAGGGCTTGAGGGTTCGCAGTGTGAGCTCGTCGCCGCCGCGGGGGAGCACGGCGGTGCTGTCCCCCGTAAAGCCGATGCTCCAGGTGATGCGCGGCTGGCCGCTGGAATCGGGCTCGACCAGGTAGATATACTCCAGGCGTGAGAGCATCTGATCGCGGTTGGTATCGACGAAGAGGACCTTGACCGGGCGATCGCGGGTGATGTCGCGCACCCTGAAGCGGATGGGGACCGGGGGAATGCCAAAGGCCGCGGCCGAGGTGTCGATAAACTGATCCGAGAAGGTGATGCGGTAGTCGCTAGGCTGCGGATTGCTCTTGCGCATCACACCGCCGATCCGGTAATCCTGCAGGTAGAGGTTAAACCTGAGCGTCGCCGTACCCTGGCTCCAGCCGCTATTGTCCATATCCGGCCGGGCCGGATTAGCATCGGCTACTCTCAACGTGAGACCGTCGAAGAGCGGGCTCTCCAGCGCAGTGGCCTCGACGGGGATGTTTTCCAGAATGCGGACGCCGCTGCTGCTATAGAGGACCGACCAGGTGAGTACGCCGTTTTGATTGCTGAATTCGATGCGATAGCGCTCGCCGTTCAGCTCCGCGCCGGAGCTGACCATGGCCTGGATGCTCGCGCCGCCGCTACCGGCGATATGCAGGACTTTAAGGCTGTCCAGCCGGGGCGTCAGCTTGCGGAAGGAGCGGGTTGCGGCGATGGCGATGGAGGTACCGTCGCTGACCTGCAGCCGCAGGCGTGCATGCAGGCTGTTGGGCAAGGCCTCGAGGTTGACAGGGAAGACCACGCTCGAGGTATCCGGCACCTTGTATACGCTGCCGGCGGGCTGCCAAGTGCGGCCGTCGTCGCTGCTGTAATCGACCGCAGCGTTGACAGGATCGGTCTCGGCGTCGAGAATGGCGCAGGCGAGTGCCAGCTCGCGCTCAACCAGCGGCTGATCGCTCCAGATGGGGGTCCTGATGTTAGCGTAAGGCAGGCCATTGCCAGCATTGTCGATGGTGAAGGGAGCCGATTGATCCCAGGCGATGATCCGGCCGCCGGCGTCGAAGGCATAGAGGCGCAGCCTTGCGAGCGCGCCGTCGGCGACGGCGGCAGTATTCCAGCGCCAGATGCCGGTCTGGGGCAACTCGGCCAGACGCTGCCACTCCGCCGCCGGGGCACCGTGGAACCAGAGCTCGAGGCGGCTGGCGCTAATACTGGAGCGCCAGGTGATCCCGACCTCCCCGCTGACCCGCTGCCAGGTGGTGAGGCCGGTCAGCCGCAGACGGGAGGTGTCGCGGCGGACCTGGCTGAAAACCCAGGGCAGCAGCGGCGGATAATCGTAAGCCTGGTCCCACATCACGTGGCCGCCGTCGTCGACCTCGGTATAGAGGAGATCGGTGTGATTTTGCACGTGCCGCAGCACCTCCGCCTGGCTCACTCCGCGGCAATCCCCATACTCGCAGCCGGTGTAGAGAACCGGCCGGCCGGCGGCCTCGAAAGCTTGCATCATAAAGCGCGACAACTCCACCGGCACGGAGGTGTCGAGCTCACCATGGAAATTCCAGATTGCCTGATCCATCATCGGGGCGACATCGAGCGCATTGCCACCGCCGCTCATCGGCACTGCTGCAGCGAAGCGGCCGGGAAATCGATCGATCAGCTCCCAGGCGCCGAACCCTCCCATCGAGAGCCCGGTGACATAGAGGCGATTGGGATCGACGCTGAACTCGCGCTGCAGGGAATCGAGCAGATCGTTCACCGCCAACAGCATGTCGCCGCTCCAGCTGGCGCTTTCGGGACACTGCGGCGAAACGACCAGGCAGGGATAGATCGCCTGGTTCACCGGATCGGCCCAGACTGTGGCAATGCGATAGTTATCGATCTGGGCTTTGTTATTGGCGCCGCGCTCGCCCGAGCCGTGCAGCGTCAGCATCAAGGGATATTGCTGCAGCGGCGAATAACTCTCCGGCACGAAAAGACGATAGGGCATCCGATTTCCCTGCCAAAAGTGGGTACGGAAGGCGAATTGGCTGGTGATGGCCGGCTGCGGCCGGGCGCTGCCCGCCAGGCCAAGGGCCAGGATCACGAGAAGCACTATTGCCGGTGGATTGTGTCGCATGGCGGTACCTCCCCCTTTGGCCAGGTTGTTCAAACGGTATGATGTGCCATTATTATCTCGCTGCCAAGCCGGCCATTGCCGCTGCAGGCCGGGGCGTGGTAACGGAATGCAGATCGTGGGCTCGCGCCCTGCTATTATTTACCATTATCGCAGGATTTGTGCAAGCAAATAGTTCATCAATCGACACCACTTTTGGTGTCCAGCCTGTGATTAAAAGCGGGTGCTGCTGCGTAAGGACGAGTTCGATGACAGTAGGGCACGATCGATACGGGGAAGGCCGCACCCGGAATTCAGTATCGAGCCTTCGGCAATTTCGCCTGCTCGCCTGTTTTTTTAGCAATTCTGCTTGCTTTTCAAACCTATCTTGGGTAATTTGCCGGGAGGCAAAGACCATGAGGTCGCTGGGGGCGCCTGATAAAGAGTTGCGCTAAACGGCGGGGAAGGGCCTGATCTCAGGTACCTGGCGGAGGATGCGTTTCTCGTTTTATTAACCCCCAGCGGCGGAGTCACTGCGCCGGATGGATACCATTCGCGAAGGAGCACTTGATCATGAACCATGAAATCGAACGCCGTGATTTTCTCAAAGCGACCGCGGTAACCGGCCTGGCGGCTGCCCTGACTCCGGAGAATTTGCTCGCCGGCAAGGAGGCTGCCCGGGTGCGCCTTGGCATCATCGGGGTTGGCAGCTATGGCACGGAACTGCTGCAGATGTGTCTGACCATGCCGGAGGTCGATATCCCCGCCCTCTGCGACATCGACCTGGAGCACCTTGCGCGCGCCCAGCGCCTGGTGGAGGCCAGCGGCCGTAAACGGCCGGAAGGCTATTCCAGGAGCGAGACCGATTATGAGAACATGGTGCTAAGGGACGACCTCGACGCCGTGATCATCGCCACCCCGTGGGTTTGGCACACGCCAATGGCTGTCGCCACCATGCGCGCCAAAAAGTATTGTGCTCCTGAAGTCTGGGGCGCCGCTTCCATCGATGAGGTCTGGCAGCTGGTGCGGGCTTCGGAAGAGTCGGGCATGCCCTGCATGATGCTCGAGAACCACTGCTACGACCGCGACAGCATGGCTATCCTCAACATGGTTCGCCAGGGCCTCTTCGGCGAACTGGTGCACTGCCAGTGCGGCTACCAGCACGACATCCGCAACGTCAATTTTGGACCAGACGGCGAACTGACCTGGTGGGGCGAGCAGGCCCTCAAGCGCAACGGTGATCTCTATCCAACCCACGGCATCGGTCCCATCGCCAATTGTCTCGATATTGACCGCGGCAACCGCTTTCTCACCCTCACTGCCACCGCCAGCAAGTCGCGCGGCATGAAGGAGTATATCCGCAAAAAATTCGGCGCCGGCCATCATAACGCCACCCGCGAATATGCGCTCGGCGATATCGTCACCACGGTGATCAAGTGCGCCCAGGGCGAAAGCGTCATCGTCAACTACGATTCCAATTCGCCACGCCCCTACTCCAACATGTACCGCGTTCAGGGCACCGGCGGGCTGTGGATGGAGGATAACAATTCGATCTATCTGGAGGGGACCAGTCCAGAGGATACCTGGGAATCCTTCGCACCCTATCAGGAGAAATACGAGCATCCACTGTGGAAAAAGTATCTCCAGGAGGATCCGCAGCAGGAGCGTGGCGGACCGGCCTACCTCAAGGTGCGCGCCTTCCTTGAGTGCGCCCGCCGTCAGCTCCCGACGCCCATCGATGTCTATGATACCGCCTCCTGGATTGTCATTTCGCCGCTGACCGAAGAGTCGATAGCCCGCGGCGGTGCACCGGTCGAATTTCCCGATTTTACCCGCGGACGCTGGCTGAGCCGCAAGCCGATCTTCGGACTTTCCGGGGGCTGGTGAGATGGGGCGATCCCGAAAAATCATCCGCACAGCGGCTCTTTGGGCAGCGGCGCTGGCCGCTGCTGCAAACAGCCAGGTCTGTGCACAAGCAGCTCAGACCGCCGATTCACTGACGCTGTATTTCAGCCTGTGCCAGAGCCGTGAAATCTATGAACGCAGTTCTTACGGCGAACCCCCACAGTTCGCCATCTGGCTGCAGGAGCATGAGAACGGCCGGATCACCACGGTCTTCGTCACCCGGCGCACCGCCAGGGGCGAGTACGCCGGCAAGGTTGAGTGCCCGGTCTCACTTCCTCTCTGGATCGGGGCCTTCCGCAAGGAAACCGGGCGCAACGATTTCCCCACGCCGCGCGATCCCTTTTACGACACAGTCACCGGCGCCACGCCACAGAAAGCGGAAATCCGCGCCTCCGCCCGCGTCGAGGCGGGCAAGAGCTACGACTATTACATCGAGATGAACGTGGCAGGCGATTACAACCGTACATTCCCCAAGGCGAATGCGCAAAAGCGCCACGACAAGCATGGCAACGGGCAGCCGTCGCTGCTCTTCCATGGCACCATCACCGCCGTACCCGGCGACCGATCGGCTCCCGAACTGAGCGGCCGCAGCCATCAATACTACTACACCGCCGAGCCGCTGACCGATCTCGAGGGCATCGATTCCGCCCGGGAGGTTTTTACCAAGATCACAGTAGAGTGTATTTCGGGGGATAAAAAGCCCTAGCGCGGGCCCGCAGAATACGATCGCATTCAGCCCCAAAGGAGCGCTTGTGCAGCCAGAGTTTGCCGCAGCTGGAAAACAAGGACGAATTGACCGCCAGCGGGCGGAGTCTTTCAACCGCAATGCAGCTCTCTATGACGCCTATAGAACGGGCTATCCGGACGACCTCTATATCGAACTGCAGCACCTGACGGGTGTGGATGAGAATTCGGTGGTCGTCGAGATCGGTGCCGGCAGCGGCATCGCCACCGAACAAATGTACGGCCATTGGCATGCAACCATCTATGCCCTCGAACCCGGAGCAGCGCTCCTGGCCCAGGCCAAAAAACGGCTCGGTCACATCCCCGCCATCCACTTGGTCCACACCTCATTTGAAGCGTATGCAACAGCGGTGCCGTGTGATCTGATCGCCGCAGCGACCTCGTTTCATTGGGTGGAACCGTCGGTCAAGTTCGCCAGGGTCTGCAAGTTGCTCAAGCCAGGTGGTTTTTTGGCGGCCTGGTGGAGCAATTTCTCCCGGACCAATGCGCCTGTTTTTGATGCCATCCGCGAAATTTATGCACAATTTCATCCACAGCCTGAGCTGCATGATGATCTCCGCGGGATCCAGGGGCAAAGGATCGCGGCAAGAAGAAGCGAATTTGAGCAAGCGCCAGGCTTGAGCTTGCATGCTCACAGGGAGTTTCATTCTACGCGTTCTTTTACCGCGGAGGCCTATGTGGGGCTTTTGCGCACCTTCTCATCCAATGCCTGCCTTCCCGAAGAGCGCATGGCGCCATTTTACGAGCACATCGCCGCACTCATCCGTGATCAGGGCAACCGTCTCAAGGTGCCCGTCATGGTCAATCTCGAGGTCGCCAGGAAAGAGGTATAGCCTGGACACACCGGAGAATAGCTCTCCGGCACGAAGGACAACAGGGGAGCCTTTGCTCCTGCAAAAAATGGCCGCGAGATCCGGGCATACCGCCATCCGGAGTAGCTCGGCCGCTGGCTTTAGCAGCATTCTTGAGATGGGGGCCTTATGCAGAAAACAGTCAAGATCACCATCCTTTGCACTCTCGGCTTCCTGGCCAGCACATCACTCCTCGCCCAGCCGCCTCGTCCATCCCAACCCTGGCGAGCCCTGCCCGTCGCCAACCGGCCATACCCCCCGGCGACGCTGCCGCCCGCCCTCGATTCAGCGCCTTTCATCCAGGAGATGGTCAGCAAGGTATCGAGTGATTCCATGTTGCGGACCATCCAGGATCTGCAGGATTTCGGCACTCGTTATGAATATGCCCCTCAGCGGGACCAGGCCGCTGAGTACCTTCTCGAACGGCTGCGAGCCCTGGGATACCAGGCCGAATCCGACTGGTATGTCACCGGCTTGACCGATCTCTATGATCTGGCGCATGCAGGATCGGACTCCCTCTGGGCTGTCACCCTGCGCGGCCACATCCTGCGCAGCACGGACCGCGGCGCTACATGGCAGCTGCTGCTCACCCTTCCCGAAAAAGAGCCGCTTTACGGCCTCGATTTTCTCTCCAGTACCGAGGGATGGGCCTGCAGCTACCTGGGCAATTTGTACGGGACACAGGACGGCGGCACTACCTGGACCAAAACGGTGCTGGACGGCGCGCCCCGTCTTTGGGATATCGCCGCTCTGCCGAACGGAGTTATCCTGGCCTGCGGTGAAAGAGGCGGACTCTATCGCAAAGAAAGTGACACGACCGTCTGGCAGAAAATTACCCTGAACAACACCGATGCCTTCTGGAACCTCCACGTCGTTGATAACGATCATGTCTGGCTCTGCAGCTACTACGGCGCCCTCTTTTCCTCGAGCGATCACGGCAAGAGCTGGGTCTCCCGCCTGAATAATTCCGCCTACCGATTGAATGTAGTCTCTTTTATCTCGCCCATGGAAGGATGGGTGGCTGGTGAGAGGGGACTGATCCTCCACACCGGCGATGGTGGCGACTCATGGCAAGTAGTCAAGACGAATTTGCCGGCTGATTATCAGCCCCGCGACCTCATCATGGCGGATCACCTGCATGGACGGCTCGTAACGGTCAGCGGGCTGATCCTCGCCACCCATGACGGTGGCGCAAGCTGGCAGGAGGAATATTCACTCCTCAACCTGGGGTGGGGGCCTTATCTCTATCGGATGGACAGAACCCGGGATGGATCATGGCTGGCCTGTGGTTCTCGCGGAACTTTGCTCGTCAATTCCGGGGGGGAAGTATGGACCTCCCGTGCAGAACACCTGCCGGAGAGTCTGATCCACCTCTCGCGTAACATCCAGGCAGCCCGGAAAGGCGCGGCGGCGCCGCAGCGGGAAGTGGTGATGGTGGCGCATTATGATTCGTTCAGCGACGATCCCCTCAACCACGCCCCCGGCGCCAACGATAACGCCTCCGGGACCAGCGCGGTTATGGAGGCCGCAAGGCTCTGCCGGGATTATGAGTTCGGCGCCTCCCTCAAGTTCCTTCTCGTATCCGGTGAAGAACTCGGCATGCTCGGCAGCACCCATTTTGTTGTGCAAGCCCGTGAGGAGAAACGCGAGATTGCGGCGGCGGTAAATGGAGACATGATCGGCTACCCTCTGACCGGTAACCCGGCGCGGCTTGTGATCGGAAGCTATCTCACCCGCAGCCGCCTGATCGATTCGGCGATGGTCTACAATACCCGCTATGAACTTGGCGCAACCCTGGATGCGGTGGTTGATTCCACGGGTGCCAGCGATTACGGGCCCTTTGCCGCCGCCGGCTATGACGCTGTCTCTGTTGAGGAAGGGCGTGCAGAGGAAATTTGGGGCGGGCTGGATCCATACTACCATAAGGCAACGGATTTGATCAGCCAGATATCGCCAGGGATGCTCCGGAAAGGTGCGCAACTCATGCTGGCAGCAGCTGCTGAAGTCGCCGGAGTCGTTGGCGGGACCTCTATCACCGGGCCGCCGCTCTCTGCGCCGGAGTCGTACCGCCTGGCGCAGAACTATCCCAATCCCTTCAATGCGACCACCCGCATCGATTTCAGGCTGCCACGGCCGGACAAGGTCGTGCTGAAAATCTACGACGCACGGGGGCGGGAGGTGAGTGTGCTGCTGGCACGCTCTTTGGGAGCAGGTTCCCACTCCGTGCACTGGGATGCAGCAGGAGCGCCCAGCGGCACCTATTTCTGCCGGCTGGAATCTGATAACTGGTCGGGGGAGATCAAGCTGCTGCTGTTGCGGTGACGGCAGGAAATGATCTGCTGCTGCAGGGGCTGCGAATTCACCGCCGATTACTACCGGAGTGATGTCATGAAGAGTTATGAATTTGATGCGGTGATCCAGAAGCATCCCGGCCTGGATGCCGCCTTTATCGAATTTCCGTACCACGTGGAAGAGGAATTCGGCGTCAAGGGCCGGGTGAAGGTGGTGGCGACTTTCGACGGCCACGAATACCGCGGCTCGCTGGTGAAGGTGGGCTCGCCCTGCCACTGGCTTGGATTGACCCAGGCGATGCGGGTTGCCATCGGCAAGAACCCGGGCGATCAGGTCCATGTTGTGCTGCGGAGGGATGACGAGCCTCGCGAGGTGGCGATCCCCGCCGACCTGGGCCGGCTGCTCGATGAAAATCCCGAGGCCGGACGCTGGTTTGACGGGCTCTCCTATACCAACAGGAAAGAGTATGTGCGCTGGATCGAGGAGGCGAAAAAGCAGGAGACCCGCGACCAGCGGTTGCTCAAGACCATCGGGATGCTCCAGCAGAAGGTGAAGCATCCCTGATCAGGAATTGGCCCATCCAGGAGCATAGTACCTTGGCAAGCGGTGACCGCTGCAACCCGGGACGTACTACCGCTCATTCCGGCCTGGTCTCGAGCGGGTGCTCCGCCTTGTCATAGAATTCCTGCTGCAGCTGCAGGACTTTATTATCCGCCTTGACACTGACGATCATTTTAACCAGCTGATCCACCTCGTGCTCGATGATCAGCTTGCCCAGTTCGGCCTGCGCGGGGGCACCATCGCCGGCATAGTGATTGGGGAAGCGGGCAAACCACCAAATGCCGGTGAAGAGGTTGGGCAGATCCGCCAGACGCGCCAGATCTGTGCCGGATTGCGTGTTGGCCTGATCCAGATGGACCAGCTCCGGCCGATGCGACAGCATCATGGCGGTCTCTTCCTCATCGGCATGGCCGCCGGTTTTCGTTTTCTTCATCGCGGCGATCTTGCTGGCAAAGGCCGCATCCTCGGCAGGCATAAACAGGAGGACCGCATAATCGTGCGGCTCCTCCATCTGCGCCTGGCAGAAGTAACGCAGCAGATAGTTGTTGCCGCCATGGCCGTTGACCAGGATGATCTTTTTCATGCCGTTGCGCGCCAGTTCATCGCACGTCGCCTGCAGCAAATCCCAGACGAGTTCATGTTTGTACGCTACTGTACCAGGCTGATGTTTGGCTTCGTTGATCTGGCCAAAATAATAGGGGGGAAAGACCACGGCATACTCGCGGGCGGCTGCCGTCAGGGCAATCTTGCGCGCATCGATCAGATCGGTTCCAAGCGGCAGATGCGGCCCATGTTTTTCCAGGATGCCGATGGGAATGATGCAGGTGCCGTGACTGGAGGTAACCGCCTGCACAAATTGCGGCGAGGTGAGCTCCTCATAGTTTACCGGAAGAACCGGCGTCTTTTGCCCCGCTGCCGGGAGCCACGCCGCCAACAGGAGCAAGGGTATTAATCTGGAACAGCTCACAGGTACCTCCTTGAATTGGTTTTACTTGCAGCCGGGAATTTATCCATTGCCCGGGCACTCCGGACCACCTCTCTCAGTCCACCACCCACTGATATTTTTCCAGATCGATCCGCCCGCGGCCATCCACTTCAACCCCCTCCTGACGCAGCAGCATCACTTGTACCGCCCTGCCGGTGTACTCGGGCAGGCGGACACAGCCGCCGACGCCGATCACCCGATGCCAGGGCACTTCACTGCCCTCCGGCAAACCATGCATCGCCCAGCCGACGGTGCGGGCGCCACCCGGCACCCCCAGCATCGCCGCTATCTGTCCGTAGGTGGCCACTCTGCCTGGAGGAATTTTCGCCACCAGCTCGTGGATGCTTTGAAATATGCTTGCCATGTATTAAATTTAAGAGTCCACCGCTCAGTTGCAAGGAGTATTTTGGCTTGGCGTGGAGCCGATCCCGCCTCGTCGCCGGCGGGAGGGAGATTAGCCCCCCGATCTGACCCCGGCGCGCCAAAGGTCGCGCACATGGTGAAGGAGCCTGTCAATGGCCACCGATCTGGTACAGCTTGTGCTCAATTTGCGGGAATGTTACTCTTTTACCAACAAAAGCGTCTGTTTGGTTGGCGCTGGAGAGGGACAGTTGATCGAACTCTATCGCCAGGCTCGCGAGATCGCGGCGGTCGACAGCGATCCGACTGCCCTTGAAGCCTTGATGAAAAAAATGGTTGAGGACACCCTCAAGGAAAGGATGCACTTTTTTCTCGAGGATTTTTTGGTGCACCGTCGCAAGGTTGATGTAGTGGTCTTTGAATTCAGCCTGCATGAGATGGAGGATCCCGCTGCCGCCATCGCGCACGCCCGCACGCTGGCGCCGGAGATCATCATCTTCGATCACGCACCGGGTTCGGAATGGGCCTGGCATACCTGCGAAGAGGTGAAGATCGAGCGCAGCTTTGCCGCCCTCGCGACCGCCGGTATCAGGCGCCGTGCTGATTTCCACACGGTTCAGGCCTTCGACAACCGGGCCCGGCTGGAAGAACGGATCAAGGGGCAGGGGCAGGTGGCCATCGACCGTGCGCAAAAATATCCTGCAGGAGAGCCCATCACCATTGCCATGGACTATCTCTTCATTCTATTATAGCCCTGTTACTCACAAGACAACCGGAGGAATCCATGCCCGCAGCCAATCCAAAAACCGGCGGAATGATGTTGATCATCGCCGGAGCACTATTCCTGATCGTGGCCCTGCTCGGGGTCAAGATTGTTTTTTTCAGCCTGGGAGTGGCCATAATCCTGATCGGTGCTATAATTTATCGAAAAGCAAAAGGCAGCGCCAAGGATCCCGACTAGACCAGTTCAGCGCGTTGATGCGGAGAGGTTCCTCGCCGGCATCGCTTGACACAAAAAAAACAGAGAGGGTAGAGCCATGCAGCAGCCCTTCCGTTTGGGCGTCAACTATTGGCCGCGGCGCAAGGCCATGTACTGGTGGCAGGATTTCGATGCCGGGGAGGTTCGGGAGGAGTTTGCGGTTATCCGGGAGATCGGCCTGGAGGTGGTGCGCCTCTTCCTCCTCTGGGAGGATTGGCAGCCGGCCCCGGATGTTGTCGATCCGGCGGCGCTCAACCATTTCGGGCAGGTCTGCGACATTGCCAGCAGCCAGGGCCTGCGCCTCAACGTGACCTTTTTCACCGGCCACATGAGCGGTCCCTCCTGGACCCCTGCCTGGATGCTGCAGCCGGGCCAGCCGATGCCGCCGCGCATCTGGCAGGTGGTCAGCGGCGGGCGTGTGGTCGACTGCGGCTACCGCAACCCCTTCACCGACCCGCTGGTCCTGCGCGCAGCGGAACTGCAGCTGAGCACCGTGGTCTCGCGCTTCCGCGAGCATCCGGCCATTGAGGTCTGGAACCTCGGCAACGAGCCGGATATCTTCGCCTGGCCGGACGATGCTGCCGGAGGAAGGGCGTGGACCCGGCGGATGACCGCCCTCATCCGCGAGATCGATCCAAACCATCCGGTCACCTGCGGCCTGCATGTCGCCAGCCTCCTCGAGGACAACGGACTGCGCATCCACGACGTCTTTGGCGAGGTCGACATCCCGGTGATGCACGGCTATCCAATGTATGCGGACTGGTCCAATGGCCCGCTCGACAGTGATTTCGTCCCCTTTCTCTGCGCCCTGACCACGGCGCTCTGCGGCAAACCCTCCCTGATGGAGGAGTTCGGCGGCTGTACTGCGGCGCCGGGCCAGGCCTCCTTCGTCCACGAATGGAGTCGCTACGGTACTCCCTTCCGCCAATTCATGGCCTCTGAAGAGGATCTTGCAGGCTATATCGAAGCGGTGCTGCCCAAGCTGGTGGAGGTGGGCGCCCTGGGGGCGATGATCTGGTGTTATGCCGACTATATCCCCGAGCTTTATGACCGGCCGCCCTGCGATCAGGCCTGGCATGAGCGCTTTTTCGGCCTGGTGCGCCCCGACGGCTCGCTCAAGCCGCATGCGGAGGTGATCCGGCGCTTCGCCGCTACCCGACCGGTCGTCCAGCCCGCGCGGCGGCAGGTGACGCTCGATATGACGCCGGAGGCCTATTATCAGGCGCCGAAGCACCATGCGGTGCGCTTGTACCGGGCGTTCAGCGGCGGCCGGTAGCCCGGGCGCTCATTTTTCCGGACAGCTCCGGAGGTAGTCGAGCAGTTCCCTGAGGCTGGCGGTCGCCAGGGCGATGCAGGTGTCGGCTCCGCCGTAATAGAGGCGCAGTTCGTCGCCCTGCTGGGTCCAGCCGCAGGGAAAAACGACATTGTCGACATCCCCCTGGCGTTCATAGCTCTCCATCGGGCCGAAGATCCACTCCTCGCTGCGGCGCAGGAACCGCCGCGGATCCTCCAGATCGAGCAGGGCCAGCCCCAGGCGGTAGATCACCCCGCCGCCGGTCACGCGAACGCCGTGATAGAGGACGAGCCAGCCCTCGGGCGTGGGGATCGGCTGCGGTGAGAGGCCGATCTTGTTGGCGTCCCACCAGCCGCCGGAGCGGGCGCGCATGACGATCTGATGGTCGCCCCAATGCTTGAGGTCGGGAGAGAAGGCGATCCAGATGTGGGCGCCGCTGTGGAGGACATGGCGGTGGAGCATGGCGTAGCGGCCGTTGATGCGCCGGGGAAAGAGGGCGGCATCCTTGTTCTCGGGCAGCAGCACCCCGCCGAGGCGGGTAAAGCGCCTGAAATCTTTCGTGCGAGCCAGTGATACCAGGGGGCCATCCTGGGAGTAGGCAGTATAGGTGAAATAGTACTCGCCGAGTTCCTCCATCCAGGTGATGCGCGGATCCTCGACGCCCCAGAGCTCCTCGGGATAATGGTCCGGATCGGGCGGAAAGGTGGGCTGGGGATCGACCCGCCAGTCGCTGATGCCATCCTTGCTGCGGGCCACTGTCAAATGCGAGATGCCGCGCCGGTCTTCGATGCGGATCAACAGCAGGGTTTCGCCGCCGACCAGCGCCGCCGCGGCATTGAAGACCGTATTGGCCTGGTAGGGCAGGTCCGCGGTGACGATGACCGGATTCCGCGGATGGCGGGTGAAGAGTTCCTTGAATTCAGCGTGTGACATGGTCTTGCCTCTTGTTAGGTCCATTTGACCTGAATGTTGGTTATCCTCACTCAAAAACAATCCATGGCGGCGTCACCCGGGCGTTGTATTGCCCGGGGCGCAGCGCCAGCAGCGGAATGGGACTGAGCTCGATCCCTCGCAGCATGGCGCTGTCGGCCTGAACGGCATTCTCTCTCCTCAGCTGTCCCAGCTCAGCCGCAGCTCTCTTTCCGTGCTTCTCCAATTGCTCCTGCCAGGCCAGGGCGAGGTAGTGATCGCGCCAGCTGCGCACCTCGGCGCGCACGGCCGGTGTTTGTTCCAGCCCGCGCCGCCGTGCCTCCTGCGCCAGCATGGTATCGCGCACGATCAGGCTGAAGCGGCGCACGATCGCCCGGCGGCGGGCCGGCAGCGTGGTCTGTCCGGAGGTAAAACCGGCGCCCTGCCACCGTTCCAGCAGCTCTCCGAGGGTGATAGATCCGCCGTTCCAGCTGGCCAGCGGCGTCGTCAGCTCGGCGGCCAGCCTCCGCCGGGCATCGGGGACGATCTCGGCTGCAGCCGGGCGTTCCGCCGGCAGGGCGCTGCCGGCGCCCTCTGAAGCGGCCTCGAGGCCGGCCAGTTCCTCGGCGGCTCGGCCCACCAGCTGACGGTTGAACTGCAGTTTCTTCTCCAGTGCGAAAGCGGCGATAAAACGGTCGCTTGCCGCGGCTTCCAGACGATTGCGCAGCACCGTTCGGGCGCGGCGGGTCCGCTGCGCGAGATCGCTCTCGGTCAGCGCCGGCGCCGAGGTGATCTCCTCCAGCCGCAGCACCATAAAGGCACCGTTGATCCCGATGACGCCGGAGGTCCGGCCGGGTTCAAGGGACCAGGCGGCCTCCTCGATGGCCGGCTCATTTTCCCCCCAGCGGATGAGCCGGCGGTTGGCCGTGGTATCGGCGGGCGCGCCGTAGAGAGCATGCAGTACCGCGCTGAAAGGCTCACCCGCCGCCAGCTGCTGCTGATAATGGCGCGCCAGCGCTTCATCCTCGAAGACCAGATAGTCCACCTTGCGGACCTGTGCCTGCCGCTGGACGGCGCGGTCGACCTCGGCCCGATCCAGCTTCACCTTGTCGCGAACCTCGATGCGGAAGAGTTCGCGCGCCATGGCCATCTCCTCGATGTACCCGGCCAGTTGCCGGATGGCCGTCGTGGTATCCGCTCCTGCTGCCTCCGCCGCCTGGGCCGCCAGTTTTTCGTCAATCAGCAGATCGAGCAGATAGCCGGCCCGCTTCGATTCCGGTCCCTGAAAGCGGACCTCCGGGCTGAATTCGGCGCGCTCGACGAACCCGGTGCGGGTGATGACCCGGCCGCCGGCGCGGGCGAGGATCGGCTCCTCCGGCGCCCGGGCACACGCCAGGCCGAGCAGGACCGGCAAGATGAGCTTGCGCATCTTCAGTATGATTCTCCCTTATCCAACTCCTCAGCGCAGCAGCAGCGCCTTGCGCACCAGCCGCCGGCCGCTGCCCTCGAGGACGATCAGGTAGAGGCCGCCGCTGACCGCCCCGGCAGCATCATCCCGGCCGTCCCAGAAAAGGTCGCCTTGACCCGAATTTGTATTTACCGGCAAGGTGCGCACTTTGCGGCCGAGAATATCGAAAATCGTCAAGGTGTATCCGCTCTTGCTCTCCCGGCCCGCCTCCGGCAGCTGCCAGCGAATCCGTGTGCCGGCGTTGAAGGGGTTGGGATAGTTCTCCAGCAGTGCCAGCCGGGGCAGCGCAGGCTCGCTTGCGCCGCCATCGACTCCAGTGGCCAGCTCGGCCGCAAAGACCAGGGGCGCACCGGCGCCGTAGATCTGCTGGCCGAGTGAACCCGATTTTTGCCAACCCTCGCGCAGATCCTCCAGCGGGATATAGAACGCCGGGACGTTCCAGGAATCATAGACTGTGGGACCAGTGACCAGCGCCGCCCCGGGCAGAAAGGGCGGCAGGCTGTATTTCATCACTGTCGGCGTGTAGGCGATAAAGCCGTCGAGCAGTTGCAGCAGCCCCGCGGGCAGCTCGCCGGCCGCAATCTCGCGGTATTCACGCAGATAACTCCAGCTCTGATGCTGCTCCATCGGGGTGATCACTGCAGCCCCGGCCATCGGACTCAAGCCGAAGAAGGTGCGGTACTCCGCCGCGTAGCCGTAATCGCACTCCCACAGCCAGGAGATCGCCATCAGGTTGGCGAAGGGCATGTAGCTCAGCTCGAGGTAGCGCCGCTCGCCGGTGATCTGAAAGAGCCGGGCGAGGGCAGCACAGGTCGCGGCGGTCATGTGCGCTTCATAGGTATAGTTAAAGCCGTGGCCGGCGATGTGTTCGGCGGCCAGTTTGGCCTCCGCGAGGTAGCTATCCTCACCGCTGAGCTGCCAGGCATCGAGCATGAGGTAGAGGTAGCCGCCGGTGACATCGTATTCATGCCCCGAGATGGCCGAATCATCGGTGTAGCGGAAGAAGACCGGGAAATCATAATTCACCGCCCGGGCGAAGCGAATCACTTTGGGCAGCGAGAGGAAGAGGAGGGTGCGAGCGCTGGGGTCGCCCAGGCGCGCCAGCCGCGCCAGCCCGAGGTGGATGTGCAGGGCGTACCAGCTGTCCCCCTCCTGCACCCCCTCATTGGGGGCGTCGTTGACCATGGTGTTGAGGCGCAGATTGTAGAATTGCCAGAGATTCTCCGCGAGATGGTCGTCGAGGGGGCTCACCTCGCCGTGGACTGCTTCATAGCGGCGCAGGGCGACGAGCACATCGAGCTGGCTGATCGCCTCGGCGTTGTTGAGGCGCGGCACCCCGACGTAGGAGCGGAGCAGGGTCTGGCCGCCGACGGTGGATTGACAGCGCACGTCGCCGAGATCGGTCAGCAGCCGGCCGGCGGTCTCCTGCCAGTCTGTCTCCTCGAGGCCGGGCTTGTCGATCCCGTTATAGATATCGGCTAACGCCGCGAGGAATCCCTCCGCCATCGCGCTCTCGCCCGCCGGTTTGCCGGGGGTCAGGAAGAGCCAGGCGTCATTGAGGATGGTCGGCTCGCTGCGCAGCGGCCGGCTGCCGCCCGGGCGTTCAAAGCCGAATCCCGTCGAGGTCAGCCGCACGCACTCCCGCGGGGCGGTCCGCTGCAGCGCAAAATAGTCGTTGAGCGCGGTGAAATTCTGGAAATAGAGCAGGGTACCCTCGAGGGCGAGAGGATCGTAGCCGCTGGTCACCCCGGCGGCATAGGGCGACTGCTGCACCCAGGAGACGATGTTGGAGCTGACGCCGTAATTGCGCTCCCGGTCGAAGAAGGTGCATTCGGCCGCACCGTTGGGGATAGTAATGCCCGCCGCACCGGACAGGCGGCATTGCCAGTGGAGCAGACCGGGATGGCCGGGGTAGGCGGTCATAATGGCCTGCTGACGCAGACTGCCCCAGTGGCCCTCCATCGTTACCTCGATACTTTCACTGCTTGTGGCAATCCGGATGCTGTCGATGAGGGTTGGATCGAGCACAGCGAAGGGCAGGCCGTTGGCGATGGTGTTGCGCACCACATACTGCCGGCCCTGGGCGGAGGCGAGCCAGAGGGCGGCGCCGGTGCGGGCGCTATCGTAAAGGACGGTGAAAGCGCCGGACTGGAGTTCAAAGGCTTTGGGGCCCTGGCTGAGGAGGCGCACCGCTCCGGTTGCCGATGGAATGGTGATGCGGGCGGTGAAGAGCGAATCGCCGCTGACACCATCGGGGTCGCGGAGGGTGACGCGCAGATCATATTGCTCTCCGCCGCTCAGGCCGGTGAGCCGTTGGCTGAAGCGCCCCGGCGTGCGCGCCATCGGGCCGTCCTCCAGCCAGTCCAACACAGTGGCGGACTTGTGCGCCAGCAGCGCCGAGTTGTCCGCGTCGCCGTCGTCGCTGAAGGTCAGCTCGACCTGCACGCTGTTGTCGTTCAGCAGCGTGGCATAGAGCGCGCCGGCGCGGCTGGTGTTGGCGGCCAGCTCGATATTGAAAAGGGTCTGGGTCGCCTCACCCTGGATGCCATCGGGATCGCTCAGCCAGCCGCGGAGGTGATAACGGCCGAAGGTGAGAGGGGTAAACGTATAATTGTAGCCAGCGGCGCTCTTCTCCATCCGCTGCCGCGGGCCCCACTGAGCGTCGCCGGCGCGGGCGAGGGCGATCTCGGCAGAGCCGTCGCCGTTCGCGTCGCCGCGGCAGGGCCAGTGGACGGTGAGGGCGCCAGAGGCGGCGGCCGCGGTCATGGTCAGCGCGGTGGTCTGGGGGGAGGAACTCGCCAGCAGCAGCCGCAGCCGGGGTCGCAGAGAATCGGCCGCGAACTGCGCGGAGGCGAAATTGAGGATACCGGCTGCGGCCGAGACCGCCGGCTCGCGCAACAGCAGCCCGAAATTGCTGTCCGGCTGGCTCAGCCAGGCCTGCGTCAGCGCGGTCACCTGCCAGCGGTACCAGTGCCCGGCCGGGTCGGCCGGATCGATCCGCAGGTCGTCCTCGGCGAGGGCGGCGTGGTCCTGCGGCACGCCGTTGGCGCCGGGGAGCGCCCAGGGGGTATCGGGGTAACCCGCGTGCGACCAGCAGACCTCGCCCGTGGCCGCCGGACGGCCGTCGTAGCCGCTGGCATCGTCGCCGCTGCCTTCCGTCCAGGCGTGGTTGAGGCGATAGACCGCCAGGGTCTTGGCCGCACCCTGAGGTGTCCGCCGCTTGACCAGGTAGAGCTCGAGCCAGGCCGAATCGATGCGGCTCTCGGCCGGCAGAGTGCTCAGGTCAAGGCGAAGCAGCGCATGTTTGGCATCCGCCTCGCCGCCGTTGCCGGTGGCCTCCAGCCCCTCCTCGCCGCCAGTGTTCCAGTCGGGTTTGTTGGCATGGATGTGCGCATCCTGGCAGCCGCTGTAGCCGCTGCGCCCCTGCTGCAGGATCAGCTCCTCCTGGGCGAAGAGCGGCAGGCTGACGAGCAGCGTCAGCAGGAAAAGTCCGATTTTTGCCATGTTCGGCATGCGGGGCATCCTCTTTGGATCAGGGGTTCAAACGTTCGAGGGTGAAATCGCCGCTCCCCGCGGTGAGGCGGAGGAGCTCCCGGCCGGATTGAAAGGTGCGGTGCAGCTCCGGGTCGGCCAGCCAGGCCGTGTCGTTCCACTTTTCAATTGAGCGCGCCTGCAGCCAGGCCGCGGCGGCTGGTATCTTTTCGACCTCGGTCAGGGTCAGCAGAGCCTCGATGGTCGACTCGGCGCCGGCGTTGTAGTTGACGCCCTTCCGGTCGATGCCGTCGTAACCGCGCCCGCTGGCGGGATCGTAAAGGGGTGTGCCGGCTATATTATTGCCGGTCAGCCAGGAGGCGGCGATGCCCGCCAGCCGGGCGTACTCGGGATTCCCCGTCGCCTGATGGAGCGCCAGCAGCCCGAGGGCGGTTGTGCGCACATCATAGGCGATCTGGGAATAGACCGCGGCCTGACCGGTGGTGAAGTCGTATTCATGCAGCCAGCCGCCGGCGAGCATCCGTCCCAGAAAAGCGCGGCCGCTGAATTCGGCCCGCTGCAGCATCCGGGGCTCGCCGAGCAGCCCCGCGAGGGGGGCAAGGGCCTGAATCTGGGCGTTACCCCAGCCGTGCCAGATGCCCGGCCAGGAGTAAAAAGCACCGGTCATGGTCGACTTTTCCGTCTGCATGGCGCAGAGCCCCTCAGCCAGGCGGGCGGCATGGTGCTGCAGGACTGAATCCGGCTCGACCGCGAGGACCGCGGCGGCGCCGAGGAGAAACTCGGAGGTGGCGTCGGCCGCATGGCGGTTGAGCAGCCAGCCGGGCCAAGCCTGGCCACCGATGGACTCGTAACGGCCATAGGCGAGGGCCAGGGAGTCCAGCTGCGGCAGGCAGCGGCGGAAGGCGGTGCGCAGCTCGGCCGCGAAGACGGGATCCCGCCCGCGGAAAAAGGCATAACCCTCGCCCAGCGCCCAGTAGCCGCGCGCCGCCCAGAAGCCGAAGGAGCGGAAACTGGTCGGCCCCTCGCGGTTGATCGTGCCGTCACGGTGGACGAAATTGAAAAAGGTGCCATCCGCATTCTGCAGGACCAGGACGAAACGGAGGAGGCCGCGGATACGCTCAAGATGGCGCACCTCGCCGGCGCGCATATAGACCACCGCGGCGCGGGCGACATCGTCGACACAGGCGATGCCCTCACCGGCGGCATCGGTCCAGCCGTAGCCCGGGGCGTCGCTGTAAATGTGGACGATGGTGCAGGGCCGGCCGGCGATGGTCACCTCCTCGCAGAGCCGGTCGAGATGCGCAAAATTCACCAGTCGACGCGGCGCGGAGGAACAGCCGCCCGCCAGCGCCGCCAGCACCACCACCAGCCAAAGCCTGTTTTGCATCTGCGTCTTCATCCCTTCAGCCCCGTGCTCGCCAGACTCTCGATGAAATAACGCTGGAAGAAAGCGTAAGCAACGATGACCGGCAGGGCCAGCAGGGTGGCTGCTGCGAGCTTGACCCCCAGCTGCGCCTCCGCCATGCCGCTCACCGCAAAGATGGTCACCATCTGCGGCATGGTCATGATCGACTGGTCGCGGATGACGATCAGCGGCCAGAGGACGTCGTTCCAGGTGTTCATGAAGGTGATGATCCCCACGGTGATGAGGATGGGCCGGGAGAGCGGCCAGATGATGCGGAAGAGGATCTGCAGATCGCTGAGACCGTCCACCCGCGCCGCGTCGATCAGCGATTGCGGCACCGACTGGAAAAACTGGCGGAAGAGGAGGATGCCGAAACCGCTCATCATCCCGGGGACGATCAGGGCCAGATAGGTGTCGGTCCAGTGCAGTTTGACCATGAGGATGTAGAGGGGGATCATGGTCAGCTGAAAGGGGATCATCATGGTGAAAAGGATCGCCATCACCATGAGCTCGCGGCCGCGGAAGCGCAGGCGCGAGAGGGCGTATCCCACCATCGAGCCGAAAAAGAGCACCGAGGCGGTGATGGCGAGCGAGACCACCAGGCTGTTGAGCAGGGCGCGGAGGAGGGGGATCTTGGCGAAGACCTGTTCATAGCTGGCCAGAGTGAGGCGCGAGGGCACGAGGCCGAAACTGGCGATTTCCATCTCCGGCTTGAGGGTCGCCGCCACCATCCAGAGAAAGGGATAGAGGAAGACGACCGCCCCGAGAATCAGGATGAGATAGACGAGGGTGCGCTTCATTCGAGGGTCTCCTGCTCAACCACCCTGCGTTGCACGAGCACCACCGCGAGAATGACAAAGGCGAAGAAGAATCCGAGGGTGGCGGCATAGCCCATGCGGTTGAAATAGAAGGCCTGCTTGTAGATATAGAGCATCGCCGAGAGGGTGCGGTTCATCGGGCCGCCACCGGTCAGGACATAGGGCTCGATGAAGAGGCTGAAGCCACCGATGGTCGAGAGCACCAGGACCATGATCACCGCCGGATTGAGCATCGGCAGGGTGATGTGCCGGAATTTTTGCCAGGCGGAAGCGCCATCGAGACCGGCGGCCTCATAAAGCCAGGCCGGGATGTTCTGCAGCCCGGCGAGGAAGAGGATGATGTAGAGGCCGACATTCTTCCAGGTTGCCATCAGCGCCACCGAGGGCATCGCCCATTCCGGACTGGTCAGCCAGGGGATCCGGGCGAGGCCGACGCGGGCGAGGAGGAGATTGAGGATGCCGTTCTCGTAGGAGAAGAGCTGCTGCCACAACAGCGAGATGACAATGCCGGAAATCACCACCGGCATGAAGCAGGCGGCGCGGAAAAAGCCGCGGCCGCGGATCTTTTCGTTGAGCAGCACGGCGAAGAGCAGTGCAATACCGATCTGCAGTGGGATGTGGATGACCAGAAAGAAGAGGGTGTTGAGGATCGCCTGCCAGAAGAGATCGTCCTGGAAGAGCCGGGCGAAATTGCCCAGGCCTACCCAGCGCATCGGGGTGTAGATATCCCATTCGTGGAAGACCAGCACCAGCGAGAAGAGCAGGGGATAGGCCATGAAGAGGGCGAACCAGACCCAGTAGGGCAGCGAGAAAAGCAGCCCGGTCCGGCTCTCCCCGGCTTTATGCCGGTTGGTTTTTGTTTTCATCGCAGCACCTGTCGCGCCCGTTCGGCGGCGCGGCGCACCGCCTCCTCGGGGGTCCTCCGGCCGAGCACGCAGCAGGCCTCGAACTCTTGCGAGAGGGCATCGAAGACCTCGCGCAGTTCGGGGGCGGAGTCGACGCCGCGGGTCCGCGGGGCTTGTTCGGCAAAGTGCACCATCTTGGGATTCTCGTTAAAGTAAGGCATGTAGAGCGAATCGGTCAGGAGATCCCGGCGGATCGGCAGCTGACTGGCGATCCGCAGCAGCGCCAGGTCCTGGCGGCGGGAGACCAGGAATTTGACGAATGCCCACGCCGCGCGGGGATTCCTGCAGGTGGTGAAGATGGCGATGTTCTTGGGATCGCCGTAGGTCACCACCGGCCCCGCGGCGCTGTCCGGCAGCGGCACCGGGGCATAATCGAATTCAAATCCCGCCGGCTTGAACTTGTCGACGTGGGCGATGTTCCACGGGCCGGTGATGTGGGTGGCCACCTGCCCGGCGAGAAAAGTATCGCCCTGAAAGGTGGCCTTGGGGAAGATGCCCAGTTCGAAACAGCGGCGGAAGAAGCGAAAGACCTCGACCGCGGCCGGATTATCAAAAACGACCTGGCGGTTGCGGATCAGGGTCTGCCCTCCGGAGGCGGCCAGATAAAAGGTGTAAAAATCAAAGTAGCGCAGCCACCATTTGACGTTGATGTCGACGTAGAGCATCCACTGGTCGGGCTGGCCATCGCCGGTCACATCCCGAGTCAGGGCCTGACCGGCACGGATGAATTCGGCATAGGTGGCCGGTGGATGGTCGAAACCCGCCTCGCGCAGACGCCGGACGTTGTATTCCATCATGATCGGATTGCTCTTCCAGGGCATCTGGTAGAGGCGGCCGTCATCGTACTGAAAGGCCTCGCGCTGCCCCTCCGGCAGCCGCGCCGTGGCAACCGAGTCGAAATCGGCGAAGGAATCGAGCGCCACCAGTGCTCCCGCGCGCACGAACTGACCGACCACCCCCGGCCAGATGTTCGAGCAGACATCCGGGGTGGTCTTGCCGACCACCGCCGCCAGCAGCACCTCCTCGGTCGACTGGCTCTCGGGGATCGGCTGCACAGTCACCGGCACCTCCGGATGGGCCGCATTCCATTCCGCCGCGGCGCTCCGGGCCAGCTCGATCTCCTGGGCGTTGGCCGCCGGCCAGTAGACCAGCCCCTCAGGCCCGCTCTTGCCGTGCGGCCCGCCCCGGCAGCCGGCCAGCATCAGCGCCGCCATGAGAACGACCACGGCGGCGGTCAGAGCCAATCTGCAATCCGTTTTGATCATCTGCCGCTACTCTCCTCCACCGCTGAAGCCAAGATGGACCAGCTCCTCCTGCTGGCCAAGCACGGATCTGAGCCGGATCACCCACACCCGGTCCCGGTGGACGATCGTCAGCTCCTCCTCCGTCCGCCCCTCCCGCAGCGGCTCCCAGGGCGATACCACGGACAGCTCGACCCGCTGCCCGGGCTGGCCGCGGAGGGCCACCTGCAGCCGCCGCTCGCGTGCATCGAGGCGCACCGCCGTCACCGCGCAGGTGGCGCCGGCGAGGTAGGGGGTAAGCGGCTCGCCGCGTTCGAGCGCGAGCTGGTGCCGCGGCAAAGCGGTGGTATCAACGGGCATGACCGCAGTGGGCAAGGGTTGGCCATCCGCCTCGATCCGGCGGAACCAGGTCCCTTCGCCGCGCCAAACCACGTCGACGGCATGCCCGCTGATCATCGTCTGGTAACGGAGGGTCCGCCAGCCCTGCGGCAGCCGGGGATCAAAGGCGAGGTTCCATTCGTTCTCGCGCATCCCGGCCAGCTGATAGAGGGCGTGCAGGAACCAGCCGCCGGCCCAGAGGAAGGTGGGCTTGTCGATCTCGCCATAGCGCGGCGAGGCGGGATCGGCGTTGCGGTATTCGAAGAAGGCCGGCTGGCCCAGGGGTGAACGGCTGATGCCCGCCAGGGTGAGATAGCGCTGCAGCACCTCGCGGGCTGAATCGGGCTGGGCCGCGGCCAGCCAGCCGAGGGCGTACCAGACGATGCCGTGCGGCCAGATCCCGCCGTTGAGGTAGAGGCCGCGGGCGCCGACCTCGCCAGGGAGGAATTCGTAGAGTTGATTGTACTGGTCGAAATCCATCGGCGCGGCGATGCGGATGCCGATGCGGCGGTCGAGCAGTTCCGCGGCAGCGGTCTGCATCAGCCGGGCGGAGCGCTCCTCGTCCAGGATCCTCCAGGCGGCGGCCAGCAGCGAGCCGGCGTAATAATGGCGGTCGGTGGCGCCGCCCGCCAGCCCGTTGAAAAGATAACCGGCCTGCTCGTCCCACAGCCGCTCGCCGAGGCGTTGCTGCAGCCGCTCCGCCAGCGCGAGTTGGTGCGCAAGCTCCACCTCCGGCCACCCCAGCTGCCCGCCCATGAAGGCATATTCGCGCAGGGCGCGGATCGTGAGGATGGTGATGTAGCTGCGCGCACCCCAGGAGTGACCGATGTCCCACCAGTCGGGCTGCCAGGCGTACATCAGGTCATCCTCGCCGCGGTTCTCGAGCATCATGCGCAGGCTCTTCTCCAGCATCGGCGCCAGCCGCTGTACGGTGGCGGCATCGCCGCTGTGGCGCAGGTAGGAGGCGCTCAGGAGGATGAACCAGAGATGATTCCAGTTGTCGGTGGAACAGAACTCGGTCTGAAAACCGCTGTCGCGCCAGTAGTAAGCGTGTGGCAGGATTGAATCGGCCCGGGCCAGACTCTGCAGATAGAGCAGGTCGCTGCGCACACGCTCGCTGTCGAAAAAGACCGCCCCGAGGTCGGTCAGCAGCAGATCGTGGGTGAAAAAGAAATTGTATTCCGCCGGACAGGGCATGGGCACCATCCGGCCGTCGAGATAATGGCGGTTGGCCGCCATTACCGCCCGCGACCAGCGCGCGGTTTGTACAAGTCTGGCATCGGGCAACTCCAGCCCGGGGCCGGCCACAGCATAGTCCCGCGCCTCCTCCTCATACCCATCTGCCTCGTCCTGCCATTCCCGCATCGCCCTGGCCGCCACCTCCGCCGCTTCGGCCGGTCGGCAGGAGCCGAGCAGGAGGGTGATCTGCCACACCTCATCCGGCTGCAAGGTTTTTTCATAGCGGAGAGTGAGGGCCTCGCGGGTTGCCCAGGCCGCTGGCAGCGCCCCGGCATTGGCGACGAAGACCAGGGCCGAATCGGTCTCGGGGCAGGTGAAGGCGGCGGTGGCCAGAGGACAGCCACTGCCGGGATCGGCGGGGTTTTGCGGCGGGCAGGCAACCACCGTCGGCAGTTTCCAGGCATAGGTCTGGCAGGTGCGCAGCACCCACTGCAGGGAACCCTCGAGGAGGAAGGAGCGCGTCCGGTCCCCGGCATTGGTCAGCTCGAGCTGCAGGGCCATCACCGGAAGCGTCCGGCAAAAACGGTAGCGGAGGGCACAGCGGTATTCCGGGATTTGCTGCTGGAACTCGGCACGAAAGGGGGTGTAGCGATAGGCCCAGGGTGCGGCGCCGATAGAATCGGTGCGGCCATCATGGCTGAGGGCAAAGCGCAGCGGCCGCGATTCGCCGCGGCGCCAGTAGTCGGTGCTGAGATCGATGCTGTTGGCCACGGGATAATAAAAGCTGATCCGGGCGGGCAGCGGCCGGCTGGCGTGAAACTCGGCGCCGGCCCAGGGGCCGCCGACCTCCAGCTGACCGTGATTTTCCGTAAAAACGACCGCCAGCTCTTGCAGCGGATCAGCCTTGTTGCCGGCCGTGCAGGCGGCCAGCAGACTGGTCAGGAGCAGGCCGGCCACGGCCAGACGGTTTGCGCATGCGCGGATCACAGGAGAACCTGCACCTTGCCGAGGGCCTCGCCGGCCCCCGGCTCCGGCTCGGGAAGCCGCCGAAGCTGTGCGGCCTCGGGTTGTTCAATGACGATGGCCTCCATGCTGTGCCTCAAAAAGCCATGCTGAAGGAAAACCGCTGGGCGTTCTCGAGACGGCCGAAATCGGCGTAGGCATAGTCGAGCTGGATCAGGATATTGCCGAGGTTGCGGGTGGCCAAGCCCGCCCCCAGGGTGAGACCCTGCTCGCGGTCGCGCAAAAAGAGATCGCGAAAGCCGGCACGGAGGAAGAGTATCTCGCGGAAACCGTACTCCATACCGAGATTGATCGATTCGGTGTTGTCGCTGGGATGGATGGCGTCAGCCGCGACCGTCAGCCGGTGCAGCGGCGACTTCCAGGGCTCCAGCGCCAGGCCGAACTGAAAGGTCAGCGGCAGCGACCACGAACCGGTCTGCAGATCCGCCGGAATCCGGTCGTTGTTGCCGAGGATGTTGGGATCGATGTCCTGATAGACGAGGAGATCCTTGCCTCCCATGTGCATGTCGGTGCCGAAGTTGCTCAATGCGGCGCCGATGCGCAGACCGTACAGTCCGGTGATGAAGAGGGTGCCGAAATCAATGGCAAAACCATCGGCATTCTCATGCCAGATACTCTGGGTGATGTATTTGACGTTGAAGCCGATCGAGAAGCGGTCGGTCAGACTGCGGGCATAGCTGAGGCCGATGGCAAGATCGCTGGAAGAAAAGATCTCGCCGGTCCCGTCGGGCTGGTCGGTGGTACGCACCGGCATATCGCCATAGTCGAGCGAGGTCAACGAGGCTCCGATACTGCCGAAGCCGCCGAGGGGCAGGGAAAAGCCGGCGAAATTGAATTTCAGATCCGCGAGCCAACGGGTATGCATCAGCAGCACCTGGATATCCCGGCTGCGGGCGATGCCGGCGGGATTCCAGTAGAGGGCGCTGGCATCGTCGGCGGTGCCGACGAAGGCGCCGCCCATGCCGGTCGCCCGGGCGCCGACGCCGATCGAAAGGAAAGGGGCGGCGGTGACGCCGACCTTGGCGACATCCCCGGCGAGAAGCCCCGCAGCCGTCAGCAGCAGATAGGCCATCATGACGATCTTTTTCATAAGCGATTCCATAAAAAGTTCAGGTGCAGTTCATTTAATGACTGCGAATTTATCGATATGGGTGCCGATGCCGGGGGCATCGACCTGGAACAGGTAGATGCCGTAGGCGATGTCCATCCCGTCCTTGGAGACCAGGTCCCAGCTCTCGGAACCATCGTCGAGGCTGCTGTCGTGCTCGATGGTATTGACCAGATAGCCGCGCACCGTATAGATGCGGATGGTGCAGCGGGCGGGCAAATGGTTGAAAAAGATACGGCGCTCGCCACGGCCGAAGCGGAAGGGATTGCGCGGCTCCCAGCTGGCGGCGGCGACGTAGGGATTGGGGACCACCGTGATTGCGGCCATGCCCTCCTTCGCCAGGCTGGCGCTGGTGCGTGCGCCCTGGACGGTAAAACGAAAGGTCTCGCCGTCGCGGAAGGGCTTGGTGGTGCGGATGCGAAAGATATCGCCGGCGGCCGGCCGGTTATTACCTCCGGCAGCCTGGTCGTAAAAGAAAGTCCAGGCCACCTTGAAACGGGATTTGGGGGTCGGCAGCGGCTCGCCTAGGCGCACCCCAGTGACGATGGTGACCGAGTCTCCGGGCGAGAACTGGCCGTCCTTGTCCTTGTCGCCGAAGAGAAAATCCATCACCCGCGCTTCGGTGGTGTTGTAGATCATAAAGGGCACAGCGATCGCCTGCTGGCCGAAGAGGAGGGCCTGCGAGGTGTCGACGATGTGATCATAAAAGGTCATCTCGAAATCGGCAGGATAGGGGACGAAACGCCCGCTCAAACTGGCATTCTTGCCGACGCGAAAGAGCCAGGAGTGACTGCCCTTGACCCAGCCGGTCTCGCTCTCGATCACCTGACAGGCGGTGTCGCCGTTGACGTGGAGCACCAGCCCTTCCAGCACCGGCGAGGTGGCGAGGCCTTCCTCCATCTGCGCTGCTTCAAGCAGCAGGGTCTGCGAGGTGGTATTGTTGCAGTCAAAGGTCGCGCGGCGGTTGAGGGCGAAGGCGGAGGTGTCGTGAAAGACCACGTCATAGGAGGCGTTGTCCTGCAGGACATTGGCGTCGAGCAGTTCCACCTCGAGCAGGCCGGTGCCGGGACCCTGGTGTTCCAGTCCGCCCGCCAGCTGCGGCGCCTGGTAGCCCGCGGCGGGCGCGCGCGGGGTGATCACGGCGCAGTTGATATCGACATACTCGACCACGCCGGCGGCGCTGACACGGATGACGCTGGAGGCCTCGGAGGGTGAGATGCCGGAGACTTCGCCGGTCGAGGTGACGGTCGTCAGACCGCGGTCGTAGGGGACTAGCGCGTAGTAGTAGGTCTGGCCGTTTTCGACATCGGTATCGACAAAGTAGTGGCGCAGACCGGTGTCCTCGCCCAGGTCGAATTTGATCCCCTCGATGTCGATCGGATGCAGTCCCTTGATGCCATTCTTGACATCGAATTCGGCGATGTACTTGCGGAAGCGCGCCTTGCCGTAGGAATCGGTGATGACCTGGGCCTCGGAGAATTCCGCGTCGGTGGTGCGATAGATGCGGTAGCCCTCGAAATCGTGCGCCTGCAGGAAGGGATCCCACGATTTTTCGGCGGTGTCATCCCAGTAAAGTACCACCTTGTGATCTCCGGGCACAGCGGTCAGACGCGACTTGTCCGGGGGCCGGGCGAACTGGTAGGTGGCGTTGTAGATCTGCTGCACGGTCTTTTTCTCACGGGCGAGCTGGGCCTGGTCCTCGCCGAAGAGGAGCGACATCGAGTAGAACTGGGTATCGCCCGCCTTGAGTCCGAAGGGTCCGGAACTGAAGAACATGCCCAGATTGGTGTTCTGCACCAGCTTTTCGCGCGGCGGTGGCGCCGATTTCAGGCCATTCCAGTAGGCCTCGTCATTCTCCATCTTGTATTCGTGCAGCACAAAGACCTGAAAGCCGGTCAGACCGATCTGGTCGGACTCGTCCTTGTCGAGAAAATCGAAATCGGGTTCGCCGGCGGTAGGCATACCGTCGCCCTCGCCTGCATCGGGACCCGGATAGTTGTTATCGTTGGGATCGAGGCCGTCGGCGCCGAGATCATCATTCAGGGGCTCGCCTTCGTCCCACTGGCCGTTGGCATTCAGATCCGAATAGGAATCCCAGTTGATGTTCTCATCCCCGGACCAGTGCGGCCGGATCTCGCGATCGGGATAAAAGTCCTGGAAGGCCTTGAGATCATCGACCCCGTAGGGAGCGGTGGTGAGGAAAACCCCGGGCCCGCTGTCACGCCGCTCGTTGATCAGACCGTCATGGTCGTTGTCGCGGCTGTCGCGAAAGATGCCGGGGCTCTCGAGGAAGGCGAAGCCGGCCACGCCGACGGGCGCCCAGTTGTTGGGACTGCCATAGCCATTGCCGTCGAAGGCCCAGGCGATGTCGAGGTCGAGGTCATAGCTGCCGGCATCATCGGCGGAGTCATCATGACCGCCGATGCCCCAGTCGATGTGGAAGGCGAAATAGGTGCTGTCGTAATCCTTCTTGCCCTCGTTGGTGATGAAATAGATCGAAAAGAGGCAGTCCTGGGCGAGCACCTGGTTCCACTGAAAGAGGCGGGAGGCCACCTCGATGCCCAGCCCGCGACGCGACGAGTCCGCCGGGTCGGGGTAATAGAGATATTTTTCGTCCGGATCGTCGTCGAAAACCATATAGGTTTCGAGATCGGCGTTGGTCTTGCCGCGGCCGAAAAAGCCGTTCCACTGGCCGTCCCACTCCGGGTTCTGATCGGGCCAGGTGGAGGGCCAGGTGGTCGGATCATTGCTCATCGCCGGATAATTGTGGATATTGGTCTTGACATCCGGATTGAAATAGCCCGGCAGGGGGGCAAAGCCCCAGGGGATCCCCTCCGCCGAGGTCGACATATCCTCACGATAACGGGTGACGATGTCGTGATACCGCTTGCCGTGAATATCGACGATGGGGGTTGCGACGATGAGGGCGACGCCATCGACGTAGGTATGGCCGCTGCCCTTGGGCCACTCGCCGGAGGGCCAGGCGGGCTCATCCCAGTTGGCGATCTCGCCGTGGTTGGCAAAGACCGTGCGCACCACATTGCCGTCCATCGTGCCCCAGCGCGTATTGGCCAGGGCACCGACATGCGGATCGGGCTTGCGCTGCGCCTGGAGGGGCTGCAGCGCAACGGCCAAGACCAGGCAGCAGAGGAGTTTCAGGCGATTCATACTCACCACTTTCTCGTTTTGGGTCAGAATTCCAGACCGATACCCGCCAGGATCTGCCGCGGATCGGAATAAAAGTTGGGACGGGCGAGATAGTCGGCGAGGCTGTTGACGCCGAAGATCGTCCCCGAATTCTGCGCCGTGAGGGTGTAATTGGCGCGTCCGGTATCGCTGTAAACGTCCAGCTCGTTCTTCTGATCCAGCAGGTTGTAGATCCGGACAAAGAGATTGAGATTCTGGCCACCCACCCTGAAATTACGGTAGGCGTAGAAATCAAAATTGCTGAAGGCGGGCTTGCGTTCGCTGTTCTCCACCGCGGTGCGCACATTTTGCTGGGTCGGGGTATAAGGCAGCCCGCTGCCAAGACGGCCGATCAGACTGACGGACCAGACCCGGGCATCCCCGGCCGTGAGGGAGAGATTGAGGCTGTGGGTGCGGTCCCAGTTGAGCGGCACCAGCTGCTTCTGCGGTTCGCGTCCCGCTTCTGCATCGAGAAAGGCGGAGGCCGGGTCGGAGGCATCCCCGCGCGCGATCTGATAGGTGTAATCGATGGTCGCGCCGAATCCCCCGGTCAGCCGCTTCTCAAAGGCAAAGGTCAAGCCCTTGACCCCGCCGTAATCCCGGTTGATAAAACGCGCATACCGGATGCCGGTGGTGGTGTGGAGGATCTCGGTGCCGAGCAGATTGCGGATATCCTTGAAGTAGGCGGTCACTTCCAGGGAGAGATCCGCACCCAGCTGCTGCTGCAGGCCGATCTCATAGATGGTGGTCTTTTGCGGCTTGAGCTCGGCGTTGCCGATGGTGTTGGGCACCCGCTCGGGTGGCGAGGTGCTGCCATAGTCGGCGGTGGCATAGAGCTCGAAATCGGGATTGGAGAAGAGGAATTCGAAATTGGGGATCTGGAAGAAATGGCCGTAGGAGATATGGATCGCGCCGCGGTCGGTGATGGGATACGAAAGGCCGAAACGCGGACTGAGCTGCTGGCTGATTTTGGGTGTGCGCAGCGGCGAGGCGGCGGGCTGGAGAAAATCGAGCGGCACCACCCCATCCGACCGGAAATAATCATAGCGCACCCCTGCATTGACGACCATGTAGGCCAGCTCGATCTTGTCCTGCACATAGGCCGACACCTCGAGGGGACGGAGGAGGTACTCATCGTTGTTCTGGACGTTCTTCGTCACTGAAGGGACATGGGGCTTCCACTGGGTGTCGCGGTTGAGGCGGATCTCGAAGGAACGCAGCCACATGCGGTGCTGGCGATACTCGAGGCCCAGCTTGAGCTGGTGCTCGTTGGTCGCCTGCGAGGTGAAATCGACCTTGCCGACGCTGGTGGTGGTGTTGCGCAGGAAATGCCACATCTGCTGGCCGCCGGTGAGGAAGGCATTGCCGCTGGCCGCGTCGAGCAGCTTGGGATTGACATAGCGCGTGTCGTAGGGATCCGCATAGACATACTGCTTGTAGTCGGTGTAAAAGCGCGCCATTTTGACGGTGAAAAAGTTGCGCTGGTTCACCACCGAAGTCCAGGTCAGGCCGTTGTTCCAGCCGAGCTGATGGCGCCAGAAATCGCCGTCCGGATCGTATCGGAACTGATGGTCGTATTCGCGGTATTTCTGCCGCTGCACCAGCCCCTCGTATTCGAGCTTGTTGGCATCCGAGAGCTTCCAGGCCAACTTGATCTGCCCGGTATAGCGCCGGCTCGGGCGCATGGCGACATAATCGGCGCTCTGCCTGAGACTGTCAGCATAGTGGCTGAAATCCTGCTGCGAGGTGAAGCGGCGGCCCTGGCCGTGCGACTCGATGTACCAGTCGCGCACATCGCTGCTGGGAAAGTTGGCCGAGTCGGAGGGGAGAAAGATCCGCCGTCCGTTGATCGCCCCCTCGTTGTCATAAAAGCGGCCGGAGGCGAAGAAGGTCAGACGGTTGTGCAGGGCGGGGACCGGCCCGCTCAGGGTGCCCTCGAGGTTGGTGATCGGATTGAAAGCGTCAACGTTCCAGAAGATGTCGGTGTGCGCGCTGACATAATCCCCGACATAGCTGGTGAGGGAGCCGTGGTAAGAGTCGCCACCCTCCTTGGTGACCACGTTGACGATGCCGGACATGGCCTGGCCATATTCGGCATTGAAGGTGCCGCTGATCACCTGCAGCTCCTGCACGGCGGTATTCTCCACCTGGACGGCAGAGCTGCCGGAATAGACATCGTTGATCGAGATGCCGTCGATGAGGTAGCCGACCTCGCCGCTGCGGCCGCCGCGAAAGTGACCGTCAACTACGCCGGCTTGCAGATTGATGACATCCTGCATGTTGTCGACCGGCAGGCGGCCGATGATCTCGGAATTGACGGTGGCGACTGTGGAGGTGAGGTCGCGCTCAACCAGCGGCTTGGTGGCAGTGACCGTGATGGTCTGGCCGGTCTGCAGCACAGTTTGCGAGAGGCTAAAATCGACGGTGGTTGTCTTGTCGATCGAGACCTGCACCCGGTCGTAGGTCATTTCAGTATAGCCGAGCACCTTGGCGCGCAGGGAATAAATCCCGGGCGGCACCCGCAGGATCAGGTACTGGCCTTCGAGATCGGTGACGGCGCCGAGGCTGGTCCCCTCCACGATGACATTGACGCCGGGCAAACCCTCCCGGGTTCCGGCATCCGACGCGCGGCCGACGATTTTTCCGGTCGTACCGGCCAGCAGCGGCACCGCCAGCGCACAGGCCGTGGCCAGCAGTCTCAGAACGGGTTCAAGTCGCATGGGTGGCTCCCATTATGACCGTGTGCCACGCACCCGGATGGATGCGTGGCACACGTGGTTTTACTTTACCAGGGTCATCTTGCGCATCATGCGTGCGTCTTTGGTTTCGAGGATATAGAAGTAAATGCCGGAAGCGGCCGGCCGGTTGCTCTCGTCGCGCCCGTCCCAGAGGATCTGGTGTTCACCCGCGGCCATTTTGGCCGAGATCAGGGTGCGCACGGGGTTGCCGAGGAGATCATAGACCGCCAGCTTGACCCGGCCTTCCTTCGGCAGGGAGAAGCTGATCC
The DNA here is from genome assembly GCA_964436305.1 of uncultured Cytophagia bacterium. Taxonomy (GTDB): domain Bacteria; phylum Zhuqueibacterota; class Zhuqueibacteria; order Residuimicrobiales; family Residuimicrobiaceae; genus JAKPUX01. Next base: position 26,013 of record CAYTCI010000005.1, on the reverse strand, counting down.
GCGTCTCGGGATTGAAGGGATTGGGATAGTTCTGGGCGAGGCGATAAATCGCCGGCAGCGTTGCATCCGGCTGGCCGGGAATCCGCGTCACATTGCCCTCGACCACCGCGAAATCATCCCAGTAGACCTTGCCGGTGGCCTGATGCTGCAAGCGCGCCCGGATCGACATCCTCGTCGCGTTGGCCGGCGGTGCGACGGTGAAGGTGTAGAGGGTCCAGTCCTTGTCCGCCACACTCTGGTCGACCACGAAGAAATCGGTGCCACCTACCTCCGCCCAGCCCGCCTCGTTGGTATGATAGGTCAGGGTGAAAAAGACCGACTTTTCGACATCCTGGGTGGTGTTGATGGTCACGCCCTCGGTCTTGACCCAGGCCTGCACCGTGTAAAGCCGGTTGGGCAGGATCGGATTGCGATCGCTGATGGCGACCACCTCGGCCGGATTGGCGGCTTCATCGGAGAGGAGCAGCGAGTAGTCGCCGGTATGGGCGGCATCGCGGGTGATGCTGACGGTGCCATAATCCTGTTCGCCCTCGCTCATCCGGTCCTTCCAGAAGAACCAGCCCGCCGGGACGCCGAAGTTGGCGTTGTAGAGATCGCCGAGCCAGCCGCTGGCCCCGGGGGCCACCTTCATAAAGATATCATCCAGCCAGACCGTGCCGGTGGCGGCAGGGCCAAAGATGAACTGGATACTCATCGAGTCGGCATCAACCGGCAGGACGATGGGGGCATCGTTCTTGATCTCGGTCCAGTCACTGGTGCCCTGGCCTTGCGGGATCTTGAGCACGACCGGCTGGCCGAAGATGACCGCCTTGCTCTGGTCGAAGAAGGTGTAGACAAGGTGGATCTCCCCGTCAGCAGTCGCCGGATTGACGTTGACGTTCTCGGTCTTGACCCAGCCGCCGATCACCATCTCGATGTTGGGGGGAATGCCGGTGGTCGGATTCCACTGCAGCTTGGCCATGTTGGCGTCGGTTTGCCAGGCCGGGGTTTCATTGCCCGAACCCTTCTGGATCATCAGACTGCGCTGCGGTGAACGCGCGACGTCGCTGGTCCAGGCCAGGGTCGATCCACCCTCATTGACCCTGGTCCAGTAGGCGGGCAGATCGGCTTCGAAGCCCATGCCGTTGGCCACCTGGGCGATCGGCATCACCTGGAAATCATCCCAGTAGACATCACCGGTCGCCTGGTGCTGCAGCCGGGCGCGGATCGAGATGCGCCGGTCCTGGGGCTCGGTCCTGATGCGGAAGGTGTAGAGCGCCCAGTCGCGGTCGGCCGCGCTCTGGTTGACGACGAAAAAGTCCGATCCGTGCTGCTCGGCCCAGCCGGCCTCGTCGGAATGGTACGTGACGGTGAAAAAGATCGACTTTTCGACATCCTTGGTGGTATTGACCGTCGCTCCCTCCAGCTTGACCCAGGCCGAGACCAGATACTCGGTATCGGGCAGCACCGGATCGCGGTTGGAGATGGCCACCACCTCATCCCCGTTGGCGGCATTGTCGGAGATGCGCAGGGAGTAGAGGCCGCTGTGGGCATATTTGTTGGTGATGGTGACGATGCCCTTTTCATCACCGATGCCCTCCGACATACCGCCCTTCCAGAAGAACCAGCCCTCGGGCACGCCGAAATTCGCATTGTAGAGATCGCCGAGCCAGCCGCTGGCGCCGGGCGCCACCTTCATGAAAATATCATCAAGCCAGGCGGTGCCGGTGGCCTGCGCGCCGAAACCGAAGCTGATGACCAGGGAGTCGGCATCGGTCGGCAGGACGATCGGCGCCTCGTTCCTGATCTCGGTCCAGTCGCTGGAGGCCTGGGCTTGCGGCGCCTTGAGCACGACCGGCTGGCCGAAGATCAGGTTCTTGTCCTTGTCGTAGAAGGAGAATGCCAGCTGGATCTCCTGGTTCGCCGCTGTGGGATTGACATTGACGTTCTGCGTTTTGACGTAACCGCCGATCACCATTTCGATGTTGGCAGGTGTGCCGGTGGTCGGATTCCACTGCAGCTTGGCCATATTGCCCGAGATCCACAGAGGATCGGCTGTGCCGGCCGTCTTGCTGATCTTCAGCGAGCGTTCGGCCGAACGCCAGACATCGGTCGCCCATTCCACAGTCGCATCGCCGTGGGCATAGCCGGACCAGTTGGCGGGCTGCTGGGATTCGTCAAAGTTGAGATTGGCCTTGGCAATCCCGAGGGGATAGATGCGGATATCATCCCAGTAGGTATTGCCGGTCGCCTGGTGCTGCATGCGTGCGCGCACCGAGATCCGCGAGGCATTGTCGGGCACCTTGAAGGTAAAGGAGTAGAGCCGCCAATCCGAGTTTGCCTTGGACTGGTCGACCACGACAAAATCCTCACCACCCACCTCGGCCCATCCGGCCTCGGCGGAATGGTAGGTGATGGTGAAAAAGATCGCCTGCTCGATATCGCGTTTGGGATTGACGGTGGTATTCTCCAGCTTGACCCATGCGGAGAGGCCATAGGAGCGGCCGGGTTCGACTGCGTTGCGGTCGGAGATCGCAACCACCTCAGCGGGATTGGCGGGATCATCGGCGATCAGCAGGGAGTAGCGGCCGCGATGGGCATACTGGTCGGTGATGGTGACCGTGCCGTAATCCTGCTCGCCCTCACTCATCCGGTCCTTCCAGAAGAACCAGCCCGCGGGCACGCCGAAATTGGCATTGTAGAGATCGCCCAGCCAGCCGCTGGCGCCAGGCGCCACCTTCATGAAAATATCATCAAGCCAGACCGTGCCGGTGGCATTGGCGCCGAAAGCGAAGGTGATGATCATCGAGTCGGCGTCCACCGGCAGAATGACCGGGGCGCTGTTCTTGATCTCCGTCCAGCCGGCGCTGGCCTGGCTCTGGGGAACCTGGATCGTGACCGGTTGGCCGAAGATCATCGCTTTGGACTTGTCATAGAAGGTGAAACTGAGGGTGATCTCGGAAGCCGGTGCGGCGGGGGAGACGTTGACATTTTCGGTTTTGACCCAGCCGCCGATCACCATTTCGATGTTGGCGGGAATGCCGGTGGTGGGATTCCATTCCAGTTTGGCCATGTTAGCCGACTGCCAGGCTGGCGCATCAGCGCCGCCGCTCTCGGAGATCTTGAGTGAGCGCTGCGGGGAGCGGAACTGATCGGTTGCCCAGGCGACCTCCGCGTCGTTGGCATCGATCTTGTACCAGTTGGCGGGGAGTTCGGCGTTCTCGAAATCGCCGTTGCTGATCGTATTGATCTGGGCGAGGGCGGGCTGCAGGGCCAGCATCAGGCCAAGGATCAATGCGCCCCAAAGGGCATGTTTGCACAGAGTCATGGTTACTCCTCCAGGTTGATTAGGGTAAGCAGCAAATGCATACATTAAACCAGCCAGGCGAGCCCGTTGCAGGGATGAATTCAGATGTGCAGGAAATACGGGACTGCCGGCCTGACTCCGTCTTGCGGGCGGAATACCGGCCGTCTCACCTCCTCTCGTTGGTTATCGTTGCGTCTTGCAGGGTCTTTACACCCGATGGCATAATTCAAAGGACCGGCGGCGTGGTTGCTCCGGCTCGACCTGCGCTCCGGATGCCGCCGCCCGCCGGTCAGGTCGATTCCCGGCAGACCAACCGGACCGGCACGACGATTTTGGTGCCGGGGGATGCCGTTCCGGCGATCAGCTGGACGAGCAAACGTACCGCCAGGGCGCCCATCTCCTCCTTGGGAACATGCAGGGTGGTCAGGGTCGGTCGGGCGGTGATGGCGGTCTCGACATCATCAAAGCCGGTGATCGCGATATCCTCGGGGATGCGCAGCTTGCGGTCGCGGCAGGCGCGCAGGATGCCGCTGGCGAGGGCATCGTTGGCCGCAACAAAGGCGGTCGCCTTGATGCCGCTCTCGAGGGCCTGAACCGCGGCCTCGAACCCCTCCTGCGCGCCGCTGAGGAGGGCGTCGGCGAAGAGACGCTCCGCCCCGGCAGCAAGGCCATGATCGGCCATGGTCCGGCAAAAGGCCTCCCGGCGCTCGCGCATGCCCGGATGCTGGAAATCGCCGCCGACGAAGAGCAGGTCGCGATGGCCCTTGCCGATGAGATGGGTCACGGCCTGGCGGATGCCGTCGGCATTGTCGATCAGCACCGAGGAATAATTGCCCACGGGGGGATAATAATCGATCAGCACGCAGGGGAGATCCCTCTCCCGGATGGTCTCGAGGATTTTACCGGGCACGGTGCCGGCGAGGATGACGCCGTCGACATTCTTTTCCAGCAAAAATCGCGGGATCTGCTTTTCGGAAAACTGTTGTTCGATGGTGGTCAGGAGGACATAATAATCGTGGGAGCGGGCTTCGAATTCGGTGCCGAGGAAGATCTTGGTGTAAAAGGGTTCGGCGTTGGAAAAGTGGTCGGTGCTGAGGATGAAGCCGAGGTTGCCGCTGTGGTGGGTGACGAGGCCGCGTGCGGAGCGCTGCGGGTGGTAGTGGAGTTTTTCGATGGCATCGAGCACCTTGCGCTCGGTTTCGCGGCTGACACGGCCCTTGCGGTTGAGGACCAGGGAGACGGTGGAAACCGCGACCCCGGCCGTCCGGGCGACATCACGAATGGTCACGTTCATCGAAACGATTTTCTTTATTTATTCGTCAAATATCAATAAATTACATCTTGTCGGTGCCTCGCTGTAATGGTGATATGTCGAAACGTTTCGACACCTCTGTAAGATACTCTATTTTTCCATTCATGTCAAGCGAAAAATTGTCTAAACGCAGCGCCGTGCGAAACTCGTGCGACCCGGCGGCTCGAACTCTGGCGCCGACCCGAAGGCGGCTTACCTAGACGCCCAGCGCCCGGGCATACCAGAGCGACCAGAACGCCACCTTGGCGGGCGCAATCTCGTAGAGCCCCGGATGCTCCGCCAACTCCATAAAACAGACCCGGCCAGCATCGAAGATCGGCCACACCGGCAGACCGGGCGCGTTGGGATCGCCGCTGCGGGCGAAGCAGGCGAATTGCGAGGAGATCAGCTCGCCCAGGGCCGTATCTGCTGCGCTCCAGTAGCCGGCCCGTTGGGGTGTAAAATAGTTAAAGCCGTAGGCCAGATCGGCCGAATGGAAGGCCCCGTAGTGGCCGCTCTCCGGACCCGGCAGGACATGGGTGAAATAATAGAGCCAGGAGGGCGCCTGCCCGTGCAGCGCCCGGATCCGGGCGAGGGCATGGATCTGCGCGTTGTTGTCATCGACTGCACTGGCCCGGTTTTGTTCCGCAGCCTCCCGATCGTTCGCCGCCGGATAAAGAGCCAAAAATTCGCCGGCCTGCTCGCCGAAGCGCTTCACGGCATAGTCCCGGTATTGTGCCAGGGTGACTGGGAAGCCGCCGAAAAGGTCGGCGTCGCCTTCCACCATACCGGTCAGCAGGGGCACGTCGTTCTGTTTCCCCGCCTTGAGCACCTCCATGGCCCCGCCCGGCAGTACGTAACCGTCGACGACCGGTCCACCGGCCCAGGCCACCTTGAGCAGCTCAGCGGGCGGCATCGCCCGCATCTCCGCCAGCGAAAGGCTGCCAAACGGCCCGATCACCCGGTCGTCGCGCGGATCCCAGGGCGTCCCGCCCTTATCGGTGACGGCCGCTGCCGCTCCCGCCTGCTCCGCCTCCGCCAGGGTTTGCGGATGGAGTGCAAGCGGAGTGATGCTTTGGGCAATCGCTTTGTGAAAGAGCCCTTTGGCCAGGGGCGAGAGGATCAGGGCATGGACCGCGGCCGCGCCGGCGGACTGCCCCTCGATCGTGACATTCTCCGGGTCACCGCCGAAGGCTGCGATGTTGCGCCGGACCCACTGCAGGGCAGCGATCATGTCGAGCAGGGCATAGTTGCCCGAAACGCCTTTGCCGGATTCCGCCGAGAGCGCCGGATGGGCGAGAAAGCCGAGGATGCCGACCCGGTAGTTGATGGTCACCACCACCAGCCCCTTTTTGGCCAGACCTTCGCCGTTATAGACCTCGCAGGAGGAGCCGCCCGAGGTGAAGGCCCCGCCGTGGATGAAGACCAGCACCGGCCGCCGGGGGTCGCGGGATTGGCCGTCGCTCCAGACGTTGAGGGTCAGGCAATCCTCGCTGTAGCCGAGAGTCGTGTCAACGATGAACTCGGCGCTCCACATCCTTAAGGGGGCTTGCGGGGACTGGATGGCGCTGGGTCCGAAGCGGTCGCAGACCCTGACCCCCTGCCAGGGCTCGACCGGTTGCGGAGCCTTCCAGCGCAAGGCGCCGATTGGCGGCCGGGCGTAGGGGATGCCTTTGAAAACAGTGATGGAGGAGCCCTTGCAGGTGGTGCCCGAGATTTTTCCGCTCTCCAGGCTGACCACCTTCTTGAGGGTGAATTTGCGGTTCCCCGCCAGCGAGAAGAGGGCGAGGAGGAGGATGAGGGCGACTACGATCCTTTTCATGCATGCTCCCGTTGGCTTGAGCTTTTTCACGGCTGCAGCATCGGCTCCACCGGTCGGAGTCCGCGCTGCCGCATAGAATACATCAATTTTGTGTGGGATTCAAGCCTTTTTTGGGGGAGGGCTAGATTGTCCTGAGGAGCTCCTCGGCAAGGGGGGCGAATTCGCTGTTGGGCAGGGTGGCGAGCAGACGCTCGAGGTAGGGATGGGCCATGCCGGCCCGGCCTTCGCGGATGAGAGCCGCCGCGACCCGCATCAGGGCGTCGTCGTAAACCGTACTGGCGGGGTATAGCAGCACCTGGCAGAAGGCCCGCCGGGCCATGGGATAATTTCCCAGCGCGGTGAGGCACTCGCCCATCTCGTAATAGCATTCGCCGCGGCGGGGGTGGTCGGGATGATCATCGGAGAGGTGCAGCAGGACTTTCAGGGCCTCGCGCCAGGATTTCTCCGTTTCGAGGGCGAGGGCGCGGTCGAATTGCTCCTGCCATTCTGCATCCGGATTCGGCAGCGGGGTGAATTCGGCGCCCCAGGGGACGCCGGGCGCGACGGGCTCGGCTGTTTCGGCCAGGGAGGATGGCGCCGTTGCGGCGTTCTCGCCCGGCAGGCGGATGACCGTGATCTCGATCTTGCCGTCGCTGGAGGCGGCGACCTCCTGGATGTGCGCCAGGCGCCGTTCCGCCTCGGCTTCTGAATACCAGCTCCCGGATTGCGCCAGCAGGGCAGGCACAAATCCCGCCCAGATGGCCACCACCCAACCGCTGCTCCGCCTCATCATCCGCATCCCTTCCTGCCCGCCCTGCTGACTGTCCCGGTTGCACTCTGCTGTAATATAGGGATCGAAGCGCTCTTTTGCGGAGAGGAGTCTCGATTTCTGTGATCCGGATCATTCTTTTTACAGCCTGTCAGCAGCGCAGAAACCCTTGTCCCCCCGAACTCTGGTGCCGACCCTGGCTCCCCCGAACCCTGGCGCCGACCCTGGCTCCCCCGAACCCTGGCGCCGACCCTGGCTCCTCCAACTCTGGTGCCGACCCTGGCGCGGCGAAGAATTCCTTGCATTAATGCGTGCTTCTTTGTAAGATAGAACGGTAACAAGCCAGCGAGGTATCCGTGACCCACTCAATCACTACCCAGCTTCCAGAGGGCCGCTCTCCAGCGCGCGTCTCCGCCGTTGATCGCGGAGCCTTCCGCATCCTGAACGGCGAGCGTGAAGTGCTCGCCGAGCTGGCCGGAAAATTCTATTTTCTCGCCGACACGCCGGAGGAACTCCCCTGCGTCGGCGATCAGGTGGAGGTGCAGTATTACGACGAGGGCGCCGCCGCCATCATCCACAGTGTCCTGCCGCGCCGCACCTTTTTGCGCCGTCGAAAGCCCGGCGAGCGGGTGGAGTATCAGATGATCGCCGCCAATATCGATCTGGCTTTCATCGTTCAGTCCCTCCATTTCGATTTCAATATCCGCCGCATGGACCGTTATCTGGTCATGGCCGCCGACGGCGGGGTCGAGCCGCTCCTCCTCCTCACCAAGACCGATCTGATCACGCCCGAGGAACTCGCGCACAGGATCGACGCCATCCGCGCGGCCGGCATCACCGCCCGCATCCTCCCCCTCAGCAGCACCAGCGGGGCCGGCCTCGAGGAGTTCCGCGCCCTGATCACACCCGGCCTCATCTGCTGCCTTCTTGGCTCTTCCGGCGTCGGCAAAACCACCCTGATCAACCGCCTGCTCGGGCGCGAGGCCCTCGCTACCCAGGAGGTCAGCGCAACCGGTGAGGGCACCCATGCCACCACCCGCCGTCAGCTCATCCTCCTCGAGAACGGCGCCATGGTGATCGATAACCCGGGCATGCGCGAGCTCGGCCTCCTCGGCGCCGGCGAGGGCATGGATCTCGGCTTCGACGATATTCAGAGCCTGGCGGCCGGCTGCCGCTATACGGACTGCCGCCATGTGCAGGAGCCCGGCTGCGCAGTGCGGGCGGCCGTAGCGGCGGGGACGATGAGCCAGGAGCGCTACAACAGCTATTTAAAGCTGAAGAAGGAATCGGACTATTACGAGATGTCCTACGTCGAAAAGCGCCGGAAGGACAAGGAGTTCGGTCGCTTCATCAACAAGGCCCTCAAGCAGATGAAGAAATGACCCTTCGGCCGGATTCTCGCACTGGCGGCGTGAACGACGACGGCACTGCTTAACATCAATGAGGTAAAAATGTTCGAGCGCAAATCCGATCAACTGGCTTCCTTGCCGGTCTTCATGAGAAGAATGGCTGCTTCTGCCGGCATCGCCGCTCTCCTGATCGCCTTCGCCCTGGGTATCGGCATTGGCGGCTATCACTGGCTGGCCGGCTTTTCCTGGATTGACTCGCTGCTGGAGGCCTCGATGATCCTCTCGGGGATGGGGCCGGTCTCCCCCCTGACAGCTGCCGGCGCCAAGCTTTTCGCTTCCGGTTATGCGCTATTCAGCGGCCTCATCTTCGTTGCGGTGATGGGGATCATTCTGGCCCCGGTGACCCACCGCATCCTGCATAAATTCCATGCCGATGAAGCCGACCTCGTCCAAAAATCGTGACCAAATGCCTTTGTTCATTGATCTGGATCCATCGTTTCGGGAGACTCGCATGCCTCATATCAGCAAGACGTTCACCCTGTTCTGCGTCGTCGCGCTCCTCTCGGCGGCATCGCCACTGAGGGCCCAGGCGCGGCTCGAGCGCTTTGACGCCCGCATCGACACCCTGCTCGCCGCCATGGGCCTCGAGGAGAAGGTCGCTATGCTGCACGGCGCCACCCTGATGTCTTCGGCGGGTGTGTCGCGGCTCGGCATTACCGAGATGAAATACGCCGACTGTCCCTTTGGCATCACCCAGGAACTCAAGCCGCACGCCTTTGAGTCGGCAGGGTGGACGCTCGATTCCGCCACCTACTTTCCGACCGGATCGGCGCTGGCGGCGGTCTGGTCGCCGGAGTACGCCCGCCGCTGCGGCGCCGCGATCGGCCGGGAGGCCCGCCTGCGCGGCAAGGATATGCTGCTCGGGCCTGCGATCAACATCCAGCGGCTGCCGGTCGGCGGCCGCACCTACGAGTATCTCAGCGAGGATCCCTGCCTCAGTGCTGCGCTGGCAGCCGCCTATACACGCGGTGCCCAGTCGGCTGGCATCGCGGTCTGCCTCAAACACTACGCCCTCAACAACCAGGAGCTCCTGCGCGGCAGCGTCAACGTGCTTATCGGCGCACGCGCACTGCGCGAGATCTACCTCAAGCCCTTCGAAGCGACGGTGCGCGAGGGCGGCGCCCTCGGCATCATGGCGGCCTACAACGCCGCCAACGGATGGTGGTGTTCGGAGAATGCTTTCCTGCTGCAGGAGGTGCTGCGCAAGGATTGGGGATTTCAGGGGATGGTCGTCTCAGACTGGGGCGGCACCCACAGCACCGTCCAGGCGGCGCGTCATGGCCTCGATGTTGAGATGCCCGGCAGCGGCGGCGGTTGGGGACGCGGCTTCTTCGATCAGGCCCTGATCGACTCGGTAAAAAGCGGCGCGGTGCCGATGGCGGTGGTCGACGGGATGGTGCGGCATGTGCTGCGCGTCCGCCTGGCGGTGGCGCCGGTGCCGGCGGAGCAGGCCAATACCGTGATGACCTCGCAGCCGGAGGGGCAAAAAACCGCCTGGGAGATCGCAGCACGCTCGGTGGTGTTGTTGAAAAACCGCGGCGATCTGCTGCCGATCGACCTCAGCCGGGTTAAAAAGATCGCGGTGATCGGCGAGAACGCGGTGCTCAAGACCGCCCTGGGCGGCTGGGGCGCCGGTGTCAAGGCGCTCTACGAGATCACGCCGCTGCAGGGGCTGCAGGAGCGCATCGACGGCCGCGCCGAGGTGCTCTATGCCCGGGGCTACCGAAGCTATGCCATCACGGCCATGGGCCAAAAACTCACCCAGGATACTCCCGACAGCGTCGGCCAGGGGCCTGATGCGGAACGGCTGGCGGAGGCGGTTGCGCTGGCGCACAGTGCGGACCTCGTCCTTTTCTTCGCCGGCACCAACAAGTGGATCGAGACCGAGAGCCGCGACCGCAGCTCCATCCGTCTGCCCTCCGGTCAGGATGAGATCGCCCGGGCTCTGGCCGCGGCCAATCCCCGGCTGGTCACGATCATCGTCTCCGGCGGCCCGGTCGATTTGCGCGTCGTCGAGGCCCTCTCCCCGGCGATCGTCCAGGCCTGGTGGAACGGTTCTGAGGGCGGACATGCCCTGGCGGATATCCTCCTCGGTACCATCGCCCCCTCCGGCAAACTGCCGATGACCTGGCCGCTGCGACTGGAGGATGCCCCCGCCTTCGCCCTGGGCAATTATCCGCAGCAGGCGCCCAAAGGGACGGGTTTCATGCCCCGGAGCGTGGGGCCGGATGCCCCCTACTCGGAGGAGTCGCTGGTGGGCTACCGCTGGTATGACACCCGGAAGATTCCGGTGATGTACCCCTTCGGCCACGGACTCTCTTATGTCGCCTTCGGCTACTCCGGCCTCAAGACCGACCGAATCAGGCATGGCGCCAACGACACCCTCAAGGTCACCTTCATCCTGCGCAACCAGGGAAGGATGGCGGCCGAGGAGGTCGCGCAGCTTTACGTCCACCGCTGCGATGCCAAAGTGGAGTGGCCCAACAAGGAGTTGAAGGCCTTTGCACGGGTGGCCCTTGCAGCAGGGGAGAGCCGGCAGGTGACCCTTGCAGTGCCCCTCCAGGCATTGCGTTATTGGGATGAGGCTGCGCGGGCGTGGGCCCTCGAGCACGGCCGTCTCGATCTGCTGGTGGGCGCCTCGGCGGGGGATATCCGCTTGCAGGGGGAAGTCAATATCTGAACCGGGAGGGTTGGCATGAGCAGCCAAAGCCGTTTTGTCGCTTTGAGGGGAGCGCTTCTGGCCACAGCATTTGTCGCGCTTTGGGTCTGGATCGCTCTGCAGGTGCGCCATCTGGATCTCGCTCTCGGCATCTCATTGCCGGCCTGGCTTCAGCCGGCAGGCTGGATTCTGCTGGCAGCCGGTGGGGCCCTGGGGCTCGCCTGCGTCTGGCTCTTTCTGACGGCTGGCAGAGGCACGCCGGCCCCCTTTGATCCGCCGCGCAACTTCGTGGCCATCGGCCCTTATCGCCTGGTGCGCAATCCCATGTACGTTGGCGGCCTCGCGGCTATGGCCGGCGCGGGACTGATCCTGCGCTCGGCTGCCATCCTGCTTCTCGCTCTCCTGGTCTGGGGCTTGGTCCACCTCATGGTAGTCTATTATGAAGAGCCGGATCTGAAAAAGCGGTTTGGCAGCAGCTATCTCCAGTACACCGGGAAGGTGAACCGCTGGCTGCCGCGGCTGCCTGGCCGTTCCGAATAGTTCGTTTAGCCAAGGCCCGATCCAGGCTGGATGGCTGCTCGCGGCACGCCGGAGGATACCGTCCTTGCTGGTGGTGGAAAATCAGCAAGGCGAATGAGAGTGGCAAGTAAAGGAGAGGCCAGGAGAGGTTTCAGGCTGTTTGTCGCGAGCCGAACCGCTCGGCGGTTTTACGCTGACGGAAAGCAAAAATCCAGGCCAGTTTGCGGTTGATCCAGAGGCGAGCCAGCAAATCGCCGATGAGGCCAAAGCCTATCACATAGGTGACATGGTCGACCAGCAGAATGTCATCATCCTGTTGAATGAAGCGGTGCTCATGATGCCAAAGCTTGTACGGACCGATGCGCTGTTCATCGACAAAGTAGTGCGGCTCTTCGACCTGTGTGATCTCGGTCAGCCATTTGGACCATACCCCCTTCAGAAAGCGGATGCGATATTCGATCATCTGCCCGGGGTACATACGGGCGCCCGGATCACCAATGATGCGGAAAGCCAGATCGGGAGGTGTGAGGGCATCAAGGTTACGGGGATCAGAAAAGAAGGTCCAGACCTCCTCCATGCTGGCGTGGACTCTCTGTTCGCGGTGAAGATGATAAACCATAGTGCTCTCCAAAGTTATAGTGCAGCGTTGCCTGAATAACTGCAGCGGGAGCGGTTTTATTTCAACCCGGCGTCCGGGAAAGCCCGCTGCCCGATTGTGAGAGAGGGACACCCGGCGAAGAGATGCAACATGGACAAGGAACCACCCATGCACGACGACATGCCATCCATCCATGAGTTTGATTACGCCCTGATCATCCTTGAATGTACGTCCATTACGGAGTGAGGGAGGGAAGGGTGCCGGCTCAGTGGGAGGTCCGAGCCTCCGCGCGAGCTTTCAATACAAACTGTAGTTCGCCGGCGGCGACTTCATCTTCAGGATCGAGCTGCAAACAGGCACGATACATTTTATCGGCTTCGTCGAACCGCCCCAGTTCCGTATAGACATAGCCTTTGCCCCGTAATGCACGCCGCTGGGCTTCGGTTGTTCCTTCCGGCTCCAAAAGCCTGGCGCCCTCCTCTGCACGTTCATATAAGCTCAAAGCCTCATGCCATTCCCGACAACTCTGATGCCAGTTAGCGAGTTCGCAGAGAAACTGCGGATCGCTGGGCGACAAGGTCGCGGCCTTCTCAAGGAAAGGACGCGCCTCTCCATGCTGGCCCATCTCGATCAGCACATACCCTTTGAAAAAATAGGCATAGGCAAAGGACTTGTCCAACGTGACAGCCTTCTGCTTCAGATTTGCCGCTTGCGCCATATAGAGCAGGGCCTCGACCTGGCCATTCGCACAATAGAGTAAACCTTCCTCGTGCCCATAGTCCTTTTCGAATTCCACAATCAGGGGATCGATGTAGTTCTGCAAGGCTTTTTGATACTCTTGTTCTTGAATCAACAAGCCAGCTGCCTGGATTTGTGTGGCCGGCTCTTCCCGGCTGGGCTCCTTATGGCACATCATACCGCACAACAGGATGATCATGGCTGACACTCCCCATATCAATCGCATCGTGTCATTCTCCTTGATTGTTCCGCAGAATCCTTTGGCCCTTGTTCGATCATAACGATTTAGCAAATGAAATGCAAGTGAAATACAGCCGCAGGGAACCCCCCAAAAGATCTGGTGCCGACCTGGCTTCCCCAAAGATCTGGTGCCGACCTGGCTTCCCCAAAGATCTGGTGCCGACC
>CAYTCI010000005.1:0-12438 GCA_964436305.1 uncultured Cytophagia bacterium | reverse complement strand
GGCTTCCCCAAAGATCTGGTGCCGACCTGGCTTCCCCAAAGATCTGGTGCCGACCCGGCAGCAATCAGCCGGCTCTACATAAATTTTCTGCGAGCGCTGGAGCCGTGCAGGCCCTTTTTCCAGAAAGCACTTTGAAAAAGTACGGTGGTTGCGTAAATTGCGTCGCCGCGGTTTCACCGGCATCTGTTGGATAATCGGGGTGGCTGTTCCATACGGGGCAAGAACGTATGGGAGTGTGCCGCTCTTTTACTGAAAGATCCTTTGGAGGGATTCCGATGCGATATATACTCTCTCTCGCAGCAGCAGGGATGCTGCTGGTCACAACGCTCTTCGCTGCAGAGCCGGCTGAACTCGCGCCCTACAGCTTTCTGATCGGGGAATGGGTGGCCTGCGATGCGGCACATACCGGCACCGGGGCGGCGACCTTTACCCGCGGCCTGCAGGAGCGCGTGATCATGCGCAGCAGCTATGCCGAAATCCCGGCGGCCGACGGCAGGCCCGCCTCCCGCCATGAGGATCTGATGATCCTCTATGCCGGCCGGGAGGGCGTGCAGGCGGATTACTACGACAATGAGGGGCATGTCATCCGCTACCGGGTCCACTCCCCCGCGCCCGGGGAGGCCGTCTTTTTGAGCGATGCGAGCCCAAGCGAGCCGCGCTTCCGGCTGAGCTACAAGCTCGAGCCGGCGGGGACCCTCAAGGGCGAGTTTGCGCTGGCCGCCCCCGGCGCGCCGGAGGCGTTCAAGCCCTATCTGCAGTGGGAAACCTGCAAGGCCAGGACGAGCCGCGAGTAAACGGGCAAGTACGGTGGACCTCCGATCAACCGGCTGACCCTGCGCGCCGGGCTGGAGGCGATGGGATTTTTCGAGTGGATTCGGCTGTAACTGACCTTACGACGCAATGAACCTCTGCCACCAGCCATAGAGCCTGGCGGCATGATGACCGCGCACCAGCACCAAATGGTTACCGAGCGGCTGCTGCAGCAGATCATCCAGAGGAGAACGATCCGTGCAGCGGATCAGCGCCTGGGTGCGGCAGCGATGGGGAGAGCGGCCGGTCGCGACGATCTCGGCATCGGCGACCTGGAGCCGGTCAAGATTCCCGCCGCCGATCCGGACCAGGGTGACCGGCCCGTTTTCCAGGTCGCCGGCGACGGCCACGCCGCAGCCGGTCTCGAAATGGGTGGCCTCCGCATAACGGGTGACCATCGAGGTCGGGACGGTGCAGTGCGCCAGCCACAGCTCTTTCGCTGCGGGGTCGATTTCAACCGGATTGGCCATCCAGGCGGTCTCGCCGAGCAAATGCTTGAGCCAGAGCATCGCCGTGGTGCTGACGAGATCGCCCTCGCAGCCGGCAATGAGGCCCTCGTCATTCAGCCGGGAGAGGGCAAAACAGCCATGGGTGTTGTGTCGCAGGAAGAGGGTGAAGCACTCCACACTCAGGCCGTCCAGTTCTTCGTCGATGGCCAGGCGCTGTAGGAGCTCATAGACCCGCCAGGCCGACCGGAAGGCGGGTGTCGAGGCGGCAAATCCGCTGATCGCCGGGACTGTCATCGCGGGCGGCGCCGCAGCGAGGGCGCCAAAGACCTCCTCCAGGGCGTAGTGGGCGATCGTCACACCCCAGCGGGCTTTGAACAACCCGTCATCGAAGGTGCTGGCGACGAGCCATTCGGAGGGCTCGCCGATCAGTCCGATCCGGGAGTCTTGCAGCGCCCGGTGGGCGAAGAGATCCTCGACCCGCTCGGCCAGCGTCTCACTGGCCTTGAGGTCCGCCGCATCCCTGAAAAAGAGGATTTCGCCCTTGCAGCCGCGCTGCCGGATGAAGGCGAGGGCCTCCAGCGATGCCGCAAGGGAGTTGTTGCCGGGATGGGCGATGAGCAGGATCGGCTCCCGGACGAATTCAGGATCCCGTCCTTCCAAAAGCCCGGCAATTAGGGCTTCGGTCCCGCCCGAGAGCACCAGCAGGATCAGCGGGGTGCGGCCGTCCGCCTGCTCGGTCATCAGCTCATGACCATTGATGGCCGCCAGCCCGGCCGCAAAGTTTTTGCGGATCGCCATCATGACCTCGAGATCGCTGATGGCCGAGGCCAGGGGAATGTAGCCGAAAGCGGGCGGATTCTCTCTGTTCACGCGCGGGCTCTCCCTTATCAATATCCAAAATAATGACTCTAAAGCCTCTTTCGCAGACCGTTGAGTGCAGCGAGTCGTCGCCCTTGTCCGGATCCCCACCTGGACCGCTGGTTACGGCGCTGCAGCTCAGGACTGAGCAGGGTTTAAATCAAACACAGGAGCAGGAAGCATGGAGAAGGCACCCGGCATCATCGGCAAACTCCTCATCGGCTTTATCCTCTACGTCCTCTTGCCCCTGTTGGGGTGGGGGATCCTTGATCTCGCCGGGTTCCTCAGCCACCCTGCACGGCTGGCCTATGTCCTTCTCATCATGGTGCTGCAGACGCTCCTGATGATCCGCTTTCCGGCTATGGGCCGCGAGGCGGGCGAAGGGAAAAAGGTGGTCGCCCGCCAGCGCGTCACCATCATCCTGCTGCAGCTGCTCTCCCTCGCTGTCGTCTTTTTTGCCCCCTTCGATGACCGCCGCGCGCTGCTTGTGCTTTCGATTAGCGACCTCTGGCGCCTGCCCGGACTGGTGCTCATCGCCTTTGGCTTTACGCTGATGGCCTGGGCCGAGGAGGTTCTCGGCAGACTGTTCAGCACTCAGGTGACCATCCAGGAGGGCCATCAGCTGGTCACCAGCGGGCCCTACCGCCACCTCCGCCATCCGCGTTATCTCGGCATCCTCCTTTTCAATTTTGGCATGGCGCTGGTATTCCGCTCCGGCCTGACGCTGATCCTGGCCCTGGCCCTGCTGATCGTCCTGCTCTGGCGCATTCACGATGAGGAGAAACTGCTGCGGGAGGAGTTTGCCGCGTCCTGGGAGGCTTATGCGCAACGGTCGTGGCGGCTGGTGCCGTTTGTCTACCGAGATAAAGGGGGGCGGCGAGAGGAGGATTCGCCATTCTGCAACCATGTTCGCCGCATGCTATAGTCTCCGGTCTTGAAAGATTTCTAAAGAAACTCAAATGAACAACCGATAGGAAGGAACCGCCCAAATCTCCGGGTCCGCCATTTTCACGATCCGGTTGCCACGATAGATTACTATGCCGCCTGTCCACTCACCAGCAAGGGCGGTGGCAACCTGCTTCATCGCCGTGATATCAGACTGGACGAGCTGTGTTCTGGATTTGATCTCCATGCCTATGATGCCTTGTGGCGTTTGCAGTAATAGATCAAGCTCCAATCCTGAACGCGTTCGATAAAAATACAGTTCAGCTTGTTTTTGCACAGTCCGCAGCCATTTTGTAATCTCACCGACCACCATGGTTTCATAGAGCGGCCCGGATGGCTCGCCCCAGGAACCCGTAAGCGATCTGAGCAGTCCAATGTCCTGCCAATAGATCTTTGGGGTTTTTACGACCGAGCTGGTAAGATTGCGAAAGTAGGGTTGCAGTAAAATAACCTGATAAGAAAGCGCCAGATATTCAAGGTAGCGCCTCGCCGTATCGATGCCCAGCATGGCATCTCTGGCGATTTCGGAATAGTTAAGCAAATGACTCGAACGCAAGGCAGAAAGCTTTTGCAGTTTTCTGAAGGGGACCAGATCGTTGAGACGCGCCAGATCCGCCAGATCGCGCTCGAGATAGGTGTATTCATAATCCCGCAGCCATTTAATCCGCTCCGCTTCTGAAAGCGGCAGCAAGGCAGGCATGCCTCCCCACTGTAGCAAGTATTCTTCGCACCGCTTCCTGCCAGCTAGTTCGTGGTCCATTAATACAGAGGGGATTTGGTTGAGCAGCGAGCCTATCGAGGCACAGTTGATTAGTTCATCGAACAGGGTTGGTGCGATTTGCGGCGTATTGGCCTTGTAGTAAAGCTCTTTCATCATCAGCGGCCACAATTCAAAAATGCTTACACGTCCCGCCAGAGACTCCCTGATTTTTTTGATCAGCAAAATTTGGCTTGAACCCAGAATGACCTGGAACGATATTTCCCCTGCATCAAATGCGTATTTAATTTTATCAAATACGACAGGTTCTTTTTGTGCTTCGTCGATGATGGCGTTGCCGGCATCCCTGGACCACAGCGATGAAGGAATCGCCCTCACCTGTTCACGATTCTCTGGAGCATCCAGATTGATATAGCGCAGGTGCGGATAGTATGCTTTTGCCAGGGTGGTTTTTCCGGTCTGACGTGCACCAGTCAGCAGTACCACTCTCCTTTTGTCTGTGGCTGGCAGGGCTTTACTCAGCACCCGAAATTGCTGTAATTTATCGCTCGTCATAGTCAAATTTACAGATAATTTAGCACCAGGTCAAGCGAAAAATCCGGATTTACCAGTCAGGCGCATTGCGCATCCGCCTTCGTCTCTTCCCCTGCGCAATTATCCTTGATATTCAGTACTGGATTGGCTAAACTATCGCCAGCCGGGAAACGGCGCAAACGCCTGGTGGCTACCGCGGCTATATTTGAACGAGTACCATAAACGAGGATGGATTGTCTGGAAATGAACACCTTTTACCCGCACAACCTGGCCGAATGGCACGCCTGGCTGGTGGAGAACCACCAGAGCTGTGCCGAAGTCTGGTTGATCTACTATAAAGTGGGATCCGGCAAACCCGGCCTGAGTTACGAGGAATCTGTCGAGGAGGCGCTCTGTTTCGGCTGGGTCGACAGCCTGATCAAGGCGCGCGACGCCGAAAGCCACCTGCGCAAGTTCACGCCGCGCAAGCCGGGCAGCCGCTGGTCGGAGGTTAACGTACGCCGAGCGCAAAAGATGGTGGAGGAGGGGCGCATGACCCCCGTTGGCCAGGCGCTCTTCGCCGAGGCGGCGCACAATCCTGCGCCGAGCAGAGCCTCGCGCCACGAGCAGATGGAGGCCTGGCGCGCGGAGCTGCTGCCGCGGCTCTCCCCGGAGGCCAAAGAACGGTATCTGGTCCTGGCGCCTTCGCTGCAGCGCCAGTACGCCGGCTGGGTGCTGAGCGCCAGGGGGGAAGCCACCCGTGCCAGGCGCCAGGTTGAGCTGGAGAGGATTTTGATCAGAGGGGATAAACTGGGGTTGCGGTAAAGCGGCGGAGAACCGGGAGCCTGAATTCTCCATGCCAATCCCGGCTGCCCTTCGCATTCGCGCCAGATCAGGGGATGCTTGCCAATCGATTTTTCTACAAATGGAATGATGCCTGCAAGCAGCCCTCACTGGTCAGTACGGCCACCCGGCAAATGATCACCTGGGATTATGACAAGGCCGTCATCGAAAAGGCCAACTATATCAAGGCAAACGGGCTTAAAGGAGCCATGATCTGGGAATTGGGCCGAGGCTTTCTCAGCGGCGCCGAGGATCTCAATCCTTTGCTCACTGCGTTAGGGAATCATCTGCTGCGCTGAAGCCCCGGTGAGAATAAAAAATCTTGTGGCATTGTTTTTACCCTGGCCTCTTCATCAACGGGCTGGCGGGAACGAGAAGGAGGAAGGATCAGGGTAGGCATCCCGGCATACTAACCGATACCAGGACAGTGGGCAGGTGTGGATGATCACGCAGAATAGGGGATGACGGCTCGAGCCGGCAGGTACTAAATCACCATTATCGATGGTGCGCAATCGAACGCTCAGTCAAAAGTGTGGCCCCTGCTTTACAGGGGCCTTTTTTGTGTCTTTTTTGCACAAAAGTGTCGGGTTATTGACAGCCAGGTTTTGATACTGAGGAGCGCAGGAGATACTAATAGAAATGGAATAGCTGCATGACCTAGGCCTGCCGAGGCGTTGAGCCAGCAGTACGCCCAGGTCATGCGGCACCGAAAATATTTTATGACGATTTAACAAAATAAATTCTGAATTACCTCCGTGTGCACCTACTTATTAGGGTACACAATGGTTGCAGATCTTTTCCAAAGGAGCATAATTATATTTTTTGCAACATAAATGGGGCTAAAAGTGCAAATAATGCAACATCATGTAACTTGTCGCGACGCATAACCAATTAATTAGTAAAAAGATGGAGATAGAGAAAGAATTGGTCTGAATGTTGCAAATGTGGCGCTTATCTAAACTATTTTGAATAATCGTCAAAAAGCATTTATTGACACTGCAGTGAGGTGGGATCAGGGCGAGGGCGAAGGCATGGGATATCTCGCTGCATTCTTGTTTGGCAGACGCACACTGATCTGGTCCACTCCTCGATACCACGGTCTCCTCTGGTGATGGAAAAAATGCCTGCTGAGCAGTTCCTCGATTTTACCCATCGTACTTTTGCACCCTCAAGTGCCACTGTATCTTCCTCATTTTTTGTCTGTATCCCTTTTCATCCAGAACGCTTTGCATACTCATGGTTTGTCGGTGGTGTGAAATTTACCTCCACGAGGCGCGTATGAGAAAAACGCATTTCTCACACTGTCTGGTACTGACCCTGCTTGTGTCGCTGATCTTCGCATACAGCTGTGGGGAGAGAGAACACTCCAATCCGCTGGATCCTGATTTTCACGGAAAAACCGAGGGCGTCCCTACTACGGGCATGGTGCGTCTACCAGCAGCCATGGGCAGCAGCGGCTTCACGATTCGGGCCGGGTTGAAGCAAGGGGCGCTCAAGAATGGCGCCTATTCTATCAGTCTGAATGAAAATACAGTCCAGGCGATCATGGTGATGAACCGTTCGGATCAACCGATTCTTATGGCCATCAATGTGACCAGACAGGCAGCCTCGCCGGATACCCTGGATGCCCGTTCGACGGCCGAATCACTGGTTTTTTTATACCCCTTTATTTGCACGAGTAATATCGATGAGGCCAATGAGTTAAAGAGCCTCATTCGCTCGTTGCCCTCCTTCACGGCGCTCGTGCAGACCATCCAGACCCGGCTCGACCAGGGCACTTTCGCCATCACCGACAGCGATCCGACCCTGATCGTAACGCTCGAAGCGGTCTTTTCTGAGCTTACCAGCGCTCTGACCGGCACCAGCCTCCGCAAATTTAACAAGCTGAATCTCCTTGATGGTGGAACGCCCAATCCCGATTTTGAGATGAACGGCATCCGGGTTATTGAAAACACTCTGAATGGTTCTGAGTTATCATTCAAAATCGCCAATCGGGCAAAGCGGTGGCTTACGGTCTATATCGACAAGAGCACTACAGGATCAGAATACACTGAGGAGAGTACGGCAGAGGATCTGATCCCCTCTCCGGATATCAGCGTTTTCAGTATTGTCGGTCAGCGGAATCTGATGCCCAGTGCCTTCAGCAAACCCATCAGTACCGATGTGGCTGGCTTCAAGTCGGTCGCGGTACGCTGTTATGGGTTGGGGCTGCTGCCAGGGACGCAAAATCCACCGCTTGAGCGCTATATCGCGCCGGTTACTATGACCGCCGTTTTTGATATGCTGATACCAATCTTTGAGGTTCTCTCGGGGGCGTCGCTATCTGCGGAGCTGCGGGGCGCACCGGCACGGCATCCTTTTTATAAACTGGTTGAAAAAATTGCTGAGGGGATCCTGGTCGACACAGCAAAAAAAGCGCAGTTAATCCGTTGGAGTCATGAAGGCAACATTGTCGAAATCGTCGTTGATATCGCCAAGAGCGGCCTTGTAACGGCGACTGAAAATCCGGCTTACATCACGGAAATCCTCGCCCAGACGGTTGGAGGTTCCATTGCGCGATCGGTTGTGAACAACTGGTTATTCCCGATTCGGCTGGTCAATGCGGTCTTCACCGCCTGGAATCTCGGCGCCACCATTGGCTCCATTCTGGCCACCGAAGCCGTAACGACTTTTACCTTCACGACCGAGACCGCTGCTCCCGTAGTAGAGGTCCAGGGACAGATCAAGGACTTCCTCTCGGGTGGCGTCATCGCCGATGCTGCCATAAGCGTGCGGGATGCAAACGGTATGCATGTGACCTCGGTGATCTCGGATCACAATGGACGTTATCTTTTTAAAACCGGGACCGGCGACATCACGATGCGCATCGCTGCTGCAGGCTATAAAACGGTGGAACAGACCCTCAACATACCGGAAAATACTTTGCTTCAAAGCCCCCCGCTTTTTGTTGCACTCGTCACCTACTTATCGGGATTCACCCTCGCAGATGGTACCATGGAGGGCATCGTGCGCGATGCTACCAATCTGCTTCCCATTGCCGATGTCACGGTCACTTTGCGCTATGGCATCAATGATCCTGAAAAACCGGTCGTTGCCACAACGGTCTCGCAATCAGACGGCCGTTTTTCTTTCGCCGATCTGGCATCCGGCACCTACACGGCATTCTTCTCCAGATCGGATTATATCAGCGATTATCTGGTCGTTAATATTCTGGGTGGCATGATCACCTCCAATTTCTATATGAATCTCAGTCCGGATATCCGAACGGATGGTGGTTTTCGCATTGTCTTGACCTGGGGCGAGAATCCGCGGGATCTGGATTCGCACGTCATCACCCCCATGATCGAAGGCGGGCAATATCATATCTTTTATGCGTCAAGAGGTGAACTTACGACGCTGCCCTATGTGAACCTGGACGTCGATGATGTCACCAGCTATGGGCCGGAGACCATTACCATCGCCCGCACATTTCCCGGAACGTATTACTACGGCGTCCACCATTACGCCGGCATGGGTGCTCTGCGCACCTCCGGCGCGGTAGTCAACCTTTACGGCAGCAGTGGATTTATCCGCAGTTTCAGCGTTCCCCTCAGTGGCGAAGGGTATTGGTGGAATCTCTTTTCGCTGGACGGGACTACAGGCGCCCTGACGGTGATCAATACTATTGCAGATAATCCGCCGGCACGCGCTGTTGCCGGAATGCCAGACTGGCTCAAAATGCCGGCCAAGGTGCAGGATGGCGGAAGTCCAGAGCGGTTGATGGTCAAGTAACCCGCTGCCACTCTGGCTGATCCTCATTGCTGGCGTGACGCATCGATGTGGGAGGAGGCATGGTCCATTCAAGAATATTACTTCGAGCCGCCAGGGGCCGGGCATGGTGGAGATTGCAGGGCATAATCTGGCTTGTCCTGGGCTGCATCGTGACAGCCTCGCCGTCAGCACTGCCGGAAGGCGGACCGCTGGCCGGGCGACTCTCGGGCCTGGAGGCGGGGGAGAACCCGACACTGCTCGTCCGCTCCAAAGCCCCGCTGACCAATCTTAAAGAAGAGCCCAGCGCCACTTCTTTTGTCATCGGGACTATTTCCAGCAGTCGGATTTACACGGTCATCCAGATTGCCGGCGAATGGTACCAGGTGAAAAATGAGGAAGGGATTGTCGGCTGGGTGAGAAAAAGCAGTGTGAATAAAGCCGGTGCCAACAGAAGCAAAAAGCCCGATCCGGGCAAAAATAATCCCTCCACCTCTAAACCGGTGGCCTTGCGCCCGGATCATCTGGTTAGGGTTATCAAACCACTGGTCAATGTCGTGGAAAGGCCGGCGAGAGGCTCCTATGTGGTGGGTTCGGTACAACAAGATGAAACCTTGCCTATCCTCGCTCAGGAAAACGGCTATTACCTGGTGGCATACGCAGGCGGTCAAGGATGGATTCCGGTGGAGAGTGCTCGGGCAGACCGGCCGACTCCGTCGAACACCATAGCGGGGCCGCGGCAAAATGGGGGCGGTGGCGGAACCATCTTGCACTGGGCTAAATGGGGCTGTCTGGCCCTGGGTTGCGCCAGTACCGGCGTCGCGGCGTATTACCATCAGATGGGCAGCGACCGCTACAAAAGCTATCAGGCTGCGGCCACGACGCCTGAGGCTATTTCCCTCTACGATCAGACTCGCCAGTTTGACCGCAGACGGGACTCGATGTTTATTGCCGCCGGGGTGAATGCCGGTCTATCTTTACTCTTCACACTACTGGATCGCTCGTCACAGCCGGCTTCCAATCGGATTTCGGTTGCGCCCCTTTCTGGATCCGGCCAGCAGTGGGCGGTCCGCTTTCGCTATGCATTCTGATCCGACAAATGTCACTCCCTGTTTCGGGGATTGGATGGCGGGGATTTTAACTTTTTCATCAGGAGGTCGTAATGCGAGCTCGGCGTTTGATTGGATTAATAGCTTTAGGATTGCTATTGTCCTGTGCCGCTTCAGGGAGCGGTGGGAGGGCAGCAGCGGGAAGGAGCGGGGCGACACAGGATCTGGTGATCACCGGAACAGTGGTTTATGCGGATGGGCAGCTGGTCCCGGGCGCTATAGTGACAACCGATCCCCTCAGTGAGCAGGTTCCTACCGATGCAAACGGGGCCTTTGAAATCAGCAGAGGACTGGTTCCCGGGCCGATCACGGTGAAAGCGGAGCTTCGCGGTAATCAGGGTTCTGTCAGAATGGATCTGCAATATGGCGCGACGGACCCCATCAAGATCAAATTGGGCGAAAACATTGAGTTCTCGGCAGTGTCAGGCGACAGTCTGCGGAATTATGTACCGAACGCCGGAGAATCCCGAACCAGGATTCCCCGATAAGGCAGGTGCTGCTGCACTTTACAGCAAGCACATGCCGTGCAGCCGCTGTCGGCTGCACCCCTCTTCACTTGTTGATGGCATGCACCGAATTTGAGCGCGGAGTGGTTCAATGATTGATCTCAAGAAAAAGCCGATCCCTTTCATCTTTCTGGGCCTGGTCATCCTTCTGCTGGCGATCTGGGCGACCTTCTCGAAAAATAGCGACAAGGCTGTGCTGGTTATCCCGAACTGTGTCAATCAGGATGGCGACACTTTGCCCCGTTCTGTGGATGTGATCTGCGAGGCTTTGGTGCAAAGGTGGGAACCGGGGAAAGCCATCGAGTTTCGTATTCCGCTCAAGAAACCGATGGATGTTTTTCCGATTGCCGATGCCGGCCAGGCTTATCAGCTGCAATCCCTGGAACCGGTCAAATTAAGGCCTGGGGTCAAGTCCTCGCTGGTTCTGGTGTTCAAGCGCTTTTTTACGGTTCGGTTCAAGGTCGCCGATCCGGCAGGCAAACCGGTACAAGGCGTTGCCATCTATCTGGCTGGCGAGGACATCGGGAAAACCGACTCATCGGGTGAACTGGAATGCATTATTCGCAATCCGGAAATCCGCGCCGGCTCTGAACTTTCCATCGACCTTTCTCATCCAGACTATGTATTCGCTCATGCGGGCCAGTTTGCGCTCAATCTCTCCGCAAAGAAATATGATTATTCGATCGATCTGCCCATCGCTGCGGCTGCAAAACCGGTAAGCAAGGAGGGGACTCTGCCAGAGGCCGGCGCTCAGCCCTCTTCCTCCGCTTTCGAGATCGAGGTTTCCGCGCTGGACAGGGATAGCAATCAACCGCTCCCCGATGTCCAGGTCCTGCTCGGCACGCAGAACCTTGGCATTACCAACTCCAAAGGTATTCTGCGGAAAAAAATCGCGCCGGTCTATGAAAATATCTTGCAAAATATTACCCTGCAAAAGCCTACCTACAAGGTCGCGGAAATGATGCCGCCCAACCCGCTGAGTTTTCAACCACAAAAAAAGTTCTACAGCGTCCAGGCCCATCTTCTCGCCCTGCGTCGGCTGGATGTAACGGTGAATCCACCAGGTGCAGAGATCACCTTGCTGGCGAAAAACAGTGAGGCGATGAACTTTGCCACCGATCAACCCATCTATCTGGAACCGGATATCTACAAATTCACCATCAAGAAAGCCGGCTTTCAGACCATCGAATCCAAAGGCTTTGAGCTCAACCTGCTTACCGCCAGGTCTCAACATCTGCGTCGTACCCTGGTACCTGAAGGGAAGAGGGATCTTGAGGCATGGGAAGCGGTTGCCCCACCGCGCAGTGGCGAGAGTTACACCGAGTTTGTCAGGGCACAGGATAGCATCGCCGCCCATCATTTCCGCCAACAGGATTACGGGCTGGCGATCGATGCGTGGCAGCAGGCACTCAAGTATGACAAACGCAGCTATAACCGTTACTATAATCTTGGTGTGGCTTACTACAAAGACGGCAAATATACCGAGGCGATTGAAACGCTGGACAATCTTGAACGGCTCAAGCCTCTTATCCCGGAAGGCAAATGGCTGGAAATGCGCTTGAATATCCTCTACGTCCAGGGCGACAGCCGGTTCAGAATGTGGGAAAAGGAACCCGATGAAGCAGTCAGAAAGGATCTGGCCATTCTGGCCCATTCAGCCCTGGAGCTATTTATCGATCAGGTTCCCGAAAACCAGACCAGTTTCCGGGCCAAGAAAAACGAGGCCACGCGCAAGGTCGCACAAATTGATGCCGAACTGAATCAGGATTAGTGATCAGGTGTCTTAAACCGCTACTATAAATGGGTGTGTCAAGTAAAGGAGCAAGCCATGTCCAGGCTGATTTGGCGCGACAAGCTTTTATCTCTCTTCCTCCTGACCATGCTGTGCGTCTTTCTCATTTCTCTTCCTGGTTCGGCGCAGAAATCCGCAGCATGGGGAT
>CAYTCI010000004.1:0-91380 GCA_964436305.1 uncultured Cytophagia bacterium | reverse complement strand
GGAATTCTCTTCTACTCCAAGAACAACCTACCGGAAAAATTTCCTAAACGAAAATAAATCCGGGTGGCGCCGGCTCCCACCGCGAGCCGGCGCCGTATCGGCGTGCCTAAAGCCCTTTTAGGCGAAAAAATAGCGAAATTAAGCCGCAAAATGCCTTAACCCGGCCATGCACCGCACAAATAATTCCGCATTCTGCCCCGTTCTTTGTACTATCATCTTAATTATCGCACTGTAACTTTCCAGAGGCCCCCATGTTCACATTCCCGATGATCAGGCAACACCGGATCACAGCGGCCCTGCTGTTGGCGGCTTTGGCCGCCGGCCCCGTCATGGGCCAGTCCATCCGGTTCCGCAATGCAACCAGGACCTACAAGGTCCCGGGCAACAATGACGTTATCAGTGGCGAACTTCCCGGACGCTTTTTCAGCTGCTACGGCCACGGCGTGGCTATGGCCGACGTCAACGAAGACGGGCGTCCCGATATCTACATCAGCAACGCCGTCCGCTATGCGAATTATGTTAAAGGCGGCGACGGCCTGGCGGAGACCTTTTACGCCAGCAATCCGGCGGGCGGCTATACCGAGAGTGATGGGGCGCGGCATATCTCGGACCAGTACGGCTGGACCGGCTCGCACGGTTTGATCTTTTTCGATTATGACAACGACGGCGACTATGACCTCTATAACGCCACCACCGACGACCAGAACCGACTTTACCGCAATCTTGGCAGTGGCTACAGCGGAGGGGCGGGATACTATGAGAACGCCACCACTGCGGCCGGCCTGCCGCTGATCCGCGTCTTTATGGCCGATTTCGACTCGGTCAACAGCTATGGTTATGGCACGCGCGGCATCGCCGCCTTCGATGCCAACAACGACGGCTGGATGGATCTCTACGGCGCCAACTGGGGACCGGCGGAGAAACGCTGGCCGGCGAGCGGCAATGCCGAGGGCGCAGCGATTGTCACCCCGGTGCAGCCCAACGAGTTTTACCTCAACCAGGGCAACGGCACCTTCAGACGGGTGACCGACAGCGGCGCCACCCCCGACAATCCGGCTTACATGGGCACGCAGGGCTGTACGGTCGTCGATGCCAATGAGGATGGCAATATGGACATCTTCGTTGCCCATCGCAATTACGTCGCCATCGATCCCGAGAGCAAGCGCAGGGTCGGCGGACCAACCAGCCGGGAGGTTTACAACCAGCTCTTTTTCGGTGACGGCACCGGCCATTTCAGCGAAAACGCCGGCGGCGCCGGGCTCAATACCAATCCCGCCAACGACTGCAACGGCGCCACTTTTGCCGATTATGACAACGACGGCGATTACGACGTCTTTGTCGTCCCCAAGGACAGTTACTCCTCCAGCTACGTCCGGGTCTACAAGAACGATGGCGCCGGCCATTTCACCGATGTCACCAGTCTGCTCAAGATCACCCAGTTCGGTTTCTCGCTGATTTTCCTGGATGCCGACAATGACGGGGACCTCGATATCGTCGCCCCGCAAACCCGCGATTATACGCGCTTTTACCGCAACAACGGCGACGGCTCCTTCACCCCGCTCGACGATACCGGCATGCGCCTCAAATCCTTTGATCCCCGCGGCGCTGCGACCGGGGACATCGACAATGACGGCGATGTTGATTTCTACTATGCGGATGCGATCAAGGAGTTTGACAAGGTGACCGCCGTGAGCTATCCCGATTCGATCGGCAACCATCTCTTTGTCAATAACACCGTTACCTCCAATCGCTGGCTCAAGATCACCGGGCGCGGCCCCAAGGGCGACATGGGCGGCTTCGGCACCAAGATATGGGTCTATGACCGTGGCTATATCAACGATCCGGCCCACCTCGTCGGCTACCGCCAGGTGATCAACGCCTATGGCTACCTCTGCCAGAACGATCCGGTGCAGCATTTCGGCCTCGGTCAGCGTGACAGCGTGGATATCCGCATCCGGATGCTCGACAAAACCGAATTAAAGCTCTACGGCGTTCCGGCGAAGCAGCGGCTCTTCTTCTCCAGGCCACAGCAGATCGCCCTGATCAGCGGTAATGGCCAGACGGCACAGGAGGGTTCACCCCTGCCGCAGCCGCTGATCGTCCAGGTGAAGGACTCCTGGGGTAACGTCGTCCAGGGTGCAGCGGTCACCTTCTCGGCGCTCTCGCCAGGCGGCCGCTTCAGTGAAACCCAGCCGGTCTACAGCGATGCCCAGGGCTATGCGCGGGTTCATTTTCAGCCGGCCGCCCTGCCGCTGCAGCAGAATGTCACCGCCCAGCTGGTGGATAACGCGGCGGCGCAGGCGGCCTTTGCCTGCACCGTCAAACCCCTGGTCGTGACCCCGGTGGCGACGACGCTGCAGATCGCCGGCGGCGACGGTCAGCAGGCCTTCGCCGGAGCGGTACTGGCTAATCCGCTCCAGGTGCGGGTGCTGGACCAGTTCGGCGCGCCGCTGCAGGGGATTACGGTCCATTTTACCAGTGTGAGCGGTGTGGGCGCTTTCCCCGATGGTGCCGCGGCTGTAACCGGCATCGGCGGAGTGGCCGGCGTGCGCTTCGGACTGGGTGCGGAAACCGGCATCTATGAGATCGCGGCCGCGGTCGAGGGCATCGGCGACCAGGAGCTCTTCCACGCAGAGGCCCTGGTCATCCCCAACCGCCTGCCAGATATCCTGCAGTGCGTGCCCGCTGACTCGGACCTCTTTGTCAACGGCTATCATATCCTCGACTTTTCCGTGAGCGCCACGGATGCCGACGGCGACAGCCTGCGCTTCCTCTGGCTGCTCGATGGCGTCATCGCCGGCACCGACTCGACCTTCCGGATCTATCCGGCCAGCAGCAAGACCGGCAAGGTGGAGGTCCGGGTATCCGACCGGGAGAGCACGGTGACGCATCGCTGGGCCATGCATCTGCTGACCGGGGTGGGAACCGCCGAGACGCCGGTGACAGACTATGCCCTCGAGCAGAACTATCCCAATCCCTTCAACCCGCAGACGCAGATCCATTTCCAGCTGCCGCATGCGGGCACGGTGCGGATTGCGATCTTTAATGGTGTCGGACAGCGTGTGCGCACCCTGGTGGATGGCTATTGCGCCTCCGGCCGCCACGTTGTGACCTGGGATGCCCGGGACGACCGGGGACAATCCCTGCCCACCGGACTTTACCATTACTCGATGGAGAGTGGCGATTTCCGGGTGGTCAGGAAGTTGCTTTACGTGAAATAGACTGTATACCAATCAGGAGATGCCTGTGTCAGGGATGAAAAGGGTTTTTCAGGGGTGGGGTGTGGGAAGAGTGTTCGCGTGGATCGGTTTGTTTCTCCTGCCCCAGGGCGCCGCCCTGGCCCAGCAGCAGGTGAGCTTTAGCGATGTGACCGAATCGATGAAGGCCTGGGGCTGGCGCATCACCGTCGATGGCGTCCGGGTGAGTGCCTATGGCCACGGGGCGGCCTTCGCGGATGTCAGCGGCGACTCCATCCCCGACCTCTACATCTCGAGCGCCAAGCGCAAGGCCAACGGCCAGATCCCGGAAACCCTTTACATCGGCCAGCCCGGTGGCGCCGCCTATTCGGAGGAGGACGGCAAACGCGGCTGCTCCGACAGCTACGGCATGACCGGAACGCACGGCATCTCCTTTTTTGATTATGACAACGATGGCGATTTTGATATCTACAACGCCACCACCGACGATCGCAACCGCCTCTATCGCAATACCGGGGGTTTTTTCACCGATGTCTCTGATTCCGTGGGTCTCAAGGCCATCCTGGTCCCCATCGATACCTATGGTCCGATCGGGTACGGTACCCGCGGCGTCGTCGCTTTCGATGCCGACAACAATGGCTATATCGATCTGCTCGGCGTCAACTGGGGCCCTGTGGAGAATTCCAAGGAGGTACCCTGGACCACGCCGGCGCAGCCCAACGAGTTCTACTACAACAACGGCAATGGCACCTTCACCAAGGACGACACCCGTGGCCTGACCCTCCCCAAAAATCCCAGCAATGAGGGCACCCAGGGGGTCACGGCCGTGGACGTCAACAACGATGGCTGGATGGATGTCTTTATCTGCCATCGCAACTATGCCTATTTGGGCAAGGATGAGAGCGGTAACGACAAATTCGGCCCGGGGGCGACCCCCTGTCCGAACCAGCTCATGATCAACGATGGCACCGGCCATTTCGTCGACGAGACCACGAAACGCGGCCTCTACGATGCCACCAACGACATCAACGGCGCCACCTTTGCAGATTTCGACAACGACGGTGACCTTGACCTGTTTATACCACCCAAGGATATCGGCGTCCGCAAGCTCAAGATCTACAAAAATGACGGCAACGGCTATTTCACCGACATCAGCAGCACCATCAAGATCGACCAGTGGGGATTTTCCAGTATCTTTGGTGATTTTAATAACGACGGTTATCTGGACCTTTTCGACTCCCGTTCCTACGGTACTTCGGCGATCTATCTTAATAATGGCGCCGGCAATTTTGTCCTCCAGGCATCGGCCGGCGTCGAGACCTCGGCCTACGACCCCCGCGGCGGCGCGCTCGCCGACATCGATGGCGACGGCGATCTCGATATCTATTATGTCGACGCCAACAAGGACGGCGTGGCCAAATACTCCAACCGGCTCTATCGCAACAACACCAGGTCCGGCAACCACTGGCTCAAGGTCACCGGCAGGGGACCCAAGGGGGACGCCGGCGGTTTCGGCACCAGGATCTGGGTCTTCGCTGCCGGCTCCATGAATGACATGACCCAACTGGTCGGCTATCGTCAGGTGCAGAATACCTATGGTTATCTCTGTCAGGACGACCCGGTCCAGCATTTCGGCCTTGGCGCGCGCACCACGGTCGATGTCAAGGTGCGCTTCCTCGATGGCACCGAGCTCAAGATGGCTGGTGTCGCTGCCGACCGCAAGATCATCTTCACCCGTCCGCAGCAGATCGCCGTCAACAGCGGCGACCAGCAGAGCGGCAATAGCGGCCAGCCCCTCGCCAATCCACTGCAGGTCAAGGTCACCGATGCCTGGGGCAAGCCGGTGCGTGGCGCAACCGTCAACTGGAGCGTCCTCGCCGGCAGTGGTACCCTGGGCGCGCCGGTCAGTTACACCGGTTCGGATGGCCTCGCCACGACAACCTATACCCTCGGGACCACCGTCAGCCAGCAGCAGGTGCAGGCCGCCTCGCCGGACATGGCCGGTACGGCGCTCTTCAGCCTCACCAACGCCACACCCATCCAGGCGCAGATCACGCGCATCTCGGGATCGGGGCAGGCGGCTGAGGCCGGCGCGGAGCTGGCGCAGCCGCTGGTGGCCAGGGTCAATTTGCTCACGGGTGGCGCGGCCGCGCAGTATCGTGTCGTCTTCAAGGTGACCGCCGGCGGCGGCAAGATCAATACCGCCGATTCGGCCATCGTTCTCAGCGATGCCAACGGTCTCGTTCAGGTCACCTGGCGGCTCGGCGCCCAGGCCGGGAGCACACAACAGGTCATGGCCTATCTGCCCGGTCTCTCCGGTCAGGTCATCTACTTCGATGCCTCGACCTATGGCCTGGCCAGTGCTATGCAGTGGCTCAGCGCCCTCTCGTACAGCGGGGTGGCGGGCAAGCCCCTGGCCGATTCGCTCGCCACCAGGGTCATCGATACCCTGCAGCAGCCGGTGCGCAATTATCCGGTCGATTTTACGGTAGCCGCCGGCGGCGGTCAGGTCAACGGCGCCACCACAGTGCGGGTGCTGACCAATGGCCAGGGCATCGCCAAATGTCAGTGGCGTCTGGGCCGGCAGGCGGGTCAAGCCAACCAGAGCCTGCGCGCGGCGGCCGGCACCCTGCAGAATTCCCCGGTCACGGTAACGGCCTCGGCCCTGGCAGGCGCCTCCTGGCAGATGACCAGGATTTCCGGTGACGCCCAGAACGCGATGGTCAACGAGGCCTTCACCGCGCCGCTGCAAGTGAGCGTGAGTGATACCTTTGGTAATCCCGTCTCGGGGCAGGCGCTTTTATTCCAGGTCACCCGGGGCAGTGCGCTGGTCAACGGCGCCGCCAGCGCTACAATGGCCAGCGGCGCTGACGGCCGCGCCCAGGCGACCCTCAAGGCGGGAACAAGTGCCGGTGCGGTGACGGTCCAGGTCACGGCCAGCAACGGCGGCACGGCGCTGGTCAACTCGCCGCTGCTCTTCGCTGCGACCGTGACGGCGCTGCCCTTCGATCCCGCGCGCAGCACCCTCTCCGCGACCTTCCCGGTCGTTGCCAACAACCGCAGCCAGAGCACGGTCACGGTGCAGCTGCGCGACGCCAGCGGCGCGCCGATTGCGGGCACGCTGGTGAGCCTCTTCGCGACCGGCTCGAACAACACCCTCCACCAGCCGGCGGCGACCAACGCCCTCGGACAGGCCACCGGATACCTGCTCTCGACGCGTGCCGAGGTCAAAAAGATCTGGGCGCTGGCTGAAGGCCGCATGGTCGGCAGCGATTCGGCCCGGGTGAGCTTTGTCGCCGGCCCGGGGGCTGCGTTGACCAAGGTCTCCGGCGACAATCAGACCGCTTACACCGGCCGCGCCCTCGCCGCGCCCCTGGTCGTCGCCATCGCTGACTCCTTCGAGAACCCGGTGCCTGGCGCCGTGGTGAGCGTGGTGCTGCAAAAACCGGACGGCACCCGGACCGATCTCGCTTCACAGACGACCGACAGCCAGGGCTACGCGCGCATCCAGCCGGCGCTGAGCAGCCAAAGTGGCCTGCATACGATCATCCTGCGCAGCGGCACCTTGCCTGCGCTTTCCTTCACGGCCCAGGCCGTCGCCGTCCTGCCTTCCGCACTGGTCAAGGTCAGTGGGGATGCCCAGGTGGGCTTGCCTTCGACCAACCTGCCGCTGCCGCTGATCGTCCAGGTCAAGGACCAGGAGGATCTGCCCCTGGCCAATGTGACCGTCGCCTTTTCCTTCGTGACCGGTATGGGGAGCTTCCCCAACGGGGCCTATGCCCTGACCGGCAGCGATGGCAAGGCCGCGGTGATCGCCCAGCCGGGGGCGGCGATCGGCGACTATTACATCACCGCCCAGGTCTCGGGACTCGACAAGAGCGTCACTTTTCAGGCCACCACCCGGGTGCCGCGGGTCGCATCCCTCGAGATCGTCTCTGGTGACAACCAGTCCACCCGCGCCGGCGCTACCCTGCCGCTGCCGCTGACGCTGCGGGTGCTGGACGAGCTCAAAAAGCCGGCCGCCGGCGTCGCGGTGCAGTTCGCCATTGCGGCGGGTGGAGGGAACCTCCAGCCGGCCACCGTCCAGTATACCGGCATCGACGGCATGGCCTCCGTTCTCTGGACCCTCGGTTCCGCCGGCGCCCAGACCCTCAGGGCCTGGCTGCCCGATACCCCGACGCTGCAGACCCAGTTCACTGCCGCGCTTGCGGCCAACCAGGCGCCCATACTGAGCTGCACGGCCGACACCACGATCGCAGAAGGCGCTATCCTCACCTTCTGGGTGAAGGCGGAGGATCCCGAGAAGGATCTGATCCACCTGACGGCATCGGGGATGCCCGCCCGCGCGACCTTCGACTCGCTCTCCGGCATCTTTTACTGGAATCCCGGCTACAGCGAGTCGGGCCTCTACAAGGTCACTTTCACCGGCCGGGATACCTTCGGCGCTACCGCCTCTGTTTCCTGCCGCATCCGGGTGACCGATGTCCGCCGACCGCTGCAGCTCCTGGCCTATTCCCCGGCCGATACCCTGGTCGAGATGGATCTCTATAAGGCTTACAGCTTCGAGGTCACCGCCTTCGATCCCGACGGCGATTCCTTGCGCTATCAGTGGGATTTCAACGGCCTGCCGGTCGGCAACAAACCGACACTCAAGGTCACCGCCAACCCCACCTTCCCGGCCCATTGCCGGATGTCGGTACGCATCTATACCCTCACGGCGAGTACGACCCTCTCCTGGACGCTCGACATCCAGACCGGCGTCGCGGATCGGGGTGTGCATCCCGATGATTTCGCGTTGGAGCAGAATTATCCCAATCCCTTCAATCCCACCACCACCATCCCCTTCCAGGCCGGGCGTCCCGCCCGGGTGGCGATCCATCTCTACAACGCCTCGGGACAGCTCGTACGGTCGCTCTTTGACGGTCTCGCCGGCAGCGGCCGGCATGAGGTCGTCTGGGACGGCCGCGACGCCTACGGCCAGCCGGCACCCTCCGGCGTCTATTATGTCCGCATGGAGAGCGAATCCTTCCACGATATAAAAAAGCTTTTATTGTTGAAATAAAAATGGTATTTTACTTAGGGTTACCCGCCCCGCTGCCAGAGAGCAGCGGGGCGGTGTTCTGTATCTGGATAGCGGAGCGGACCGGGCATAGGGAAGGGATCGAGGCGCCATGCTGCAGAGCATCTGGATTTCGTTACGGCCGAGGCAGTGGCTGAAGAATGTCATCGTTTTTGCCGGTCTCTTTTTCGCCGAGGATTTTCTCGTCCCCGGCAAGATCCTCGATACCCTCACCGCCTTCCTCCTCTTCTGCCTCGTCTCCAGCAGCGGCTACCTGGTCAACGATGTCATCGACCGCAAGAAGGATGCCCTGCATCCGCGCAAGCGGCTGCGGCCCATCGCCGCGGGCCGGCTCGCGCCGGGGGCCGCCATCCTGCTGGCCCTGTTGCTTTGCATGGGCAGCCTGGCTGGCGCCTGGGCGCTGAACCGCGCTTTTTTTCTGATTCTGGCCGCCTACCTGATCTTCACCTATTCCTATTCGCTGCTGCTGAAGCGGATGATCATCCTCGATGTGCTGCTGATCGCCTCGGGTTTCGTTCTGCGTGCCATCGGTGGCACCATTGCCGCCCGGGAGACGGTCTCCTCCTGGCTGATCATCTGTACGATCTTTTTATCGCTTTTTCTCGCGCTCACCAAACGGCGCAGTGAGGTCAAGACCCTCGGAGCGCAGGCCGCCCAGGTGCGTTCAACCCTGGGACTCTATTCCCTCGAGCTGCTCGACCAGATGATCAATATTGTCACCGCGGCCTGTCTGATGGCCTATGCCCTCTATACCCTGGATGCCGGCACCGTCGAAAAGTTCGGCACCCGCAATCTGGCCTTTACGCTGCCCTTTGTCATTTACGGCTTGTTTCGCTATCTTTATCTGGTGTTGCACCTCAACATCGGGGAAACCCCGGAGGTGGTGCTGCTGCACGACCGGCCGATTCTGATCTGTATCCTCTCCTACATCGGAACGGTGGCTTTTATCCTCTATCTGTAGTGCCGTTCTCCTTGCTCGTTTCGACACCCACAGTACGGTTCATTCCTCGCAGGAGGCCTTTCTATGCGTCCCATTCGCATAACGATCGCGTTGATGGCTGGCCTTTTTCTCCTGGCATGCTGCGCCTGCTCCGGCGGGCGCAAAAAGGAGCAGGAGGTGGAGGCCTTTCTCCATAATTCAGCCTCCTATTATATCAAAAAGGGGACGGACGCGATCACAGCCGGCCAGTATCAGGAGGCGGTGCCTCTTTTTCGCCAGGCCATCGCGCTGACCCCTTACGATCCCGTGGCGCAGAATGATCTCGGGGTGGCCTTTTACCATCTGCACCAGCTGGACTCGGCGCTGGCCTATTATCAGGCAGCCATCCGCCTGCGGCCCGATTATACCCGCGCGATCAGCAACCTCTCCAAGACCTACAGCGAGATGGGGCAGATGAATTATGCCCTCGCTGCTGCGGAGCGCGTCATCGAACTGGAGCCCGCCTCCACCGCCGGCTACCTCCTCCAGGCCGAGATCTATGACAAGAACGAGCACTTCGATGCAGCCATCGCGGCCAACCGCAAAGCCCTGGAGGCCGACTCGTCACTCAAGGAGGTCTGGAACAATCTGGGTGTTCTCTATTTTCGCAGTGGCCGGCTCGACCAGGCCCTGACCTGTTATCAGCGGGTGCTCGCCCAGGATTCCACCTACTCGCCGGCCTGGTTCAATCTCGGCAATGTGCTGGCGCGCAAGTGCCTGCTCGAGGAGGCCCAGTTCAACTACCGCAAGGCGCTGGAGTACAATCCGCAAATGTCCTCGGCTGCCAACAACCACGGCCTGGTCTTTCTCTATCAGGACCGGCTCGAGGAGGCCGGTGCCGATTTTCACCGGGCGCTGGCCGCCGATTCGAGCGCCCCGGCCATCCATTATAATCTCTCCATTGTTCAGGAGCGGCTCGACTCTCTGCAAGTGGCCCTGACCTCGATTGACCGGGCCATCCGGCTGCGTCCGGCGATCGCCAATTTTTACCTGCAGCGGGGAACTGTTCTCGAACGCCTCGGCCAGAAAGAGGCCGCTGTAGCGGCGATCGAAAAGGCGGTGGCCCTGGACTCGACCCTCTCAGCGGGCTACAATACCCTGGGCAATCTGATGGCGACCGACGATCCGGCCGGCGCGCGGGCGGCCTATGAAAAAGCGGTCGCCAACTATGATGAGTACCTGCAGCGCCGTTACGGCCGCGCCACCCAGATCATTGACAAGGGCTATTTTGACCTGCTCGCCGCCTGCAAGGATCGCCGCCAGTTGCTCACCGACCATGCCATGGTCTACAACAATCTCGGCAAATCCTGGCTGCAGGCCGGCCGCTATCCCGAGGCCGGCAAGGCTTTTGCCCGGGCGGTGGAGTTGCAGCCCGAGCTCTGGGAGCCGGCCGAAAACCTGGCGGTGGTGCTGATCGCGGAGAAGAAGAATGAGGAGGCGCGCAAGCTGCTGGCCCAGGGCCGGCTCAACCGCGCCCGCGCGGCGCTGCGCGCGGACTCGCTCGATGCGGCGGCGAGCCTGCTGCAGCAGGCCCTGCGCCTGCAGCCGCGGCTGCGCGGCAGCTACGGTCTGCTCGCCCAGGTTCAGGAGCGCAAAGGCCAGATCAGGGAGGCCGAAGCCACCCTGCGCGCCGGCAGCAAACTCTATCCCGGCGAAGCCGCCCTGCATCTCGCCTTCGGCGGCTTTCTCTATCATCAGGGCCGGCTGGCCGAGGCCCGCAGCGAACTGGCCAGGGCCATCGAACTCGATCCCAAACAGGACGAAAGCCGCTATCTCCTCGCCGGCATCTACCGCACCCTCGGCGAGACGCATAAAGCAGATCAGGAGATCGCCCGCAGCCATCTCGTACTCGGACAAGGCTATGAGGCGGCCGGATTCCTCGATCGGGCGATGGAGGAGTACCGTCTCGCCGCCATCAGCGATCCCGGGGAGTTGGAGTACCTCGCCAGCCAGGGGATGATCCTGCTGAAAAAACGACTGTACGAGGATGCCGCCCGCTGTTTCGATCGGGTGCTGGCCGGCGACCAGGCCAATGTCACCACCCTGTACGGCAAGGGCACGCTGTTGGGTGAGCTGAAATCCCATGAGGAGGCGGTGCAGTGGCTGCAGGCCGCGGTCGCCGCCGCGCCGGAGCATGGCCAGGCGCATCAGGCTCTCGCCGTCAATCTCTATTTTCTTGGGCGGATCGATCAGGCCCGCGAGGAGGCCCGGACGGCGCAAAAGCTCGGGATCGCCCTGAACGAGGCCTTTCTCAAGGCGCTCGGCCTCCCCGCGCTGACGCCGCAGTAACGTGACAAAGGATCCCCTTCACATGTCCAGAGCAACTGCTGTATGGCTGACCGCTTGCGCACTGATGCTGGTGCAGTGCCGGGAGGCCTTCACCCCCTTTAACCTGCTGGATGCCGCGGCCCCCTGCACCATCGTCCTGCCGGCCGGGAGCGATGCCGGGGCGGATGCCGATGCAGGCGCCCGGGTGCGCCGCCTCGCCGCCGCGGAGCTGCGGCGTTATCTCGCCCGCCTGACCGGCCGGCCGGAGAGCGCAATCGCCATCCAGGGCGATGACCAGACGGCGGCCGGCCGGATCCTGTTTTTGGGCAAGCCTGGCGCCAAATCGCGATTCGCCGCGGCGGCGAGGCGGCTGAACAAGTCCGATCGCGCCACAGGCGCTGGCGAGCGGCCGCCCTGGCGCTTCGACGCCTGGAACGAAGGCGAGAACCATTTTCTGGCTATTACCGCCCACCGCGAGGACGACCTGCTCCGCGCAGTCTATGCCTTTCTCGATGAAGAGGGGGTGCGCTTTCTCTTCCCCGGCAAGGGCGGAGAATACATCACACCGCGGCGTGAGGTCCGCATTCTCCGCGCGACCGGCCTTCCCCCCGGCAGCCTCGAGTGGAGCGGCTTCCTCCCGGTTTGTCCGGCCAGCGATGCCCCCGCCGACTCCACCACCCTCCTTTGGTGGGCGCGGCAGCGCTTCACCCACCTGCCGGCCGACTGGTCCAGTCCGGCAGCCCTGCGCGGCCTCGGCCTTCAGAGTGTCCGCCGCGCTGCGGCACCCGGCCTCTGGCAGCCGGGCTTTTGCTGCAGTGATGAAAAGGCCCGCCGGGAGCTGCTGGCCCGGCTGTTCGCGGGCGATACCGCCGATCTGGTCGTGCTCGATGCGGCCGAGGCCGCACCCTTGTGCAGCTGCAGCAGCTGCCAGGCCCTCGGTTCCCCAACCGACCGCTGGCTTCATCTCGTCGGTCAGATCGGTGCGGAGATGTCCCGCCTGAAAAAAGCGGGCGCCCTGCCGCAAGCTACAACCCTGCTGGCCCTCCACGATCTCTCCCTGCCGGAACACGCTGCGCCGGGGGCATGGCCACGCGCGGAGATCCTGCTGGCGGCACGGCTGCAGCCGCGCTGCTTCAACCACGCCCTCGCCGATCCGCACTGCCTCGAGGTCAATGCCGGCACCCTCAACGCGCTGGTGAAATGGCTCGCCGCAACCCCCTCCGCCCGCCACGCCGTCGTCGAGGGCTATTATGCCCCCGAGTACGCCGGCCTGCCGCTGGTCATCGACCAGGTCATCGCGCGCGACCTCGAAACCTGCCGCGCCCTTGGCATTCAGGGATTTTTCTGCGACGCACCCGCCCGCATCCGGCCCACCGGCATCCGCTTTTACCGGGATTATCTGCTGGGACAGGCCCTGCAGCAGCCCCATCTCCGCGCCGATTCGCTGCGGCAGGCCTTCACGACTTTCGCCTACCCCGGCGCGGCTACCATGACTCTCGAGTATTTCGCCATGCTTAGCGAGGCCTTTGCCAATTGCACCGCCTGGCGGGGCGAGCTCCCCCGTCGTGTGAACGAACTGGCGCAGAGCGGCTTTTCCGGGCCGCTGCTGCCACTCGAGCACTTCCGCCGTCATTTCAGCCTCTATCAGGAGTTTTCCGAAACCGATGAGGGGGTGGCCTGGGAGCGGACTTTCCAGCTGATCCACGATGCGCGCCATGTCATGGACGATATGCTCGAGAGCAAGCTGCCCGATCAGACCCTCGACCGGCTGCTCGCAGCGGAGAAGCAGCTGCGCTTTGCGGAGGTGACGATCACCCTTTATGACAACATCATCCGCTCGCTCACTCTGGGTGAGGATGAGCCGGCCATGCGCGAAGAGGCGGCGATCCGGCTGCGGCAGGTGGTACAGCGTATGGAGGGATTGACAGTCGAGGAGGGGGGCTGTGACGCCGGCAAGGTGAACGCGCTCAAGGCCAGCGGTCTGGAGGAGAGCGCCAGGGCCCTGCTGCAGCAGTTGCAGCGGCGCTATGGCCTCCCCTACGACCGTGTCTATGTGGAATGAGGGTTAACGGCTGGCTTTTTGTTTGTCAGCGACACTATGCAGCATCGCGGCAAAGGATTTGGCGAAGGCTGCGACCCCCTCTTCCTGCAGTATTTCGGTCTCGAGGTCGAGATTGACACCGCGTTCAGCCACAGCCCGCAGCACGGCGTTGGTGCACGACTCCACCGCCGGCAGGGCCGCGGCAGTCCGGCCATGATCGAGCCAGGCTTGCAGGGTTGCCGGCGGGACGGTATTGACCGTCGCCGGTCCGATCAGTTCATCGACGTAGAGGGTATCCGAATAGTGCGGATCCTTGGTGCCGGTGCTGGCCCAGAGCAGGCGCTGCGGCAGGGCGCCTGGAGCGGCCAGCCGGCGCCAGCGCGGCGCGGTGAGCAACTCCTGATAGAGAT
This sequence comes from uncultured Cytophagia bacterium, assembly GCA_964436305.1. Lineage (GTDB taxonomy): Bacteria > Zhuqueibacterota > Zhuqueibacteria > Residuimicrobiales > Residuimicrobiaceae > JAKPUX01. The sequence goes on along the minus strand of CAYTCI010000004.1, from coordinate 77,405 downwards.
CATAAACCGCGGCTGCATTGGCCACGGCCAGCTTGCCCTTCAGGCCGGGGGAGCCGAGGCTCTCGAGGCGGGGATCGAGCCGGCTATCGAGGCGGCTGACGAAGAAAGAGGCGACCGAGGCAATCCCCTGCAGGGAGTGCCCCCGCTCCTGGCGCTCTTCGAGTCCGGCCAACCAGGCCTCGGCCACTCCGCGGTAGTGGCGGCTGTTGAAGAGGAGGGTGGCATTGACGCTGATCCCCGCGGCAATGACCTGGGGTATGGCGGCAAGGCCGGCCGCGGTGGCGGGGATCTTGATCATCAGGTTGGGCCGGTCCACGGCGGCGAAGAGGCGTTTGGCCTCTTCAACCGTCCTGGCCGCATCGTGGGCCAGGACGGGATTGACCTCGAGGCTGACATAGCCGTCCGCACCCTCGCTGGCGAGATGCAGCGGCCGGAAGGCATCGGCGGCGGCGCGGATGTCGGCAATCGCCAGGGCTTCATAGATCGGCTCGGTCGCCAGTCCGCGGGCGGCCAGGGCCGCGATATCAGCATCATAGGCGGCGCCCTCGCTGATCGCCTTCTGAAAAATGGCGGGATTGGAGGTGAGGCCGCGTACCCCCTCGCGGATCAGACCGGCCAGACGCCCCGCTGTGATGAATTCCCGTTCGATATAATCGATCCAGATCGATTGTCCGCGGTCCAGCAATTGTTGCAAGCGTGTCATACCTGACTCTCCTTGAAGGATGCATGCCTTGTACGGGCGCTCAGGCCAGCAAACTCCGGTTGCCGATCAGATCGGCGGAACGGGTGATGCCGAGCAGGAACAGGGTGATGATGAACTCCTTGCGCAGCCGTTCGATCAGCCGGATGACCTCGTCGGCCGAGTGCAGGGCGGGCTCGAGAAAGGGTTTGGCGATCCCGCAGAGAGTGGCGCCGAGGATCATCGCCTTGGCCATGTCGAGCCCCGAACGGATGCCGCCGGAGGCGATCAGGGTCACGCGGTCGCCGAGAGGCGCCAGCTCGTCCAGCAGGGCCGGGGTCGGCAAACCCCAGTCCTGAAAGAGCAGCCCGGCCTGACTGGTTTCGGCGCTGCGGTTGGCCTGCTGGCGAAAATGCTCGATCCGGCTCCACGAGGTGCCGCCGCTGCCGGCAGCGTCGATATAGCGGATACCGCGGGCGATCAGCAGCTCGGCGTCCTGGCGGGCGATCCCCGAACCGACCTCCTTGACCAGCACCGGCCGCGGCAGCTCCGCTGCAACCTGGCCGATCTTGTCGGCAAGACCGCTGAAATTGGTCTCCCCCTCGGGCTGAATGGCCTCCTGCAGGGGATTGAGATGGAGATAGAGGCCGTCGGCCTCGAGCACCTCGATGGCCTGGAGGCATTCCCGCAGGGTGAAGCCGTGGTTGAGCTGCACGGCGCCGAGATTGCCAAGCAGGACGGTCCGGGGAGCATGGGGGCGCAAGGCGAAACTCTCGCGCGCGGCGGCATGGGTGATCATCACCCGCTGTGACCCGACCGCCATGGCCACCCGGGTAGCCTCAGCCGCACGGGCGAGGTTCCTGTTGATGGTGCGCACCAGATCGTGGTCCCCACCGGTCATCGGGGCGATCATCAGGGGGAAGGAGAGGGATTTGCCGAGAAACTCGACCGCGGGATCGATCGCCTTCATATCAATCTCGGGGAGCGCACGATGCACCAGGGCGACGGCATCGAAATAGCTTTTCCCTCGGTCGCTGCCACCATCGCTGCGCACGATGCGAATGTGGTCGTATTTCCTGTGGTTGATCTCGTCACTCATGATACAGCAGGCTCTCCATCCTGTCAGGGTGCGCGTTGCTTCGGCAACACCCCTCTAATATAGGATAAATAACACAAATTTCCAGCTAAATCCTCCCCTGCCGGGCCGATTTTTGTCGCAGCAGAGGGGTCCCGAAGAAGAGGAGTGGACAGGCCGATGGATATTCATGACCAGCTTTATACCCGGGTGGGACCGGAAATCCCCTTCCTCGCCGAATTGTGGGAGCCCCGCGGAATCGCGGTGGTGATCGGGCATGGCCAGCACGCCGACCAGGAGGTGCATCTCGACGCCTGCCGCCGCGATGGCGTGGCCGTGATCCGGCGCCGCGGCGGCGGGGGCGCGGTGCTGCTCATGCCCGGGATCCTCTGTCTCACCTGCGCCTTCATCAGCGCCCGCAGCGACTCGCCTTACCATTTTTTTCAGGTGATCAACGCCTGGCTGATCGCCCGGTTGCAGCAGGAGCTGGCGGACCTCGGGGCGGAGCCGGCCGGGATCAGCGACATCGCCGTCAACGGCCAAAAGATCCTCGGCTGTTCGATGTTCAAATCCCGCAACCTTTTCTTCTACCAGGGCTCGCTGCTGGTCGATCCCGATCTCCGGCGAATGGCCCACTATCTCACCCACCCCTCGCGGGAGCCCGACTATCGCCGGCTGCGCGGGCATGCAGAGTTCGTCACCTCGCTCCGGCAGCTCGGCCATCCTCTCCCGTTGGCCGCCGTGCGGCAGCATCTCGAGGCGGGACTGGCGGAGCTGCGGAGCCTGCTGATGTGAAGGAGGTGGAACCGATTCAGTGCCAGGTGAAGCTGTAGAGGAGGCCATTGGTGGTGGCGAAGCATAAAAGCCGGCCGATGAGGATCGGTGGCGTAGCGATCGGGGCTTTGGCGGTGAAGGACCAGAGTTCGCGGCCGTTGTCGAGGGCGAAGGCGCCCAGTTTGCCCGCGCCCGTACCAAGAAAGAGGAGGCGGCCGCAAATCAGGGGGGCAGCGGCCGGAACGGCGCCGAGCGGGGCCCGCCAGAGCAGCCGGCCATCGCGGGCATCGAGAGCGCAAAGCTGCGCATCAGCGGCGGCCACGGCCACGATGGAGTCGGTGGCCGCCGCGGCATGGAGGATCTTGCCGGGGCTGAGATAGTGCCAGCGCTCGGCACCACTGCGGATGTCGATGGCGGAGAAGCGGCCGCTGGTGGAACCGATGTAGAAGCAGCCGGCGTGGGCGATGGCCGGGGCGCGCAAGGCACCGCCGCATTCGTATCGCCAAAGCGGGTGCAATTGTGGATCGAAGGCGTGGAGGAGGCCGCGGTCGTCGCCGATGGTCAGGACGCTGTCCGCCATCGCCGGCGCGGCGATGCAGTCGTGCGGCAGGCGGGCCTCGGCGAGCAGCGTCCCGTCCCGCAGTGCCAGGCAGAGCAGCCGGCCGCGCAGGGTGGCCAGGTAGAGCCGCTCGCCGACGATGAGGGGTTCGCCGAGGATGGGCTCGGTGCTTTTACGCCAACGCACCCGCCCGCGGCCGAGGTGGTAGAAGAGAACGTTATTTTTGCGAAGCCGCCGGATCAGCACCAGGCCGCTGTCGCCCGCGGCGCAGGTAAGGGCGGTGGTATTGCGCCCGATGGTTTTGCCGAGGCCCTTGCCCGTACGCAGGTCAAAGCCCCCTACCTGGCCTTCGCCGGTGGTGAAGAGGAGCCAGTTCCCCAGGCCGACCAGCGAGGGCTGGATGACGCCGGTCGTCTGCTTCTGCCAGACCGCCTCGAGCGGCAGCTGCGGTTCCAAGGCGACGGCCGCATTGCGATTCGCTCCGCCGCCGAGCTGCGGCCAAAGGGGGAGGAGGGGGTCCGCCGCCCTCTTGTAGTTGAAGTGGTGACAGCCGGTCGCCAGCAGGGCGAGGAGCAGCCAGAGCGCTGCCCGCCCGCCGCGGTGCCCGGGCAACCCTTCACCGCCGAATGTTTTTCCCCGCTTCTGCATCAGAAATCCCAGCCGAAAAAGAATTGCGTGAACCAGTTGCGCTCGAACTGCCAGTTGTTCCGCTGATAAAACCGCCCCGGATCCGTGAGGATGAATTTGCGGCCGGTATCGAAACGCAACACCAGCATCCCTCCAAGCTGAAAACGGATGCCACAGCCGGTGCTGCCAAGCAGGTCTGGCAGACGCTGGTCCCAGGCGTTGCCGAGGTCGCAGAAGAGCGCCCCACGGATGCTGCTGATGGCCACCCCGCCGATCGGGAACTTGAGCACGAAGCGGTCGATGAAAGGAAAGCGCAGCTCGTTGCTGACCATGGCGAGTTTGGTGCCCCAGAGGCTCCAGAGCCGGTAACCGCGCAGATCCCAGCTGCCGCCCATATAGAAGGGGGTGGATTCCTTGCCGTTGTTGATCTGGGCCCAGCAGCGGAGGGCATGGGTGCTCTGGGTGGAGATGCGAAAATAGCGCCGGTAATCGACGATGGCCGTGAGGAAGCGGACATTGGCGTGCGCGACATCGACGGTCGTTCCCAGGGTGAAATTCATCCGGCTGCCGTCCAGCGGGCCGGTCGGGCCCCAGAGCGAGTTGTCCTGAACGTAGGAGACGAAATTGGAGACCAGCAGGGCCTTGCGGCGGTAGTCGTTGAGAAACCACTTTTTATCCGACCAGCGCACATTGAGACTGGCCTCGACGCGGTTGAATTTCGAGAGGGGATAGCTGAGGGCGGTGTAACCGCCATAGCGCCGTTCCCAGAACCAGTAGTCATAGCGGTTGTAATACTGGCCGGCGAAGTGAAAGAGGCCGGCAGCGACGTTGGTGCGATGGGAGAGGTCGACCCGTGAGACCGCGACGTTAAAGCTGGAGAGCAGTTCGCTCTGGACCCGGGCGGTGTTGTAGAGGAGGAAGAAGTACTGGTAATTGCCGAGCAGGTCCGAGACGGCGAGCTGCATGCCGCCGGAGGTGCCAAAAATGGGATCCTGGGTGATCTGCGACTGGGCGATGTCGAGACTGTACTTGGGCTTGTAGCGGAGGTCGCGGCTCTCGCCGGCGCCGCTGAGGCGCGGGTAGTCCCAGCGGTCGGTCGACAGGGAGTCAGCGGCCAGGTTGGCGGCCACGGGCGGCACGGGCTGGTGCAGGCTGTCGGCCATCCCCTTGATCAGACCGATGTTGAAGGAGAATTTTTCAAAGATCGTGAAGAGCAGATCCCCGCGGGGGGTCCACTGCGGATCGTAGGCCCCGGTGATAAAATGGGTCAGCTGGCGCGGCGCCGCGGGAAGGGGCTGGCGGGCCTCAGCCACCGGCTCCAGTCCGAGACGCTGGGCGGGGGAGAGGGCCCGGACCGGCGCCGGCACCACCCAGATATTCTGCGTGCCGCTGCGGTCGGAGATAAAGGCGATATGGCTGCCGTCGGGCGACCAGGCGGGCATTTGATCATGGCCGTGGCCGCCGGTCAGCGGCGTGATGCCGCCCGCATCGAGATCACAGAGAAAGAGGTTGTAGACCCCGCGTTCGCCGGTGCCGCCGCGGTCCGAGCTGAAGACGATCCGGCGGCCATCGGGTGAGAAGACCGGGTCCTTGTCGTCGCAGGCATCGTCGGTCAGCGGCGTCAGCTGCCCGGTCGCGCGCTCGAAGAGATAGAGATCCCGGCGGCCGCTGAAGGCCAGACCGGAAAAGACCATGCGGCTGCCGTCGGGCGACCAGCGGGGGGAGTAGAGCGAGACCAGCGGCTCGAACGCATGCCGGCCGGTGATCTTTTTTGCGGACAGCTCCATGATGTAGAGCCGGTCCCTTTCGCCGGCCTTGGAGATGAAGGCGAGCTCGCCGCTGCGGTTGACGTCGATGGCGCTGTTGAGCAGGTGAAAGGATTCAAAGGCCTCGCTGCGTTCGCCCGCAACCAGAACCTCCAGTTTGGGTTCGCGCGGGCTGCCCGCCAGGGGCGCCTGATAGATGTTGGCATAGCCGCTGCGGTTGGAGATAAAAACCACCCGGGCTGTATCCGCTTGCCAGAAGGCGGGCTTGATGTTGATCCCCTGGCGGGTGACCTGCAGGCTCACCCGCGAGGCCGCATCGTTGTCCTGCAGCAGGGGATAGCTCTCCTTCTTGAGGGCATAGATCCAGCGTTCATCGAATTCATGCAGATCGATGCCCAGGGTCAGGGTCATCACCTCGGAAAAATAGGGGGCCATCCAGACATTATCGATCAACTGCAGGATCTTGTCCTCCCCCCAATGGGTATCGATGAAACGGAGGAGACTCTGGCCCTCCTTGTACATCAAAAAGGTGCCGTTGATCTGGTAGATGGCCGAGACGGGGTAGAGGTAGTTATTGATGACCGCGTCGCGGAGGAACATCTCGGCCTCGCTGTCCCAGCCGCTCGACCAGTATTCGGCCAGCCCCTCGCTGAACCACAGCGGCAGTCCCGGATTGTTCAATTGCTTGTGCTCCTTGAGCACCCGGTTCACTTTGGCATGGGTGAAGACATGCACCAGTTCGTGGCGGATCACTTTTTTGAATTCGGGGATGGAGCCGTTGGCAGGCACCACGACCCGCCCCTTGATGTACTCAAAAAAACCGCCGATACCCTCCGGAATGAGGTAGGGCAGGGTGTTGGTCTCCTGGAAATGGGCGTGGGTGGCGTAAAAGATCAGGGGGATGCGTTCGCGCAGGCTGAGATGGAACCGGTTCTCAAGGAAATGGTAGCTCTCCTCGGCCCAGGCGGCGCCGATTTCGGTGAGTTCGCGCATTTCCGGATAGTAATAGATCTCGAAATGCTCGGTCTGGAGAACGCGCCACTCAAAGTGGTGGTAGTTGACCTTGTTGCGGCCGAAATAGTACTGCGCCTCCGCGGGGGCGGCTGCCAGTCCGGCGAGCGCCGCCAGCAGGAGGGCGGCGCGCCGGAGCGTATGCGTCAGGTTGGTTGCATTCATGCGTGGCTGCCGTTGGTTACAGGCTGCTCCCGCCCGGGCGGGAGCGCCAACTCAGATCTCTTTTTCGTAAAAGCGGAAGGTCTTGTAGCGCCGGGCCGAAAGATCCTCGAGCGCGCTGATCATACGTTTGTTGATCTCGAGGATGATCGAGCATTCGCTGTCGTAGAAGCCCAGGCGGCGCCCCTCCTCGATCGTTTTAAGATAAAAGGCAATATCGATGCCGCGGTGGCGGTGCTCCTTGAGCACGCCCATCGCCATGGTGCGCAACCGGCTGGTCCTGCGGACATGCCAGAGGAGCTTGAGCAAGCCAAAGGGGAAGAGACGACCGTTGGCTTTTTGCAGGGCCGGATTGACATCCTTGACACTGAGAGAAAAACCAATGCATTCGCCGTGATAGAGGGCGAAGAGGGTGACCTCCGGGACGATCACCATTTTGAGTTCGTGAACCAGATCCTGCACCTGGCCGTCCGTGAAGGGGACATGGCCCCAGTTTTCCATCCAGGCGTCGGAGAAGATGCGCGCCACCTCATGCACCCGCTGATCAAAGATCTTCATATCGAGGGGGACGATTTCCAGCCCCTCCTGCTGCATCACCCGGCTGGCGATGCGCTGAAGTCCCGGCCGCAATACAGAGTCCTGGCTTACGAGGAAGGCGTACCAGTCCATCGCCTTTTTCATGCCGGCGGCGTCGAAGAGGGGTTCGTAATAGGGCGGATTGTAGGCGGTGAGGATGCAGGGCATGGTGTCGTTGCCCTCGATGAGGACGCCGCTGATGTCATACATTGAGAAACTCATCGGACCCATGACCCGGCTCTTGCCCTTGCTGCGCAGCCAGGCGGTCGCAGCGCCGAAGAGGGCGTCGGCCACGGCCTGGTCATCGATGCTCTCGAAAAAGCCGAAGAATCCGGTGTGGTTGTCGTGATAGCGTTCGTATTGATGATTGACCTGGGCAGAGATGCGCCCCACCGGCTCCTCACCGCGGTAGGCCATGAAGAGTGCCGCTTCGCCGAACTGGAAAAAGGTGCCCTTGGCCGGATCGAGGATCTTGATTTCGTCGCTGATGAGCTGGGGCACCCAGAGGGGATCATTGTGATAAACACGCCAGGGAAATTTGATAAAGTCTTTGCGCCCCGCAGCCGTGGTGACCGGTTCAATCCGGATGGCAGTCTCCATAGATGGCCTTTCTCAAGGGTATGGTGGTCGGTGGGTTGAATTGTGCAAAAATCTGTTGCATTTTAGGATAAAAATCCTTATACTTACAGGCTATAAAAAAAAGAGAGGAACCATGGCGAACCACAAATCCGCTGTCAAGAGAATCCAGACCAATACGCGCGACACCGAGCGCAACAAGGCCTACAAGAATACCCTGCGTACCTATGTGAAAAAGGTGCGCGCCATCAGCAGCAAGGAGGAGGGTGAGAAGCTCTTCCGCCATACCGCCTCCCTGCTGGACAAGCTGGCCAAGAAGGGGATCATTCATAAGAACAAAGCCGCCAATCAAAAGTCCAAGCTGGCCGCGATCGTCAACAAGCTCGCTTAGGGATTCTCTGCATCGCTGCGGGCGGCCCAACACCGTCCGGCGCAAGATCGGCAAGAACTGTAGCCTCGACACCAGGGTGTCGAGGCTTTTTTTTGTCCTTGCGGCCGGACTCAACGTCCCTGGAGCATGTAGTTGGGCGCTTCCTTGGTGATGATGATATCGTGCGGATGGCTTTCGAGCAGGCCGGCCTGGGTGATGCGGATGAAGCGGCCCTTTTGCTGCAGTTCCGCGATGGTGGCGGCACCGCTGTAGCCCATCGCCGAGCGCAGCCCGCCGGTCATCTGGTAGATGACATCGGCCACCTTGCCGCGGTACGGAACCCGCCCCTCGATGCCCTCCGGCACCAGTTTCTTGGTATCCTGTACCCCCTCCTGAAAATAGCGGTCGCCGCGCCCGCCGCGCATCGCCCCGAGCGAGCCCATGGCGCGGTAGACCTTGTAGCTGCGGCCCTCATAGAGGATGGTCTCGCCGGGACTTTCGTCGGTGCCGGCCAGCATGTTGCCGAGCATCACCGAGTCAGCGCCGGCGACGATTGCCTTGGCGATGTCGCCGGTCTGTTTGATGCCGCCGTCGGCGATCAGGGGGACCGACTCCTTGCGGCAGACCTCGGCGCAGCCCATGATCGCGGTCAGCTGCGGCACACCGGTGCCGGCGATGATGCGGGTGGTGCAGATCGAGCCCGGCCCGATCCCGACCTTGATGGCATCGGCCCCGGCGGCGATGAGATCAGCAGCGCCCTCCGGTGTCGCGACATTGCCGGCGATCACCTCGATCTCGGAGAACTGCTTCTTGACCATCTCGACGGTGTGGATCACGCCGCGCGAGTGGCCATGGGCGGTGTCGACCACGAGGACATCAACGCCGGCCGCGATCAGGGCCTCGGCCCGCTCGATGGTGTCATGCGCCACACCGATCGCCGCGCCAACCAGCAGCCGGCCATGCTTGTCCTTGGACGCCAGCGGAAAGCGTTTGCGGCTCTGGATATCCTTGACCGTGATCAGTCCCTTGAGCTTGCCCTCCTTGTCGACCACCAGCAATTTCTCGATGCGGTGCAGCTGGAGAAGTTTTTCAGCCTCATCCAGGGAGGTGCCGACCGGGGCGGTGATCAGCCGCTCCTTGCCGGTCATCAGCGCCGAGACGCGCTTGTTGAGGTCGGTCTCGAAACGCAGGTCGCGGTTGGTGAGAATGCCGGCCAGTTTTTGACCGTCGACGATCGGAATGCCGGAGATACGGTAACGCTGCATCAGCTCGAGGGCTTCACTGAGCTTGCGGTCCGGCGCCAGGGTGATGGGATTCATGATCATCCCCGCCTCCGAGCGCTTGACCTTGTCCACTTCGGCCGCCTGCTCCTGCAGGCTGCAGTTCTTGTGCAGGATGCCGATCCCGCCCTCACGGGCGATGGCGATCGCCAGATCGGCTTCAGTCACCGTATCCATGGCCGCACTCATCAGGGGCAGATTGAGGGCCAGCTTGCGCGTCAGCCGCGTGCGAACATCGGTCTCCTTGGGCAGGATATCCGATTTGTTCGGTACCAGCAGGACGTCATCGAAGGTGTAGCCTTCGCCGATGATCTTGTTCATTTCAGTCGCTCTCCCTCATTATGGCTATTCGACAAGGGGTCAGCAGACCCCGGTTCATTCCTTGATTTTCAACCGTTTACCTCACAACGCACCGATGGCCGCCTCGACCGCCTGCACGATGCTGTTTTCCCGCACCATGCGGGTGATCGTGACCATATCCTCGTGCAGCAGCCGGTCCCGCGGCATCGAGGGAATCCGGCGGCGAATGTGGCGCCAGGCAATCCCGGTACCCTGGCCGGGTTCGAGCCCCTGGCGGGTATCCATTGCCTGGCAACCGGCCAGCAGTTCGATGCCGAGGACCGTCTCGCTGTTCTCCACGACCTCCAGCGCCTTGCGGCTGGCCCAGGCCCCCATGCTGACAAAGTCCTCCTGATTGGCTGAGGTGGGTATCGAATCGACCGAGGCCGGGTGGGTCAGCACCTTGTTTTCCGATACCAGGGCGGCGGCGGTCACCTGGGCGATCATGAAGCCGGAGTTGGTGCCGCTCTCCGCCGCCAGGAAGGGGGGCAAACCGCTCTGGACCGGGTCCATCAGGTTCTCGAGCCGGCGCTCGGAGATATTGGCCAGCTGGGCGATGGCGATTGCCAGGGTATCACAGGCCAGCGAGACCGGCTGGCCGTGAAAGTTGCCGCCCGAGAGGACCTCCTGTTCGGCGGCGAAGATCAGGGGATTGTCGGTGGAGGCATTGAGTTCCGTGCTGATGACGCCCTCGGCGTAGGCCAGGGCCTGGCGGACGGCGCCATGCACCTGCGGGGTGCAGCGGGAGGAGTAGGGATCCTGGACCTTGCCGCAGTCGTGGTGCGATTCGACGATCGCACTCCCGGCCAGCAAACGGATGAGATTATCGGCCACCCGGATCTGGGCCTGATGGCCGCGGGCCCGCTGGATGCGCGGGTCGAAGGCGACCCGGGTGTTGAGCAGGCTCTCGACGCTGAGAGCGGCCGCGATGTCAGCCAGCCGCGCCAGTTGCAAGGCACGCTGCAAGGCGAAGGCCCCATAGGCGGTGAGCACCTGCGTGCCGTTGAGCACGGCCAGCCCCTCCTTGGCCTTGAGCGTGACCGGTTCCAGACCGGCGCGCGCCAGCGCCTCCGCCCCGGGTATGCGCTCGCCGGCATACCAGGCTTCACCAAGGCCGAGCATCACCAGCGTCATATGCGCCAGCGGCGCCAGGTCGCCGGAAGCACCGACCGAGCCCTTGCACGGGATGACCGGGAGGATGGAGCGGTTGAGCATCTCCTGAAGAAAGAGCGCCACCTCCGGCCGGGTGCCGGAAAATCCCTTGCAGAGGGCGTTGATCTTGAGGGCGATGAGGGCGCGGACCAGGGGGGCAGGGATCGGCTCGCCGATGCCGCAGGCATGGCTGAGCACCAGGTTGCGCTGCAGGGTTTCGAGGGCATCGTCGGCGATATGGATGGTGGCCAGCTTGCCAAAGCCGGTATTGACGCCGTAGACCACCCGGCCGTCGCGGATGATCGCCTCGATGCAGGCGCGGGAAGCGGCCATCTGGGTCATGGCTCCGGGTGCGATCGCGACGGAGCGGCCGCCGGCGATCGCGTAAAGATCGGCGAGGGTGAGCGATTCTCCATCGAGGAGGATGGGCTGCATGGATGCTCCTGGAAAATGAAGCAGAGTTTATTAAAAAATCGCGAGATTTACAACTGGTTTTTCTGGCTTTCATCCGGTGGGCGTGAAATCCCGGGATGGCAGTGAGCGATGGTCCGGAGCCCGGGGCAACGACTCCAGCTGCGTAACCGCTCCGGGGTTCACTATGCGAGAAATGGACTATTTTAGCAAGGTCAGTGGCAGGACCTTGCGCTGCCGCGACACCTGCAAGAGTGCGAAGTATTTGCCACTTGCAAGGGAGACTCCTGCGTCGGAACGCCCATCCCAGCTGATCTGATAACGGCCAGGCTGGAGCGCCGGTAAACACAGCTGCCGGACCTGCTGACCACGCAAGTTATAGAGATTCACGACCAGTTCGCGCTCCGCTGGAACCACCGGCAGCGTGATGGTGAAGGTCGTTTGCGGATTGAAAGGATTGGGAGACGCCGAAAAAACCACCAGCGTGTCCTGCATGGCGGGATGCAACTCTGCCCCTGAACTGCCTTTACGGGTGTCATCGATAAAGTCCGGGACATAGCAACTGGTTGGATCATCCGGGATGATGAAAGCGGTATAGGGGGAGAGGATGCCAGCAGACGTGCTGAGGGCGATCAGGTTTTCGATCAGTGCGTTGTTCTGATACCGCCGGCCCATCTTTTCGATCTGATGGCCATAATGGGCGGTTGCCAGATGTTCAGTGCCGGCATCAACCGCCGATTCGGGAATGACGATCTCCTTTCTCACGACGGTATCGAGGGTACTGCCGATAAGGGTCACGGTCATCGGGAAAGTACCCTGCAATTGCCCGGTCTGGATTACCGGAAAATCGAGCGGATAATAGCCTTCGAAGCGCGCATGGTTCTGCCGGTCATAGGTATACCCGTTCTGCATGCGCGTCTGCACCTCCACCTCTTTGTAGTGCATCACCTTGTCGAAAAAGAGCGCCGCCAAAGCGGTTTTTAAGGGATGGAAGCGATAGAAAAAGAGATTGCCGCCGGTGATTCGGGTCAGCTCGGAAAGGAAGGTATAGCTCCCGTTTCCATAGCCGAAATCCGGAAAGTAAACCAGCCTGAAGGTATTCTCCAGGTCAAGCACGTGGACAGGGGTGCCGGCGGGAAAGTGCCCGGCGATCTCCCGGGCATATTGGGCGGCCAATGCGGTGGCTGTGGGAAAATCGGCACGATTGGTGATCCAGAGGATCTCCCCCTGCCCATTGGTCCCCATGAACCATTCGGCTGCAGCCAGCAACTCCTGCGACAGATTGACATTGTAAAAACGTTTGCCCCAAAAATCCCCGAAAAGGCGGTCGATGTTCTGCTGCGAGCATCCCTGCCAGCTCCGGCTGCCATAAGCGGGTTCGGTAAACGTCACGATGACCGAAGCAGAGTCGGCAGGGGTCAAGGTGCGCTCCATGGTTTCTTTCAGCGAGGAGAGCAGCAAATCAGCACTCAGCCCGTTGCTGTTACCGGGATTAAAGTCCACCAGGATCAGGATCTTGCGCGGCTGGTGGACCGAAGAGATCGCCGGCGGATAGACCGCCAGATTGTAAAAGGCTTCATCCCCCTTGCGATAGAGGGAGAGGTAATACTCCCCCCGGATGGGAGAGGGCAGGATCAGCTCCGCATAATCCAGGGAGGCGATTGGCAACTCCGCTTCCCAGGCCTTGTCCCTGGGGTAGTAGGTGAAAGTGATCCCGGGCAGGCCGACGATCGCGGCGGAATCAGGATTATCCCCGCGGAGGTAGAGCAGGCGCAGGATTTTGGCGCCGCCGGTTTCGGTCGTCACCTGCGGCAGGGGCAGCCAGGTGCGCAGCCGGCCGCTGGAGGGCCGGGCTGGCACGAGGTACTGGATCATGATCCGGCATCTGGTGAATCGCTTGATTGGAAAGAGACGCAAGGCATACTGGACCTGGCCGTTCTGATCGGCGATGCCCCGCGTCAGCAAGGCCGGTTCGCGTGTGGGGCTGCTCTTCTCGTCGAACATCTTCTGTGCCGTCCATTTGTCCAGCAGGATGGCGCGGCAAACCGAATCCTCTTTCCAGTAATATAGATTGAACAGGGTAACCTCTTCCGGCATCTGGAAAGTCCATTCCAGCTCGAGCTCATTATAATTGGTGAAGAACCAGGAGTTGAAATCGTAAGCGAAAGAGAGATGGAGTTGGTGTTCGATATAGATACCGCGGGTCCGGACCACATCGGTCACCTCTTCCACACGGACATTGTCGTCGCGATTCTGCGGATAGCCCGCTTCATAAATGCTGATACGGGTGGCGGAGGCTATTGTGACCAGCAGCAAGCTGAGGAGGAGAACGAACTGCCGTTTCATGGTTTTCGCCTCCCTATTTCAGACAGGTGAGTTTGAGGACATACTGCTCGGTGCCGCGCTGGACCTGGATCCAGTAGAGGCCACTGCTGACCGGTTCCTGCCGGTCATTGGCACCGTCCCAGACGAGTTCAATACGGCTTGCTCCGGCGCTCACGGGCTGCTGCCATTGCCGGACCTGTGCACCGAGCAGCGAATAGATGCGGACGGACACGAATCCGCTGTGCTCGGCCGGCTGAAACCGGGCGATGACCCGGGTCTGGGTGTTGAAAGGATTGGGATAGGCCCTGACCTCAAAATGTTCGGGCTGCCGCGGCGCTGAGGAGGAGGTTATCGCAGTTTCATGCTCTTCGAGGCGCTGGAAGGCGGCATAGCCATTGGCCGCCGGGATGACCAGGGCGCAATAGGCATTGACCAGGCTGTTCTCCTTGCTGACACGGCCGATCTCGTCGATCAGGTTCCAGGCCTGGGGCTGCTGCAGCAATTCCTCGATATGATGGGCATGCCAGAGCTGCTTGAGGCGGGGCAGCTGCTTGATGGCCGGCATGGCGGCGAGGTCCATTCTCTTGTGGAACCAGTCGCCCTCGATATTGCCGTAAAAATCGGTGATGAAAGGCGGCCCTCCCTCCGCCCGTCCTAATTCGATGTAGGGATAGAGCAGGGGATAGCGGGTCCGGCTGGAGAAGAAATAATACTTGTTCCGGTTGTAGCCGTTTGCCGGGACCGGATCGGCCTCCATCAGATCGAGCGCCGGGGCGAGCAGCTCGGCCAGGGCCAGCGGCAGATGGTAGGCCTCTGCATGGCCCGGGCGCAGGGTGCCGCCGTGCGTCAGTCGCGTCAGATTCTCAAACAGGTAATCATTGCCTGCATAATACTGGCCGCCGACATAAAGGTAATCGCTGGGCTGGCCGCATGCGACGATCTTGATGACGACCTGCTGGCGGAGCTGACGGACCGTCAGTTCGATGATGTCATTGGCCTTTTGCACCGGGACGGCGTCCTTTTCAGCCGTCGTGATCAGCCAGATCTCCCCATCGGTTGCAGCCTGATTGAAAAAAGCCACCGCCCGGCGGAGCAGCTGCGTGGTAGCGCTGAGCTGGGGGATTGGATAGCTGCGCATCTCGTTGAAGAGCGCCGTCTGGTTGGCATAGTCGGCCGGCAAGAAGCGGCTGCGCAGAAGTTTGGGCTCGAGCTGGTCCATGAGGAGGATGTTCAGGGAGTCATTCCAGCTCAAGCTCCGGTCGGTGATATCGTGGAATTGGTCGAGCAGAAACTCCCGGGTGTAGCCCATGGTTTGACTGCCCAGGTCCGCAAGGATCAGAACCTTTTTCGGCTTGCGCTCTTGCGGCTCGACCGGCGGGAAGGCGGAAAGGAGGTAGTAGCCCTCGACGTTATCCTGGTAATAAAAGAGTTCCGGTTTGATGTTCTTGCGCGCCGGCCAACTCATATAAGGATCAATCCAATAGAGGTAGGTGAGGTCAGCGCGCCACCACCCCTCGGCGTTCTTTGCGAAGGGGATAGTGCCGCCGGCATTCTCGAAAACCGGTGCATTTTCCGGAGCATGAACGTCCAGGAAAGAGTAGCGGATCGGGACCCGCTCCCGGTATGTCAGGAAATCGGTGTTGAAAATGGAGGCACGCTCGCTGTCCAGCTCGAGGGTGTTGGGGGCCAGGAAGGTGATTGCGATGCTGAACGGAGAGCCGAACTGGATCGGGGAAACCTGCATCAGATAGCGTTTGCTGCGCGCGCCGGAGTAATCGCGCTGGACATATTGCCGCAGCAGGCAGCGGGGTTGGCCGGCCGGTGCAGTCTGAAACTGGTTTTCGGCGGTCCAGACATCCTGCGGTTGCGCCGTATGCCAGGTGTTGTCCAGGCGCACCTTGGCGCCGATGATGACGGCATCTGCGGATAGGGAGAACTCGCAATAAAAGACGAAGGGCTCATCATTGGGCCGGTTGCCATACCAGTCCCGGCTCATCTGGATTTCCATGGAAGGGGTGAATTCGGAATGGTGGAGGTAGGCGCCGTGATAGATATCGATCGCCTGGATAGTGAAGGAGCTCCAGTTCTGCTGGTCATTGAGGCCGACGGCGTACCAGTTCACCGCCCGGGCGAGGGTGGCGCAGAGCAGGAGCAGGGTCGCGGAGCGAACTGCTTTTCCCAAGGAATCCTCCTTTGTTGCTGGATGGAAAGAACTCAGGAGAGGCTGGCTGCAGGTGCAGGCAGCGGAGAGGGACCTCCGGGGTGCTGATGAAAAATACGGATATTACCGGCTATTATCAAGGTAAAAGCGGCGGGATAAAAAAAGGCGGCGTCTTCGAGACGCCGCCTGGCGTTGGCAAACCTGTGTCGGGTGATGACTCTTACATCACGCCTTCCTTGCGAAACTGGTCGTAGAGCCGGTTGACCGCCGGTACGTAGGTCCGGGTCTCCTTGAAGAGCGTGCTGTCGTTGCGATTGGAGGCCAGCCACAGGGCTGCGCGCTTGGGGCCGCCATTATAGGCCGCGAGGGCGCCGTCTTGTTTGTAGGTTCCTACCAGTTCGCTCATGTAGCGGCAGCCGAGCCGGATGTTGTTGACCGGGTCGTTGAGCACCTGATCCGCCGTGGTCCAGTCGATCCCTTCCTGGGCTGCCAGGAAGGCGCCGGTGGCGGGCATGATCTGCATCAGGCCCATGGCGCCCATCGGGGATTTGACCTGGGGATTCCAGGTTTTACCGGTTTCGTGGGTGATGGTGGCACAGATAAAGTCTTCGTTGAGATTCGGATACTTTTTGGTCATCTCGTAAATCTCGTTGGCGATCCGCAGTTTATCTGTGTCGGACATAGTTCGATTGTAGCGTGAGATGATGCCCGTGATTTTGTTCACACTGGTCCGGCGCTGTACGTCAATGGCCATCATGGTCTGCTGTTCCCGCAAGAGCGAGGTGAGCTGATCGTCCTTGCCGGTCTGCGCTGAGCCTAAAAAATCACTGGATAGCAGGCTTATGCCCTCGATGAAGATGAAGCTGGTCAGAAATACCAATCCGGCGATTGTTTTGAGCTCTTTTTTACCGAGATGCATCTTGCCCTCCAATAATCGTTGATTCCGATCTTTAGAGGCCTTCACGGTTTCGTTGAGCTTCGCCACTTTCTGCTTAAGCTGCTCTTTCTCCTTGGCGACAATCTTTTTGAGTGGTTCTTTCATTTTTTCCACACGGTTTGTTCACGATTGATCCTCTGATGCGCAGAGTGTCGTACTCTGGTGTCCATTTTTAGCACCGCGGTGTAAAATGGTGACGACAGCCTGCGCATCGAGGAGATTTAACAGAAGGGGCCAGGGTTCTATTCCCTGGCCGCCACCCCCTGCAGTCAATACCATAGCAAACACTGTGCCAGCCGTGGTTTCTTTTGCCGGCCCGTGGTGCAAAGCAGCATATAATATAAGGATAATATTAAAAATAGTCAATCCTAATCTGCCCAGATTACCTTTTTGTAACCAGGCCCACTATGTTGCAGCTTTTGGCATAGCGGGGCGAAGTGGATTAAAATGAGGCAATCCCTGCCGTCGCGCGCAGGCGGGTGAGTCATTTCAGGCCAATTTCCCCGCACAAATCGTGCGCCCCATCACAACCGGAGCAGGGAAATTTTCCACAACTCAACCTGAGTAGAAACAGGGAATAAAGTCAGAACCAGCACCGGCGGCCTTGCGGCAATACGGCGCCCGCCGGCGGCCGATTCACGGTTTGTATCCCTGTGATACAGAGGGCCTGGCCTTCTCGCCCTTTTGGCTTGACTCTGAGGGAAAAACTGACTAAGTTATCGAGCTGATACGTCAACTCATTCATAACGGAGCGGATATGACCTCGAATATGCGCTTGAAACACTGGGTTCAGGAGATGGTCGACCTTTGCGAACCGGATCAGGTGCACTGGTGTGATGGTTCCCAGGCGGAATATGAGCAGATCTGTTCAATTTTAATACAGAAGGGCACATTTCGCCGCCTTAATCCCCAACTACGGCCCCAATCTTTCCTCTGCGAATCCGATCCTTGCGATGTCGCCCGGGTGGAAAAGGCCACCTTCATTTGTTCACGCTATCCGGAGGATGCCGGGATCACCAACAACTGGCGGGATCCGGATGAGATGAAAGCGCTGCTCCTCCCCCTTTTCCGCGGCAGCATGCGCGGACGCACCCTCTACGTCATTCCCTTCAGCATGGGGCCGCTGGGATCGCGCATCGCCCAGATCGGTGTCGAATTGACCGACTCCCCCTATGTCGTCGCCAATATGCGCATCATGACACGCATCGGCAAAGAGGTTTTACAAGCCCTTGGAGATAATCCATTTATCCCCTGCCTGCATTCGGTGGGCAAACCCCTCCAGCCGGGCGAGACCGATGTCCCCTGGCCTTGCAACCCCGAAAACCGCTATATCGTCCACTTTCCCGAAGAAAAGATGATCTGGTCTTATGGCAGCGGCTATGGCGGCAACGCCCTGCTTGGCAAAAAATGCTTTGCCCTGCGCATCGCCTCGGTGATGGCACGCGAGGGCGGCTGGCTGGCAGAGCACATGCTCATCCTCGGCCTGACCAATCCCGCGGGCGAAAAAAAGTACATTGCCGGCGCCTTCCCGAGCGCGTGCGGCAAGACCAACCTTGCCATGCTGATTCCGACCCTGCCGGGCTGGAAGGTGGAGACCGTCGGCGATGACATCGCCTGGATGAAATTCGGCCAGGATGGCCGTTTGCATGCGATCAACCCTGAATTCGGCTTTTTCGGAGTTGCTCCGGGCACCTCGATGGCCTCCAATCGCAATGCCATGCTCAGCATGCGCGAGAATACCATTTTTACCAATGTCGCCCTGACGCCTGAGGGTGATATCTGGTGGGAGGGCATGACCCCGGAAAAGCCGGAGCGTCTCACCAGCTGGCTCAATCAGCCCTGGAGTCCTGATTGCGGCAAGCTGGCGGCGCATCCCAATGCCCGTTTCACGGCGCCCGCTGCGCAATGTCCGGTGATTGACCCGGCCTGGGAGGATCCGGCGGGGGTGCCCATCTCGGCCATTCTCTTCGGCGGGCGGCGGCCCTCGCTGATCCCGCTGGTGCATGAGGCCTTTAACTGGCAGCACGGCGTCTTTCTCGGCGCCGTGGTCTCCTCGGAGCGTACCGCCGCCGCTGACGGTACGGTCGGGGTGATCCGCCGCGATCCCTTCGCCATGCTTCCCTTCTGCGGCTATAACATGGCCGATTATTTCGCCCACTGGCTCTGTGTCGGCAACCGCCAGGAATCCCCCCGACTGCCGCGAATCTTTTACGTCAACTGGTTCCGTAAAAATCAGGCGGGCAGGTATCTCTGGCCCGGCTATGGCGAGAACTGCCGGGTGCTCAAGTGGATCTTTGAGCGCTGTGACGGCGCCGAAAACGCCCTGGCCACCCCCATCGGCTACGTGCCCGCGCCGGGCGCGCTGGATGTGACGGGACTGGGGATGCCGGAAGCGGAAGTGGCGGAGCTTTTCCGGATCGACCGGGAAGGCTGGCACAAGGAGGCGGCCGCCATCCGCGAATTCTTCACCACCTTCGGTTCGCGTCTGCCGCGTCAGCTCCTGAGAGAACTCGAGGGCCTGGAGGAGCGGCTGCGCTAGCGGGAGCTGAAAAAGTCCGCAGAATCACTTGACATTGTCCGGCGGCTTTGCTAGATTGAATCGCAATCCAGTTCTGGCCCGCGCCGGCGGGCCTGTACTTGAGCGAACTAAATAAGCGGGCGGCCCGCTGCAGGCCGGACGGGCCCATCCCAAGGGAGCAGGTTATGCGAGAAATAGCAGCCCCAGTCATCAGTGAAGCGGTCGCCAGGTTGTGCGTGGATGCCAATTACCATCTCGGCGAGGATGTGCTTATCGCCCTCAAGGAGGGACTGGCCCGGGAGGAGTCTCCCACCGGCCGTGCTATCCTCGAACAGATCATCGAAAATGCCGGCATCGCCCAGGAGGGCGAATTCCCGATGTGCCAGGATACCGGCTTTGCTGTCTTTTTTGTCGAACTGGGCCAGGAGGTGATCGTCGGTGGCAAAACCCTCGAGGAGGCCATCACCGAAGGGGTGCGCAAGGGCTACGGCGATGGTTTCCTGCGAAAATCGATCGTTTCCGATCCCCTGCAGCGTGTCAACACCAAGGACAACACCCCGCCGATCATCTGGATCGAGACCAGACCCGGCAAGGAATTAAAGATCACCATCGCCCCCAAGGGCGGCGGCTCGGAGAACATGAGTGAGGTGGCCATGCTCACCCCCTCCGACGGCGCCGAGGGCGTCAAGAATTTTGTCGTCGACAAGGTGCGCCGCGCCGGCAGCAACCCCTGTCCGCCGATCGTCGTCGGCGTCGGCATCGGTGGCACTTTCGAAAAGGTGGCCTGGCTGGCGAAGAGATCCCTGCTGCGCCCGGTCGGCGATCGCCATCCCGATCCCTTTTATGCGGCCATGGAGCTGGAGCTGCTCGAACGCATCAACAAGCTCGGTATCGGCCCGCAGGGGCTCGGCGGCCGGGTCACCGCTCTCGATGTCCACGTCGAGGTCTTCCCCTGCCATATCGCTTCGCTGCCGGCTTCCGTCAATATTCAGTGCCACGCTGCGCGGCACAAATCGATCGTGATCTGATCCCAACCAAGGAGTGTGGTTATGGCGGATATCAAGAGAATCTCGACGCCCCTGACCGATGCGGTGGTCAAGACGCTTCACGCCGGCGACAGTGTGCTCATCACCGGGATCATCTATACCGCGCGCGATGCCGCGCACAAGCGGCTGGTCGATCTGCTGGATGCGGGCCAGCCCCTGCCCGTCGATCTCACCGGCCATCTGGTCTATTATGTCGGTCCCTCGCCTGCACGGCCGGGTAAACCGATTGGTTCGGCCGGCCCCACCACCAGCGGCCGGATGAATGCCTACGCCCCGCGCCTCCTCGCCATCGGCTCCAAGGGGATGATCGGCAAGGGCGAGATGAACGCCAAGGTCGCCGAGGCCCTGCAGACCCACTGCGGCGTCTACATGGTGGCGGTCGGCGGCGCGGCGGCGCTGATCGCCAAGTCCATCAAGGCCAACGAGACGGTCGCCTGGCCCGAACTTGGCGCCGAGGCGATCGCCAAGCTGACGGTCGTCGATTTTCCGGCCATCGTCGCCCAGGACTGCCATGGCGGCAATATCTATCAGGAAGGCATTGCCAAATACGGGATCAAATAGCGGCCTGCACGGTGCAACCGTGGTCGAAGCGATCGGGCTGCACAAGCACTACCAGAAGGGCAAGGCGGAGGTCGCGGCCCTGCGCGGCCTCTCCTTCACCATTGCTGCCGGCGAGTTCGTCACCCTGGTCGGCCGCTCCGGCTCGGGCAAATCGACCCTGCTCAACCTCATCGGCGGCCTCGACAGCCCCAGTGCCGGACAGCTGCTGGTACAGGGCCGCGACCTGGCCGCCCTTGACCGCGAACAGCTGGCGCTGCACCGGCGGAATACGGTGGGGATGATCTTCCAGTCCTTCAATCTCATCCCCTCCCGCACCGCGCTCGAGAATGTCGTCCTGCCGATGATCTTCGCCGGCCGCGGGCGGGAGGAGCGCCATCGCCGGGCTGCGGCCCTGCTCGATCTGGTCGGATTGACCCCGCGGCGGAGCCACAAGCCGGCCGAGCTCTCCGGTGGCGAGGCGCAGCGCGTCGCCATTGCCCGTGCCCTCGCCAACGAGCCCGCCATTCTTCTCGCCGATGAGCCGACCGGCAACCTCGACAGCCGCACCGCCGGCGAGATCCTCGACCTCCTGCAGCAGCTCAATCGCGACGGCGGTCTTACCCTCCTCATGGTCACCCACGATGAAAAAGCGGCGGCCCGGCTCGCCCACCGCCAGCTCCACATGCTCGACGGCGAATTCGTCGCGCCGGAAGCCCTGCGGGGGCCGGCATGAAGAGCAGCGACCTCATCCGCTTCAGTCTGGATACCCTCTGGCGCACCAGACTGCGCACGGTGCTGACCACCCTCGGCGTGATCATCGGCATCGGCGCGCTGGTCGCCATGGTCTCCTTCGGCGCCGGCATGCAGCGCAACGTCACCGAGGCCTTCACCGCCAACGATCTCTTCACCTCGATCCGCGTCCTGCCGATGAAGGTCGATATCGGACAAGCGATGTCCGGTAATATGGATGCCGCTGTAAGCGGCCTGCAGCAGCGGACGCGAGCGCTCAATGATACCGCCGTCGCCCTGATCGCCGCCCTGCCCGGGGTGGCCGTGGTCTTCCCCGAGATCTCCTTCCCCGTCCGCATACGCCTTGCCGGCCGCGAAACCAGCACCACCCTGCGCTCGGTGCCCGTGGTTATGGGACGCTACCGCCCGTACGACCGGATGGGCTGGGGCGGCTTTTTCAGCAGCGACAGCGCGCGCGAGGCGGTGCTGGCCTATTCCACCCTCGCCGGCCTCAAGATCGTCCTGAAAGGGGAAGGGGAGGCGAGCCTCTCCGACTCGGTGCGCACCTGGCGGCAGCTGCCCGCGGATTCGCTCATCGGCGCCGAGGTGGAGGTGGTGACCTCCGTGCTCGACCTCGGCCAGGTGATGCGCGGCGGGATGATGCCGGGTATGCAACCGCCCTTCCGCGAACAGATCACCCGCCTGCGGCTCAAGGGCATCCGGCCCAAACCGCACGCCTTCAGCAACGAGCAGATCCAGGGCGGCGTTGTCGTGCCGCTCGAGACCGGCAAGCACCTGCCGCGTTTCGCCTTCACCAGCATGTGGAACATGCTCAGCCGCAGCGGCCGCACCTCCGGTGGCTACGATGCACTTTATGTCCGCCTGCGGGATATCAAGGATCTGGAATCGGTTCGCAAACGCCTGAAAGAGCTTAATTTTTCGGTATTTGCACTGGCGGACCAGCTTGAGGAGATCAAACGGGGATTCATCATGGTCGACACTGCCCTCGGCGCCATC
Organism: uncultured Cytophagia bacterium; assembly: GCA_964436305.1. Classification (GTDB taxonomy): domain Bacteria; phylum Zhuqueibacterota; class Zhuqueibacteria; order Residuimicrobiales; family Residuimicrobiaceae; genus JAKPUX01. The sequence continues at coordinate 54,775 of CAYTCI010000004.1, read as the reverse complement.
GGTACCATTGCCCTGATCGTCGCCGCCCTGGGGATCATCAATACCATGGTGATGTCGATCCTCGAGCGCACCCGCGAGATCGGCGTGATGAAGGCGGTGGGGGCGAGCGAGCGCCAGATTCGCACCATCTTTTTCGTCGAGGCGGGGACTATCGGCCTGGCCGGCGGCCTCCTTGGGGTGGTACTCGGCTGGCTGGTCTCGCGCCTGGCCAACTGGATCGCCAACCTCTGGATGGTGCGCCAGGGCGGCCCCGGCGGCGACATTGACTTCTTTTATCTGTCGCCCTGGCTCATCATCGGCGCCATCCTCTTTTCGATTCTGGTGAGCCTGCTGGCGGGTCTCTATCCGGCGGCGCGTGCAGCCCGGGTCAATCCGGTTGAGGCACTGCGGCACGATTGAATACCCTCATACGGCAATAAAAAAAGCCCGGTTCTGATCAGAACCGGGCTTTTTTTTGCAGGAGAGAATGGCGGGCGCAAGCCGTCAGGCATGTTCTGCGAAGAGATCGCCCTCATAGACCGGATCGACCGCTCCGGTGAGGGTGATGGCGGAGAGCTCCGGATTGAAATCGATGGTCAGACGGCCGCCGGGAAAATCGAGCTGCACTGGCGCCGCGACCAGGCCGCGGCGGTAGCAGACCAGGGTGGAGGCCATGGCGCCGGTGCCGCAGGCCAGGGTCTCGCCTTCGACCCCGCGTTCCCAGGTGCGCACCCGGAGATGATGGGCATCGACGATCTCGACAAAGTCGGCGTTGGCGCCCGCGGGAAAGAGGGGGTGGTAACGGAAAAAGGGCCCCTCGCTGGCGATCTCCACCTGGCGGACCTCCGGGACCAGTATGACATAATGCGGCACGCCGGTATCGATGAATCCGCCCGGCCGCCATCCCCGCTCTGTGGCGGCGTCGCGGTCGAGGTCGATGGTACCCGGCGGGATCATGCGGGTGGTCACCTGCCCACCCTCCACCCGGGCCTGGTAAAGGCGGCCGCAGATTTCGAAGGAGAACTCTGCATCGCCCAGACCCAGGCGCCGGGCAAACCAGGCGATGGCACGGCTGCCGTTGCCGCACATCCCGGCGATGCTGCCGTCCGCATTGATGTGAACGTACCGAAAATCAGCGCGCGCGGAGGGCTCGAGCAGAATGACGCCGTCGGCGCCGATGCTCTCATGGTGGCGGCAAAGACGGCTGAAGAGCGCCGCATCCCGCTCGGCGGACCACTGCCCGGCACGGTTGTCGATGAGGATGAAATCGTTGCCGGTCGCTGATATTTTGATGAAATGCAGCTTCAATTGATGTCACCCATCATCGACTGCTTCTTGTAGCCCGCCGGCAGCTCGAAAATCCCGTCGGGTGCCTTGCCCTGCCTGAATTCGATCAGGGTGGTGGAGGTGGTAACCGTCTGGCCCATCATCTGGATGCTGGTCTGATCGAGGACGTGGACGCCCTTGATCTTTTGCATCTCCTCGATCATGGCGTGCAGGCCGGAGGCGAGCATGGGGTTGGCGGCCATCATGGCGCCGGCGAACTTGGCGTAGAGGGCGGGATCGATCTTGATCTCTTCGGTCGCCCAGATCTCGCTGGTACTGGCAAAACCCATGCCTCCCATCTCGAGCTTGAGGATATACTTGCTGCAGTTCCAGTTGCCGATCTTTTTCTTCTCACCGGTGGGCGTCACCTTCAGCTTGATCCCCAGGTCTCCCGCGGGCTGCTCGGTGGCGGCGGCGAAATTGAGCGGAATCTCCATATAGGTCTGCTGCGCATGCTGCAGGATATAGAGCAAACCCTTGTCCAGGCGCAGAATGACCGAGGTTCCGGGTTCATCGCGGCGCACCTTGTCAAGTGTCATCCAGGTCGTCTTGGTCACATCCCGCGCCGGATGGGTTTGCCCCATGACGGCGATGGCATCCGCGTGCTCGGATTCCTTGAGATAAATATCCGCCTGCGCCACTTGTACGAGTGCCAGGAAAAACAAGGCAAAATGGATGATATGGAGCCGGTACTTCATTACAGCCTCCTGTCGGGGAAGGGATAGGGAACCAGAATGTTGGGGGGAGAAGCGGAGTTTACGCCAGCTTTTGCTTCAGCAGCTCGAGAAAGACGCCTTCCGTCTCGGCCGATTCGTGGGCGAGGATCTGCTCCACTTCGGCCGCGATGGCCGGCCGGCTGGCGGCAAAGTCGGGATCGCTGGTGGTGAGGTCTTCATAATCATCAGCGATTTCGGCGATGAAATTCTCGCGGAACGGCTTGCTGGTCTGCAAACGGTCGATCAGCGCCAGCGAGCGGTTGAGGATCTCAAAGTAGATCAGACGGGCATGACTGTTCTTGCCCTCATTATGCAGGGATTTTGCGCGCACGAAGAGCACCTGGCAGGCCTCGACGATCTGTTGGGGATCGATCTTTTGTGCTTGCGGAAAATCGAAGATGGTCGCCACCTCTTCCTGGATAGCGGCGGCTTCGTCACGGCCGGCAGGCCGGATGAAAAAGGAACTGAGGTCGGGGAAGACCTCGATCAGGTTGACCAGGATGTCGACGAGGGCATTCTTCTCCTTGGTCCGGATCGCCCGGCGCAGCTCCTGGTAACTGGTGAAGGTCGGCGACTCGTAGAGCCAGGTCAGCAGCAGCGCCACCTGGTGCTCGCAGCGGCTGCTGCCGACAGGACAGGTGCAGCGCCCGAAGAACTGCTCGCCATCGATGATCATCTCGACCCGGTAATGCCCCTTGCTGCGTACCGTCGCCGAAAGGCCGTAATTGGTCTGGAACCGGTGCCGCACCCATCCATTTTCATAGATCTGTTCGCCCATGCGGTAGACATCGGGCGTCGCGTAGGCCGAGACATCGAGCGGGGTTATGCGAGAGGGCATGGCTGATTCCCTTCGGTTTGCCGGAACAGGTTGCGAGCCTCATCGCCGTACCGGCCGACCGGGTGCGGCGAGAGGGAGAGGGCCATCAGGCCCTGGCTGCGGCCGATTTCTTGATCTCGCGGATCTTTTGCAGGATCAGTTTGAGGGCCTCTTTATCCAGCGGCCCATTCTGTTTGCCCGCGCCCCCCAGGGGGATGCGCTTTTCCATGCCGCCATCGGCGGTTGGTGTCCACAGGGCGTTGACCGGCGTCACGCCGACGCTGATCTGGTAGCCGTCCTTGAGGGTCAGGGTCAGTGCTCCCTCCGTCTCATCGGCAGACTTGATCTCTTCCCACGGGATGAATTCGACGCGGTCGCCGCGGAGGAGTTGCTCGCCGCCGCTGCGCAGGGCCTCGATCCCGCAGAGCGGCTGGACAAAGAGCAGGGCCTGCGGGGTGATGCGGTAGTGCAAGCCGTAGACGAGATTACGGAACCAGGCGCTGATGCACCCCACGACGAAGACGGCGAAGAAGACGACGCGACCGGCGTACTGGGCTGTGTGGGCTTCCATCCCCAGGCCATTGAGGAACACAGCGCCGAGCAGACCGAGGACGAATCCGCTGAGGAGCCAACTGAAGATCTTGCCGGCAAACCGGCCGGCCGCGCGATGCCGCCAGATGAGCTGAGTCTTGCCGAATTCCCGGTTTTTACTGCGCTGCCACACTTTCATCGCCTCAGGGCTCCTTTAGGATTACGGAATGAACACGTCCCAATATACAAAAAAGCGGTCGAATTTATCAAGAGAATTATGGCCGTTCACTCGGTTTTTAGCAGGCGGAATTCGCCATTGTTCATGCGATCGACGAAGAGATAGCGGCGGTTGAGGCGATTGTAGCTCCAGATTTCCGCGGAGGCCATGCCCATCTCGCCGCCCTGCTTCTCGATCTGGTCCGGAGTGCCGTTCTGGATGAAGACCCGGCCGCGATCGGTACGCCACCCCGGCCGGCCGCTCACCGGCTCGCCGAACTGCTGATTGGCAAAATCGAGGCGCAGGTAGAACTCGTCCTTCAATTCGTTCTCCGGTGTGCCCGGCGTCGGGTCCCGTTGCGCCCAAAAGGCATCGACCAGCTTTTCGCGTTCCTCCCCTTGCGCCCGCAGGATCTCCCGAATGGTGCTGCCCTTGGCGATCAGGGCGAGCTGTTCGACGGCCGCCTCGTTGCTGAGGCCAGGGCCGGCGGCATGCCCCCAGAGCAGGAAGAGACGCTGCGAGGTCTGCAGCGAACGCGAACCCGCACTGGCGCGGATCTGCAGGAGATACTCGCCCGGCTTGGTGATCTCCTTGCCCAGGTCGATGCAGCCGTGGAGCACCGGCTCGGCCGGCCGGCTCTCACGCTGTTCCATCATCTTGCGGCCGGAGAGGTCGCTCAGGGTGAGCTGCGTCCGCACCGAGTCGGCGCCGGCGGGGGGGTAGAGCTCATAAATGACACCGACGGCGCCGCTGTTGCGGCTGAAAACACCGCGCAAATTGAGGGCGTAGAGCCCCGCCGAGCAATCCAGGCTGTCGGCCAGCAAAATATCGCTGATCTGCAGCTGGTCCAGGCCAAAATCGGGGACCTTGAGGCGATCCTCACGCTCGATCAGCGGCAGCTGCTCGGCATTGAGGAGTTTGAGCCGCCAGGTATAGTCGCCGGGCTTGAGATTAAAGTGCATGGCATGGGTGCGAGGATTGATGCGCGAATTGGTAAGCTCGAAGCGGCTGACCGTGACCGTGTCGCGCAGGATCTTGTAGGCGGCCAGCTCACGGCTGCCGCCGTAGATCATCAGCTCGAGATCATAGCGGGCTTGCCAGGAACTCGAGTCCTGTTTGAGAAAGGAGAGGGCATCGTTGGCGATGCGGATATAGGCATCGACGCTGCCCATGGGGCGCTGTTCCGGGCGGGTCGAGCAGAAAAAGCGGATCTGAAAGATATCGGGCCCCATGGCATCCCGGCCGCGCGGCCCCGGCCGGTTCTGGGCGAAAACCGGGGTCAGGGTGGCAAGAAGCAGGGCCAGCAGGCAAATCGGGTTTCGTTTCATGGCGTGATCCTGTTATAGCACCTGTAAAATTTCAATGGCGATATCGTACTTGTCTTTGGTGAAGGGCGGCATCAGGTAGAGCCCCTTGACCTGGCTGAACTGGCGCAGTTCCCGGATGCCGGTCTGGGCGATCTCGATGCCGGTCTTTTTGGCTGCCGTGCTGTCGCTGGCCGCTGCGAAGCGGCGGGCGATTGCCTCGGGCACGACCACGCCCGGGACCTCGTTGTTGAGGTACTCAACCGTACGGTAGCTGACCAGCGGCATGACGCCGGCCAGGACCGGGAGGCGGAGCGATTCGATCCGCCGGAAAAAGGCTTCCAGCTGCTGTGGATCGAAGACCGGCTGGGTGAGGATGTATTCGGCGCCGGCGGCCGCTTTCTGTTCGAGCCGGGCCACCTCCAGATCGAGGTCCAGCGCTCCGGAATTGGCCCCCACACCGATGTGCCAGGCGGTTGGCGCACCGATCGGATTGCCGGCGAGATCGAAGCCCTGATTGAGGCCGTGCACCATCCGCGTCAGCCCGATCGAATCGACGTCAAAGACCGCGGTCGCGGTGGGATAGTCGCCGAGCTTGGGCGGATCCCCGGTGATGATGAGGATATTGCGCAGTCCGAGGGCATGGTGTCCCAGCAGGTCGGATTGCATGCCGAGCAGATTGCGGTCGCGGCAGCAGTAATGCAGGATGGTCTCGATCGGGAGGGAGCGTTCGATCAGCTGCGCCAGGGCGCTCGGGGCCATCCGTGAAGAGGCGCGCGGACCGTCCGGGATGTTGACCGCGTCGATGCCGAAGCCGGAGAGCTTGCGCACTCCGGCCAGCACCGCGCTGACATCGGTGCCGCGCGGACTGAGGACCTCGACGGAGACGACGAACTTGCGGCCGAGTCGCGCCGCCAGGGCTGATTTCTCGGGGCGTGGCACCGGCTGCACGGTGATCTCTCGTTCCGCCCTGACCGCCACCGCGGCCGCCTCGCGGCGCGGCTGCAGGGCGCGCACCGCTCCGGCGATGGCCCGGATGTGCTCGGGGGTCGTCCCGCAGCAGCCGCCGACGATATGGGCCCCGGCGGTGATGAACCGGCGGGCGAATTCAGCATGATACTCGGGGGTGGACATGTAAAGCAGCCGGCCCTCGAAGAGCCGCGGCAGGCCGGCATTCGGCTGCGCGGAGATGAAAGGCGCTCCCGCCCGCGCCAGGCGGCGGATGACCTCAAGCATCGCCTGCGGCCCCACCGAACAATTGGCACCGATCACATCGGCCCCCTCGGCGAGCAGACGCTCGACCACGGTCTCGGGCTCAACGCCGAGGGTGGTCTTGCCCTCCTCATCATAGGTCATCTGTGCGATCACCGGCAGGGCGCTGATCGCGCGCACCGCCCGCACCGCCAGTACGATCTCCTCGAGATCCTGAAAGGTCTCGAGGATGAAGAGGTCGACGCCGGCGCCGGTCAGCGCCTCCGCCTGTTCGGCAAAGAGCGCCTGCAGTTCCGTGCTGCTGCGGGTGCCGAGCCGGGGCCCCTTGACCCCGCTCGGCCCGATCGAGCCCGCCACATAGAGCCCATCGCCGGCAGCCTGACGCGCCAGCTCCACGCCGCGACGATTGATGGCCGCCGTCTGCTCCTCGAGACCGTAGGCCTTGAGCTTGAGCCGGTTGGCGCCGTAGGTGTTGGTTTCGAGCAGATCCGCCCGCGCCGCCGCATAGGCCCGATGCAGATCGAGTACCAGCTCGGGCGTGGTGAGATTCAGCTCCTCGAAACAGCGGCTGATCGAGATGCCCCGCCGGTAGAGCATGGTCCCCATGGCGCCATCACACACCAGGATGGCCTTGTCGAGCCGGTCACGAAAGGGTTCCAGTGGCACGCTCGGCTCCATCCTAAAAATCGGCGCCGAGCGACCAAAGGGCCTGCGGCGATTTCGAGGTGTTGTAGAAATTGGTCGGCCAGGCCAGATCGTAACGCAGCAGGGCAAAGCCGATATTCATGCGAACCCCGAAGCCGATGCTGGCGAACATATCCTTGGTCTTGAAAAGACCATTGGGCGCCTTGACAAACGGCTTGATCGATTCCCCCTTGTCCCAGGCCATGCCCATATCGGTGAAGAGGGCGCCGCCGATGTTGCCGAGGGCAATGGGCAGAGGGAAGCCGATGATCGCCTGATGGATCAGCGGGAAGCGGAATTCGAGGTTGGCCAGGGCGAAACGGTTGCCCTCGAGGGTGTAATAGTCCGCGCCGCGCATCGGCATTTCGAAGGAGGCGAAATAGATATCCTCGATGTGCTCGACGCGAATGCCGTTGAAAAAGCCATAGTTGAGCCAATTGGGCAGGCCGCCGAGGAAGAATTTTTGCTTGTTGCGCCCCTCGCTGAATCCGGTGGCCAGACGCGTGGCAAAGGTGTAATTGCGCATCAGCCGCGTGTAACGGCGATAATCCAGCCGGACCGTCGCGAAATCGATGCCGTTCTTGCCCAGGCCCGGGCTGTAGGTGACGCCGAACGACATGCCAGTGCCGTTGGTCGGCCCGGTGTAGCCCCAGACACTGGTGTCGCGCGTATAGGTCAGATTGTTCATCAGGAAAAAGCGGTCACGCGGCGAGAGATAACCGAGCTTGATCAGCTGGTCGGTGATATCGTCGGGAATCTCCATGTAGGTCCGGTTGATGCCCATGGCGGTCACACCGTAGCTGAGCCGCTCGTAACGGTTGAAGGGATTGCTCAGCAACAGGCTCAGGCCGTAGTTGCGGTCACGGACATAGCCGGTATAATCGGAGTAGTAATAATAGGCGTTGTGATAGAGGCCGGCGCCGATGTCGAGTTGGTGCGGCAGGTAATAGTAGGTGAGGGCGTAATCGGCGTTGCGGAAATCACCATAGAGGCCCAGGCCGATATCGAGGCGATGGTTGCCCAGAACGTCCGAGAGCATGATCGTGGTCATCCCCTGGGTGCCGTAGAACTGGCTGTAGCCCACGCCGCCGTAGATGAGGTCGGGCGTCAGCTCGACCTTGTACTTGTTGATCTTGTACTGGCCGGTGGGCATCTTGTAGTCGGTTGAGTCGAGAAAGATCTTGCGCTTGTTGACCTGGGAGACCAGATCCCCCTCGGCGAACTTGTTGTCGAAGACAAAGTCGCGGTACTGCCGGGTCTCCTCGGTCTGCATGGGGGAGAGCCCCGGTTTCATCGCCAGGGATTCCTCCTCATCGAAGGTTTCGCGTATGCCCTTGCGCTTCTGCTCGACGAACTTGGTCTCCGGCACGGTGATGCTGCCGGGCTTGATATCCAGGGGATTCTTGAGCAGGTAGAGGTCATAACCGGCGAAATAGAAGGAGGTGAAGACCAGCCGGTCGGCGCTGCCGCCCCAGGAGGGCTGGAAGGCGCCGGTGAGGACGTTGGTGACGGGCCATTCTTCGCCGCTCTCGAGATTTTTCAGCCAGATGTTGCTCACCCCCTGGCGGTCGCTGGAGAAGGCGATGGTCTTGCCATCGGGAGCGAAGACCGGCACGCGTTCGCTGAAGGCGCTCTCGACGATGCGCCGGACGGCGCCGTCGGCGACGGTGATCTCGTAGATGTCATAGTTCTTCATCTCGAGGTCGCGGGGGTTGAAAGTGGCCGGCAGGGTAGCGGCGGCGCGGTCGCCACGGTCACTGGAGAAGAGCAGGGTCTTGCCATCCGGCGCCCAGCTCGGTTCGATATCGCTGAAGGGGTCCCGGGTGAGATTGCGCAGGGCCCGGCTTTGCAGATTGTAGAGATAGATATCGCTCTGGCCGTTCTTCAGGCCGGTGAAGGCGATCTCGTCGCCATTGGGGCTCCAGCTGGGATTGAAGACGCCATCGAGATCGAGCTTGATGCTTTTTTCGATCTTGCCCTTTTTCACATTGACGATATGGATGGCGTCGCGGCCCCCGGCGCCGGCGGTGAAGACGATCTTTTTGTCATCGGGGCTCCAGCTCATGCCGGGTCCCTTGAGCCATTGCAGCTCCTCGAGGTTGCCGGCGCGTTGGCCCTTGACCAGGCGTTTCAGCACCCGGCCATCGATGGCGCTCATCAGATAGAGGTCAAAATAGTCGCTCTTGTCCGATTTGTAGACGAGCTTGTCGCCGTGGTTGCTCAGGGCCGGACTCGTGTTGACAAAGCTGCCATCCTTGCGGTGGTCGGTCAAGCGGGTGGCGATCTCCTCGGGCTCGCTGCGGTTCTCGACATCGGGCCAATATTTGCGCTTGAGATAGCGGTGCCAGCGCTTGGTCAGGTCCTCCATCTTGAGGCCGATGGCCTGCTGCATACCGCGGTCGAAGTTCTTGTTGACCTTCACCTTGCCGAGGATTTCGCCGACCTTTTCCTGGCCGTAGCGCTCGACCATGTAATTCCAGACCGACTGCCCGCCCTTGTAGGCGAGAAACGCATTGAGATAGGGGATTTCGGGTACATAGCCGTTGACGGTCGCGTCGCGCATGAACATGTCGCTCTCAATATCCCAGCCGCGGCTTTCGTATTCGGCCAGTCCCTCGATGAACCAGAGCGGCACCTGCATCTGGGTGATGCCGGTGATGATCGACTGGGCGCCCGAGCCATAGAGCATCTGCAGCATGACCGCATGGGTCAGTTCGTGATGGATGACATGGCGGAAGGCCTCCCATTCACCGTCGTAGGGGATGACCACCCGGTTCTTGAAGAATTCGGTGAATCCGCCGACCGATTCCTCCGGCTCGGAGAGATCGACATTGGTTTGCTCAAAATCGTTGTGACTGTTGTGAAGGATGATCTTGATACGGTCCGTCAGCTGATAGCGGAAGGAGTGCTGGAGCTGCCGGTAAGCGTCTTCGGCGGTTTCCAGGACAAAGGTGGCGATCTTGTCGCCGCCCTCGGTGAAGTAGACGTTAAAGTGCTCGGACTGTACATACTGCCAGTTAAAGTTGGTGTATTGCACCTTGTTTTTGCCGAAATATTGCGCGCTGGCAACGCTGCTCAGAAAGATCAGCCCCAGGCAAAGGGCTGGCAGGATACGTTTCATAAAGACTCCTGGATCAAGGATGAAACAACGAGGTGTCTGGATACGATGCTTCTCAGGATTTAACACCGTAAATCAGAAAATGTTGCATACTTCACGCGGTCGGAGGGATAAACGCTCCGTTTCGCTGAATTTTTCGGCATGCAAGGGAGCGGAGAGGCGGGGGCAGCCGGTTCTATTCGGCGGACTGCAGCCGCGCCTCGAATTCGGCACGATCCTGGGGCGTGGCGAGCACGCCGATTTCGAGATGGAAGGTGGCGCTGGCGCCCGGCTCGAGAAACTTGAGACGGCCGCTTTGCCGGGCGTTGCTGCGTCCTTCCGGCAGGCAGTTGCCGGGCTGCATGCCGATGACATAGGTGCCTTCGCCGGACATTTTCCAGTGGGTGTAGTAGGGAAGCTCGGCCTTGGGGTAGCTGAGGTAGAGTCCGATGCCCTGGCCGCCGTTGAAGGCGGGATTGATCAGGGCGAGATTGACCGCTCCGCGGGCGTCCGCATTATGGTCGAGGTAGAAGAGCTGTTCGGCAGCCTGGGCGGTGGGCGCCTCACACTGGTCAAAGTTTTCCGTGCCGGCTGCGGAGAGCTCATCGCGAGGCTCGACGTTGTCGATGACCGCGCGCAGCTCACTGCCGGCGGCCACCAGCGGAAAACCGGCGTTGCAGTGGTAGAGGAACATCAGCGGCGCGGGCTCGAAGCCCTCATTCACCACCACATCCTTGATCCAGATCCGGGATTGGCCGATCCGGCTGTGCAGGCTGCGGCGGAGGAGCAGATTCGGACCGTAGAGGCTGGATTCGCGAACCTCGCCGGTGGCCCAGAGCAGATATTCGTCGCCGTCCCATTCGGCACCAAAGCCGACATTCCGGGCTGGCAGGTTGCCGATGCGACCGTTCATGCCGAGTTCCTCTTCGATCTCCTCATCGACCTCCGGAGGGCCGGCATGGGTGAGGCCGCAGGTGGCGAGCAGGCCGCCGCCCATCGCATAGAGCCAGCCGATATCGTGCGGATCGAAGAAAGCGGGCGCGACCGGTCCGGCCGGAGCCTGCCAATGCAGGGGCATGCCGTTGAAGGTGGCGTCATAAATATCCATCGCCCGGTCCTGCAGCACCGTGAAACCAAGCCCTGAACCGGTCCTGAATTCCAGGGCGCGGATCCCGCGCTCGGCGCCGTTCACCAGTTCCACAGGACGGACCGAGGCGATCTGGGCGATGTCGCCGACATGGCGCAGCAGGTCCTGGCGCGAATAAGAACGACCAAAAAGAGTAGCCACTCGTTCCTCGTTGGCAATAAATGAGATGATGCGAACCGCTCGGGCGGGTAGATGCCGATGCTTGGAAAACAATAAATTAACTTAAAAAAATCCCGGATAAAAGTCAAGCGGCAAAAAGGCGGGGTAAGGCCGCGAGGGAGGAAGCAGCGGGGCGCAGCGGTCAGAGGGCGGCAGGCTGAAGATGCTTGATATAGAAGAGCATGTCTTCGCCGCTGCGGAAATAGTTGCGGATGCGGCCGGCCTGCTTGTATCCCTGCTCGGCGAAAAAGCGGGTGAAGGCGGCATGGCTCGCCTCCGAGGTGATCTCGATGACCACCAGGCGTGCACCGGCTTGCTGCATGCGGAGTTCAAGCCAGGCCAGCATCTCGGTGCCGATCCCATGGTGCTGATGCGCCGGGGTGACGACCAGAAAATGGAGTCGCCAGGTGCCTTCGGTGCCGGCAACCGGCCCGTAGCAGGAAAAGACCACCGCCTGACCCTGTTCATTTTCGCCGACCGCGACCCGGTACTCCTCCTGGCCGGCATTGAACAGGTAGGCATCGACCAGCTCCATGGCGAGATTAATCGCTTGCACGCTGAAGACACTGGTCTTCTGCAGTACCTCGTACAGCACTTCGCGATCTTGCGACACCATGGGGCGGACGGTGATCATAGTCTCTACTCTTGAACGGGAGTTCAAAGGCCGGGAGCCCTCGCTGCGGGCCCTCCACCAGCGTCTATCTGGCAGAAAAGCACTAAACAAGAACAATGCCAAAAAACTGGCAGAATAACGACTATGATAATAAAAGAGTTAGAGTACCAGATAAAGCGTCATGGATTGCCGCAACCGGCTCTTTTTTTCGGAATGAAAAAAGCCGCGCCCTTTTTCAGCAAATGATTCTCATTATGAGAATCTGCGCCGGGGCGCGGCAAACCCGCTTCTTAAAATGATAATCCCCTAGAGTTCCTCGATCTGGTACTCCTTGATCTTGCGGTACAGCGTGGCCAGGCCGATCTGCAGGAGCATGGCGCTCTTCTGTTTGTCATAATTGCAATAGCGCAGGGTCTGCTCGATGGCCCGTTTCTCGATCTCGGCCAGCGAACTGCCCGCCAGCGGCCCCAGCGAGACCTCCAGCCCCGCCATCCCGGCGATCAGGGAGGGGAAATGGCTCATCTTGAGCTCATTGCCCTTGGCCAGCACCACCGCCCGCTCCATCATATTCTCCAGCTCGCGCACATTGCCGCGCCAAGGATAGGTCATCATCTGCGCCAGCACCTGCTCATCGATCTTTTCGATCGCCTTGCTGTTGATCTCGTTGTATTTCTGCATGAAATAATAGGCCAGGGGCTTGATATCCGAAGCCCGGTCCCGCAACGGCGGCAGGGTGATGGTGATGACATTGAGGCGGTAATAAAGGTCTTCGCGGAAGAGCTCCCTGGCGACCTGCTCCTCGAGGTTGCGGTTGGTGGCGGCGATGATCCGGACATCGGCCTTGAGTGCGCTTGTGCCCCCGAGCCGTTCGTATTCGCCGCTCTGGAGGAAGCGCAGCAGCTTGACCTGCATCGCCGGCGCCAGATCGCCGATCTCGTCGAGAAAGAGCGAGCCCTGGTTGGCCAGCTCCACCTTGCCGGGTTTTTGCTTCACCGCCCCCGTAAAGGCGCCGCGCTCATAGCCGAAGAGTTCCGCCTCCAGCAGATTCTCCGGGATGGCGCCGCAGTTGATCTTGACCAGCGGCTTGTCGGCGCGCGGACTCTGGCGGTGGATTGCCGCAGCGATCACCTCCTTGCCTGTGCCGGTCTCGCCGGTCAGCAGGACGGTGCTGCGGGAAGGGGCCACCTGATCGACCAGCTCGAGAATCGCCCTCAGAGCCGGGCTGCCGCTGATGATCACCGGGGTGTCGTCGCTGCGCCCGAGCAGCAGCTTCAGGCGCTCATTCTCCTTGCGCAGGGTGATGACCTCCACCAGCTTGGCCAGGATCCGCTTGAGATCGGCGAGGCTGAAGGGCTTGGCCAGATAATCATAGGCACCGCTGCGCAGCGCGACCTTGGTCGATTCGATCGAGCCGTAGGCGGTCATGATGATGACCGGGAGCTGCGGCTGCTGCTCCTGGAGATACTCCAGCAAATCCAGCCCCGAGCCGTCCTTGAGCTTGAGATCGGTGATAACAATATCCAGCTCCTCCGACTTGATCCGCTGCAGACCCTCGTTGCGCGAGGCGGCGGTGAGAATGGTATAGGCCTCATCCTCCAGCCCCAGCTGGAGCGCCTGGAGGGTGTCGGCCTCGTCATCGACCAGCAGGATTTTGACAGGGATCATGCCGTCTCCTTCTCCGGATGGATGTAGAGCGGCAGGCTGACCGTAAAACGGGTCCCTTTGCCGCGGGTTGAGGTAACCTTGATGCGCCCGTGATGGGCCAGAACGATTTCACGGCAGATGAACAAACCCAGGCCGGCGCCGCTCTTCTTGGTGGTGAAGAAGGGGGTGAAGAGGCTGCGCTCGATCTCGGGTTCGATACCCGGGCCGTTGTCGGCGACGCTGATTGAGAGGCGCCCGCCGCGGCGAATCAGCCGGACCTGGATGATCCCGCCGCTGCCCGTCGCCTCCATGGCGTTGGTGATCAGGTTGATAAAGACCCGCTGCAGCTGAATCCAGTCCCCCATCACCGGAGAGGCCGTCTCGGTGCTGCGATAGTGCAGTGAGGCCGACTGGAAGGCGGCCTCCAGGCGCTTCTCCTGGACCAGCAGCGCCAGCTCCCGCGCGAGGTCGAAGGGCTCCACCTTGAGATGGGAGAGATGGGTGTAGGTCAGATACTGATCGAGGTTGCTGCGCAGCTGGAGCAGCTGCCGCTTGGTTGCCTCGATCAGGTCGGCGATCCGTGCCTCGCTCCCCTCGCGCCTGGACTGGAGGGCCTGCTCGATGAGTTCGGTATTGAGGCCGATCGAGTTGAGCGGATTGCGGATGTCATGCATGATGGCACTGCTCAGGCGGGAGAGGGCGCTCAGCTGATTGAGGCGCTGCACACTCGACTGGAAGGCCGCCCGCTCGCTGATATCCTGAAAGTTGAGGACGTAGCGAAAGCGCGGCTGCTGCCCTTCGGCGATCCGGCCGAGCGAAAGCAGGGCGGGGAAGATGGCGCCCTGTTTGCGCTGGATGTAAACCTCGAGGTTGGCGTGGTAACCTCGAGGCGAAGCGAATTTTTTGGCCAGCATCTGCTGGCTGGTTGCGGTGAAGAGGGTCATCACGTTACGGTCGAGGATGTCCGGTGGCTCGTAGCCGGTGAGCTTGGCGGCCATGGGATTCCAGTGCTGGACGAGCAACTCGCTGTCGACGGCGATGACCCCGAGGGGCGACTGCTGCAGCAGCTGATAGGTCAGGTTGAGCTGGCGCTGCAGACCGTCCTTGACGATCTTGAGCTCACGGATCAGGGTCTGGTCGCGCTGGTGGAGCTGCTGATAGGCTTCGCCCCAGAAGTGGCTGAGGTTGATCAGGGTGTGATCATAGAGGCGCTGCAGGGTCTCGAAGCGCACGGGGAACTGCGGGTCGTGTTGCGCTTCGTTGTTGAGGATGAGAAAGTGGTTGACGACCAGCCGCGTGATCCCGAGGATGAGCAGCTGGCTGTGGAGGTCCTGGCGGAGGTGGGGGCTTTTCTGATACAGCTGCAGAGCATAGTCGGTGAGGTGATGGCCGGGCTGGCGGGATTTGCTCAGGCGGATGTCGAGGACGAGATGGTTGAGGAGGCCGGCGAAGAGCTGGCGGGTGGCCTCGATTTCGAGGAGGTGGCTGCTGCTCCAGGGGGAGATCAGCAGGGCTTCCATGGCGCGCTCGACCAGTTCCGGCTGGTGTTTGCGGATCAGGGCGGCAAATTGGTTCATCGAGGGGGGCTCCTCCGGGTTTATCATTTTAAGAGATAAAATTTACGACATTTTTCCTCAATTATCAAATTGAGAAAGAAAAATCCTCCGAAATTTGCTTTTTTTTCATTCTGAAAAAGCGCAGCGTCAAGGCCGCGGTGGTGCTTTCTGTAAGATTAATATAAACAACAAAACGAAGGGTTAAAAAAGTTTGGCATCAGATTTGTATAAGCCTGCGGTGCGAGTGCATACCTTTCCTGGGTGTTTGCAAAGAGCCTGGCCTGATCTCCAGCGAGAGAGGGATCAGGCGGGCAAGAAAAAGCATCTGCAAGATATTTTCTCTTGTTTTTTTGCAAATTATATCATAAATTGTTAGAAGTTTAAAAGAGGGAAGGTTTCTGTGCACCATTTTACACACCCATTTAAGGAGGTTGTTAGAATGAAGGTGAAAGCGTTAGTGACTGTGCTCGTCGTCGTGTTCGCGATGGCCCTGATGCTGGGTTGCGCCAAGGTTCCGCAGCAGGAACTGGATGCCGCCAAAGCCGCTCTGGATGCTGCCAAGGCTGCTGAAGCCGATCGCTACGTCCCCGAGCTTTTCAACGCGGCCAAGGATTCCCTGACCGCTGCCACGGCTGAGATCGAGAAGCAGAACTCCAAGTTCGCCCTCTTCCGCTCGTTCAAGCGCGCGAAGGATCTCATTGCCAAAGTGACCACCGGCGCCAATGATGCTGTGGCCCAGGCCGCCGTGAAGAAGGAAGAAGTGAAGAAGGAAGCCGAAGGCATTCTGGCCCAGATCACCCCGGCCGTCGAGAATGTCAAGAAGCTGATGAAGAAGGCCCCGCGCGGTAAAGAAGGCCGTGCTGCCCTCGAAGCCATCAACAGCGATCTGGCTGCTGTCGAAGCCTCCGTTGCCGAAGTCAACACCGCCATGACCAACGGCGATTTCCTGACTGCGCGCGACAAAGCCCAGGCCAACCTGCAGAAACTTGGCAGCCTGGCCGAAGAGCTTCAGGCCGCCATCGACAAGAAGCTCGGCAAGTAAGTCTTCGCTCTTCACTGAGTGTTGATTTCAAACCTCAGTCCGTGCAAGCAGCGCTTCGCGGGCTGAGGTTTTCTTTTTAACAGCAGCCGGTGCCTGGCGGGCGCCGCCGCCACTGTCGTCCAGCACAAGCCATCCGTTGCATAGAGTTGAGTGAAGCATGCCGTTTGATTACAGCCGATACGCCAGACCAGCCGAGTCCACTTCCCCCAAAAGAAACTGGTTCCTGATCATCAACCTTGTTCTGGCGCTCATTCTGGGCGCGGTCAGCTTGATCATCGAACTATCGAACAAGCCACCGGTGGCGCGTTTTGACGACGCCAGCCGGGCGGTCAGCCAGGCCCGTCAACTGCAGGCAGCGGTCTATGCCCCTGACCAGCTGCGCATGGCCGAAAGCTATCTTGAACAGGCCCGTCTGCTTTGGGCTGCGGAGAACCAGCGCTGGATGCTTCGCCGCGATTTCAGCCGCGCCACTGCCATGACGCAAAAGGCCAACGACATGGCCGAAATCGCGACGATGCGTGCCACGACCCTGCGCGATTCGCTGCGCTGGGTTGCAGCGACCGGCATCAACCTGACCCGTAAACGGGTCGCCGACATTCGCGCCCAGTTTCTCGACATGCCGATGGACTCGCATGTGCGCCAGACCATCACCTTCAGCGAACTGGCGATCATGGAGAGCGAAGCCGCCTTCAAACGCGGGGACTATCGCCGCGCGGTCGCCCGCTATCAGGTGGCTGCCAAGAATATCGGTAGCGCCGGCGATGAGGTCACCCAGATCCTCAATGGCTACTTTGTCAATGTGCCCAAATGGCGCAGATGGGTGCAGCAGACCCTGCGCTGGTCGATCGAAAACAGCAGCGTGGTCATCCTGGTCGACAAGCTGGCCCACCGCTGCCAGGTCTATCGCAAGGGCACCAAGACCGCCGAATATCCCGTCGAGTTGGGCCCCAACTGGCTCGGCCACAAACGCCAGCGCGGTGACGGGGCCACGCCGGAAGGCCTTTATCGCGTAAAACGCAAGAAATCGGGGCATCGCACCGCTTATTACAAGGCGCTTGAAATCGATTACCCCAACGCCGAGGATATTGCCCAATTCAATGCCGCCAAGGCCCGCGGCGAGATCGCCCGCAGCGCCGGCATCGGCGGCCTGATCGAGGTCCATGGCGACGGCGGCAAGGGGGCCAACTGGACCGCCGGCTGTGTGGCCTTGCGCAATCGCGACATGGACAGCCTCTACAATATGGTCGAGGAGGGCACGCCGATCACCATCGTCGGCTCCCTGCGCAGCATCAGCACCACCGGTCTGGACAACGCCCAGGCCCCCGACGGCAAGGGTCAGAGTGCCGCCAGGTAATTCCGGAGCCAGCTCAGACGCTCCAGACAGGGCTCGCTTGCAGCCCATATCCGTTCATTCGTTCAGGTGATGTAGAATCCCATGAAACGCGCCGTTCGCCGGGACTTTCGTCCCCAGCCCCGATCCGGGGCCCAATCCGGACCGCAGCCCGATTTCGACGACTACGATCCCATTAAAACCGAAAAGAAGATCGGTCTCGCCCTCTTTTTCGGCCTCTTTTTCGGCCTGATCGCCGCCTTTTTCGTCTTTCTTTATGCCCCCAATCTCCGCGATCTCCTCTTTCGTCTGGCGCCCAGGGAAAATGCGGTGCGGATCGACAGCGCCGCCGATCCCGAGCTCTACCAGCGGGAACTGCTGGCGCTCTCCCGCGCGGTTCAGGCCAAACAAAAAAAGATCGATGCCTTCATCCCCCGGGACCCCTGGCTGATCATCGATACCTCGGGCAACCAGATCTTTCTGATGCAAAACCGGGAGCTGTTGCATAAAGGAGTCTGCTCGACGGGAAGTTATGTCCTTTTGCGCGCCAGCCGTAACAAACAGTGGATCTTCCGCACCCCGCGCGGGCAGTTCCGCGTGCTCAACAAGATGCGCCGGCCGGTCTGGTATATGCCGGACTGGGCGTTTGTCGAGGAGGGGCGGCCGATCCCGCCGCGCGACTCCCCCTTGCGTTATGAATCGGGGGTTCTGGGCGAATATGCGCTCGCACTGGGCCAGGGCTATCTGATCCACGGCACCCTCTACAAACGGTTCCTGGGCATGCCGGTCACCCATGGCTGCGTGCGCTTGGGGGATGAGGATCTGGAGGTCGTCGCAAAAAACATGGATACCGGCTCCAAGGTCTTCATTTACTAGAACCGGCTTGCCCAGCAGCTTACCGATCCATTTTAGCGAGAGTGCTCACTTGAACCTTCTGCCTTTTTTTAAAAATCGTCTGCCAGCCCAACTGGTCTTTCTCTTCTTTTTGCTGGCGCCGGTGCTGATGGTCGCCCTGCCGCTGGTTATCCTGCCGGTGATGAAGGTGACCGACGCCACTTCCTTCCACGGCCGCAATGGCGCAGCCAGCACGCCCTATTCCGGCGGTGCCGCCCCCACGCGCGCCATGGCCGATGCCATGGACTCCCTGCGTCTGGAGGACACCTACGCCGACCTCCTCCTCGAGCTCTCCAAGAAGGATTCGATCATGATCACCATCGACCTGCGTGACAGCCTGGTCGATCTGCTGATCAAGGGGGTGCCGGTGCGCCGGTGTCGAATCAGCTCCTACTCGATGAGTCAGGCCATTCCCCATGTCGCCCGCCGCGACTCGCTGCACACCTGGCTTTTCCCGCCCTTCCAGCTGTTGAGCCAGACAGCGACCATTCCCAAATCGCCTATCCGGATCATGGATGCGCCCAAGGATACCGTCGAGGCCGAGGCGATGGCGGGCCAGGAGATCCCGATCGAGAACAACGACGTCCATTTCACGCTGCAGTTCAACCGCAACCTGACGGTGCGCATCGAGCAGGAACAGCCCCCCAGTAACACCGGAGAGTTCAAGAAGAAATTCGCTTTTGATATGGAGCGGATCTTTGCGGAGGCACGGGCGACCCTGAAAAACCTCAAGGCCAAAAAAGTGCCCGAGCACAAATTGTGGATTCAGCTGGCGGTTTCACGTGAGGATGCCAAGGCGATCTATCGTGCCATCCCGGTCAAACTGCAGATGGCCCTCTTCCTCCCCTCTTCCCGGTAACTCGCCTCGATTCTAATGAGCCCGCCGCCGCAGGCCGTGCGCTTGCGGAGCGGGCTGCTATTTCTCCCACTTGTAGATCAGATCAAATCCGGTATTTTTTTCATCACCGCGGATGGCCTGCAGAAAGAGCGAGCGCAGGATCTCGTATTCCAGGGTCACCTGTTCGGGCGCCACTTCATTGGTCCGCCCCAGGTTGATCGGGCGCTCGTAGCTCAGATAGAGGTCGTTGGTGAGGTATTTGCCCACCACCACCGTCGATTGCCGCCAGTTCTGGTCGCCGCGGAACTCAATGACGTCAAGATCCAGCTTTTGCTGGAGCGAACGGGTCACCTCTCCGGCGATCTGCCCGGCCAGCAGCTGTTTGAAGGCATCGCCGCTCATCTGCAGCTGATTCTGCACCAGATCATTCTTTTCGCCGTGGGTCAGATCACCGAAGCTGCGGCCGAAGGCGAGGTACGAAACGGCATCGGACTCGGTGATGGTCGCCTCGTCGAGAGTAAAGGCGAAGGTGGGCTTGCGCAGCTCGCCGGTGGCGGTGAAGCCAAGAGTATGTTTGATCTTGTCCTGGCTGCGGAAAACATGCTCCGCCTTGAGAGACATCTCCGGCAGGTTGTCACCGCCGGCGAAGGTGAGGGTGCCCTCCTCGATGTCGAAACGGCGGCTGAAGAGGTCATAATTGCCGCGGACGATCTGGATGGCGCCGAAGAGGCCGAAATCCTCGCCTTCCTTGGCGAGATCGAGATCGCCAGAGATCTCGAAGTTCATTTCCGGGGTGCGCAGCCAGGTGTTGCGGGGGATCTCGAGCTTGATGGAGCCGCGGCTGCGCTCGACCACCGGCAGCCAGGCGGGCAGGAGGGCCTTGCGGTCATAGCTCTGCCGGCTGGTATCGCCGCGCGCCACCAGCAGCAGCGGCAGGTCGGCCTGGAAGAGGGTGGAGGGGGTCTCGGTGAAAGCGGCCAGATCGATACGGGCGCGTTCGACGCGCAGAGCGCCGTTGAGCTTGGGGCGTGTCAGCTGGTCGGTCAGCGTCAGGGTGCCGTCGAGGACGAGGGTGAGTTCAGGGCTCTCCGCGGCGGTAAAATGATCCGCCTTGAGGCGCAGCTGCATCTCCTGGAAGGAGAGATGGCCGCGGTCGAGGGTGAAACGCCAGGAGCCCTCACCGTTGAGTTGACCCTCGCCGCCGGTGGCGCGCAGGTTCTGGAGCAACAGGAGTGGCGGCGCCAGTTCGAGGCGGGCGGTGACGGGTTTGTAGGGTTTGCCGAGGAACGGGGCGAGGAAGGTGCCGTTGCGCCACTCGAGGTAGCCGCCCGGCTGGGGATCGCCCCAGTTCTTGCCGATGGTCAGGTCACCGCTGAGGGTGCCGCTGATGTCGAGACCGGGGATGAAGGCGGCGAGAATGCCGGCCTTGAGGTCGCGGGTCCGCAGCGAGAGGTCGACCGGATCGTCGTCCTCGATCAGGGGGTGCGGCAGGGGCCAGCGAAGGCGCAGGGGCAGCGTGCCGCCAAAGTGGGCGCTGTTTTCAGGACCCTGGTTCAGCGAGCCTTCCCAGGTCAGCCGGGCCTCCTCCAGCCGGCCGCTGACCTGCAGGCTGGTGGCGGGCAGGCCGGCCAGCTGGATATCGTCGACCTGCAGTGAGGAGACGATGCAGGGCCTGGCGGCGAGGCCGGTGAGGTCGGCGCGCCAGGTCATGGCGCCGGTCATGCCGGGGATAGGCGGGAACCACGGCGCCAGGGCGGCGAGATCGAGGTTCTCCAGGTCGACGCGAAAGGCGAGGCTGTCGGCCAGACCCAGGCTGCCGTTCATCTCGAGGCGCTGGCGCCCCTGCACCAGGGCGAAATCAGCGAGCCTGAACCCGGCCGGCTGCAGGGTCAGCCGCGGGAGCGGCCCCTCCAGATGCCAGAGCTGGTCGCGCTGCTGCAGCTCCAGCCGCTGCAGGCTGACCTGCCAGAGCGAATCCTGATCGTCGGCTCTGAGCGCCACGGCAGCGCGCAGGCTGTCATTGAAGACCAGGCGGCTCTGGGCGGCAAGCTGCCGCCCGTCATAGTCGGCGTGGAGCGCAAGCGAATCAGCGTGCAGGGCGCTACCCGCGGCGATGGCGCCGGCGGTCAGTCCGAGCGATGCTTTCAAGCGGGAGGCGCGTGTGCCTGCGAGAGCGGCGTGGATCTCACTAAAGCGCAGGGTATTGAAGCGGCTGTCCTGCAGGCGGGCGGTGGCTTCAAAGGTGAGGGAATCGGGCGGCCCGGCGAGCCGCCCCTGCAGCAGGCCATTGAGGCGGAGGGAGTCAGCACCCAGCAGCGGGGCCAGGCTGCGATGGTTTTTGAGTTGCAGCGCACAGGTCAGATCGAGCGGGCCGTTCCAGTCCCAGCGGCCGCTGCCCTGGCCATGCAAACCCGGAGCGGCGATCCGGAGGGTATCCAGGCGTACACCGCCGAGCGTGGCCCCTCCGGCCGCATAAAGCGTGTCGAGCGCGAAGCCGGCCAGGGTGGAGGAGCCGGCGGCGAGCTGCAGCTGCGCCGGTGCGGCTGCGGGATCGAAGCCCTGACCGGCGAGGTGGAGATGGAGACGGAGGCGGCTGGCCAGGGCGGGCGCAGCGGTAAGGGGGGCCAGATCGAGCCCCTCGGCTGCCAGGGTGAGATCGTAGTGCGGCCGGGCGCCAAGATCGAGGGCGGCGGCGGCCTGCAGGCTACCGGCAGCACCGGCGCTCTCCAGCTGGAGGGTTACCAGGCTCTCCGCCAGCGTGGCCGACAGGGGAACCATGCCGAGGCCATGGCGGCTGAGCAGACTGTGGGAGAGCGCGCCGCTGGCTTGCCAGCGGCCATGGGCGGTGGAAAAACCGGCGCCGGAGAAGGTGAGATCTGCGTCCAGGCGGCCGGGCAGATCCAGCAGCGAATCGGTCTCCAGCGCGGTCAGTTCGAGGCGGCCCGCCGCCATCCCGGCGGGTTTGACCCAGCCTTGCAGGTGCAGCTGGCCTTGTTGTGCGCCGGCGCGCAGGTCGAGGCTGATCGAGTCGGGCCGGCCGGAGGCTGTCAATTCGATCCGGGCCCGGGCAAAGGGTGGCCTCCAGCCGGTGAGGGGGCTGAGGTCGGTTGCGGCGAGGGAATCAAGGCGCAGGTCCGCGGCGAAAAGGGGAGCATGGCCGAGGTGCGCCCTGAGCCGGCCGCGCAGCCGCGAGTCCGGCGTGGCCAGCCGGAGACTCTCCAGCTCGAGAAAACGCTCACCGCCCCGGGCCCGTGCTTCGAGGGCCGGAATGGTGAGACCAGGGGGAGTGAACGCGAGACGGGCGTCCGCCAGTTCGACCTGCCAGCCCCGGCTGCTGAGCCGCCCCGCGCCGGCAAGAGAGGGAATGTCGATCTGTAGCGGCGGAAAGCCGCCAGCGGCGGAGCACAGCGAGACCTCGGCAGCGCGCAGCTGCAGGCTCCGGAGCCGGAGGATCCAGGGCGAACGGCTGCTGTCGGACGACGTCTTGAAATAACGCTGGTAATTCCAGCTCCGGTCGGCGAACTGGTGCAGGGAGAGGCGCAGACCGCTGACCTCGATCCGGTCGAGGGTGATTTCGCCCCAGATCAAACTGATGGGCTGCCAGTGACAACGCAGGGTATCGATCTGCGCCAGAGTGTCGGCCTCCTGGAAGAGGCGGACCGATTCGATCTCCAGGGTATGCAGGAGGGAGCCGTCGCAGCGGCCGATCTCGATCCGGGCATTGAGAGTTTCGGCTAAAATCTGGCTCAGCGCCGACTGGACCTGGCGATGGAGATCGCCGCGCCGATAGAGGATGGTCAGGATGCCGGCGGCGGCCACGAAGAGCAGCAGGAGGAGTCCGGCGACGATTTTAAAGAAGAGACGCACGCGATCCTCCTAAAAGGCCTGTCCGACGCTGAGATGCATCTGGACCCGGTTGCGGCCCCGGCCGACTGGCCAGCCGAAATCAAGACGGATCGGCCCGATTGGGGTGCGATAACGCAGGCCGAAGCCGGCAGCAGTGCGCAGTTGATCAAGGCGATGGCCGTGCAGCCGCGACCAGACATTGCCGCTGTCGAGGAAAAGGACGCTCGACAAGAGGCTGCTGATATCACGGCGGAGTTCGGCGCCCAGCTCGAGCAGACTGTTGCCGCCGACCGGGTGACCGGCGCTGTTCTTGGGACCGAGTTCGCTGTAGCCCCAACCACGCACGGAATTGGAGCCGCCGGCATAAAAGCGTTCCTCGATGGGGGTGAAGCGGTCGGTGCCGAGTGCACGCAGTGAGCCGGCCTTCATCCGCGTCGCCAGCACCGCGGTCCGCCCGACCCGTGTATAATGACGCACCTCGCCGAGGATCTTGAGAAAATGGAGATCGCTGCGAAAACCTACACCGGCCCAGGTGATGGTCGCTGCTGTGTAGAGGCCATGCTCGGGATAAAAGAGCGGCAGGGAGTTGTCCCGCGCCAGCGAAAGGGCAATATAGGATTTGTGATAGAGCGCCATCCGGCTGCTGTCCAGCGCCTGGTTACGCGTCAGACTGCTCACCTTGAGATAATCCTGCTCCAGGGTATAACGCAGCGAACCGTCGGTATAGGTGGCGAAACGTTGCTGGTGGGCGATATTGATGCCGGTACGGTCGACGGTAAAGCCGGGTTCGGCCTGGCGCAGGAAGAAGGGATTGAGCACCAGGCTGGTCTGGGGCGCCGGGAAGCCCGACTGGGTGAGGATGAGATCGAGAGCGTAGGGCTCGAGGTGGCTGTGCTTGAGATTGATGTTGAGCCGCCGGGCGCCGTGAAGGAAGTTGAGCTTGCGGATATCGGTGACCAGGCGCAGCTGGTCTTCAAAGCCATACCCGATGCCGGCCTTGATCGTCCACGGTTTGGCCGCCTTGACCTGGATATTGACGGGCAAAAGGGGCGTTTGCTGCGAGTCGAGCGCCGCCTTGACCGTGACATACTGAAAGATGCCGAGCTGGTAGATCTGCCGCTGGCTCTTTTCCAGGTTCTTCTGGCTGTAGGGTTTGCCGGGGCGGAGGGCGAGCTGCCGCATCACGGTGTGTGGCGAGACGATGGTGTCGCCCTGGATTGAGATCGGGCCGAAGCGGCAGGGCGGGCCGGGATCGAGGGTATAAAAGAGCCGTACCGAGCGCTCCTGCTCGCCGAGGCGGGGCGAGACCCGCGCCTCGGCATAGGCGTAGCCCTGATTGGCGTACACAGCGGTGAGGTTCTTCAGGTCCGCCTGCACCGCCTCATCGCGGTAGCCCGACTTGCCGCGGGGGATCAAGCGGATTTTGGCTTTTTTCCAGATGTCGAGGACGGCCGCGCTCGAGTCACTCAGTTGCACCTGCACCTCCTCGACGGCAACCCGTGTGCCCTCCGCGATGCGGTAGGTGAGGTGCACCGCATTGGCGTCGACTACCTCGACCCGGGGGAGGATGTGCACCTGGATGAATCCCTCGCGCTGATAGAAGCGCAGCAGGCCGCGCAGATCGCGCTGCATCATCGATTCGTGGTAGACCGGAAGTTTGCGCCAGAAGGCGAGCCGTGCCAGCCCGGTGTGCGCAATGAGGAAGAGCTGCTCGCGCAGTTCGCCCTCCGAGAAATGCTGGTTGCCGGCAAAACGGAGTCGGGTGAGCGGCAGGCCCTCGCCTGTGGTGCTCTGGCCCGCGAGCGGTACAGCGGAGAGGGCGAGCAGCGCGCAGGTCGCGAGGAACAGGAGTCGGCAGGTGCCTTTCAGGCTCGCAGCGTGCTTCATAACAGGATAGCCCTGGATGCGGGTAGTCATTTGCGCCGGTATTTGCGGCTTTTTCTCCATTGTCTCAGTTTGACAAAGACGATGCCGTAGCGCGAGGTCAGGAACTTGAACAGGGGCAGGCGGATCGCGCGGATTCGCCCCATGGCCATGATCGCCGATTCGAGGCGCTCGCTGAGGCGCTCGGCGCGCGAGGCGGCCGGGGCCGGCCGGTCGTAGAGCGGGGCCACGCGGCCCTCGCGCCGCAGCCGGGCGGTACGCAGGGGCGAGTTCATTCCTTTGCGCTGGGTGTGCAGCTTGTGGGTCTGATAGGAGCGATTGGCAGTGACGTCGCTGGCGACCAGTGCGCCGGAGGCGATGGCAGCCTTCATCACCGCTTCGCCACGCGGGGTACGCGCCAGCAGCCGGGAGTGCGACTCGAAGAGATACTGGCCGGACCCGTCGCGCGTCCAGGCGTCGCTGACGGCGATGTCGGCAAACTCGGAGACGCCGTCGATGCAGGTTTGACAACGGCGGGGGCTGTAAAGCTGGGTGAGGTAATTGATCGCCCCGTCCTTGAAATTGGAATAATGCAGCCTCTTGATGCGGCCATCCCTGAGGGTCGCGCGGATCTGGCCGGGCCAGGCCCCGCCGCGAAACTCAAAGTGCTTGACCTGCTGGGGATCGATGCCGCGGCACTCGAGCATCTCGCGGGCGACGAAGGGCTCCAGCGAGGAGGCGCAAAAGAGGCCGATCATCACCGGGATCTTGTCACGCAGTGCCGGTTCCTCGGCGCCGAGCAGCCGCAGACCATGGATCTGGCAGGGTAGCCCGGCAAAGGCGTAGCGCCCCGGCAGATCCCGAACCTGCTGCAGGATGGCGTTGGTGGGGATGATGATATACTTGGATTGCTGGCTGCTGCGCAGTTCGGCGTAGGTGCGCGCAATGAAAACCTCGCCGCGCCAGGGGCGATCGGGCCGGATACGGGTGACGATGCAGCCTTCCACCTCGCCGCGTTTCAGCAGATCCCACATCAGGGCAGTGATGACGCCGCCGCCGGCGCCATGGCGGCGGAGGGCCGGATCGGCGGCATAGCCGACATAGGTGGAGAGGAGATGGCCGTCGAAGCGCTCAGGCTCCCGGCGGTGACCAAAGGTGATCTCGGTCAGGTCGAGAAAATTAACCCGGCCGCCCGGGCAGACCCGCGCACACAGGCCGCACTCGGTGCAGAGATCGGGATGGAGCCGCGGATAGGCATCGTCATCGAGGCTGATCGCTCCGGTCGGGCAGGCGCTGACGCAGGTGCCGCAGCGGGTGCACAGTTCCTTTTCAGTAAAGGCGATGGCCAGTTGGCTGTAGTCGATTTTTTTCATCGAGCGGATTCCGCTGCGTCGAGTGCCTGCTGGAAGATGCGCGTAAAATTGCCGCCCCATAGTTTCGCCAGCTCCTCGCGGTTATAGCCGCGGCGCACCAGCTCGACCGTGATGGCGCTAAGCTGTGAGACGTCGTTGCAGTCGCGGACGCCACCGCCGCCGTCGAAATCGGTGCCGATACCGATATGGTCGATGCCCACCAGCTTGACCACATGATCAATATGATCGCAGACATCCGCGACGGTGGCCAGGGTGCGCGGATAGCGTTCATCGACCAGGTTCCAGGCTTCGCGTTTGGCCTGACGGAGGGCAGGGGTGGTGATGGCATCCCAGGCACCATAGACCCGGTCGAGGGAGTCCTGCGCTGCCTCACGCCGGGCGTTGGCGGGAATGGCCTTGACGTATTCACTGAGGATGCACATCTGCATGACGCCGCTCTTTGCCGCCAGGGCTTTGAGCATGGCGTCGCTGAGATTGCGGGGATGGTCGCAAAGAGCGCGGACACAGGAGTGACTGGCGAAGATCGGGGTTTTGGAGCAGGCAAGGGCCTGATAAAATGCCTCATCCGAAGCGTGCGAGAGGTCTACGAGGATGCCGAGACGGTTCATTTCGGCGATGACCTCACGGCCGAAGGGGCTGAGGCCGTGCCAATGGTCCGGCGAGGGATCGGTCGATGAGTCGCAGAGATCGTTGTCTTTGGTATGGCAGAGGGTGACGTAACGCACTCCGCGCGCCTGATAGGCCGGCAGGCTGGCGAGATCATGGCCGAGGGCGAAGCCGTTTTCGATACCGATGCAGGCGCTGAGCAGCCCCGAGGCCGTATTACGCTGGATCTCGGCAGGACTGGTGGCGAGACGGATGCGATCCGGGTACTTGCGCACCATTGCCTCGGTCAGGGCGATGAGGTTTTCCGCGGCGGCGCGCGCCTGGCGATAATTTTCGGGGGTCAGGGAGCGCTGCGAGACAAATGCGGCGAAGAAGAGGGCGTCGAGATTGCCCTTTTCCATGCGGGGGAGGTCGATCTTGCCGCGGTCACGGGAGCCCGCAGCGTGCAGGGCACCGATGTCCCAGGTGCTGTCAAGCATATGCAGCGGGGTGTCGCAGTGGGTGTCGATGGTCAGCAGTTCCCGATGCAGCTGCAGGGCCGCCTCATCGGGTATGGCGCAGCGGCCAGGGAGGCTGAAACCGGCCAGCCCCAGGCCGAGAAAAAGGATCAGTGGTTTCCGCTTCAATGGGGTTCCTTCTTTCAACTCGTATGCGCTTCCTGGTGGTACGGGCGACTCCCGCCCGGAGCACCCCCTGCTAAATGTACCGCCACTTTTGCTCTTTGCGGAAGGATGAGTCTGTCAGAGCCGCCGGCCCTTGAGGACATGGGCTGTGGCATCATGAATCCGCACGGCCACCATTTCGCCCACCATGTAAGAACCCTCCTGGAGGATCACCAGCCGGTTGCCATCGCTGTGACCCTGGCTCTCCGCAGCCGATTTTTTGGTGCCGCTCTGTTCCACCAGGACCTGCTCGGTCTGGCCGATGCGGCTGAGGTTCTTCCGCAGCGAGATCTCGTTCTGCACGGCGTTGAGCAGGACCGAACGGCGGCTCTTCTCCTCTTCGGGGAGCGTATCGGGGTATTTCCGCGCCGCCAGGGTCCCGGGCCGCTCTGAATACTGGAAAATGAAGGCCGCATCGAATTCGATCTCGCGCATCAGCGCCTCGGTTTCCGCAAATTCCTCATCACTCTCGCCCGGAAATCCGACGATGATATCCGTGGTCAAGGCGATGCCGGGGATGCGGGTGCGGATCTGTTCCACCAGCTCGAGAAAATGGCGCCGGGTGTAGGTACGGCGCATCAGTTTGAGAATGCGATCGCTGCCGGCCTGCAGCGGCAAATGGATATGGTTGCAGATCCGGGGCTCCGCCGCCATCACCTCCACCAGTCGCATCGGGAAATCCTTGGGATGGGGGGAAGTGAAGCGCACCCTTTCGATACCCTCCACCCGGCTTACCGCCTGCAGGAGTGCGGCGAAATCGCTGTCGCCGTGGCGGTACGAGTTGACGTTCTGCCCGAGCAGGGTCACCTGGCGGAAGCCCTCGGCGGCGAGGCGGCGTACCTCCGCGACGACGTTTTGCGGGGAGCGGCTGCGCTCGCGGCCGCGGCGATAGGGGACGACACAAAAGGAGCAAAAGTTGTTGCAGCCGCGCATCACCGCCAGCCAGGCGTTGACGCCGCCTGCCCGGCGGGGATAGATATCGGCATAGGTCTCGTAATCCGAGAGCTCGAGGGCGAAGCGGCTCTTTTTCTGCGCCGGCGCTGCAATCAGCTCGGGGAGGAGACGGTAGTTGTCCGGCCCGGCGATAAAGTCGATCGGCAGCCGGGGATTCGCCAGCAAACGCTCCCTGAGCCCCTGCGCCATGCAGCCGACCACGCCCAGCCGCTGCGAGCCCTTGCTGCGCAGCCGCCGGATCTCGTGGATGCGGTTGATCACTCGCAGTTCGGCATGCTCGCGTACGGCGCAGGTGTTGATCAGCACCACATCGGCCGCCGCGGGGTCGTCGGTCGCCTCGTACTCGGCTGAATCGAGCAAGGCACGAATGATCTCGCTGTCATATTCGTTCATCTGACAGCCGTAGGTTTCGATATAGACTTTCAAACGGGCTTGACTCTCCCTGTAAGATACGCGGGTTAATCGACCAGAGTTCCCAGGACCGAGAGTTCTTCGGCCCTCTCCAGCCGGACCCGGCGAAGCTGCCGGCGCAGCGGCTCGCTGCTGCGCGCCCGCACCCGGAGGTAGGTATCGGTCACGCCGCTCCAGACTCCCCCTTTTTCTTCCTCGAAGAGGACCAGCTGTTCGCTGCCGAGGAAACGGCGGAAATACTCCTGGCGTTTGCGCAGGCTCAACTGGCGCAAGATCTTGCTGCGCCGGGCCTTGGTGGCGTCGTCGATCTTGCCGGGCAGGAGCCGGCTGCGGGCATGGCTGCGCTCCGAATAGCTGAAGACGTGAAAATAGGCCAGTGGCAGCGACTCGAGCAGGGCGTGCGTCTCTTCGAAGAGCAGGTCGCTCTCGCCGGGAAAGCCGACCAGCACGTCGGTGCCCAGGCCGATCTCCGGGATCTCGGACGCGGCATGCCGGATCAGGGCGGCGAACTGCTCTGCCGTATGGCGGCGGTGCATGGCCTTGAGGATGGCATCGCTGCCGCTCTGGGCCGGAACATGGAGGAAGCGGCAGAGGCGGCCACGGCGCATCATTGCCAGGAGGTCTTCGGGAATGGTGGTCATCTCGATCGAGGAGATGCGAATCCGTTCGAGGCCGCTGAGGGTCTCGAGGGCGCCGATGAGCTCGATCAGCCCTCTCTCGCCCTCCTGCCAGGTGCCGATGTTGACCCCGGTCAGGATGATCTCACGATGGCCGGCGCTGACGAGCAGCTCCGCCTCGCGCAGCACATCGCTGAACTCACGGCTGCGGCTGCGGCCGCGCGCATAGGGGATCTCGCAAAAAGAGCAAAAAAAGTTGCAGCCGTCCTGGATTTTAAGATGGGCGCGGGTGCGATTGGCGTCGATCGCCGGCGCGGGCATGGTAAAGGCGCCGCGGCCGATCTTCGGGGCGACCAGCAGGGGACCACCCTCAGGATGGCTGCGGATGATCTCCGGCAGTTCCATTTTGACTGCATTCCCGGCCACCCAGCTCACGCCCGGCAAGCGGCAAAGGGCTTCGCCCTGCAGCTGGGATTGGCAGCCGATGAGGGCGATCCGCGCCTGGCCCTGGTCGCGGTGGACCCGGTGCACCAGCCGCCGGGCATCACTGTCGCCATGCCCGGTCACTGTGCAGGTGTTGATCACCACCACGTCGGCGGGTTCGGCGAAATCGACGACCTCGTATCCCGCCGCCGTAAAGCGGTTCTGCAGGGCTGCGGTCTCCGCCTGGTTCAAGCGGCAGCCGAGGGTATAGAAAGAGACTTTGCCGACCTTTTCCACGCCGCTGCGGACCTACTTTTCCTCGATGGTCACTTTTTGAATGACATCGCCCTGACAGACGGCATCGACTGTCTCCTGGCCGCTGATCACCTTGCCAAAAACCGTATGGTGACCGTTGAGATGCGGCTGCGGCGAGTGGGTGATGAAGAACTGGCTGCCGTTGGTGCCCGGTCCGGCATTGGCCATTGAGATCACGCCGGTTTCGTGGGTCAGGGGATTGCCCTTGAATTCGTCGGCGAAGCGGTAACCCGGGCCGCCGCGGCCGGTGCCGGTGGGATCGCCGCCCTGGATCATGAAATTGGCGATGACCCGGTGAAAGAGGACCCCGTCATAAAAGCCTTCGCGGCTGAGGAAGACAAAATTGTTGACCGTCATCGGGGCATATTGGGGATAGAGTTCCAGCTCGATCAGGCCGCGGCTGGTTTCGAGTTTGGCCCGGTATTGCTTCTTGACGTCGATCGTCATGGCCGGTGGGGCCGGGTACTGGTGTGGATTCATGGATTCTCCTGTTTTGGCAAAATGAAAGGTAGGGATTTTTCAGCTTAAAACCAAGAGTTTTGGCTGGCACAGGAGCAGCAGCGCCGTATCCGGCAGCCATGCCGCCGTTGTCAGACCCGGAAATGGTGGAGAAAGATCGCCGCGGCGGCGGCGACGTTGAGGGAATCGACCCCGTGCTGCATGGGAATGGTGACGCGCACTTGGCAGCGCTGCACCAGGACCGCGGGCAGGCCCTTGCTCTCGCTGCCGAGCAGCAGGGCGTTCAGGAGAGCCGGCTTCACTGCCGGCAGCGGCGTACTGTCCGGGTCCAGGTGGGTGGCGAAGAGCGAAAAGCCCCGCGCCTTGAGCAGCGTGAGGTCCGCTGCCAGATCGGTGCTCATGGCCAGGGGCAGGGTGAAAAGGCTGCCCATTGAAACCCGGATGACCCGCCGGTAAAAGGGATCGATCGTGCCTTCCCCGATTAACAGCCCTGCCGCTCCGAGAGCGCTGGCAGTGCGCAGGATCTGCCCGAGATTCTCGGCGTCACCGATGCCGCAGCAGACCACCAGCGTGGCCGGGGGCTGCAGCCCCGCCAGCAGGGCCGGCAAACCGGGCAGCGGGCGGCGGAGACCGCAGGCGAGGACACCCCGATTGAAGAGGAAGCCGGGCACCTGCTCCAGCAGTGAAGCCGGCGCAACGAAGAGGGGCACGGATGGGGGGACCTGCGGTGCGATCCGCTCCAGCCGTTGTTCGCTGACCAGTACGGCGCGGGTCTCGAAGGGGCTTGCCAGCAGCCGCAGGACCGGATTTTCGCCCTCGACGATGAAGAGCCCCTGTTCACGGATCAGCTCGCGGTCCCGAATGGCCCGAAAGACCGCAATACGGGGATCATCGGCCTCTTCGATGGTCCGGGCATGGGATGGCGGTACAGCATGCATTGATACCTGCTCCCGGGTTCGCCGCCGCGGCCTATTGCCGCAGCAGCAGATAGCCCTCGCGCAGCTCGAAACGGCTGAAGGCAAAATGGCTCATCGCGATGGCGGGATCGAGGTGAAAACGGTTCTTGAGATCGGTCAGATCAAAGGTGAAACGGCCAATCTGAATCCGCGAGGAGCCGCCGAGGATGACACGGTCCCCGGAGGCCACCGGTTCGAGGTCGCCCTTGATGTAGACCTGCTGCAGGGTTTTATCCGGCAGCAGGTCACGCAGCTGATCGAATACCCGCGCCCCCTCCGGCGTCAGCTCATCGCGCGGGATCGCCTCCAGATTGACCATCATCTCGACGACCATCCGGCCCGGATGAATGGTGGTTTTGGCACCGCGTACAACCGCATAGGGATCGAACTGGTCCTGGCCCGCCATCTCGTTCAACAGGGTTGGAACAAAGTCATCAGCGGTGATCCGCGCCTCGCCCTGCTGCTGCAGTGTTCGCTGCAGCGGAGTCAGCCGGACTGCAGCGGCGGCCGGTTTTTCCCCAAGTACCGCCCTGCCGCCCGCCTGATGAGCGCTGCCGGCGGCGGGATGCTGCGTCGCCGCTGGGCTTTTCCATGCCTCACCCGCCGCCTGTTGCTGCTGGAACCAATCGGGCTGGTAGGTGATCCGGCTGAGCAGCCAGGCGCGCAGCCCCAGCATCAGGCCGAAGACCAGGGCGATCGCCGCCAGCCAGTAGATCAATTTGCGCATGGCTGCCTCGCTTTCAGGGGAGATCCTGGATGAGCTGCTGCCGCCAGGCAAAGGGATCCTCGGCGCCGGCGACCCCGCGGACCCGGGCGCTGAGAGCGGCGAAGGCCCGCTTCATCGGCTGGTAGCGGGTGATGTGTTCCGGCAGCGGCTTTTTACGCATCGCCTCGCGCAGCTGGATGAAGGGGGCCACCAGCTCGGGCAGGGCGATGTCGCGGCCGTTCTCCTTCTCATAGACCCAGGCGGCGTGCAGGGCAGCGCCCATCGCAGCGCCCTCGCCCTCCACCGGCACAACCTCGGTCTCGAAGATATCCGCGATCGCCTGGCACCAGGCCGGGGACTGCGAGAGCCCACCCGTCAGCCGGATCTCCCGCGCCTGCACCGGCATCTTGCGATAACCGTCGTAGAGGTTGAGGATATGCCCCTCGAGGACGGCGCGGCCGAGCTTCTCTACGGTGAAATCGTTCAGTCCAAAGCCGAAATAGACCGGCGCGGCCAGGGGCACATCGGGTGTCCGTTCGCCCATATACCACGGCAGGAGCATCCGGCCTTCGTTGCCCGCCGGGGTGCGCTCCATCAGCTGGTTGAAGGCGGCATGGGTCAGGCCGTGCTCAGCGATCAGGGCATTGTAGCCGTTGGCGAGGTTGGAGACGCACAGCAGCGGGAAATGCCGCCCGGTGCTGTCGCGGAAGGCGGCGATCTCACCGCTGGCATCGATGAAGGGGGTATCGAGCACGGTGTAGGCCGTGCCGCTGGTGCCGAGGCTGATGGTCACGAGGCCGGGGGTGACGTTGCCGGTGCCGATGGCGCCGTACATGTTGTCTCCGCAGCCGGCGTCAATGCGGCAGTGGGGGTCAAAGCCGAAGCGCTCCGCCAGCTTGCGGCCGATCGTGCCGATGCTCTGATCCGAAGGCCGGACCGGCGGCAGTTTATCCGCCAGATCCGGTGCGATCGCCTTGAGCACCTTTTCCGACCAGCGGCCGGTGCCGGGGTGCCAGAGGGCCATCCCGGAGAGATCGCCGGGCTCCATGACGCGGATGCCGCCCTCTTCACCCCCGGTCAGCCACCAGTTGACATAGTTGTGCACCAGAAAGCAGGTGGCGGTCTTGCGCCAGAGCTCGGGCTCGTGGCGCACCAGGTGATAAATCTTGGCGGCGGTGTAGCCGGTGCGCTGGCTGTTGCCGACCTCGGCGATCATTGCCGCGGCGCCGCCGACCGCGGCGGTGAGCAGGCGGCACTCCTCTTCGGTGCTGAAATCGTTCCACAGCTTGCTGCGAGGCCGCGACAGCCCGCCGGCGGCATCCAGGGTGACCAGGCCGTGCTGCTGACCCGAGACCGAAAGGGCGCGGATCTGAGCGACCGGGACGCCGGCCTTGGCCATGCGGGCGAAGAGGCGCTCGATGGCCTCGATCCACATGGCGGGATCGGATTCCGAAGCGCCCGGTTCGAGCCCCTGAATGACCCCGTTGCGCGTGCCATAGTCGAGATCGCTGTCATAGTTGATCGCATCGAGGTGCACGACCTCCCGCTTGTCGAGATCGAGGACGATCAGTTTGCAGCCCTGGGTCGAGCTGTCGAGACCGGCAAAAAGCATGCAGACCTCCTTTACTTGAGCGCTTTTTTGATTTTGGCGGCTGTGGTTGCGCTGTAGAGGGCGCAAACACCCTTTTTGGCGTCGGGCTCGACACCGAGTTCCTTGATCGCCTTTTTGACGGCGGCTTCGCTTACGCCCCATTCCTTGGCCAGTTTTCCGGCCGATACCATCTCTTCAGCCATGGCATCCTCCTGGTTAAGTGTGCTGCCGGGCGCCTTGGCCCGGTCGTGTGTGTGCTGGAAATAACATAGCAGTTTTTTGGGCCATATTCAAGAGATTCCTTTGCCTCCGTACCCCTCTTGTGCCGACCCGGCTGCCACTGGCTCGCGTAGAGCCGCAAAGCCCCCCTCTCGCGCCAACCCGGCAGCCTCTGCGCCCCTCTCGCGCCAACCCGGCCGGCCGTGCAGAAAGGCCTTGCATTTCGTCAGAATATTTGCTAAAATAGAGTTCACGCTGCGGGAGTAGTTCAGTGGTAGAACGCAAGCTTCCCAAGCTTGATGTCGCGGGTTCGATCCCCGTCTCCCGCTCAAAAAAAAAGCCTTTTACCGGTGCCGGTAAAAGGCTTTTTTTATGCTTTCCATCGATCAGGGCTGCTCAATGGGCCAGAATGCGCTGGGTTTCGCGGGCGATGGCGAGTTCCTCGTTGGTTGGCACCACCAGGACCCTGACGGCGCCCGAGCCGATATCAAATTCATTTTTGGCGTTGCGCGCCGGGTCAATCTCGATCCCGAGTGCGGCCAGATTGGCGCAGGTCCATTCGCGCACCAGCGGAGAGTGCTCCCCGATGCCGGCGGTGAAGACCAGCACATCCAGACCGCCGAGCACGGCCATATAGGCACCGATGTACTTGCGCAGGCGGTGGCAAAAGATCTCCAGGGCCTGGATGCAGGCGGCATCACCATGCTCGGCCGCCTCCTCGATTTCGCGAAAATCATTGGTCTTTTCGGTCAGCCCGAGCATGCCGCTTTTTTTGTTGAGCAGGGAATCGACCTGGGCCATCGAGAGATCCTCGATCTTGGCAATATAGGGAATCAGGGCCGGATCGACATCCCCGGAGCGCGTCCCCATGACCAGCCCTTCGAGCGGGGTGAAGCCCATGCTGGTCTCGACCGAGCGGCCGCCATCGACAGCGGTGACACTGGCGCCGTTGCCGAGATGACAGGTGATGATCTTCAGGTTCTCGAGCGGCCGGCCGGTGAACTCGGCTGCCTTGCGGGCGACATAGGCATGCGAGGTGCCGTGGAAACCATAGCGGCGGATGCGGTGCTTGCGGTAGAACGACATCGGCAGGGCATACATAAAGGCCTTGGCCGGCAGGGTGTGATGGAAGGCGGTATCGAAGACGCCCACCTGTGGCACCCCCGGCATCAGCTGCTCGCAGACTTCCACGCCCTTTAGATTATGGGGATTATGCAGCGGCGCAAACTGGATGCAGCGGTGCACCCCCTCCTTCACCTTGCCATCGATCAATACCGAACTGACAAACTCCTCGCCGCCGTGCACCAGACGGTGGCCAACCCCCTTGATTTCGCCCATGCTCGCAATCACGCCATGCTGAGCGCTCGAAAGCAGGTCAAGCACCAGACTCAGGGCGGTTTCGTGGTTGGGGATTTCACGCGTCTGCGAAACCGCCTCTTTGCCCACCGGCTTGTAGGTCAAGATGGCATCGCTGGCGCCGATCCGCTCCACCACGCCCTTGGCCAGAAGCTTTTCCGTATCGGCCTCGATGAGCTGAAATTTGAGCGAAGAGCTGCCACAATTGAGCACAAAAATCTTCATGGAACTCCTTTTCCCTTTGCCAGATCCTTATGCGAGTGATTTGCTCATTAGCTTTATAATTTAAATAAATGTATCCTAAAACCAAATGGTTTTATTTGCCAGGCTGCCCTCCGTTCTGGTTCAATAGCCCATCCCGACCGGGTGGGGAGCTGAGAATTCGATTGCAACTTCGGCCCAAATAGCCGTATATTCAGGACGAAAACGGACCGGCTGGCAGCAGGAAGGAGCCTGGCAGATGGAAGGAGCCTCACCCACACGCGGCCGCGGCATGGCTGCGCTTTTCCGCATCAAATCGCTGGATCGCATCCTCCGCGACTCCGAGCGCAGTGAGTACAGCCTCAAACGGGTGCTGGGGCCGGTACAGCTGACCCTCTTCGGCATCGGCGCCATCATCGGCGCCGGCATCTTCGCCACCATCGGTACGGCCGCTGCCGGAGATGCCTTCAGGCCGGGCGCGGGCCCGGCGCTGATGCTCTCCTTTGTCATCACCGCGGTGGTCTGCGGCTTCACCGCCCTCTGTTACGCCGAATTCGCCTCGCTGGTGCCGATCGCCGGTTCGGCCTACACCTACTCCTACGCAACCCTTGGCGAGCTGATCGCCTGGGTCATCGGCTGGGACCTGATCATCGAATATGCCGTCGGCAACATCGCTGTGGCCATCTCCTGGGCGAACTATTTCAAGACCTTTATGCGCGGATTTGGCGTCGTCATCCCCGACTGGATCTCGATGGATTACCGCACGGCCGCGCGCATCGTCGATAGCGCCGGAGTACAGACTGTCTTCCGTGATGCCCCGCACCTCTTCGGCTTGCCGATTGTCTGCAATCTTCTGGCGGTCACGATCGTCGCGCTGATCTCCCTGGTGCTCATCTGGGGCATCCGGGAGAGCGCCCGCTTCAATGCCGTGATGGTCGGCATCAAGATCGTCGTGCTGACCTTTTTCATTGTAGTCGGTGGTTTCTGGATCAAGCCGGAGAACTGGACACCCTTCGCCCCGAACGGCTGGTCGGGGATCAGCGCCGGGGCGGCGATCGTCTTTTTCGCCTACATCGGGTTCGACGCGGTTTCGACCGCTGCGGAGGAGACGCGCAATCCCAAACGCGACCTCCCGATCGGCATTATCGCCTCGCTCATCATCTGCACCCTTTTTTACGTGATCGTCTCGGCCATTTTCACCGGTCTGATCTCCTATCCGGAGCTCAAGGCCACCCTCGCCACCGAGCAGGCCGAGCCCCTGACCCTGGCGCTCGCGCATGCCAGTCCCTCACTCGGCTGGGCGGTCGGGATCGTCGCCTTCGGCTCGGTCATCGCCCACACCGCGGTGCTCTTCATCTTCCAGCTCGGCCAGCCGCGCATATTCTTCTCGATGTCGCGTGACGGCCTGCTGCCGCCAGTATTCCGCCGGGTCCATCCGCGTTTTCGCACCCCGCATATCGCCACCCTGATCACCGGGCTCTTCGTGGCCTCTTTCGCCGCCGTTGCCAGCATCGACGAAATGGTCGATCTGACCAATATCGGCACGCTCTTCGCTTTCATTTTGGTCAGCGCCGGAATCATCGTCCTGCGGCGGCGCGATCCCGGCCGGCCGCGCCCCTTCCGCGTGCCCGGAGGGTGGCCCTGGGCCCTCGGCCTCTATCTGATCCTGGCGGCCGTGCTCCTATGGGTGCCGCTGCCGCCCCTGGCCAAGGCCGGCCTGCTGATCGCAGCCGCCCTCTTCTTCTATTTTTGCCGGGATCATATCTTTCCGGCCCTCGGCATTCTCTCCTGCCTCTATCTGATCTATTATCTGCCGCCGACCTCCTGGCTGCGCTTCGCCAGCTGGCTCAACATCGGTTTCGTCATCTATGCGGGGTATGGGGTGCTCCACAGCCGGCTCGATGAGGGCGAGAGCTGGCCGGCGGCGGTCGCCTGGGCGTATGCGGCGCGGGTGGGGGCCTGGTTGATGCTCTGCGGAAATGCCCTGCTCTTTCTCATGCGGGGATTCGATCTGATGATCCAGGCCGGCAAGATCAGCGGTGCGGTCGGGAGCGCGGCGCGTTGGCATGCCGGAGTGGCCGCCCTCGCCGATCCCGGGCGTTGGCTCGAGCCCTCATGGTTTCTCCTGGTTCCCCTGATAATCAATACCCTGCTGCTCGGCCCCATGGTGGTGCGGCGGGCTCTGCGGGCCGGCCGTGGAGGCGAGCCGGCGCACACTGCGGCCGCCCTCGCCATTGCGCTCTCGCTGGCGGGCCTTCTCTATCTGATCCGGGTGGCGATCGCCTAGAGCGGGGCGTTCAGTCGGGGAGGTAGAGCTCCATCTCGCAGGGCTCACAGCGGAAGTGGAGGCGCAGGGCTTCGCCCTGGTCATCGAGGAGGAAGAGCGGCTCGGCATAGCCGGCGGCTTGCAGGGCTTTGCCGCACAGGCCGAGTTCGCGGCGGATGCAGTAGCGGGTCGTCATCACGCGCCGGCCGCGCATATCGAGGCCCGACTCCGCGGCGGGTTCGATCTCTTGCACCCCGTGGCGCGCGTAGAAGGCACGGGCACGACGGTTGAGGACGTTGCCCTCGAATCCCAGGCGATTCTCCGGGAAAGGGACGGCGTTCGGCTGCAGCGGGACACGGAGCAGGGGATGGGTACGCAGGCGAGCGGCGAGGAGGGCCCCCAGCAGATCGCGCCGCAGCCGGTTGAGCTCGGAGAGGGGGAGGAAACAGGGCTCCGCCCATTCGATTTGCACGCCGGTGCAGCGAAAGGCGGTGCCGCCGCAGCGGCTCAGCTGATGGCGAACCTGTTCTTCCGCCTGCGCCGGAGCGCGGGCCGTTTGATGGGCCACCGTCAGGGAGACCTCGGCGGTCACACCGTCCTCGTCCACCCCCTGCAGGCAAAATCCTGCCGGTGTCATTCTGAAATGGAGGGCGACCGCCACCGTGCGGCCGCCCGTTTCTTTTTTCAGGACGGCGAGGAAGGCGTGATCGTAATTCCGCGCGACAGGCGTGCCCGCGGGCAAGGAGAGGGGCCGGTCAAGGAAGGCACGCCGCCCCTCGACCCGGTTAACGCGCACGCCCTGCAGTTCGCCCGCCGGATCCAGCCAGGTGAGGCCGTCGCCGTTGTGCAGGGCCGGCGCACCGGGCGCGAGTTCAAGTTGACCCCCGTGGCAGCGGGCAACGGTGCCGAGCGGCTCCCCGGTAAATTTGGGCGTCGCCCGCGCCGTCAGCGTCCGGTCGGCCCCGTGGAGAAAATAGGTGGTGAAGCCGCGGTTGAAGCTCTTCGCCGGGTCGGGGACAAAACCGGCGCTGCTGCGGCCGGAGGCAGCGGGTCGCAGAGCACGCTCCGGCAGCAGCTCGTCGAGCTGATGCCGATACCAGCGGACGAGATTCTTGACATAGGAGGCCTCCTTGAGCCGGCCTTCGATCTTGAAGGAGGTGATGCCGGCGTCGATCAGATCGCCGAGCGCCGCCGAGAGATTGAGATCGCGCAGGCTGAGGAGGTGCTGCCGCCCGGCCAGGGTCCGGCCGGCGCTGTCGACGAGGCGGTAGGGGAGCCGGCAGGGTTGGGCGCACTGGCCGCGGTTGCCGCTGCGGCCGCCGCGGGCGAGGCTGAGATAACACTGGCCGCTGTAAGAAACGCACAGCGCTCCATGGATGAAGCACTCCAGCTCGATGCCGCTCTCCTGACGGATGGCGCGAATCTGCTCCAGATCGAGCTCGCGCGCGAGGATCGCACGCTGAAAACCGGCCGCCTCGAGAAAGGCCACCCGCGCGGGGGTGTGGTTGTGCATCTGGGTGCTGGCGATCAGCGGCAGGGGGGGCAGATCCGACTCGAGCAAGCCGGTGTCCTGGATGATCAGGCCGTCCGCCCCCAGATCATGCAGCTGATGCGTCAGAGCGACGGCCTCGTCCAGTTCATGGTCGTGGATCAGCGTATTGAGGGTAATATAGACCCGGCACCAGAAGCGGTGGGCGAACTCGATCAGGGTGGCGAGTTCCTCCAGGCTGTTGCCGGCCTGTTCGCGGGCGCCGAAGCGGGGGGCGCCGATATAGAGGGCGTCAGCGCCGAAATCGATGGCGGCCCGGCCGGCCTCGGGATCGCGCGCCGGGGCGAGCAGCTCGATTTCGCCGGGATTGAGCAATCGCCGCCGTGGGTTGGAGTTGGTCATGGGCGTTGGTCCGAATCCACAAAAAAGCCTGCGCTGGAGGGTGCAGGCTTGTATCAAAAGGAGTGGCAGCCCGGATCGTTTCTGCGGGCTCCAGGCTGCCGGGTTGCGATCAACTGAAGAGTTTGCCGAGAATGCCGCCGATCTCGTCCATTGAGCTGCCATCGCCATCCGAGTCGAGCATCCGGTTGAGCGAACCGAAGAGATCAGGCTGGGCGCTTTCGGCCTCCTGCTGCTGGCCGGTGAGCAAGGCGGAGAGGCCCGAGCTGTCCAGACCCTCATCGCGGGTGGTTTTGCCCAGGGCGCCCATGACCATCGGTGCGACCATTTGCATGATTTGCCCCATGGTGCCGGTGTCGATGCCGGCGCTCTGGCTGATGCGGGAGGTGACCACCGTCTGGTCGGCACCGAGGATGTGCTTGAGGATGCCGGCGCCGGAACCACCGGCAACATTGCTGATCAGGCCGCCAAGGTTGTCAAAGATAGAGCCGTCATGGTCCTTGACCAGGGCGTTGTGCAACGACGAGGCGCCCGCTTCGGTCGCCGAATTGCGGGTGAGGGCGGACATAAGGACCGGGATGGCCATACCGACGGCCCGGGAGGCGGTTGTGGTGTCGAGGCCCAGTTGTTTGGCGATTTTGCCGACGGCATTACCGCTCAGCTGCTGGATCAGCATTTGCATCAATGCATTCATGACATACTCCTGTTGATTAAGGGGTGGTTTGTACTTTTCAACAAGGAATCTGCCGGATTTGTTCCACTCTTCCGGTGTCAAGCCCGAGGGCCTGCGGGCAGATCACCACTGCGGGTGGGGTTTGCCGGGGCCATTTTACCGGGGACCGGGAGCCCGCCAGGGTCCCTGCACGCCGGTTGTAGCCCACACGACGCTTAAATTGACTAGTTTTTGCATAATATTGGCGTATAGGCGTTAAAAAAATTACTTTTTTGCATTTTTCTGTTGACATTGAAGTCCACACTCTGTATATTTCTTGTACAGCAACGCCAATGAAAGACTATCCAGACCACGATGGGTAGTAAATCGCTTCAAGCCTGAATCTTGCTCGACAGCAAATCTGCTCCAACTATTGACCCTGTTCTCTTTATCCGAGAGGGTGGTGGGGTGGTGGGGGATTTTGCGGCATCAAGGTGTTCAAGGTGAAGCTTTGGCAATCCGGTCTCGGCAAATCCGCCTGCGAAACACAGCTTCTTGTACAACGTACACCTTCATCGTACCAAAATCCCGCTTTGTGAAAGAAATCCCAGCCAACGAATGCATCTGGGGGGCACAGCCCGCGCAACAGCCCGGTGAGGATCAGCAGCTTCAGAGCCTTAGCAGCGCGTATCCATAATCAACAAATCCAGTTCAAAACAGGTTTCCAATCAGCCCTTGCGATGGGGGATCGCTCGATAGGCTTGACGTCGTACTCTTGAAAAGAGGCACGAGTCCGTTCGGACTGCGGCGTCATCATCCCCAATAAAAAAAAAGCTGCCAGCAGACCGGCCAAGTCATTAATGCTGGCAGCGTCGCCACAACTGCGGCTCGTGCTTGCGCACAAGCTGCCGTGGGCTTTTTTTGTCTGCACAAAATACAAAACGGCAGTCGGTTTGTCAAGTTCTTTTTTGGCTAAAATTAGTGATTTGTGAGGCTTGCATGCAGCAGATAAAAACACAGTTACCCTTACTGGCCAGCCGATGCTGGCAGCACGGCCAACACCTCACGCTCCTCTTGCTGATTCTGCTTTGCTCTCCGGGCAGCACGCTCCGGGCGCAGGGAAACCAGGATGCGGCCAAGGGTTTCATGATCGAATCCCGTCCCAGCGGCGCCACAGTGACCATTGAAGGCGAGATCATCGGCAAAACCCCCTGTTCCTTCCCCTATCAGCTCAGCGGGCGCTACCGGCTCTACGCCGAGAAACGCGGTTATGAGACCGTCTCGCGCGACATCGATTTTGGCGCGCGCAAGATCGAAACGATCACTTTCATGCTCACTCCCAAAACGCGCAAGATGGCGGTGGCCCGTTCCCTGGTTTTTCCCGGTTGGGGTCAGGATTACACCGAGCAAAAGACCAAATCCCGCATCCTCCAGGTCCTGGAGGGGGGCGCGATGCTCTCGCTGGCCTATGCCCACAATCAATTCACGCAACGGCAGGACGAGTACAATGCCCGGGTGGCGGACTATCGGTCGGCCAGCCGGCAGCTGGCACTGGAGCCCGAGGCCTGGCTGGCGGTCCGCAGGGCCCATGACC
Organism: uncultured Cytophagia bacterium; assembly: GCA_964436305.1. Lineage (GTDB taxonomy): Bacteria > Zhuqueibacterota > Zhuqueibacteria > Residuimicrobiales > Residuimicrobiaceae > JAKPUX01. The sequence goes on along the minus strand of CAYTCI010000004.1, from coordinate 12,711 downwards.
GCTACCAGCAAGCGGAGACCTGGCGTCGCGCGGCCCTTTTTTCTCTTGCAGGGCTGCACGCCTTCAATTTTCTCGACGCGCTCTTTGTCTTTCCGAAAAAACTGCGCCAGATCGAGTTTCTCGCCGATCCGGGAACGAGCGGGCCGGCCTCCGACGGCAGCGGCTTCACAATCTCATATACTCTTCCCTTTTAGGAGGCTGGACCATGAACCTCAGGTACTTTCTGGCGGCCTCGATGCTGCTCCTGCTGGCTGCAGCATGTGAACAAATCTCCGATCCGGTCCGGGTCGCACGCTCCAGTTATCCCGCTGCCCCGGCCCATTTGACGGCGCGCGTGCTGGACCGCTCGGTCCGCCTCACCTGGACTCCGCCGCCCGGTGAGATCAGCCGTTATTTCATCTTCCGCAGCGACAGCCTGCGTGATAAACCGGTTGTCCTCGACTCATCGGTCACGACCGGCTATCTGGATACCGGCCTGCTCAACGGCCAGAGTTATATCTATCAGGTGGCTGCCTGCAACACCGCCGGGCTGCGCGGTGGCCTCTCCACGGCGGTTTCGGCTACCCCCGGGCTCTACTCGATGACCATCAACAGCGGCGCGCTCTATACCAATTCCTTTGCGATCACTCTGGGTTTCATCGCACCGGCCGGCACCCGCTACGTCAAGATCGGACAGGATTCCAGCCTGACCGGCGCATCCTGGCAGCTGTACAGCACAACGATGGAATGGACTTTTATGCCGGGCGATGGCCTCAAACATCTCTACGCCATCTTTCTGGACGGGGAGGGTAATCAGAGCGCTACCCCGGTGACGGATGATATCCATCTGGACACCCGTGCAGCGATCCAGAGCCTCGAGATCACCAATGGCACCCAGCCGCGCCGCATCGGAGATGTGATCAAGCTGCGCATGCGCACCGGCGAGGCCAACGGGCAGGCCACGGTCACTATCGGCAGCCTGCTGACCGGCATCCATCTTTATGATGACGGCAGCCATGGCGATCTGACCGCCGCTGACGGGCTCTACAGCCACGATTACATCATCCCACCGGTCGAGGATCAGCAGGCCATCCTCCTCACCGGCAATTTCACAGACATCGCCGGCAATGCTTCTGATGCCTTTACGGCGATCCAGACCCTGACCATCGAGAATCCCCCGGCTGCGGTCACCCTGTTCCGGCCGGAGCGGCTCAGCCGCCGTGCCGATGCCTTGCATCTGAGCTGGACGGTCAGCAGCGATGCCGATTTTTCGCTCTACAAGCTCTTCCGCTCCACGGCCGCCGCGGTCGACTCCACCGATCTGATGGTGGCCGTCGTCACCACCGCTGCGAGCAACCATGCCGTGGACTCGCTGCTGAGCTACGATCGCGACTACTACTACCGGCTTTATGTCTACGATCGGCAGGGATTGGCCTCGGGCAGCAATGTCGTGACCGGCCACACCGCCGCCAATCTGGCACCAGAGGCCGTGGTGCTTCAGCCCGCGCTCAATGTGACCGCCACCAGTGCGGTCCTGAGCTGGAGCCAGAGCAGCGAGAGCGATTTCGCCGTCTATCGCCTCTTCCGCAGCAGCCAGCCGGCTGTCAGCGATCAGGACTATCAGGTGGCCCTGATCTCGGCGCGAACCACCACCCAGCAGCAGGAAAGCGGCCTGGCGCCGGGTACCACCTACTGGTACCGCCTCTACACCGTGGATCAGAGCGGCAACCTCACCGGCAGCAATACGATCGAGGTCACCACCCTCTCCGAGGAGGGACCGGCTCCGGTGGTTCTGGCAGCGCCGGTGGCGACGCTCAGTTCGACCCTGCGGTTGACCTGGAGTGCAAGCCTCAATCCCAATTTTGCCAATTACCGCCTCTACCGGGGTAATTCCGCCCAGGTGGATAACAGCGACATCCCGATCGTCATCCTCAATTCCGCCACCGTTACCACCCATGATGATGTCGGCCTGAGCAGCACTACCAGCTATTATTACCGTCTCTATGTCTATGACCTGCAAGGCCGGTCAGCGGGCAGCAACGTGGTCAAGGGCACCACCCTGCCCTAACGCTAGCGAACTGGAGTTTGTGCATGAGAAGCAAGATAGTACTGTTGACTGTGATCGGATCGCTCGCCCTGGCTGCTCTCGCCTGGGCACAAGGCTATATCATCGGCAAGGATGATGTCGTCACCGTTTCCTTCTGGCAGGATAACACCCTCAACGTCACCGCGCGGGTGGGATCGGACGGCCAGATCTCGCTGCCGATCGGCGGCAATATCAAGGCCGAGGGCCTCACCACCGATCAGCTGGGGGAAGCCGTGGTCGAACGCATCGCGATCTATAACCGCCGGATCACCAATGCCTCGGTCAAGGTCACCGAATACGGCAGCCGCAAGGTCTACGTGATGGGTCATGTCCGTACACCGCAAAAATATACCTTCGAGGTGATCCCCAATCTCTGGGACATCATCTCCGAGGCAGGCGGGCCGCTCGAGACCGCCAATCTCAACAACGTTCTGATCATCCGCAACGACGCCAACGGCGAGCCGCGGACCATCGCCGTTGATGTGGCCGAGGCCTTGCGCAACCGCAATTTCCAGGCCCTCCCCAAAGTGGAGCCCGGCGACAATATCTATGTACCGGCGGTCCTCGGGAATGCGGCCACCTCCGGCATCCAGTCCGTGCAGCCCCAGCAAAACGTCCTCTTCATTTACGGCGAGGTGCGGAATCCGGGTGTGATCACCTTCAACAAGGAGCTGAACCTGCTTGAGGCGCTGGTGACCTCGGGTGGACCGACCGCCGAGGCGAAACTGAGCGATGTGCGGGTGATCCGCAAGAACGGCGTCTACTCGGCGGTCACCCAGGTGGACGTCCAGAAGTACATGGACGAAAGTTCACCCTCCTTCTTCATGGTCAAGGCGGGGGATACCATATACGTTCCGCGCCGGAAAATGCTGCGCGAAAGCATCGCCTGGGACTTCTTCATGATCTTTGCCGGTGCGGCCTTGACCGGCCTCGCATTTAATTTGTTGCAGAACAATTAGTTATCTTATTAAGAGGCACCTTATGGCTTACAGCACCAATTCCAAGGATTGGCAAGCCTGGCGGCAACTGCTCTGGCGCCGCCGCTGGTATGTGATCATTTCGGCGACCCTGGCAATGGCTGCCGGATTGTTCTATGCCTTCACTGCGACGCCAGTCTACGAATCGTCCGCGACGGTGATGATCGTCGATGCGGACCTGCTCGGCTCCCAGTTGCGTTTTGTCCCGGGCTCGCCACAGCATGACGAAATCGAGTATTTCCGCCGGCGCATCACCAGCGAGGGATTTCTCCTGCAACTGATGGACAGCCTGGACCTCTCCCTGGATCCCAAACTGGCTGTCAAGATCAATCAGTTGAGCCTGGAGAATCCCGCGATCGACCGCAAGGTGGTCTCCCAGCAGGTCTACATCGAGCATCTGCTGGCACGCATCAGCACCCGCATGCGCTCCTACAATCTCATCGAGATTGACGGCAAGGGCCGCACCTCGGATGATGCCTACCGTCTGACCCACCTGGTGACCTCGCTGGCGATCGCCGAATCCCAACAGAGTCAGATCCAGAGCAGTTCGGCCGCTGCCAGCTTCAGTTCCCAGCAGCTGGAGATCTACCGCAAACGTCTCGAGGATTCCGAGAGCCGCCTGGCGTCGTTCAACCAGGGATTGACCGAAACCAGTCTCAGCGACAATCAGCTCAGCGCGGAAAAACTGGCCGAGATGCAGTCGGTTAAACTTTCGACGGAGATCGATTTGCAGGCCAAGCGGGACCAGATGCAAAAGCTCACCGCCGGAACGCTCAAGGAGCTGCCCCTGGGGTATGAAGCACAGCTCGACCGGGATATCCATGACCTGCGTCAGCGGATGGTCAAGCGGACCGAGGATGTCTGCGAGCTGCTGAAAAAATTCAACTGGCGCGACGTCGAGATCGTGCTGCTCAATGAGGAGATCGGTCAGCTCAAGCGTGAGATCTATGACCGCCTCGAGAACCAGGTCACGCTCTATCTGGCCAACCAGCCGCCGCAGATCGTCAACAATGCCATCCGCTTCGAGGAGATGCGGCTTGAGAGCTATCTGCTGCAGCACACCAGCATCGTGCTGCAGGGCATCATTCAGGCCCATAACAACGTCGTCCGCCGGCAACCCTCGCAGGAGGGGTATCGCTCCAAACTGGAGCGGGATGTGATGATCAACCGGGAAATCTATGAGATGCTGCTGCAGACCTCGCAAGGCACCAAGATCCGCGAGTCGGCTGATGTCAAGGAATCACAGATGAAATTCAAACTGCTCTCGGCGGCGCAGCGCCCGCTGGAACGGATCAAGCCGAAGCGCAAGCAGATCATGATCCTCTCGCTCCTGCTCGGTCTGGGACTGGGCGGCGGGTTGGTTCTCGTGCGCGAGGTACTGGATGTTACGGTGCGCACCACCGATGATGTGGCGCGGCTGCTCAAACTGCCGGTGCTGGCGGCCATACCCCGGATTGAAACGACGATGGAGAAGACGAGGAGGAAACACCGCCGTGTGGCGGTAGCGGTCGGGTTGCCGCTGCTCGCCTTCGTCTCGGTTATGCTGGTTTATCGCATCCTGATACATTAGGAGAGGGCTCATGCACAGAAATGGTACGCTGAAGGGTTTGCAGGAATATAATGAGCGGTCCCCCTATTTTGCGGAGTTTTTCCGGCTATACACCCGTATCCGCTCGCCGCAGGACGGCCGGAAGCCCAAAATCATCATGGTCACCAGTTCGGTCGCCGGGGAAGGCAAGACGACCGTCTCGACCTATCTGGGCATCACCGCGGCCCTCTCGACCCAGCACAATCACCTGATGATCGACGCGGATTTGAACCGGCCGACGCTGCATCAAAAGATCGGGCTGGAGCAGGTCAACGGTCTCACCGAGATCCTCGGCGAGGGGCTCGAGCTGAGCCAGGCCATCCAGACGACCCCCTTTGCCGGCCTGCATATGATCTCTGCTGGCCATACAGTCGCCAATCCCTTCGAATTGCTCAGTTTCGGCCGGATGGATGCCCTCTTCACCCAACTGAGTCCGCACTATGAAACGATCATCGTTGATGCCCCGCCCGTGCTCAACGTCGGCGACACCCTCAAACTGGCCGAGTACGTCGATGGCATCCTGATGGTCATCCTCTCCGGACGTACCAATCGTGAGGTCGTCAAGCGGGCGAGCGAGATGCTGCACGAGATCGACAAACCGATTCTTGGGGTCATTTTGAACGATATGGGCGAGGTGCTGCCCTACTATTATCAGCAAAAGTACTATTCCTATCATTATACCAGTCTCGAGAAAAAGTAGCGAGGGGGGCTCCATGACCATGTGGTACAGGCGGTATCGGGCAGGGGCGGGTGGGCAGCGCCGGGCGCACTCTTTTCTCGCCCTGTGTGCCGGGCGGAGAGAAGGGTGCGCAGGGAGGTGGCGATGATCAAGCGCATCTTTGATATTGGCTTCGCCCTTTTCGGGCTGATCCTCTCCCTGCCGATTCTGTTGGTCGCCGCGGTGGCGATCCGGCTGAGCTCCAAGGGGCCGGTCTTTTTCCGGCAGGAGCGGGTGGGGCGCTACAGCCGGCCTTTCATGCTCTACAAATTGCGCACCATGGTCGTCGATGCGCCGGCCAAGGGGCCTGGGGTCAGCGGCCGTCGCGATCCGCGCATGACCTCGGTCGGTCATCTGCTGCGGGCTTCCAAGCTCGATGAACTGCCGCAGTTTCTCAACATCCTCAAGGGGGAGATGAGCGTGGTCGGCCCCAGGCCCGAAATCCCCCGCATGGTCGCCCTCTACACCGAGGAGCAGCGCAAGGTGCTGGAGGTCCGGCCGGGGCTGGTGGGCCCCTCGCAGATCATCGGACGCAACGAGGCGGAGATGCTGCCCGAGAATCCCGATGATGTGGAGGCCTATTATACCAACTGTCTGTTGCCGGGCAAACTGGCGATCGACATGGCCTATGCCGAGCACCCCACCCTGACCAATGACCTGCGTTACATTCTGCGCAGCCTGTCGGCCACGCTCGGGGGGATTTTTAATCCTTTCTCGCAGCCGACCAAAGCCAGCTGGCCCCTGCTCTTCATCATCGATATGGCCCTGGTTGCGCTCAGCTATGTCACGGCCTACCTGCTGCGCTTTGACGGCGCCATCCCGCGGTCGGAGTGGATCACCTTCTCGCATACCCTGCCGGTGGTACTGCTGGTACGGGCGCTCTCTTTCATCTATTTCCGGCTCTATCAGAGTTATTTCAAATACCTCGGACTGCCGGACATCCTGCGCGCGCTCAAGGCCTGTTCGATCAGCACGGCGGCGATCGTCGTCCTGATTTTCTTCTTCAGCTGGCGCACCCATTCACGCACGATCTTTCTGATCGACCTGCTGTTGCTGGTCGGTGCCATGACCATGGTCCGGGTACTGATGCGGCGGCAGGCCGAAAAAAAACCGCCGATCGATTATTCGCTGGCCAAGCGGGTATTGATGGTCGGTGCCGGCGACATTGGCGAGATGGTTCTGCGCGAGCAGAGCAAGAATGGCCACACCTATCGGGTCGTCGGCATCATCGACGATGATCCCCGCAAGCACGGGGCCATGCTGCATGGCGTGCGCGTCTACGGCGGGCGCGAGGAGATCCCCCACTTCGCCCGCGCCTTGCAGGCGGAGGAGATCGTCATCGCCATCAGTACTATCTCCTCGGAGGAGCTCAGCCAGATCCTCACCTTTTGCGACATGGCCGGCCTGAAGCATCGGGTCGTGCCGGCCATCTCGGATGTCGTCAGCGGCCGGCTGCAGATCGCCAAGGCGCGCAATATCGATGTCACCGACCTGCTCGGGCACCGCCTGATCAGCGTCGACCTTGGCGCCATCCGCAAGGCCATGGCGGGCAAGCGGGTGCTGATCACCGGGGCCGGTGGATCGGTCGGCGCCGAACTGGCGGCGCAGATCCTGGCCCTGCAGCCACGCCAGCTGACCTTGCTTGACCGCAGCGAGGATTATCTGGCGGACCTCCAGGCGGAACTGGGGGCTGCGCCAGGTCTCTCCTTCGTGCTGGGCGATATTGCCGACAGCGCCAAGATGAACAAACTCTTCGCCGATCTGCGGCCTGAGCTGGTCCTGCATGCGGCGGGCCACAAGAACATCGCGCTCAGCGAAATCAATCCGGCCGAGGCCATCCACACCAACATCGCCGGTGCCCGCATCCTCGCCCGCTGCGCTGACCATTACGGGGTCGACCTCTTCCTCTTCATCTCCACCGAGATGGCGGTCAACCCGCAGTCTCTGGCCGGCGCAACCCGCCGGGTCGCCGAACTCGTCTTCCAGGCCTATGCGACCTACAGCCAGGTTCGTTTTGTCACGGTCCGCCTCGGCAGTCTGCTCAGCAGTCACGGGACGATCGTGCCGCAAATGTTGAAGCAGATCCAGTACGGAGGACCGGTGACCCTCCCCGACAAACGGATGGAACGATACTTTCTCGGCATCCCGGAGACGGTCAGCCTGGTTCTGCAGGCGATGACGATGGGCAAGGGCGGTGAGACCTTCATCTTCACCGCCGGTCACAAGATCCGCATCGAGAAGCTGGCAGCGGATATGATCAAACAGGCCGGACTTCGGCCCTATATCGATATCGAGATCAATTATACGGGGCTCAGGCCTGGCGAAAAACTTCGCGAGGAGCTGCTGGGGAGAGGGGAGAAGGTGGTGCCGACCGGACACAAACTGATCAGCGCGCTGGTGGCGCAGGAGGCCCCCGGCCTGCCGGAGCTGATCGCCAGAATCGAAAAGCTGGACGCCGAGGCACTCTATCTCGAGAGCGCGGCACTCACCCAGGCCCTGTCGGAACTGGTGCCCGAGTATGCGGCATCCGCGAGCCCTGAACCGTACCTTGCACTGCAGCCATGAGGCCTTTATGTGTGGAATAGCAGGAATTCTCTCCTGGCCGCGTGTGACCAGGGACCCTCAACCCCTTCTCCAGGATATGGTCGACAGCTTGCGCCACCGGGGGCCCGATCAATGCGGCCTCTACCTCGACGATCAGATCGGCCTGGGGCAGTCGCGGCTGAGCATCATCGATCTCTATGGCGGCAGCCAGCCGATCTCCAACGAAGACGGCTCCCTCTGGCTGGTCTGCAACGGGGAGATCTTTAACTACATCGAGCTGCGCCGGCGGCTGCGTCGCCTCGGTCACCATTTTGTCACCCGCTGCGACGTCGAAGTGCTGCTCCACCTCTACGAGGAATTCGGGCCCGAGATGCTCAAAATGGTCAATGGCCAGTTCGCCATGGCCATTTGGGATCAGCGGCGCCGCCGCCTCTTCCTGGCACGCGACCATGTCGGCATCTGTCCACTCTACTACATCGCCGACGGCTATCTCGCCTTCGCTTCGGAAATCAAGGCGCTCTCGCGGCTGCCCGGCAGCGCGCCGGCGCTCGAGGACACCGCGCTGGCTCAAACCTGTCTCTTCTGGTCACCGCTGCCCGGCAAGACCCCCTTCAGGAACATTCGCGAGATCAAACCGGGCTGCTATCTGACCGTGCAGGAGGATTATCTCCAGGAGGTCCGCTATTGGCGTCCCGAATACGCCGGCGCCGGCGGCGAGGTCATCCGGGATGCCCGAATCGCTGCAGAGACGGCCCGCGAGCTGATCGAGGATGCCGTGCGCATCCGCTTGCGCGCGGATGTCCCGGTCGGTGCCTATCTCAGCGGCGGGCTCGACTCCTCGATCACCACAGCCCTGATCCGCAACCTCCACACCGGCAAGCTGCGCACCTTTTCGATCGGCTTCGAGAACGATCACTACGACGAGAGTTATTTTCAGCAGCTGGTCTCCAGCCATCTCAAGACCTCCCATACGGCACTGGCCACCACCAACCGCGATCTGGGTGAACATCTCCGCGACGTCATCTGGCATGCGGAGAAGCCGCTGCTGCGCAGCGCACCCATCCCGCTCTTCATGCTCTCCCAGGAGGTGCAGCAGAGCGGTTACAAGGTGGTGCTCACCGGCGAGGGCGCTGATGAATTCTTCTCCGGATACAACATCTACAAGGAGACCAAGGTTCGCCTCTTCGCTGCGCGTCAGCCGGCTTCGCAGTGGCGCGCCCTGCTGCTGCACCGGCTCTATCCCTATCTGGATGCGCACGACAGCCGCAACAGCGCTTTCTGGCGGCAGTTTTTCCTGCGTAACCTGCAGGAGACCGAAGATCCGTTCTATTCACATCGTCTGCGCTGGCAGAATGGAGCCTTTATCCTCCAGTTCTTCTCCCCCGATCTGCTGGGCCACCTTCGTCACTACGATCCGATCGAGGAACTGCGGCTGCAGCTCGACGGCATGATGGACGGGATGGACCCGCTCTCGCGGGCCCATTTTCTCGAATACTATATCTTTCTCGGCAGCTACCTGCTCTGCTCCCAGGGCGACCGTATGCTGATGAGCCACAGCATCGAGGGACGTTATCCCTTCCTCGACAAGCGCGTCATTCAGTTCGCGGTCCATCTTGCCCCGTCGCTCAAGCTGCATGCCCTGAATGAAAAGTGGATCCTCAAAAAGGCCTTTGCCGATCTGGTGCCCGCGCCGGTCATCCGGCGGACCAAGCAGCCCTATCGCGCGCCCATCCGCGATCTCTACCTCGCCTCCCGGGACGAATTGGGCAGCTATCTCCAGCCGGAGTGCATTCGTGCCAGCGCACTCTTCGATCCCAAAAAGGTCGAGACGTTGCGCCAGCGCTTCGACGATCCCTCCCGGCCTCTCTCGGCACGGGAGGAGATGGCCCTGATGATGATCCTCAGCACCCAGATCCTGCAGGAACTCTTTTCCAGCGGGCGCCGGCCGGCGGGACGTCTGCCGCACAACGACTGGCTGATCTACGACAAGCGCACAGAGAAAAACCGTTTCAGCCAACAGGGAGCGGCACAGCATGCTCTTACATGACCGGTTTCTCGCCAACGCCCTCCGGCTCGCCGACAAACCTGCGCTCAAGAGCGGTGGTGCGGTATACACCTATGCCCGCTTTGCCGCCGACTCGGACCGGCTGGCCCGGGCGCTGATCCAGCTCGGTTTGCAGCGCGGGGAGCGCGTCGTTCTCTTCATGGACAACGCACCGGACACCTGCCTGGCCCTTTTCGCCATCCTCCAGGCCGGCGGGGTCTTTGTCTGTCTCAACCCAACCACCAAGTATGACAAGCTGCTTTATGTGATCCGGGACAGCGGCGCCCGCTTCCTGATCACGCAGCAGGCACGGCGGCTGCCTCTGGCGCAGCTGCGCCAGGAACTCCCTCAGCTTGCGGTGGTGCTGCAGGATACCTACGCGGCGGATTCGCCGGCGACCGGGAGCCTCGCAGCGATCTATGCCGAACCGCCCGCTAAGGTGAACCTGCCGCGCCTGATCGACCTCGATCTGGCCGCACTGATCTATACCTCGGGCAGCACCGGCAACCCCAAAGGGGTGATGATGACCCACCTCAATATGCACTCGGCGGTCACCTCCATCACCACTTACCTGGAGAACCGCGAAGAGGATATCATCCTCAGCGTGTTGCCGCTCTCGTTCGACTATGGCCTCTATCAGCTGCTGATGGTCTTCAGCTTTGGCGGCACCCTGATCCTTGAAAAGGACTTTAACTACCCCGCGGTCATTCTGCAAAAGATGATCGAGGAGCGGGTGACCGGCTTTCCGGGGGTACCGACGATCTTTGCCATCCTGCTCGGGATGCAGGATCTGCCCCGCTTCCCTCTGCCGCATCTGCGTTATATCAGCAACACCGCAGCCGCCCTGCCGGCCGCTTTCATCGCCAGGCTGCGTGCGGCCCTGCCTCAGGCCACCCTCTACTCGATGTATGGCCTGACCGAATGCAAGCGGGTCTCCTACCTGCCGCCCGCCGAACTCGACCGCAGACCGAATTCAGTGGGCAAGGCGATGCCCAACAGTGAGACCTTCATCGTCGATGAAGAGGGGCGGGAGGTTGCACCGGGCGAAGTGGGCGAACTGGTCGTGCGCGGCGCCAACGTCATGCAAGGTTACTGGAATCTGCCGGACGAGACCGCGCGCGCACTCCGGCCGGGGCGTCATCCCTTCGAACGGGTGCTCTATACCGGCGATCTCTTCCGGACCGATGCGGAGGGTTTTCTCTATTTTGTCGGGCGCAAGGATGACATCATCAAATGCCGCGGCGAAAAGGTCAGCCCGCGCGAGGTCGAGAACGTCCTTCACCAACTCGAAGGCGTCGCCGAAGCGGCGGTATTGGGACAACCCGATCCGGTGCTCGGCGAATCGGTGCAGGCTTTTGTCCGTTGTGCGGCGGGGCAGACATTGACGGAATCCGTGGTGCTCCGTCATTGTTCGCGCCATCTTGAGAATTTTTGTGTGCCACAGCGGGTGATCTTTGTCGACGAGATGCCCAAGTCGGGCAACGGCAAGATTGACAGGAAGATATTGGCCGCCCTGCTGGCGAAAGCCGCAGCGGACGGCGTGCATTGAACACCAACACAGCCGCACCGGAGCGAGTGGAGCGGCCTGCGCAGGAGAGGAGCAGGAATTGGCCAGAGAATCGTCAACGGAGTTTGATGCCGATCGCTGTATTGCGGCGTTGTGCGACTGGATGCGCGAAAATATCCAGAAAACCTTGCGCAAGCGGGGTGCGGTGCTCGGTCTCAGCGGCGGGATTGATTCGGCGGTGGTCGCTGCACTCTGTGTCCGCGCCCTTGGGGCCGGGCGGGTGGTTGCGGTGGCGCTGCCCGAGAAGGACTCGTCGCCGGTCAGCCTGACGCTGGCCCGCACTCTGGCCGATCAGCTGGGTATCGAATTGCTCATCGAGGAGATCACCGCCGGACTCGAGGGAATGGGCGCCTACCGGCGGCGCGATGAAGCGGTGCAGCGCCTTTTTCCGGAATACCGGCCGGGCATGCCCTTCAAGATCACCCTGCAATCCTCACCGCTGGCCGATCAGCGTCTGCACGTCTTCGGCCTGACCCTGGTCGATGAGCAGGGCCGCGAGCAAACCCGGCGGCTGGGGCCGGCGGAATATGCCCAGATCGTCGCCGCCTCGAACATGAAACAGCGGCTGCGGATGACCATGCTCTACTATCACGCCGAACTGCGCAACTACGCCATGGCCGGCACCGGCAACAAGAACGAACATGAACTCGGTTTTTTTGTCAAGTATGGCGATGGCAGCGCCGATATCATGCCCATCATCCGCCTGCTCAAGAGTCAGGTCTATCAGCTGGCCGAAAAGCTGGCCATCCCGCGCTCGATCATCGAGCGCCCGCCCACCACCGATACCTATCCGGCGGAGGTCTCCCAGGAGGAATTCTTCTTCCGGATGCCCTTCACGGTCATGGATGCCATCTGGCAGGAGAGCGAACAGGGCGGCACGGCGGCCGACCTGGCGCAGCGGTTCGGGCTGGAGCCGGCTCAGGTGGAGCGCGTCATCAGCGACCTGGACCAGAAAAAGCAGTCCACCCGATTCCTGCGTTTGCCGCCGCTGCATTTTGTTCCGCCGCAGGCCTGAGCCGGTCGCGGCAAGGCCGATCAGGACCATGGCGTAAAAATCTTCACCCATTGTGGGTGATCCAGTGCAACAACCTCATCGAACCAGACCATAAGGAGGGTCGTATGGACGCGCGAGATCAAGTGCGCATTTATATCACGGACAATCTGCTCTTTGGCGACGGCGATCACCTCAAGGACGAGGACTCCCTGAC
>CAYTCI010000003.1:0-100142 GCA_964436305.1 uncultured Cytophagia bacterium | reverse complement strand
ACTCCGGGGATGCGCTCAAGGCGTGGTTCGAGGTCATGTTCGCCAATATAGCGCAGCTCGGCCTGGTCAAGATCGTTCGAGGAGAGGGTCAGATAGAGGATCGGCTGGGCCGAAACGTCAAATGCGAAGACCATCGGTTGCGAAGCGTCGTCGGGCATATAGTCGCGAATATACTCAAGATTGTTACGCACGTCGATCTCGGCCTGGTTCATATCGGTGCCCCAGGAGAACTCGACCATGATCAGGGAGAGTCCCTGCTGGGTGGTGGAGCTGACCGTTTTGACATTCTCCACCGAGGCGACCGCTTCCTCGATTGGCCGCGTGACCACCGTCTCCAGATCATCCGGGCTGACGCCGGTGTACTGGGTGATGACCGCGAGCATCGGGAATTCAAGCTTGGGATAGAGATCGATATTGAGGCGTGCCAGGGAAAAGAGGCCGAAGCCAACCGCAATGATATAGATCATGGCAGTTGTTACGCCGCGACGGATGGAGGCCTGGGTTATCCTCATTGGCTAGCCTCCTCTTTACTGATGATTTTTACCGGTGTGCCATCGCGCAGGCTGCCCTGTCCGACCGTCACCAGCCGATCGCCGATTTGCAGGCCGCCGCTGACCGCCAGCTGCACATGATCGACATAGCTGACCTGCAATAAGCGCTCCACCGCTTTCTCACCCTCAACGACGAAGACCTGGTAGCGGGTGACCACCTCATCCTCGCCATCGATCCGCTCGATGACACTCTTCTCGACGGTGGCATAGCGCGGCACGGCGATCGTGTTCTCGATCACACCGGTGAGGATACGAACGCGCGCGAACATCCCCGGCTTCAACCGGCGCTCCGGATTGTTGACCAGCACCTCCACCGAGGCCATGCGGGTCATCGGATCGAGCACCGGGCTGATCTTGCTGATCTTGCCGCTGAACGTCTCGTTCTCAAAGCTGCGCACCTGGATCTCCGCCTCCTGCCCCAGCCGGATCTTGCCGAGATCGTTTTCGGTCGCATCAAGGGTGATCTTGACCCGCTCCATCTGCACCACGGTGGCCACCGGCATGGCCGGATTGGCCATATCCCCCGCCTCGTAATAGCGTTTGCCTATGATACCGGAGATCGGGGCGGTGATCGTCGCATCGGCGAGGGTGCTTCGGGCCGCCAGCAAACCGGCCTGCGCCTGCTCCAATCCCGCCTTGGCCGCTTCATATTGGGTCACCACCAGGTCGTACTGCTGCTTGCTCATCGCATTCTCTTTGAAGAGCCGCTGGGCGCGCTCATATTCGACGGCGACATTGGCCTCCTGGGCCCGGGCCGCACTGAGCCCCGCCTCGGCCTGCCGTACTCCCTGTTCGATGGTGGCGGCGAAGATGCGGGCGATTGGCGCGCCCGCGCGGACCACACTCCCCTCGTCGACAAAGTATTTTTCGATCCGGTCGGGAATCTTGGAGAAGACCTTGACCTCGAATTCCGCCTCGACATCGCCATTGAAGGTCAGCGACTGTACGACCCGGCCGCTCTGCACCGCGGTCACCTCCACGGGAACGCTTACGACTTCTTCGGCTTTACCCTTGTTCCCGGTGCATCCCGCAACCCACACCAGGAGGGCGCCGAGGAGCAATGCATAGACCAAACGACGTTGCATGGGATCTCTCCTTTTCACGGTATTCTAGAGAACGGCGGTTAGTTTGCCGACAGCCCGGCGCAGCTGATAGCGGGCCATCTGATATTCATAGAGCGAAGAGACATAGTTCAGTTTGGCGCGATTGACCGCCAGCTGGGAGTTGAGCACATCCAGCTGGGTATTGGCACCCTCCTGATACATCAGGTTGGCAAGGCGCAGGGCCTCCTGCGCCAGGCCGGAGGACTCTTTGGCGGCGAGGTATTTCTGCCGCGCCTCCTGGAAGGTGTTGTAGCTCACCTCGGCGTCGGCGGCGATGCCATCGTAGAGCTGCTTTTCAGCATCACCCACGATCTTCTGGTCCAGCCGCGCCTTCTGGTACTGCTTGCTGTTCTTGAAGCCGGTGAAGAGCGGCAGCTGGAGACTCAGCGCGGAGGTGAAGCCCTTGCTGAAATCCCCATGGGCGAATCGCATATTGTTCTTCATCGCCATGTAGGAATAATCGGTCTGGAAGAAGAGCTTGGGCATAAAGGCACTGGCCGCCACTGTCACCCCCTTGCCGCTGATGAGCTTTTGCTCCTTCATGGCCAGGATCTCCGGGCGGGCCGTCAGGGCGCGGGTCTGGAATTCCTCCAGGGTCATGTTGCTGAAATCGTCCTCGATATAGGCCAGGCTGCCCTCCACCTGAATGGCGGTGGTACGTGGCAGGCCGAGGACGGTGCGCAATCCGGTCACCGCCAGCTGGAGATTGTTCTTCGCCGAGATCATCTCGGGCTTGAGATTGGCTACCTCCACCTCTGCGCGCATCCTGTCAAACCCGGAGGCCGAGCCGACGCTGAATTTCTTCGCCACGACGTCGAGGTTGGCCTGGGCTTGCGCCAGGGCCTCCTCCTGCACAGCGGCCAACTCCTGCGCCAGCAGGCAAGCATAAAAGGCGCTGGCGGTCTGATAGATCAGATTCTGACGTTTGGATTCGAGGTTCTGCTCCGCCGCCCGTTTGCCAGCAGCGGCCATCTTGATCGCCGAAACCCCTGCCCCGCCGAGAAAAATCGGTTGGGTCAGCGTCGCGCCATAGACCAGGGTATTTTCGAGGCCGAAAGAGAGCTGGACGTAGTCCGGCATCCCCGAAAGCTCGGGGATCATGTCGACCAGGGGACCAAACATCGGTTTGAGAAAATTGGGGATGGTCTGCTTCTGGATGTCCCAGGCGTGCTGCAGATTGGCGTAGCCGTTCACCTGCGGCAGGATGTTCGAGGCGGCCTCCCAGACCCCGGCGCGGGCCTTGGCCAACTCTTTTTCGGCCATCCGGATCTCAGGGTTTTTGGTCAGGGCCATATCGACGCTCTCCTGGATGGTCAGCGTCACTTGTTCCTGCGCGCTCAGGTTCAGAGCAGCCGCCAGGATCAGGATGGTGATCCCGGAGACGGTTCTAGTACTCCTCATCAATTCCTCCAAAGGGTAAGCTCAAGCAGGGCATGAGGCGAGATCATGGCATCGCGCTCGCCGATGACACAAAATTCCGGGCATACGATCTCTAATATACTGTTTTTTCCATATAATTGTTACAAGAAAAGCGCACAGAAGCAAATGATTTTCCCGGCCGCGCAGAACGGCCTGCGTTTTGCAGCTTGCAATTCCCTCACATTTTAGCTACATTAGAAGAAACAATATCGGCAGGTGAGTGAACCATGGATCTTTTCGAAGAGGCGGCTGCGGAAAAAGCGAACGCGGGCAACGATGCCCCGCTGGCGGAGCGTCTGCGTCCCGCCACCCTGGATGAGTTTGTCGGTCAGACGCATCTGCTCGGGCCGGACAAGATCATCCGCCGCGCCATCGAAAGCGGTCAGCTGGTCTCGATGATTTTCTGGGGTCCGCCGGGAACGGGCAAAACCACCCTGGCACGGATCATCGCCCGCGAGAGTCACTCCCATTTCAGCGCCCTGAGCGCCGTCACTGCCGGGGTGGCCGACGTCCGCAAGATCATCGCCCAGGCCAGGGAGCGGCGGCGCATCGACAGCCGCGGCACCATCCTCTTCATCGACGAGATTCACCGCTTCAACAAATCGCAGCAGGACGCCCTGCTCCACAGTGTCGAGGACGGGACCCTGCTGCTGATCGGCGCTACCACCGAAAACCCAAGCTTTGAGGTGATTCCGGCCCTGCTCTCGCGCTGTCGGGTCTACAAGCTCGAGGCCCTTATCCCCGAGGAGCTGGCCCGCATCCTCGATCGCGCCCTGACCGCCGAGGAGGGTTTGAAATCGCAGAACCTGCAGCTCGCCGATGACGCCCGCGACCTGCTGATCACCCTGGCCGGCGGCGACGCCCGCAACGCCCTCACCGCCCTCGAACTTGCCGGCCGTCTCGCCCATCCCGACGACACCGGGGTGCGTGCCATCGACCGCGACCTGGTGCAGGAGGCGATGCAGCGCCGCACCCTGCTCTACGACCGCCAGGGCGAATACCATTACGATGTCATCTCCGCCTTCATCAAAAGCGTCCGCGGCTCCGACCCCGATGCCGCCCTCTACTGGCTCGCGCGCATGCTCGACGCCGGCGAGGACCCCCTCTTCATCGCCCGGCGCCTGATCATTCTCGCCGCCGAGGATATCAGCAACGCCGATCCCCATGGCCTGATGGTCGCCTCAGCAGCCTTTCAGGCGGTGCATGCCATCGGCCTGCCCGAGGGACGCATCGTCCTCGCCCAGGCGACCACCTATCTCGCCTGCGCCCCCAAAAGCAATGCCTCCTACCTGGCGCTCGAGGCGGCAAGCGAACGCGTCCGCCAGGGCGACAGCGTTGACGTCCCGCTGCATCTGCGCAACGCTCCGACCAAAATGATGAAGGCGTTCGGCTACGCCAGCGGCTACCTCTACCCCCACGATTTCGGCGGCTTCACCGACCAGACCTATCTGCCGGAAGCGCTCAAGGGCACCGTCTTTTACCATCCCACGGAAAACGGCATCGAGAAAAAAATCAAAGAGCGGCTGCTGCAGCTCTGGCCGGGGCGGAAACGATGAAGCAGTGGCACATCCGCTCTGCGGCCGGCCGGATCCTCCTGTTCTTCAGCGTCGTCCCTGGCTGGACGCTGGCGCAGCCCGCCGATACCCTCAAGACAGCCAAAGCCAAACCATCGTCCGGTGTCGACACCACCATTGTCTACCAGGCAAAGCAGATCGACAACGACGTCCAGGCCCGCAAGAGCTATTTCACCGGCGATGCCCAGGTCCATTACAAGAACATGACCCTCAAGGCCGGCCGCATCACCATCGACTGGGATGCCCAGACCCTCACCGCCGAGGGAATCCCCGACACCCTTTGGGTGAAAAATCCGGCCGGCAGCGACTCCTCCCGCCAGCCCTCCTTCCGCGGCCTGCCGGTCCTGGTGGAGAATGGCTCGGAGATGACCGGCGAGAAGATGATCTACAACTACAAGACCGAGCGCGGACGGGTCCTGCGCGGCCGCACCACCTTCGAGGATGGCCGCTATGTCGGCCAGCAGATCAAACTGGTCGGCAACAAGACCTTCAATGTCTCCAACTCCATCTATACCACCTGCGATCTCGACAGCAATCCCCATTTCCACTTCAAGGCGCGCCGGCTTAAAATGATCGTCAACGAACGCGTCATCGCCAAGCCCATCGTCCTCTATCTCGGCCATATCCCGGTGGCGGCCCTGCCCTTCGCCTTCTTCCCGACCAAAACCGGCCGTCACTCCGGCATCATCATCCCCCGTTACGGCGAGAGCACCCAGGAGGGCCGACACCTCCGCGGCCTGGGATATTACTGGGCCCCGAGTGACTATTTCGATGCCCGCGCCACCGTCGACTATTTTGAAAAGTCCGGCTGGCTGATGGAACTGGGGACCAACTATGCCATCCGTTATCTGCTCAACGGCAGCATCGAGGGCTCTTTCACCCGCAAGAACTTTTCGTCGGGTTTTAATGACCGGCGCTGGGACCTGACCATCCGTCACAGCCAGGAGTTCAGCCCGACCTCACGCTTCAGCGCCAGCGGCTATTTCATCAGCGATAACAGCTACTACAAGGACCTCAGCACCAGCCTCTACACCCGGCTGACCCGCGAATTGCGCTCCAATGCCACCTGGAGCAAATACTGGGCGGAACAGAAACTGAGTCTCAGTGTCAACCTCTCCCAGGTGCACGACCTCCAGCAGGATGTCACCCAAACAACCCTGCCCCAGCTCTCGCTGCGCAAAAGCCAAACCCAGCTCTTCAAGCCCGGCAAGGCCAGGCCCGGCGCCGGCAGCCGCCGCGCGAACAAATGGTATCACAACCTCTACCTCTCCTACGGCGCCAATTACAGCAACACCCGCCGGGAGTATCTGGCCATCACCAGCAGCGATACCACCAAAAAGGCAGATATCAACCGGTCGCTCAACAATTCCCTCGACCTCTCCCTCACCAGCCCCAACAAGTACTTCGGCTTTCTCGCCATTAACCATGCGTTGAGCGTCGAACAGGATTGGTACGACCGGGTCCACACCTTCGCCCTCGATCCCGCCAGCGGCGTGATCGAGGACCAGGAGGAGAGCCGGCTGGCGGTCCGGCACACCTTTAATTACAACGCCTCGGCCAACACCAAGATCTACGGAGTCATCGCCCCCGGGATCGGCGATATCCAGGCTATCCGCCACGTCATCACCCCCTCGCTCTCCTTCAGCTATCGGCCGGACTTTTCCGAGCGCAGCTGGGGCTATTATACCTATCTCAAGGATGCCACGGGAAAAACGGTAAAAAGAGATCGGTTTGGCGGGAGTACCGGCAGCGGGGGTGCGCAGATGGTGAGCATGAGCGTCCGCAATCTCTTCCAGATGAAGCGAGGCCGCGGCGAGAAGACCAAAAAGGTCGATCTCTTCAATATGGATTTCAGCACGAGCTACAATTTCAGGGCGGAGCAGTACCGCCTCTCCGACCTGCGCAGCTCCTGGCAAGCCAACCCGGCGCGCAATTTCAGCCTCAGCGCCGGCACCACCCACTCCTTTTACGCGTGGGACAAGAGCACCTCCCGCCGCGTTAACCGCTACCTCTTTGAGGATGGCGGCTGGCGCAGTGGCGATCTGGCGCGGCTGACCTCGCTCAATCTGAATTTTTCACTGCGCTTTGAAGGCAAGGGGGATAAAAAGCAGAAAGCCGGGGTTGGGGCCGATTCAAGCCGCGCGGCCGGCGACAGCCTGCAGTGGGAGGACAACCTGACGGTGGAGGAGGAGAACATGCTCCGGCGCGGCCGCCGTTTTCAGGACGACCGGGCCTTCTCCCGGCAGAGCATCCCGTGGCGGCTCAATACCACCTTTAATTTCTCCCTTGACAAATCCAATCCCGAACGGCTGGTGAAACGCTATTATCTGGATATCTCGGGAGCCGAGCTGAGCCTGAGCCGTAACCTCCGCCTCGGCTACAGCGCCCACCTCGATCTTGAAAAGGGCAGTGTCACCTACCACCGCATGACCTTCTATCGCGATTTGCACTGTTGGGAGGCCTCCGTTGATTGGGTGCCTTCCGGACCCGGCAAGCGCGTCTACTTCCGCATCAACATCAAATCCCCGAGCCTGAGCGACATCAAGCTGGAGCGATTCGGCGGTGCCGGCAGCGTGCTCGGCTATTGAGACCCTCCGCAAAAAAAAACGCGTCCTGCCGGACGCGTCGAAAAACCGCAACCGCTCAACCCTTTGACTGGGAGACCATCCCCTCTCCCGGTTCCTGATCGTTGAATTCGGCCTCACCGGGTGAGGCTGCCCCCTTTTCGAGATACTGGATCCACTGCGCATTGACCTGGACCGGAAAGTAGTTGCGTTCCGGAGCATGGTTCGGCATCGACTGCAGTTCTCCGATGACCATCACCGAGTTGCCCTTGCGCAGGAACTTGTTGCACTGGACCGCCTGCTGGGCCCAAACGACGATGCTGATATAGCAGGGGGGCCGCTCGAGGCCTTCGGGCAGATGGGGTTCACTCTCCGGCGCGGTGACGATGACGAAGTTGGTGACCGGCACGCCCCGCGTTGTCCAACGCAGCGGCGGATCCTGGATCAGGCGGCCGGCGATGGCCACGCGGTTGACACTCGGGAAGGCATACTCCTTGGGGTCGATCGCAGCACCGGCTGAGCGGGGGGGCGCCTCCATTCCATTCTTCATCAAAATAACCTCACTAAAAAGTCAGTAGCGTCGCAGCGAAAAGTTCCAGAGCGCCGCAGGCCGAGGGGCTGACCCGTTCTGTGTTCAGCTGCAGAAAGGCCGCGATCTCCCCCGCCTCAGCCGGCACGGTCAGCAGCCGGGTATACTCGTAGCGGTCCTGGGCGGCAGTGGCGGCCTGCAGCAGGGCATTGCTGGTCAGCCGGGTATGGGCGCGGAAGATCAGCTCCGGCTTGCGGGTTTTACGGGCCAGCACCAGACCGATGCAGCGCAAAACGTAATCCTCCGCAGCCAGGGCCAGCTCTTCGGCAAGCTCCTTCTCCATGCTGGCGAAGGGATCGGGCCGGCCACCGCGGGCGGGCGCGTCAATGTGTCCGCCGAATACATCAAAGCAGCCGGGATACTCTCCGACCAGCTCGCTGCGCTGCATCAGGATCAGCTCTCCATCTGCGCTGAGCACTACCGCGCTGATGCCCAGAGCCTTTGCCAGCGCCCTTTCCCCCCACTGCGCCACGATCTCCTCGACATGCCCGTTGGAATAGAGCAGGGTTTTATAGTCGGTCGGCCGGAGCTGCAACTCGAGCCGGCCCTGTTCCGCCTCCCAGCCCTCCAGCCGCGCAATCCGGCCGTTAAAGTGGGGATTGGGGCGGAGGCCCTGCCAGGCGGCGTCGATTTCACGTTGCAGCTGGGGAGGCCGGGATTCGGCAAGGGATTTCCAGGAAACCTGGACCTCATGGGCAGCGAAGTGACCGGTGAGGAGGGGGATATAGGGGAGAGAGTTGGTCGCGCTCAAAGGGTGATCCCCTCAAGCTGCAGCAGCGCTCGTTTGATCTCCAGCCCGCCGCTATAGCCGCCGAGCCGGCCCTGAGCAGCCACCACCCGGTGGCAGGGGATGATGATGGCAACCGGATTGGCGCCATTGGCGCCGCCGACGGCGCGCATCGCCTGCGGCTTGCCCAGCCGTGCTGCCACCTCGCTATAGGTGCGCGTCTGGCCCCAGGGTATCTGGCGCAGCTCCTGCCAGACCGAGCGCTGGAACGCTGTGCCATAAGGCAGGTCGAGCGGGACCCGCCACTCCACCCTTTCGCCCGCCAGATATCGCCGCAGCTGCTCCTGCACCTCCGGTAAAAAGTCCGGCGCCTTGCGCACCTTGCACTGGCCGCCAAGGGGCAGCAGCAGCTCGGCCTCGCTGCGCCCGCGCAGGAAATCGAGCCGGCTCAGGGCCCCTTCGGGCCCGGCGATGAGAAGGTCCCCGCACGCCCAGGGGATGACGGTATACAAGATCTCTTTCATGGGCAAAACTTATCCATATTTATGCTTTTTGTCAAGCTAAAAGTTGCCGGGTCCCCACAAGCAAAAGGGTTGCCGGGCAAAACCCGGCAACCCTTTGGGGATGATGCTGATGGGCGATTACTTCCGGTCCGGCTCAGTTGAAATTGTAACGCAGGCCGAACTGGACTCTGTAGACATCGCTGAGGGTCGCATTGTAATCGTAGGTATGATCCATCAGCTTGCCGTTGAAGCTGCGCATCGTATAGGTCGCGCGGCCATTGGCATCCGCAGCACCGGTTTTGGGAACCACCAGCGGCGAATTGGAGACCATCTTCTTGCTCACGCCCCAGTTCTTGTTGATCATGTTGGTGAAATTGATGAAATCAACACGGAACTGCAGGGTGTTGCGCTTGCCGAGGAAATTGGTGAAGAGATCCTGGGAGATTGAGAGATCCGCGCGATAGACCATCGGCAGCCGGACGGCGTTGCGGCCGGCGTATTCGCCGCGGTGCTTGCTCAGATACTTGTCCTGCTCGATGTAGGCATCCCAGGCGTCAGCCTGCTGCGCGGCAGTAAAGGTGACGCTGCCCGATTTGTAATCTTGGAAATTCATCTCGGACTTGTCTTTGTGGATGTAGATGAGGTCGTTGCCGGTGGCGCCGTCGCCATTGAGGTCGCCGCTGAAGATGTAGCTGCTGTTACCGACCGAGAAGCCATCGAGGAAGAGGGCAATCGTCGTGGCACCCATCTTGAGGTACTCAAAGCGATAGCTGAGGGCACCCAAAACGCGCGAGCCGGCCGAGGTGGCGGAAATGGCGTTGACGGCATTGTTGGGATCCCAGCTGATCGCATTGCCGGTCCACGAACCCGAGGCGATGGAGCCCGGATCGACCGTGTTCTTGGCAATACCATAGCTGTAGGCCACTTTACCGTAGAAGCCATTGCTGAAGGGCTTTTCGATGGCGGCGATGATGTTATAGGAATAGCCGACATTCTGGTTCTTCAGGACGATGGCATTCTCGACCACGTTGCCCTTGGTGTTATTGATGCGGTTGCTGGTGTAGCGCGGCCGGTTATCGGCGCCGTTGAAATTGGTCTGGGCTTTCGGCAGGTTGGCGTTGATATAGTAGGTGCCATTGACGTCGCGGCCATAGAGGACTTCAGCCGTCCCGATCAGGCCCCACGGCAGTTTCTGGTCGACACCGAGGTTGCTTCTCCAGATCTGCGGGAACTTGAAATTGGGATCGGTCAGGGCCAGCTCATAGCTCGCCGCGGGCGCGCCGGTCACGCTGGCGGGCTCGTAGGCGTGGGGATTGGGGTTGAACGGACGCGCCGTGGTGTTGGTGAGTTTTTCAAAACCGGTCAGCATGCCGGTGTTGCCAATCTGGTTGGAGATCCAGACATAGGCGGGCTTGCCGGTGAAGATGCCGGTACCGCCGCGCAGCTGGGTCGAGCGGTCGCCCTTGACGTCCCAGTTGAAACCCAAACGCGGCGAAAAATGGATATTGGCATCGGGGAGCTTGTCGGTCTTGTACTGCACCACATCACCATTCTCATCGAGGAAGTGGGTGGTGTCGGCGTTGACGTTGTCAAAGCCGGTCTTCTCGAACATCGGCACATCCAGACGCAGGCCCGCGGTCAGGCGGAGATTCTTGTTGAGCTGCATCTCATCCTGGCCGTAGACGCCCGCATACCAGACCTTGAGGGGCTGGGTCGGCTTTTCCATGCCGGGGATGTTGATCCAGCGCTTCTGGAAGGTGGCCAGTTTGACCGGGGAGACGGTCCGGTTGGGATTGGCCAGATAATCATTGGCGTCGGTGTAGAAATCAGCCAAAGAGTTGTAGACATAGATGCCCTGCGAGCCCGGGAAGAAGACATTTTCCGAGTAGTAGCGCTCGAGGCTGGCGCCGAAGGTCCAGTTGTGCTTGGGACCATAGATGGTCCAGGTATCCTGCAGCTGGAAGGTCTTGTAGCGCAGTTCGTTGTTCGGCGTGAAGGGCTCAAAACCGAAGGTGGTATAGACCGAGCCGCCATCAAGGATGTCGACCATCGGGAAGAGCTCGCCGCGTGAATCGCGACTTTCATCGTTGTAGGTATAGCCGATGATCAGGTTGTTGGCCATATTGGCGCCAACCATGGAATTCCATTCACCGACGATCGAGCGAATGTTTTCCTTGATCTTGTAGTTGGAGTTCTGGAAGTTCAGACCGGTGGAGTTGCTGCGGCGTGTGCCATATCCCAAGGACGAGGAGTTGGAAAGCATCACGTCCGTGTCCGAATTCAGATGGTTGTACCGCAGGCTCAGCTTGTTGCGGTTGTTGAGGTTATAATCGATCTTGGCGATGAAACGCAGGGCCGGGGTCTCATGATCGTAGCCCTGATAGGGTCCGGTCTCGTAGTTGAAATTCTTCTTCAGATAGGCGCTCAGGGCATCCAGGTCCGAAGAGAGCACGCGGGTGGTCATGCCGGTGACGGCCTGGCTGGCATCGGTGCGGGCGAGATAGGTCGTGCCCGGCTGGGTCAGCTTGTCGCTTTCGGCATCGACGAAGAAGAAGAGTTTGTTCTTGATGATCGGGCCGCCGAGCCGTGCGCCATAGCGGTTATAGCTGAAGGTACCCGGGTCGAACTTGAGGTCGCGGGCCTTGGTGCCGACGAGACTCTCGTCACGGGTCAGGCCGTAGATCGAGCCGGAGAACTCATTGGTGCCGCTCTTGGTGACGGTATTGACGCCGGCGCCGACGAAATTGCCCTGGCGGACGTCGTAGGGGGCGATGTTGATCTGCAGCTGCTCGATCGCTTCCAGAGAGATCGGAGCCACACCCGTGCGGTCACCCGGCTGGCCGGAAAGACCGAACGAGTTGTTGAAGTAGGAGCCGTCCACCGTGACGTTGTTCATGCGGTTATCCTGGCCGGCGAAAGAAAAGCCGAAGCCGGAGGGATTGTACTGCGGGGTCAACCGGGCGAAATCCTCGATGCGCTGGCTGATGGTCGGCAGCATCTGCATGGTTTGCGTGCTGATGGTGGTGGCGGCGCCGGTGCGCGAGGCACTCATGATGGGATCGCGCTCGGCGGTTGTGACAACCTGGCCAAAATCAATGCTCTCCTGCGGCAGAATGAAATCGATCTTCATGTCCTGACCAAGGGTCAGGTAGACATTCTCGATCTTTTCAGTCTTGTGGCCGACAAAACGGGCGGTGACGGTGTAGGGACCGCCGACGCGCATGCCGGAGATGTTGTAACGGCCGTCGGAACGGGAATTGATGCCGAAGGTCGTGCCGCTGGGTTGATGGACAGCCATAATGTTGGCGCCAATCAGCGGCTGTTTGTTGCTGTCCACAACCCGGCCGTTCAATGCCGCGGTGGTGAGGCCCTGGGCCCATACGCCAGCCGGCACGATCAGCGCCAGAAGCAGCAGGAGCACAAGTCCTTTGGTAGCGGTTTGCTTCATACTTCTCCTCCTTTTTGAAGCGTTATGCACCGTTTTCTGCGGTGGTTAGTGAAACAGATGCCAATGAGTATGCTGAATGGTGTAAAGACGACAAAGATGAGGCGGCCGGGAGGCCGAAGAAGGTGGGAGTGAAGGTACAGACAACAGACTGGTGCTGGAACAGGGCGGGCGGAATGCAAACGCTCATAGAGTTGGCCCATCGCTCGTGAACAGGGTCAGAAAAATCGACATCCCGGATTCTGGAACTTGCGAACCCCAAAATGCCCCAACACGACGGGGAAATTATACAAAATCCCGGCCAAATACGCAAATGAATTTAAGGTTAAGAAGCAGTCAGCAGGCAATTTGTTTTCGGCTTAACTGATTGTTTTTTTGCATCCGTCAGTTACGGATTCTTGTCATCATCCGGCAGATCGGACTCCGAAACCGAATACTGAAAGCGGCGGATCGATTTGGCGCCGCGCTCCACAACATATACCACATCATTGCTGACAAGTAGGCCCCGGCCATCATTAAAGGTGGCCAGAGCCAATCCCTTCTTTCCCAGCGGCAACAGCTGCCCGGCGCGGATACCGGCATTGCCGAATTTGCTGACCGTGCCCGTGCCGTTATCGAGGACAAAGATATTATCCGAGCCATCCAGCGCCAGGTCACAGGGCTTCTGGAAACGATCCAGGTCCATGATGGCGTGCTGATAGAGGACATAACGCGGGGTAAAGTTCCCTGCCGACAGCTTTTGCACACGAAAGTTGCCGCCCAGCTGGGTGAAGTAGAGATTCTCGTCACTGTCGGTGGTGATGGCCCACGGATCATCGACGGTGCCGGAACCCGAGCCATAGACGGCAACGGTGCTCTTGAACTCGGCGGCATAGTGAAAGAGCACCGAGCGATCCCGGCCCTTGAGGGCCAGATCGGGGAGCAGCAGCAGCTGGACAATACGATCGTTTGCGGAATCGGTCAGATAGACCGTCTCCTCGCCATACCTGCCGGCGGCCACGCCATTGTATTGCACGCCCGCTGCCGGGTCCTGCCAGACGGGATAGACCGCTTTGGCGGCCGCGATACGCTCCGGATCGCTGTGGAAGAGATAGCGGCGTAGCATGGGGGTCGAACCGCCGGCGGCCACGCGCTGCCGCAGCTCCGCAAAGGTGAGGGTGATCTCCTGGCGGGTATCCCGGTCGAAATAGATCCCGGCCTCGGCGACCGAATCGGGGTCCATGCGGTTGAGGAATTGATTCCAGATAAAGAGCTGGCTGGAGCCGTTGACCATCAGCAGGTTCAGCTTGCTGTCCATGGCCAGAGCCCGCGGCGCCGGCAGGGTGATCTGATCCATGCCATCGCCGCTCAGGAGCTGCCCGGCGCGGGTGAGGGCATAGATGCGCCCAGCCCCCTCATCGGCGAGAAAGAGCGTGCCATCGGGGCCGATGGTGAGGTCGCCTGGGGCGGAGAGGGGCAGGCCGAGCTGCGCGCTGCTCCAGACCGGGTTGAGTTCGACATAGCTGGTATCGTTGGCGCCAAAGGTGGTGCTGGTGCTCCGCGGGCTCGGCAAGGGCATCTTGCTCTCCTCGCAGCCGCCGAGGAGGACCACCATACCGGCGATCCATAGGGGATATAGGCTTTTCATCAAAATTCAAATCCAAAAGTAAACTGCTGCGACATATTCAGATGGGTATAGTCGGCGTAGGCATAGTCCAGCTTGAGCCGCACCCCCTTGAGGATGAATTTGGCCCCTGCACCGAAGGTCCACTGGTTCTCATCCATGTTGGCGCGATAGCCGCCGCGCAGGAAGAAGAGCGTGCGGAAGCGGTACTCGCATCCCAACAGCAAATTCTCCTGGTCATCCATGGGATGGTTCATTTGCAGGCTGCCGGTGAGGCAGTGGTGCGGCCGGGTCAGCAGATCCATAGCAGCGCCCAGGGCAAAGAGCGTCGGCGGCGAAAAGGACTGATAGGCCGTCTCGGTCTCGCCGCCCGATTCCCGGCGCAGGTAGGTGCCGCCCGGACGGACATCATTGCCAAAATTACGCATCGCCGCGGCGATCCGCAGGGTCTTGTACCCGGTCCAGTAGTAGGTACCGAGATCGAGCAGCATTCCGCCCATGCGCAGCTCGGCCAGCTCCTCGCGAACATACTTGACCGTGATACCAAAGGAGAAACGGTCGGTCATTTTCAGGGAGCCGCTGATCCCGGCGACCATGTCGCTGTAGGAGAAGTAGTCGCCATTGCCGTAGGGATGATATTCGGTGGTCACCGGCATGTCGGCAAAGTGAAGATAGCCGATGAAGCCACCCAGGGCGAGATTGCGGGTCGCCTGATGCACGTAGCCGAGATACTCATAGTCGACATCGACCAGCCAGTCGAGATGCGAGACGATCAGCTCATTGTGGCCGGTCTGGACAAGGCCGGCCGGATTCCAGTAGGTGGAGGAGGCGTCGTTGGCCATGGCAACATAGGCGCCGCCCATCGCCGCGGCGCGCGCACCGACGCCGATCTTGAGAAAGGTCATCGAAGCCGTTCCGGCGCGTTGCTCGCCGAGCCTGGGCAGCAGCCCTTGCGCGCCCGCCGGCAGAATCGCCATCAGCAGGATCGCTATCAGCGAACGGGTTGCGACCTGGCGGCCGGCTCGTATGCTTACAAGTCGTTGTCTCATACTAAAACCGCACCTCCAGCCCGGTCATCACCCGGCGCGGCCAGTCGTAGCGTGCTGGATTGTCGGCCGGCAGGTCCTTGGGATCATCGTACCAGGTGACCGGGATGACATCGCCCGGCTGGTAAGGCCGGCCGGTAACCGGATTGATGATGCGCGGCACCCTGGCATTGAAAAGGTTCTCGGCTTCGACCACCAGCGCCAGCCTGGTCTTCATAATCTGGAACTCCTTGTACCAGCGCAGGTCCATGCGCATCCAGGGATCGGAGAGCGAGCCGTACTCATCCTTTTGATAGATATTGTTCGCCACATCGATGATGCGCCGGTAGCGCTTGCCCGACTCATATTCCCAGCGCATCGTCAGACCCCACTTTTCCGGCAGGCGGATGCCGAAAAGCCGGATGTTCGCCTTCTCCGGCATGTCAAAATAGAGATCAGTCGAGAGGCGGTAGGGGCGGTCCCAGCTCAAACGGCTCTCCCCCAGAGGCTTTTCGCTCACCTTGCCGGCGACCACCAGCAGGTTGGTGTTCGGGGTCGAGCTCTTGCCCGTGGCCAGGGCATAGGTAAAGTCGATATTCCCGCTGAGGAACTGGCTGTAGCGGCGGCGAAATCGCATCTCGATACCACGCGAACGGGCATAGTCCATGTTGACATACATCAAAAAGCTGATGTTGCCGTAGCGGGGGCTGTATTTCTTTACCGTCATCGAGGTCGGATAATCGAACATGTCCTTGTAATAGGCCTTGACCTCGAGGGTCTGATTGGCATTGAAGCGGTGCTTGATGCCGATCTCATAGGCCACCGTGGTGGTCGGCTTGAGATTGGGATTGCCGAAGAGCTGGTAGGTGGCCTCGGAGGTGGAGCGCAGCTTGGCGTAGACATACTGGCCTTTGGGCTGCTGTGAAAAGTGGCCGTAATGGAGATAGAGAACATCGTTGTCGGTGACCGGATGGCTGATGCCGAGGCGGGGCGAGAGATGGCTTTTCCCGCGCATGCCGAAAAGCTCAAAGGTCTCGTCCTGGTACTTGCTGCGGGCGGCGTCGGTGATGGTCACGGTATTGGTATCCCGGATCGCTTCGTCGACATACTTGCCGGGAAACCAGTAGTCGTAGCGCAGCCCGATGTTGACGATCATGCCGTCATAGGTGATCCGGTCCTGGAGAAAGAGCGCGCCGTCGTTGGGATAGACACGGAAATAGTCATGATTGCGTCCGAGTCCGCTCTCGCCGTACCAGGGGGCGTTGATATCGACCACCTGCATGTCGGTGTAGCGCCCTTCGAATCCGCCGCGGATCGAGTGTTTCTCGTTCGGCTGGGTGGTCAGATCGCCCTTGAGGGTCCAGTTATCGCTGAAATAGTCGTACCACCCCTCGGCGTCGCCGGTGTCATAAAAGCCGTCGCCGTACTGGGTGCGAACATTGCCCTCCGAGTCCGGGATATAGAGAATCGGCTCAAGATCGAGCTCTTCCTGGTAATCGCTCCACTTTTTGTTTTGCACCGCGGAGTGGATGCTGGTAAAAAAGCGCGAGAGGCTGAGGCGATAAAAGGTGCGGCGGTTGAGGGTGTGGACCCACTGCAGCGTGGTGAGGTTGGCTTCCTTGGTCAGGGTATTGTAGTGGTCGAGCATCCTCGAATAGGCCCAGGGGAAGCCGCCGATGTCGGTGGCCAGGGAGGTGAAATAACCCTGATTGATATTGAGCGAGCGGTCATGCGAGATCGAGAGCTTTTGCCCGGCGCGGATCTCCCACGAAAGCTTGCCCATGAGATGCCAGTCATTCTCCTGGCGCGGAGCGAGCTTGTCGTAAGCAGCCTTGGCGGGATAGAGCTTGTGCGCGTGCGGCAGATAGGTGTCGGTGACATTGCCGTAGCCGCTGACAAAGAAGGTGGTCTTGCCCGGCAGACGGATACCGAGGGCGGGCAAGAGCCGGCTGGTGAGGGGTTCCGGTCCACCGAGCGAGGCTTGTGCGATGTCGGTATTGAAGGAGGGGAACAATCCCTTGCCCCAATTGTCCGATTTGACGCTCAGGCCACCCGTATAATGATCCTCACCCTCCTTGGTCTCGATGTCGACCACGCCGGACATTGCCTGGCCGTACTCGGCGTCAAAACCGCCGGTGATGACCTTGAGTTCCTTGACCGCAGCGGCATTGACATAGAGGGTATTGGAGTAGCCCGAAAGGGGGTCCTTGACCGACTGGCCGTCGATGATGTAGAGGCTCTCGTCGGCACGCCCGCCGCGAATGTGGATCTTGTTGTCCTGCACCACGACGCCGAGCTGTTCGCCGACCAGGTCGTTGACGCTTTCCACCACCTTCTGCTTGATCTCGTCGGAGGAGATATGCTGCTGGGAGGCGGTGATATCGGTCTCGAAGAGGGGTTTCTGGCCGATCACCTCGACGCTTTGGCCGAGGGCCAGCACCGTCGACTCGAGGGCGAAATCGGCCTGGGTGGTCTTGTCTGCGGCGACATGGATCCCCGTGCGCATCTGCACGGTATAGCCGATGATCGAGGCCTTGAGGTCATAATCGCCCGGGGCGAGGCCGCGGATCTCGTACTGGCCCTCGACATTGGTCACCGCCCCCTTGTAGGTGCCGGGCACGGAGATGTTGACGCCTGGCAAGGCCTCATTGGTGCGCTTGTCGACCACCCGCCCGCGAATCAGGGAACCCTGTGCCAGGGCACCGCTGGCGCACAGGGCGAGCAAGAGGGTGAACAGGACGGATCTGCCGGTTGTTCTCATGCGGATTTCAGTTGAACTCTTCAAAGAGTAGGTACCGGAAAAATTCTGTCATATTGCCGTTGCCGTTGCACAGATGGAGCGGCAGGGAGAAGTAGATACACTTCCCCGGACCGATGGCATAGCGCAGGGCGACGGGGGGCGAGCCCTTGTAGGGCACAGTGACGGAGGCCTGGGTATCGGGCTCCATGCGCAGGACCACCTCGGCGCCGGCCCCGGGGATCAGGCCAGAGACGCGGTTGCCGATCAGCTTCTCCAGGCGCAGGTCAAGCTGGGGATCCTTGGGATTGCCGAAACTGGCGAGGATGCGGATGCCCGCCAACAGACGTCCGCCGGGATTGAGACGAAAAACCGAATCGAGATTGGTAAAGGTCCAGGTGCTGTCGGGCGTCTCCTCGTTGCCGTTGCTGATAAAGATCCTGCCACCGCGGCCGGCAAAGCGGGTGATCCCCTGACCGGCGGCGGTCAAGTGCGGCCGGCCGAGATGGGCGAACCAGATCACCTTTTTAAAATAGGCGAGATTGGCCTCGATATCGATCGAGGAGTAGGGCAGGGCATTCTGGGCGTTGATCAGCGGCTCGGTATTCGAGCCGATCTCCCAGACCGAGTAGCCGCCCGCGCCGACCAGTTGGTCGAGGATCTGGGTGTAAAACTTTTGCACCTGGTAGAGACTTTGGTCCTGCGCGAAATCATTGACCAGCAGCAGCTCGCCCTGAATGGGCTTGACCACCCAGTGCTGCGGTGAGGTGGTGCTGGCCGGATCGGGGAAGGAGATGGTCGGACTGGTAGCCCCGGAGATATCCTGCGCCTTGACGAAAAAGCGATGCTCGCCGGGGGTCAGCCCTTGCAGGGTAATCTGACTGGCATCCCCGGCCAGGCTGGTCCAGCTGGTGGTATCATCCAGGGCGTAATAGATATGGGTGATGGTCTCTTTGCCGTCGTCGTCGGCCGCATCCCAGAAAAAGGAGCGTGTGGGAAAGGTGTAGGCGGTGACGTTGGTGTTGCCGGTTACGCCGGGATTGGAGTTCAGCCGGAAGGCGATCTTCGGCGGGGTATTGAAGACGGGGAACCGCAGCTGGGCCGGTGTGGGATCCTGCAGACCCCGGTCGTCCACCGCCCAAACCCTGAATGAGAACTCGTCGTAATGGCTGCGGATCGGCACATAAAAGGTGTCGTACTCGGCGGTGGTGTAAACCGGCGCGCTCATATAGTCCCACTGGTAATAATAGCCGGCCACCTGGCCATCGGGATCATCGCCCCACCAGTGGATAATCTGCTTGCTCGCGGTTGTATCCAGTCCGGTCGTATACAACCGGGTGACGATACTGCCGTCGAGCAGGGTATCGGCCCGGGTGATCTGCTCCTGACTCACCTGGAGAAACAGATGGGTCTCCGGCGGCTGGTTGCCCACCGGTTTGGCTGTGCGATCATCGCCAAAGGGATCCTTGATCCCGCAGCGGACCAGCAGCAGCGGCAGCAGCAGAAGCGAAAGCCGTTTACAGGTTTTCATCATCGAGTACAATACGCTTGATTCCGGAAAGATCAGGTTTGCCGGTCGGATGCGGACCGGCAAACCCGCTGAATTAGAGCTACTTGACCAGCGTCATCTTGCGGGCGGCGATATAGTCGCCGGCCTTGATGCGATAGATATAGACCCCGGTCGGGGCCGGCTGGCCGTTGTTATCCCGGCCATCCCAGTTGATGACATGCTGGCCGGCATCGTAGCGGCTCGCGACCAGGTTGCGCACGATCTGCCCGCGGGCGTTGTAGATAACCAGCTTGACCTCGCCGGCAGTCGGCAGCTGAAAATAGAGGCGCGTCTCGGGATTGAAGGGATTGGGATAGTTCTGCCCGAGATCGAAACGCAGGGGCTGCGCCGCCACCGCATTGTGGACACCAGTCACCGTGCCGATATCACCAAGGTTGCGGATCTCAAGCTTGTGGGTGCCGAAACTGTAGAGGAAGACGCCCTGCGCAAGGTTGATCTGCTCGCCGATCCGTACTGTATCGCCGGCGACGATCAACAGCTGCGCACTTTTGTTGATATAAAAATAGGGGTTGGCATCCTGATCACGGCCGACAAACCCGTCGGCATCGAGCAGGCACGGGCCGCTGCCATCGTCTACAGTGACATCGTAGGAATTGACCGCTGTGAGGGTGGCGTTGTTGATCCGCACCAATACCCCCTCAAAGCTCTCGGCGGATTTGCTCTTGTCTTTCAGCTCATTGGTGGTGACCACGGTGATCGCCGGCAGGGCCTCGCCGTGAGCAAGGAGGGTGACGCTGTCGGCCTTGATCTGGGTGTTGCCCTCCCACTTGTAGAGATAGTCGGCGTTGTGATCCTCGACGGTGCCATAGACACGCACGCGGTCGCCCCGCATCAGGTTCGGCACGTTGCCAAGAATGTAGAGACCGTTCCAGGCGCCGGCGGCATCCTGAATGGGATAGGCGCCATATTTCTTGAAGAAGAGGGTGTCGGCGGTCACGATACCCTCGACCGCCACCTTATAGCCCTGGAAGGGGCTGTCGCCGCTGGCCCAGGGGGTGTACTGGATCTGGGCCAGGGTCGGCTGGCCGGCCAGGACGACGTAGGAGTAATTGGCCGCCAGCGGGTCCGGCGGATCGTAGCTCAGCTTGCCGCTCTGGTCGGTCGCCTCGATGTAATAGCTCACCAGGCTGTTGAGCGGCTGCGCCGGGATCTCGGCGGAAAAGGTCGCGCCGCTCGCCGTCATCTCCACGGTGGAATAGGCCCCATCACCCACTTTATACCAGAGTTTGGCGCCGGCAGCGCTGATGACCGGGTCGAGGGTGGTCGAGACGGTGACCACCTGGGTCGGGATTGGCGCTGCGGTGCTGCGCGTGGTGTTCTTGATGGCCAGACCCGCTGTGCCCGGAATAACCCGCGAGCGGAAGAGCGGCTCCAGCTTGTAGGTGGTGGAGTCGGTGTAATAACCGTAATGGTTATAGACCCACCCCTCGATGGACTTGAAGACCGATTTGAGCGGCGGATCGGGATAATTGCGCAGGCTGTCCGATTCGTCATCGACCAGCACCCCGCCACTGCCATCGTCGACCTTGAAGAGCTCGTACTGCGGGGTCAGATTGGTCACCATGGCATTGCCGACCTTGACGATCACGGTGCCCCACTGCTCGGCCGTGGTCGGCCAGCGCAGATCGCCGGTCTTGACCGAATCGACCGGCGGCAGCGGCTTGCCGGCGTCGAGGATATTGATCGGGCTGGTGATGAAAAACTCGGTCATGTTCGAGGGCGAGGTGGTATATTCCGAGAGATAGCCGGTCATCTCGATCTCATCGCCTTCGTAGAGGGTCGGGTAGGCGGTGGAGTCGCGGTGATAGGAGAGCAGGGCGGACCAGGGGCCGCCTTCTTCGGCTTCGAAGGTGAACTTGATGCCCGCACCGGCATAACAGAGGCCGGTCGGCATGGTGACGATGCCCTTGACGGTCACGGTATCGCCGTTCATATAGCTCTTGTCGCCGGCAAAAACCGTGGGCGCCTTGAGCAGGTCGCTGTAGCGTACCTGCTGGATCCGCTGGATGCGGGTGTAGGGTCCCTCCTCGATGACGTCTTCGGCCAGGCGCGGTTCGATCTTGGTATCGCCGTTGGCAAAATCGAGGATGCCGGTGACCGACTGCACCGCGGTATAGTTGGCCGGGATAAAATAGTACTTGGTCTCGTCGTCGACGCGGCAGGGACCCGACCCGTCATCGATTTGCCACTCACCATAGCCGAGTGCGGGATTGGTGAGGGTGGCCGCGCCGACGCGGATGAGACAGCCCTCATAGGCTTCGGCATGGGCCGCCCCGGTAGCAATCTCACCGGTGGTCACATTCATCGGCTGGATCCAGTTGGTGCCGGTCGAGTCGATTATAAAGTCGGTCACCGTGGTGATCTCGGTGACCCCCTTGTATTCATCCACCTTGCCGGTCAGGGTCACCTTGTCACCCTGGGCTGCAAAATGGGTCTTGTCGTAAACCTTGATGCCGGACCAGGGAGCATTGGCATCCTGGAGATAGTAGTAGCTGTTTTTGAAGGCATAGATCTCACCGGTGACCACGCCGCTGATCGTCACCACCTGGCCCTTGAGCGGGGAATCGCCCGAGGCCTCGGTGGTGTACTGAATGTCGCGGATGGGGGTGATGGCAGCCAGGGAGGTCCCGAGGGCGGCCAGCAGCACGAGAAGCAGTATCTGTTTTTTCAAACCAACTCCTGCACAAATTAGTGGGACAGCCTTTTATTTGATGACGACGAATTTCCCGGTCTGGATCTCGCCGGTGGCCAGATCCTTGACGCTGAAGAAATAGAGTCCGGTGGCGATGGCCTGATCAAAGGCGGAGATGAGATCCCAGGCGTGTAGTCCACCCGGCAGCACGGTATTGCTGCCACCGATCCGCTGCTGCATCAGCTCGACATCCTCCCCCTTGTAGCGGGCGCCGTGGTGGGTGAACTGGTCGACCACGTCGCCGGCCAGGGTATAGATGCGCACCTCGGCCTCGGCCGGCAAATTGAAGAACCAGAGCATCTTGTCCCGGTCGCTGTCGCCATCCCAGCGCGCCTGGGCCCGGTAGGGATTGGGGAAAACCCCCGCTGCAAGCTTGCTGCCGGCCGGACGCGCCGGCGACCCGACGACCGCGTAGGTCTTGTTTTCGAGGATGGAGCTTTCGAGGCTGGGCAGCTTGTTCTTGGGATTGCCGCGGTCAAACGCGGTGACCGCGAACCAGTACTCTCCCGGCCAACCGGAGAGCAGGTTCTTGTTGGTGAAACGGTAAAAATAGCGATGGCCGGCGATGACCGTATCGGTGCGGATGGCATCGAATCCGGTATCATAGAACTGGTTGTCGATCTGGTCGAATTCGGCCAGCAGGGTGTTCTCTTCACCCAAACCAGCGGTCTTGGGCGAGCTGAAGATGCGGTAGCCCTCGAAATCGATCTCGCGGGTGATCGGATCCTCGGTGAGCTCCGGCACATTATCCCAGAAGAGGGTCACCTCGCCCTCGCCTGGCACCAGCAGCAGATTGGGCGATGGCGGCGGACTGGGGAGGATGAAGCGGTCGATCACGCCATTGCCGGCCGTGATGCCTTTGAGGAGGTTGGCATAGGTATCCTCCTGAACATCCAGATGGCCATCTCCATCGCCGAAGACCGATTCGCCCGGATCCCAACGATGGTTGCCGTTGAGATCGAGATCGGCGCGGTAGCTGTCCTCGCTGCTGTCGAGGAGGCCGTTGCCATTGGTATCCTCCTCGGGATCGAGTTTGCCGTCGCCATCGACATCCTCGCCGTTGTAGGCGATCTGGGCCCAGCCGGAGTTAAGGCGCAAATTGGCGCGGCGGGCCGGGGTATCGCTGCGCTCCCGGGTGGCCCACAAGCCGCAGACCACCGCAAAGGTCACGGTTGCCGAGGCCCCCGGCTTGAGATCGCCGAGCGAGCCGGCACTCAGCACCAGCATCCAGCTGCCACGATTGGCGGTATCGGTGGGAATGCCACCATCGCTGGCCGCATTGAGGTATTTGCCGGTATGCCGGCCCTTGAGCACTTCATAACGCCCGGCATCATCGACCGGCATGACATATTCCGGAAAATCCATGGCCGAACTGGCCGACCAACGCCACTGGTCATAGTTGACCCGCACCGAATCCTGCAGTCGCGAAGAGCCAAGGTAGCGCAGGCCGAAATAGCTTTCCGCGAAACCGTCATCCCCGTCGACATCAAACTGGTAGGCCATGTTATAATCGATGTCGAAGCCGTTAAAATTGTCGTACCAGGACCAGCCACCACCGGAGACATAGATGCTGGTGTAGTTCATGTTGCCGACCGCAGCATCAGCCCAGATGCCGGCGTAGAGGTCGGAAATCGGATAACGTGAGACATTGGTGATGGTATAGTTGAGGATCACGAAGGCATCGGTGTAGGGATAGTTCCAGGCGTAGGTTTCGAGGTGGACCTTCAGCCCCAGGGGGGTATGATTGGGGATCTCGAAATCCGTACCCGGCACGCGGGTGTTCAGATCGGTAAAGTTGCCGACAAAATCCTG
Source organism: uncultured Cytophagia bacterium (assembly GCA_964436305.1). Lineage (GTDB taxonomy): Bacteria > Zhuqueibacterota > Zhuqueibacteria > Residuimicrobiales > Residuimicrobiaceae > JAKPUX01. The sequence goes on along the minus strand of CAYTCI010000003.1, from coordinate 76,228 downwards.
GTGCGAGACCGCTTCGGGAGAAAAGTAGCGCGAGGTGACAATGGTGGAGCGTTCGCGGAGGGTATCCGCTTTATCCGCGGTGTTGGTGAACTCGAAGCCCTCTTCTCCGGCCTCAAAGACACCATCGACGATGGCGGTGGAGACATGCGCTAAGCCATCGGCGCCACTGCGGCCGCCGATCCAGAGCCCGCCAAAGGACATGTGTTCGATCTGATCGCGCGGATTATCAGCATGCAACTTGTAGAGGCAGGAGGGCTGATTGGCATTGTTATATCCCTCGCCGATCACCCCATAGTTGGTCACCGTCAGGCCCAGATTGCCGGCATTATGGGAATGCCAATAATCGTCCACGGCGCTCTTTTGCAGCCGGGCCGTGCGTGGCAACTGATCGCGGGAGGGCTGTCCCACTACCGGGATGGCCAGGCCGAGAACAAGCATCATCAGAAGAAGGTATCGCTTCGAGGGGGACAAGAGCAAATCCTTTTTGGCCGATAAAAGAGTGGCAATTAAATTACCAAATTTTTCACACAATGTCAACCCAATCCATCGCGGGAAACCCCAAATAATCCGGCGCCGAGCCGGCGGGAGAGACGAGAGCGGGGTATTGCAGCCCCCGCCACGGCGGTTCGCCGGCCTGCTCAGGAGGATGCGACCGGATGGACTGTCATATACCGTTCCCGTTTGTTCGGTAAAAGCCGGTCGATCCGGATGAGGATCAGGCCGTCGATGCAGTCGCCGAAATCCTTGTCGACGCCAAAATCAAGAAATGCGACCCCGCCCTCTTCGCAGAGTTCTGAATACTGCTTGTATAGGACCGGGATGGAAAAGCCGAGCATCTTGAGGGCTTCCTTGAGTTTGCGCAGCTCCTGACGATACTCTATGCGCGGGAAGAGCACAGCGAGTTCCGCCTGATTGTTCTGCGAAATACGGAACGGGCTGACATGGGGGGCAAATTCCCGATCGCCGGGGAACCAGGTCTGATAAAAATAGACCAGCAGCTCCTTGGCGCGCTCGGTGTAGGTATTGCTGATGCTCACCGGGCCGAGCAGATAGTTCACCTCCGGATGACGAATCAGATAGGCGCCGATGCCCTGCCAGAGATAATCCAGGGCATTACTTTTCCAGTATTTGATCTGGACGAAACTGCGGCCGAGCTCGAGGGCCTGATCGAGGATGGGCCTGGCCGCCGGGCTGTAGCGGAAGAGGGTATTGGTGTAGAGCCCCTCAACCCCCAGTTCGCTGATGATCTGCCGGCAGTTACCCACGCGGTAGGAGCCGATGATCTCCAGCGGACCCTCATCCCAGAGCACGATATGCTGGTAATAGCGGTCGAACCGGTCCAGATCCAGCTTGAGGCCGGTACCCTCGCCCACCTTGCGGAAGGTCTGTTCCCGCAGGCGCGCGATCTCCCGCATCACCCGGTGTGCCTTGTCGAAATCCACCAGATAGATCTTTTTGCCATCGCTGGTTTGTCCGAGCAAGGTGGAAGACGCCAGCTCTTCCCTGAGCTGCCGGCGATCGACGGGATGAATGATGGTCTTTTCAGTCTTGAAAATGGCGGACTTTTTTTTTCGGGCGAGGAGATAGGTTTGTTTACGCAGCAGACGGCTCATGACCCTGGTCTTGATATAAGAAGCCGTAAAAACCGCACCGGGAATGGGATCACCGACCACAAAACGCAGGGATTTGCCGCGTTTGTTGAAAATTTCCCGGGGCAGGAGCAGGGTAGAGAACCTTTTATAGAGCAGCGAGATTACATAAAAGAGGATCGAATTCCGGCCCTTGATGAAAACCGGCAGAACCGGAGCATCATACTTTTTGGCGAAAAAAACCGGACCATTCAACCACTGCGGATCGCGGATGCCCTTCCATGTCAGGCGCGAAACCTCCGCCGCCGGGAAAAAGAGGATCGCCTTTTCTTGCAGCAGTTCTGCGCCGATGTGCGCAATGTGCTCTTTTTGCATGTGCCGGGAAAAAACATCATACGGCAGAAAGAGCTCCTCCAGATTTTCGAAATTCATCAGCACATCGTTGGCTATGATCCGCACATCCGGCCGGACCTCACTGATCGCGCGCAGCAGCGCCAGGCCGTCCAGAGCGCCCAGGGGATGATTGGCAACCACCACCAGCTTGCCTTCGGAGGGGATTTTGTTGCGGTCGATGCTGGACAAATAGTAGGAAAAATTGAGATCCTCAAATACCTCATCAATGAACGCGACGCCCTTGACACCGGCATTTTTACGGATCTGATGATTGATCTCCTCCACCCGCAAGAGCCGGGAAAGCAAACGTATGATCAGCGTCTGGACAAAAAGCGGATATCGGGGGAAAAAACCGGGGGCTCTGGCGGTGATAATCTCACGAACATCCAGCTCTTTCATTCCATCATCCTCAACTTGGTGGGCTGGAACCTGCTTTGATCCGTACATCCATGACAAGGGGAGGGTGGGCCCTACGCCTTGCATCGGTTGGCGACAGGCAACTTCTGACTAATCTAGTAATATTTTCTATGGAGTCAAAAGATTTATTATAGCCATAGACCGCAATTGTGAGACCCTGCCTCTCTTAATGATTTCTTAACCCGCCGTTTATTTCCAGTTAACAATTTTATGCTATCTTTTAGCGCTAAAATGGGCTATCCATTTGGCAAAAAAGAGACTGCACTCACCCTCAGGGAGGAGAAATGAAAAAAGTAGTATCAACGATTGTAATGGCCTTGGTCGCCCTGGCTCCGGTCATGAGCTTCGGCCAAACCACCTCCGACATCTCCGGAGTTGTTTACAGCGACTACTACTACAACCTCAACAACAGTGCCCCGGCTGAAAAGGACCGCAACGCTTTTCAGTTCCGCCGCATCTATTTCACCTTCGAAAACAACATCACTGACGCCATCAAGGTTCGTTTCCGCCTCGAGTCCGAGAGCAATGGTTTTGGCAGCACCAGCAAGATCAATCCCTTCGTCAAACACGCCTACATCGAATGGAGCAATGTAATCCCCAACCACAAGCTCTATCTGGGCATCTCCGAAACCAATGCCTTCAAGAACTCCGAGGAACTCTGGGGCTACCGCTCGATCGAAAAGACGATCATGGATCTGAACAAGATCAGCTCCTCTGCCGATTTAGGCCTTGCCCTGAAGGGCGATCTGACCAAAACACTGCACCACTGGCTGACGATCATGAACGGACCGGGTTATGGCGCCGCTGAAGGCGACCGTTATAAGAAGTTCGGGTATGCGCTCTGGGTCACGCCGCTCAAAGGGCTGATGATCGAGGGCTATGCCGACTATGAAAAACAAAATCCGAACGATCTCCAGACCGCCACAGCCACGAGCGCAGGCAAGGACTATACCGGCAGCACCTCCTACATGACCCTGAAGGGTTTTGTCGGTTATGACCAGCCCCGGTTCTCGGTCGGCGCTGAATACTTCCAGCGCACCAATACCAAATCCGGCATCTCCAGCCCGGTCATTCAGAATGACAAGCTTGCACGTTACGAAAAAGCGGATGTAGTCAAGACGGGCTATTCGGTTTTCGGTTCCTGGATCACCCCCCTGGCCAGGCTCAAAGCCTTCGCCCGCTACGACTCGTACGATCCCAATACCAGCAGCACCGTTTACACCAAGTTCGCCAGCGGCAAGGTCAGCGGCAACGGCGTGGATGACGAGAACGCCCTCATTATCGCCGGTCTGGACTACATACCCGTCTCGAACATGCACCTGATGCCCAACGTGATGATCCGGAATTACACCAAAGAGGGCGTGAAAAATGACGTTACCGCCCGCCTCACTCTCTACGCCAAGTTCGACTCCGGCAAGATCACCGGCGAATAACGAAAAATCCTCAAAGCAATAAAGGAGCACCACCATGAAAAAAAGCATTCTCCTCGCCCTCGCCAGCCTGATGGCCTTCTTGGTCCCGGTCTTTGCGCAGGGCATGATTCAGATCAAGGGCTCTGACACCTCGGTCAATCTGGTCCAGCGTCTGGCTGAAGTCTACATGGAAAAAGATCCCGATACGGCCATTGCCGTCACCGGCGGCGGCTCGGGTGTGGGTATCGCCGCGCTCATCGCCAACAAGGTCGATGTTGCCGACGCTTCCCGGCCGATGAAGGAAAAGGAATACGCCGCGGCCAAGGAAAACGGTGTGGTCGCCACGGAAATCGCCATCGGCATCGATGCCCTTTCGGTGGTCGTCCATCAGGACAATCCCCTGAGCAAACTGAGCATGGCCCAGGTGGGCGCCATCTTTCGCGGCGAAGTGACCAACTGGAAAGAGCTCGGCGGCCCCGACAAGCCGATTTCCCTTTACGGCCGTCAGCCCAGCTCCGGTACCTATGTCTTCTTTCAGGAGCATGTCCTGGGCAACAAGAATTACTCACCCAAAATGAAACAGATGAACGGCAACGCCCAGATTATCGATGCCCTCGCCGCTGACAAGGCGGGCATCAGCTACGTCGGTGTCGGCTATGTCTTCGATGACAAGGGCCAGCTTCTCCCCGGCATCAAGGTGCTGGAGATCGCCGGAAGCAACGGCAAGGGAGTCAGTCCCCTGGATAAAAACAATATCAAGGCCGGCACCTATCCCATCGCCCGCGCCCTTTTCCAGTATACCAATGGCAAACCCAAAGGCAGCTTGAAGAATTTCGTTGCCTTCATTCTCAGCCCCGAGGGACAGAGAGTGGTCGAGGAGATGGGCTTTTATCCGGTCGCCGGTCCATACCTCGAGAACAACAAGAAAGCCGGTTTTTAAGCCCTGAATTCCTGCGCCGGCCTTCCGGCCGGCGCATCAACAAACCAGTGTTGAAAGCCGTTGAGCATGCGCAAGATCCAGAAACGCAAATTTTCCAGCCGCCTCAAGGAGCGGGCTATTGAGCAGTTTTTCCTGCTCAATGGTCTTTTCGCCATTCTGGTCCTGGTCGGCATTTTTATCCTGCTGATCCTGCAGGCCTGGCCGGCGGTCAAGGAACTAGGTCTGGCCGCCTTCCTGGGCATGAGCTGGGATCCCACCTCACCGGAAGTGGAGACCCATGGCATGCTGGCCTTGCTGGCCGGTACGATGATGGTCTCGGTCGGGGCGATGGTCATCGCCGTGCCGATTGGCATTGCCACCGCCGCCTGGCTGGCAGACGTGGCGGACCGCCGCATCCGCGAGCTGGTCAAACCGGTCATCGAGATCCTCGCGGCCATTCCCTCGGTCGTGGTGGGTTTCCTCGGCCTGGTCGTGCTGAATCCACTGCTGGCCCGCCTCTTCCATACCCCGAGCGGCCTCAATGCGGTCAACGGCTCAATCCTGCTCGCGATCATGGCCCTGCCAACCATCATCAGCATATCCGAGGATGCGATCGTCTCGGTACCCCAGGAACTCAAGAGCGCATCGCTCGCTCTGGGCGCCAACAAGTGGCAAACCCTCGTGCGTATCACCGTTCCCTCCGCCCTCTCCGGCATTATTGCCTCGGTGATGCTCGGCATGGGCCGGGCCATCGGCGAAACCATGACGGTATTAATGGTTTGCGGCAACGCCGCAGCCATGCCGCACAGCTATCTCGATCCGGTGCGCACCATGACCGCCACCATCGCCATCGAGCTGGGCGAGACCGTACAGGGCAGCACCCATTACCACGCCCTGTTCGTGATCGCATTTGTACTGTTCGTCATCACGTTTATCTTTAATCTGATCTCCGACCGGGTGCTGCAGCGTTACCAGAGGGTGATGCGATGAAATGGGATATGCGTAAAATCCGGCAGCAGTTCGGTTTCTCCGCGCTGCGTGTGGCAGTAGCCCTCGTGCTGCTGATGGTCCTTTATGTGCTCTATGACATTCTCTCCAGGGGCGGTGGGGTCATCAGCTGGGAATTCATCACCGCCAAACCGCGCAAGGGGATGACCGAAGGGGGAATCTGGCCGGCTGTCGTTGGGACCTTCTGGGTGAGCGTGGTGACGATCATCTTTTCGGTCCCTGTCGGCATCTTCAGTGCTATCTATCTCAATGAATATGCCAAACAGGGCAAGCTGGTGCGAATCATCCGCCTGGCCATTCGCAATCTCTCCGGTGTACCCTCCATTGTCCATGGCCTCTTCGGTTTCACTCTGTTTGTGAATATGATGAATCTTGGGCTCTCCGTGCTCTCCGCGGGATTGACCCTGGGGCTGCTGACCCTGCCCTGGACGATCACCGCCAGCGAAGAGGCGCTCAAGACCGTGCCGATGGCTTACCGCGAAGGGGCCCTGGCCCTCGGCGCAACCAGATGGCAGACCATTCGTACCAATGTTTTGCCCTACGCCGTCCCCGGCATGCTGACCGGAACCATCCTCGGCCTGGCGCGCGCGGCCGGCGAGACCGCGCCGATCCTTTTCACCGGAGTGGCCTTCTTCTGGCCGCAGCTGTTGGGCTTTCCCCAGGCGCTGACCAGTCAGTTCATGGCCCTGCCCTATCATCTCTTCATTCTCGCGACCCAGCACCACGAGATTGTCAAGGTGCGGCCGCTGGCCTATGGCACCGCCCTGGTCTTGCTGGTTCTGGTCCTGGCGATGAATTTTGCCGCGACCTGGATCCGATACCGCTTCCGTAAAAAATACAAACGTTCCTGATGAAGACGCTTTTGATAAGGACTGATGCATGTCAACCCCTGCGATGACCGCGGAGAACTTTTCCTTCTATTATGGCACCTTCAAAGCCCTGAATGACATCAACCTGGTCATTGAGAAAAACCAGGTCACGGCTCTGATCGGCCCTTCCGGATGCGGCAAGTCGACCTTTCTGCGCTCCCTCAACCGCATGAACGAGATTCTGCCCGACACCCGCATCGAGGGCCGCATCACCCTGGAGGGGGAGGAGATCTATGACCGCGCCGTCGATGTGGTCGACCTGCGCCGGCGGGTCGGCATGGTCTTCCAAAAGTCCAATCCCTTCCCCAAGTCGATCTTCGACAACGTCGCCTATGGCCTGCGTATCAACGGTGTCAAGGACCGGGCCCTCATCGAGGCCCGCGTCGAACAGAGCCTGAAAGACGCCGCGATCTGGCACGAGGTCAAGGATCGGCTTAAAGACTCCGCCATGGATCTCTCCGGCGGCCAGCAGCAGCGCCTCTGCATCGCCCGGGCGCTGGCGGTGCAACCCGAAGTGGTCCTGATGGACGAGCCGGCCTCGGCCCTCGACCCGCTGGCGACACAAAAGATCGAGGAACTGGTCTTTTCCCTGAAAGAACACTATACCATCGTCATCGTCACCCACAACATGCAGCAGGCCGCGCGGGTCAGCGATGTCACCGCCTTTTTCTACCTCGGCCAGCTCATCGAGGTGGGCCGCACCGACAAGATATTTACCACCCCGGGCAAAAAGCAGACGGAAGATTATATCACCGGCCGTTTCGGTTGATCGGCTTTAAGGAGAATGGCATGAAAAATCACTTTATCCAGGAATTGGCGAGCCTGAAGAAGAATATCCAGCAGATGGCCGAACTGGTCGATACCCAGCTCGAACTGGCCTTCCAGGCCATGCAAACCGGAAACCAGGAACTGTGCAAGTTCGTGCGCAGCCGCGATCGGGAGATTGATGCCTACGACAATCTCATCCAGGCGCAGTGCGAGAATATCCTGGCCCTCTTTCAGCCGGTCGCAAGCGATTTGCGTTACGTGCTGACGGCATTGATGATCAACAACCAGCTGGAACGCTGCGGGGATATCGCGGTCAACATCGTCCAGCGGGTGCAAAAAACCGTCGAGGACCGGCCGCTGCTGGAGGAGATCGGGCTTCATCAGCTGGGCGAGGAGGCACGCAGCATGGCGCGCGATGCCATCAAGGCCTTCATCGACAGCAATCTCGAACTGGCCGAGGCGGTGCGCGACCGCGACGATCGCGCTGACGAGCTCTGCCGGGAGATTTTCAAGACCCTCATCACCAGGATGAGAAGCGATCCCCGGCTGGTCGAGCCCGGCGCCCATTTCATCGTCCTCTCCCGCCATCTCGAGCGGCTGGCTGACCATGCCACCAACATCGCCGAGGATGTCATTTTTCTGGTTGAGGCGCGGATCGTCGCCCATCAGCACAACTGAAATAATCCTTGAGAATCGCGCAATAAAGGAGTATCTTACAGCGAATGCAGGCCAATACTCCGGGGGGGATCAGAGGACGCCAATGGTAAAGACCATTCTGCTCGTCGATGATGAGCAGGACATTCTCGATCTGCTCTCCTTCAACCTCAAGCGCGAAGGCTATGAGATTCTCACCGCCGCCGACGGCGAGGCCGCCCTCGAGCTCGCCCGCAGCGCCCATCCCGACCTGATCATTCTCGATGTCATGCTGCCGGGCCGGGATGGCTGGGAGGTGCTGCGCGAACTGCGCCAGGATCCGGTGACCAGGGGACTGAATGTCATTTTTCTGACCGCCAAAGACGGCGAGGTCGACGAGGTGGTGGGGCTTGAGCTGGGCGCCGATGATTATATGGTCAAGCCCATCAGCATGAACAAACTGATCGCCCGGGTCAAACTGGCCCTGCGCAAAACGGCGCGGCCTGCCAGCGCCACACCCAAATCCCTCCAGTTCGGCGCGGTCATCGTCGACCCGGCCAGCTATGGCGTGACCATCGGTGGCCAAACGGTCCCCTTTACCAAAAAGGAGTTCGAACTCCTGCTCTATCTGGCAGAGCGCCCCGGTCGGGTCATCACCCGTGAGACCCTGCTCAACGATCTCTGGGGCAAGGATGTGGTCGTCATCGATCGCACCATCGACGTCCATATCCGCAAGATCCGCGAGAAACTGGGCGAACCCCATATGCTCCACATAGAAACCATAAAAGGCGTTGGTTATCGATTCATTACCGAGATCTGAACCATGCTCACATTCCCCCTGCGAAGCAAGCTCTCCCTGATCCACCTCCTGCTGATCACCCTGGTCACCCTTTTCGGCGGCCTTTTTGCGGTCATCAACAGCCAAAGGTTTTTCCAAAAACGTCTGGACCGTTTTATCGATGCCCAGCTGGCGCAGGTGCAGGTTCTCGTTGAGAAAAGTGAGCTGGCCGATCTTACCAGCCCCGCCCATTACACGACCTTGCGCGAATATGCCCGTGCGGCAGGTTTCAGACTGACCCTGGTCGATTCCTCCGGCCTGGTCCGCTTCGACTCCAATGTCGCTGCTGATTCGCTCGGCCGTCTGGAAAACCATCGCGATCGGCCGGAGATTCGCCAGGCCATGCGAGACGGCGTCGGCCACGACAAACGCCTCAGCACCTCGCTCAAACAGCCGCTCTATTATGGCGCCATCCGTCTCAAAGCGGACTATTTGCCAAAAACCAGCGGTGAAACCGCACGCTATGTGCGCATTGCCTATCCGCTGACGGAGGTCGAAAGCCAGTTCGGCGAACTTCGCCTCAAGATCATCCTGGCCAATCTCCTGGCCCTGATCCTCAGCAGCCTCTTCATTTTCTGGCTGGCCGGACGGCTCTCCTATCCCATTCAAAAGCTCGCGGCCGTGGCCGAGAAGGTCAAGCGCGGCGATCTCGAGGCCAATTTCCAGCATGTCAGCCGTGATGAACTCGGCCAGCTTGCCGAGCTGCTGAACCAGATGCTCGGCAAGCTGCGTGAGGATCTCGTGCAGGTACACAAGCTCGAACAGGTGCGCAGCCAGTTCCTCGGCAATGTCTCCCACGAGCTGCGCACCCCCATCTTCACCTTGCAGGGTTATCTCGAGACCCTGCTCAACGCGCGGATCGAAGATCCCGCCGAACAAAAAGAGTTCATCACCAAGGCCTACCAGCAGGCCGGCCGTCTGAACAACCTGCTCTCCGACCTGATCGATATCAGTCGTATCGAATCGGGTGAGATGAAGATGATCTTCCGCCCCTTCGACGTCCACGCCCTGCTCGGCAAACTCATCGAGGAGCTGCAGAGCAAGGCCCACTATTATGGCGTGACGCTGGCCCTGACGCCCTCGGCAAGCGATGAAAAGATGACCGCTAATGGCGATCCTGAACGATTGGCCCAGGCGATCAACAATCTCGCCGAGAATGCCATTCGCTACAACATGCCGGGCGGGACGGTGGAGATCGGCTGTCGGCGGGTGGGGGATAAGGTGGAAATCTTTGTCGCCGATACCGGCCGCGGCATGGCCCGGGAACACCTGACGCGCATCTTCGAGCGCTTCTATCGGGTGGACAAGGAGCGTTCGCGCGCCGTCGGCGGTACCGGCCTTGGCCTGGCCATCGTCAAGCACATCATCGAGGCGCATGGCAGCCACGTCGAGGTGCAAAGCGAGGTCAACAAGGGCTCCCGCTTCAGCTTTCAGCTGAATTGAAAAACCCCAGGAATCTCATGTCGGTCAAACAAAAAGCGATCCATGGCATCATGTGGACGGGGCTGGCCAAGGCCTGCATGCAGGGCGTGATCTTTCTGATCATGCTCGTGCTCGCACGACTGCTGAGTCCCCAGGATTTTGGCATTGTCGGGATGGCGGCCATCGTCACCGTGGCGATTTCCCTGGTCAACGACCGCGGTCTCGGGACGGCGATCATTCAAAAGAACGATGTCAGTGCGGATCATCTCGATTCGGTTTTTTATGGCGGTTTGCTCTTCGGAATCGCACTCTTCGCCCTCTCGGTGGCGGCGGCCTACCCCCTGGCACTCTTTTTCAAAAACCCCGCTGTCCAACCCGTGATCGCCGTGCTCGGTTTCGGATTTGTCATCGGCTCCCTCGGGATCGTGCAAAAATCGATTTTAAACAAGGAACTGGCCTTCAAACAGCTGGCCATCGCCGAGGTCGCTGCTTCCCTGGCCAGCGGTGTCGTCTCGGTCGTACTGGCGCTGATGCGTTTTGGGGTCTGGAGTCTGGTGGTGGGGGCTTTGGTGCGGGATGGGGTGAATGTGGCGCTGGTCTGGGTCTACTGCCGCTGGCGGCCGCGCTGGTTCTTCTCCTGGCGGATGTTTCAGGAGCTCTTTGCCTTCAGCGCCAAGGTGCTGGGCAATGACGTCGTCTCCTATGCGGTCATGAACATGGACGTGCTGATCATCGGCAGACTCCTGGGCAGCGAGGCCCTCGGTTATTACTCCCTGGCCCTGAACCTGGTCAAGATGCCGGTCACCCGGCTCTCCTCCGTCGTCTCGAAAGTAGCCTTCCCCGCCTTTTCCGCCATTCAGGATGACCGTAAAAAACTGCAAAAGGGCTTTCTCAAGTCGTCGGCGCTGCTCTCCATCATCATCTTTCCGATGCTGCTCGGCCTTGCGCTGTATGCGCGGGAATTCATCACCCTCTTCATCGGCGCCAAGTGGTTGCCGATGGCGATGCCCCTGATCCTGCTGGTGCCGCTCGGGCTGGCCAAATCGGTTAGCGTGATCCGCTGGCCGGCCCTGATGGCCCTTGGCCGGCCGGACATCGAGCTGAAGTGGAACCTCGCCTATGTCCTGCCTCTGGCCGCCACGCTCTACTTCGGCGCGAGGATCAGCCTCGAGGGTGCTGCGGCCGGCATCTCTCTCCTGCTGGTACTCACCTTCCCGCTGGTACAGACCATCTCCGATCGCATCATTCACCTGGGCGACCGGGAATTCTATGTCTCGATCGCCCCGGCCGCCTTCGCCGGAGCGGTCATGGTCCTGACCACCCTGGCGTTCAAAACCTTCCTGCTGCCCCTGCTCCCCCTCGGCCTGCTGGTGCGCTTTGTGACCGGTATCGTGCTCAGCAGCGCCGTTTATCTGCTGATACTCTCTCGGGTGGCACGCCCGCTGCTGCTGGAGCTGCGCGCCCTCATCCCGACGCGCCGGAGCAAGTAACCAACACCGTTCCTAAATCTTGAGTGCCTTCATCTGATCATATTGCTGCAGCATGTCGGCGAGGAAGGTAATGGTATCGCGCGGCAGAAGCGCATTGCTGCGGCCGCTCTTGACCCACATCGCCGCGCGCCGTTCTCCGACGCTGCGCGCCACCAAAGCACCATCCAGATCATAGGCATCGATCAGGGCTGAAAGGTAGCGTGCGCCGATCCGGATATTGTAAACCGGGTTCAGCAGGACCTCGTCCGGCGTGATCCAGTTCAAATGCTCCGAACGGGCGACGAACGAGCCGATCGTCGGGGTGATCGCCATCAGGCCCATCGCGCCATAATCCGAAACAAATTCGGGATTCCAGGTCCCGTTGGTCTCCCGGGTGATGAGGGCGCACAGGAGATCCGGATCGAGGCTGGAATAATTGGCGCAGGCATCGGTGATCTCCTTGGCGATCTCATACTTGACATGGGTGGGCATGGTCCGGTTATACTGGCTGATGATGGCGATGATACGCTGGATGTTGTACTGGCGCACGCTCTCGACGCTCATGGTTGAACGCATTCCCTTGATCACCTGTTCGAGTTCGGCTATCTTGCGAATATACCGCTGGTTGTAGGTGTACTTGATGCCGGAGACGACGATGATGATCAGCGTCAGTGCGGAGAGGATCCAGAGTGCTGTCCTGAGGTAATCGGCGACCTTGTCCCGTTTGGTTGGCATGGCGAACTCCATTGCGATTTGGGTCGGCTATGTGCAGAAAGATACATAAATAATCGGCGGCAAACAACGCTTTTGTCTCACCCAACGGGCATTTGCCCACTCCTGCCGGTAATATTCCTTGCTTGTTTCCCCATTTTTGGATAATTTGCCAGGAATGATACTGACAATCTCAATAATATTTTCACTTTATCTCCTGATCATCGCGTGGCTGTTTTGCGGGATCCTGCGGTTGCGCCGCCCGCCCATACCGGCATCGCTGCCCAGTCTGAGTGTGATCGTCGCCGCCCGCAACGAGGGTGCGCTGCTCGGCGACTGCCTCGCTGCCCTGGGTGCGCAAGCGTATGGGGGTGACCGGGAGGTGCTGATCGTCGATGACCAGTCCTGCGACGCCACCCGTGCGATCGCCAGCGCCGCGGTGGCGCGTCACCCGGGCTGGCGGCTGCTCGACAATACGCATCCCGGGCGCTGGCAAAGCCGCAAGAAGGGGGCGCTCGAGAGCGCCTTGCGCCAGGCCCGCGGCGAATACCTCCTCTTCACCGACGCCGACTGCACCCCGCCGCCGGCCTGGATGGCCGGGATGGCGGCTGCCCTCGCCGCGGGTGCGACGGCATGTGCCGGCTTTTCTCCCCTGACCGCGCCGGAGGCGCCGCCGCTCTGGCGCGCCTTTCTCCACACCGATACCCTGGCCGCAGCCCTGGTCGCCGCCGGCGGCCTCGGCCATGGACGCGCCATCACCGGCACGGGCCGCAGCCTCGCCTGCCGCCGGGCGGCCCTGAGCGCCATCGGCGGCTACGCTGCCCTGCCCGATACCCTCTCCGGCGATGACGACTTTCTCCTGCAGCGCCTGGCAACCGCCCCCGGCGGCAAACTCACCTACCAGCTCGCACCCGAGGCGGCGGTTCCCGCCCGCGGGCCCGCCAACTGGCGCACCTTCCGCCGCCAAAAACGCCGTCACCTCTCCGCGGGCGCCCGCTATACCCGGCCCGTCCAGCTTGGCTATCTCCTCTTTCACGGCACCAACCTCCTGCTCTGGTCGCTGCTGCTCCTCGCGCCCTTCCTGCGGCCCTCCCTGCTCCTCTTCCTCGCCGCCAAGATCCTGCTGGATGGCCTGGCCCTCTGGTTCTGGAGCAGCCGGCTGCGGCAGCCCTTCCATCCCGGTGGTTTTTTCCTCTGGCAGGTGCTCTTTCCGCTCTACCATCTCTTCGCCCTGCCGCCTCTGGGGCCGGAGGTCTCGTGGCCCAAGCCCTGACCGGCCATCTGCGTCTCTGGAGCAATTATGACGACTGGGCCGGACTGCGCGGAGAACTGATCGTCACTCTGCTGCAGCGCTGGATGACGCTCTCCGGTGCGGCGGTCCTCGATGCCGGCTGCGGTGCAGGCGGCGCCAGCCGGGCGCTGGCGGAGGCCGGCGCGCTGGTGACCGCTGTGGATCGGCTGGCCTCACCCCCTGCCCGGATCGCCGGCAGCGCGGTGCGCTATGTCTGCGCCGATCTCGGCAGATGGCAGATGGATACGCCGCTGCAAGCCGCGGTCCTGTGGGATGTGCTCGAACATCTTGCCGATCCCGCCCGGGTATTGCAGCAAATCGGCGGCGCACTCAGGCCCGGCGGGTTGCTGCTGGTCGCCACCCCGAACCGCTGCTCGCCTGCCAACGCCCTGTGCGATCCTCATTACGGCCTGCCGCTGCTCTCGCTGCTTTCGCGCCGGAACGTGGCGCGTGTCGTCGCGGAATGGCTGCACTGGCTGCCGGCGGACAAGCCCGATTTCCCGCAACTGCTTTCGCTCGCCTCGATCGACCGTCTCTTGCGCGATGCCGGTTTCTCCTGGTGCTTTATCAACCGCGAAACCAGTGAGGCGGCGATGCGCTCGCCGCGCGCCCTCTGGAACCGTCCCTGGCACCTGCGCATGGTGGAGCGCCTGCAGACGCATGGCTGGGACCGGCGTCTCGGGCGGTGGATCGACAACCGCAATTCCTTCGGCAACCGCTGGCTGATGCCCACCTTTTTTATCCTCGCCAGGAAGGGGAGGTCATGAAAGAGATCCCCTGGTCGCGGCTGCTGCCGGCTCTGACGCCGCAGCGGGCCCTGCAGGCCGCCGGGGCTCTGGCTGCGACCGCCGCCGGCCGCCTCGACGGACGCCCGCACTTTTGGGGAGCACCCTACGTCCTCAGCATTGAGCCTACCAATCTCTGTGATCTGCGCTGTCCGCACTGCGAAACCGGTACCGGCACGCTGACGCGTCCCGGCGGATGGATGGATCTTGACCTCTACCGTCACATCCTGCAGGTGAATCAGCACCATCTGCTTTATCTGCTGCTCTACGACCAGGGTGAGCCCCTCCTCCATCCCGATTTTCCCGAGATGGTGCGGCTGGCCAAATCGCACCGGATCTGCGTCGTCAGCAGCACCAACGGTCAGCGACTGGCCGATCCGGCCCTGGCTCGCGAGGTCGTCGCCAGCGGCCTGGATGCCCTGATTATTTCGGCCGATGCGGTGACGCCGGAGCGCTATGCCGCCATTCGCCGCGGGGGCTCGCTGGCAAAGCTGCAAGCCGGCCTGCGCCATCTGCGCCAGGCGCGCCGGTCCCTGGGCCGGTCGACGCCGCGTCTCTATCTCCAGTTCGTAATCACCCGCCAAAACGAATACGAGCTGCCGGGGATGGCAGCAGCCGCCCGCGCCTGGGGCGCGGACCATCTGCTCCTCAAGTCGCTCTACCTCCATGCCGGCATGCCGGCGGAAGATTTCCTGCCTGCCGATCCGCGCTTCCGGCGCTATCCTCTGCAGGAGGATCGCTGGCTGACCAGGAGCGGCCGTCGTCTCCCCTGCTCGCGCCTGGCCTACTCCTGTGTCGTCCATTGGGATGGAAATATCGTTCCTTGCTGTTTTGATAAGAACGGTGAGCATCTCCTCGGCAATGGTTCGGAACCGCTGGCGGCAGCCCTGCGCGGTCCGGCCTCCCGCGCCTTTCGCCGACAACAGTGCTCCGGCAAGGCACCTCACATTTGTCTGAATTGCAGCGATGGCCTCTCCCTTTACCCGGCATAAACGCGTCCTGATCCTCGCCAAGGTGGCGATTGCCGTCATCGTTGTGGCGATGCTGGTCCGGCGTATCCACGCCGCTGAGCTTCAAGCGGCACTCCTCCAGGCCCGGATTCTCTGGATCCTCCCGGCCGTGCTCCTCCTCGGCCTCAACCTGTACTTCCAATACCGCCGCTGGGCCCTGCTGGTCCGCCAGGTTCAGCCCCAGGTGCCGGCGCGGCAAATCTTCTCCTCGCTCCTCTCCGGGATCACCCTCGGCTTCATCACCCCCGGGCGGGTCGGCGAATTCGGCCGGGCTTTCCTCATCGCCGGCAACGACTGGCCGCGGCTGCTCGGTCTCACCCTGCTGGATAAATGCTACGCCTTCCTGACCCTGCTCTTTTTCGGGCTGATCGGCATGATACCCATCCTGAAAAAAGAGACCGAACTGCTGGTCTGGTTGCCGCTCCTGATCGTCGCCCTGGCCTTTTTTGCCGTGCTCTTCCTGCTGCTGCTCCATCCCCCCTTTCTGGCCGGGATCCTGAAAAAATTCCGCAAACACTGGGAGCATCGCAACAAACTCGCCCGGACCATCTCCAGCCTCGAGCATGTACCGCCGTTGTTGGCCCTGCGGATCAGCCTGCTGGCCCTCGGACAGGTCCTGACCTATCTGCTCCAGTTCTATCTCCTGATCCGTGCCTTTTGCTTCTTGCCGCTGATGCGCGGACTGCAGGCCCTGATGGCCACCCTTTGGGTCAAGACCATGCTGCCGATCTCGATCGGCGATCTGGGCATTCGCGAAAGCGCCGCCATCTATTTTCTTGGCGAACTGGGGATTCCTCCGGCGCCGGCCTTCGATGGCTCCCTGTTGCTCTTTTTTATCAACGTTTTGATGCCCGCCCTGGCCGGACTGGTCCTGCTTCTTCGCCGGAGCACCGCCCGCAGGGCTCACTCCATCCGCATGCGAGGTCCGGCATGATCGCGCCCTTGTTCTACCTCCTCCTTTCGCTCCTCTATCTCCTGTTCATCGCCTGGAGCCTCAGCGGTTTGCGACGGCTGCATCGACCGCGCGCCGGTGAGACCCTGCCCAAAGCCTCGGTGGTGATCGCCGCGCGCAATGAAGAACAGAACATCCCTTATTGTCTCGGGACCCTGCTGAAGCAGAGCTATCCGCGTGAGTTACTCGAGACGGTGGTGGTCGATGATCATTCGGAGGATGGAACGCGAGCCGCGGTCGAGCGGATTGCCGCCCGCTTCCCGTCCATCCGCATCCTGGGCGCACCGGCGACCGAGGCCGGCTATGCACCGAAAAAGGCCGCCCTGGCTGCCGGCATCACCGCCGCGGGCGGCGAGATCATCCTCACCCTCGATGCGGACTGCTCCACACCGCCGAACTGGGTGGAAAAAATGAGTGCTGCCTTTGCACGCGATACCGCTGCTGTCGCCGCCTGGGTTCTGATTCCCGAAGAGAAAAGCCTGCCCGCGCGGATCGAATTCCTTGACGCCCTGGCCCTCCAACTGGTCGGCGCCGCGGCCATCGGCTGGCGCCGGCCTCTCATCGCCAATGGCGCCAATCTGGCCTTCCGCCGCCGGCTGTTTCTCGAGAACGGCGGCTACGGCGGATTCGCGCAAATGGGCTCGGGTGACGATGACCTGCTGATCCAGAAACTGGCCCGTCACGGTGCCATCCACTTCAACGCTGATCCCGAGGCTGGCGTGACCACCTTCCCGTGTACCTCATGGCGTGATTTTTTCCGCCAGCGCATCCGCTGGGCCTCCAAGTCCGCCTGCTATCCCGCCTGGATCAAGGCGGTCGAAGCGGGCCTCTTTCTCAGCTATCTGGCTCTCCTGCTCGGCCCGCCCCTGGCGCTCCTTCTCTCCTTCCCGCTGTGGATCCCGCTCGCCGCGCTGGTGCTCAAGTGGTCCGGCGACGCCCTGCTGATGCGCTTCGGCGTACGCATGGTCCGGCGCAGCTGGGACTGGCGCGCCTTTTTCCTCGCCTCGCTCCTGCACCTGCTCTACATTCCGGTGATCGGGCTTCTCGGTCTCCTCGGCCGCTTTACCTGGAAGGGGCGCCACTACCGCCAGGGCCGTCTTGCCGGCCTCCCGGCGCCGCAATGATGAAAATCATTTGAATTGAACGCCATTATTGATATATTCCTTTCCAAATTCCGGCGCTCCACCGCCAGACACCACCCGCCTTGCACTCATTGAGAGATGGTTCCGATGAAATCCAGCCGCCTCAGCCTGCTTTTGCTCCTCTGCGCCCTGCCGGTGCTCGCGCAGAGTGTCCATGTCCCGCTGGACTATTGGGGCTATGGATTTCTCGAGCGCATGGAGGCCAAGGGGCTCTTCAAATCCCTGGCGCTCCTTGACCGCCCGCTCAATCGCACCCAGGTGGCGAAACTCATTACGGCGATTGATGCGCGTACCGCAGAAAAACCCGGCCTGCTCTCGCAGACGGACCGGCGGCTGCTGGAACAGCTCAGGGGCGATTTCGCGGATGAACTCGGGGCGATGACCCCGGCCGTGACCGCCAAGCCAGGCGAGCTCCATTCCGCCCGCTGGCAGGAGGGCACCAGCCAGGCCTTCATCGACCTCTATAGCAGCGTCAGCGTCATCTCCAACCGCGGTGGCAGCTATCAGCCCGCGGATCTCCTGAGCGAGGGCACACTCGGGGCGATCCTGCGCGGCAACCTCGGCGGCGTGCTCGGCTTTTATGCCGACGCCCGCAATGCCGTCACCCGCGGCGAAAAAAGCGTCAGCGACCAGGATGAAAACTATGACGTCTCGAAGGGCTCACCCGTGACGGTTTCCGGCCCCAATGTTTTCCGCGACCGGGCCATCGCCTACTTTATCTGGGAAAAGCCCTGGCTGCGCATTCAGGTGGGCCGCGACGAGATCGACTGGGGGCCGGGATTTCACAGCGGACTGGCCCTCACCCGCAACATGCCGCCCGCCGATATGATCCGCCTCTCGAGCCGCTTCCGCCGTTTCGCGTTCAGCAGCGCCCATCTCTTCCTGCGCAGCCCGCTGGGCGCCAAATATATGGCCGCGCACCGGATCGACTTTCTCCTCCGGCCCGGGCTCCAGCTCGGTGGCGGCGAAACCGTCGTCTATGGCAGCCGCGATATCGAAATGGATTATCTCAATCCGCTCATGCTCTACCATATCGCCGAACATCATCTCGGCGACCGTGACAACAATACCCTCTTTTTGAATCTCAGCTGCACCCTGCTGCCCGGTGCCCGCCTCTATGCGGAGTACTTTATTGACGACATGACCTCCACCGAAAGCCTGACCCGCTACTATGGCAACAAATTCGCTTTTCTGACCGGCGCGCTCTGGAGCGATCCACTCGGGGCCAGAAATCTGGACCTGCGGCTGGAATACAGCCGGGTTGAACCCTTCGTCTACGCCCACCACGATTCGATCAACATCTACACCCACTATGACAAGGTCATCGGCCACTGGCTGGGCCCCAACTCGGACTCGGCCTTTTTGCTGGCGGGCTATCAGCTTGGCCGGGATCTCCGCCTGGAGGCCACTTTTGAGCGCATCCGCAAGGGCGAGGGCGTGGCCGATACCCAGGCCCGCCCCGGCAAGGGGACGACCAAGCACTTCCTCAACGGCCTGGTGGAAAAAAAATACCTGACCGGCTTTCGCATCCAGGACCAGCTTCGGCGCGATCTCTTTGTCTCGATCGCCTACACCCATGTCTCCAGCCGCAATGCGGGCCGGATCGCGGGCCGCACCGCCGGGGATCACCTGGCCCGTTTCGAAGTCTCCTATAACTACTAGTCCCGTCTGATGATTCCCTTGCTGCTCGCCCTCACCATCCTCTACATCGTCGCACTGCTCTTCATCGTCCAGGGCCTGCGGCGGCTAAAATCGCCGCCCACCTCCGCAGAACAGCCCTTCATCTCTGTGCTGATCGCTGCACGCAATGAGGCGGCGCATATCACACCCCTGCTCGAGGCCCTCGACCGCCAGGAGTATCCGCGTGACCGGTACGAGATCGTGATCATCGATGATGCCTCGAACGATACGACCGTCGAACAGTTTCTCGCCTGGCAGTGCAGCCATCCCGGCTCGCCGCTGCGCCTGATCCACAGCCAGGGACGCGAGCAGGTAATCTCGCCGAAAAAGCACGCCCTCGCCCAGGGCATCGCTGCGGCACGGGGTGAGATTCTCCTCTTCACGGACGCCGATTGCCTGCCGCTCCCTACCTGGATCTCCGCCCTGCAGGCCTGCTTCACCCCGGAGGTCGGTATGGTGATCGGCTACTCGCCGTATGAAATCCCGCCGCCACGCAGCCTGGGGGAGCGCTTTCTCGCCCTCGAGTCCCTCTCGCTGGCCGCCCTGGCGGCCGCCACCAGCGGCTGGCGGCGGCCGGCGACCTGCAGCGGCCGCAATCTGGGCTACCGTAAAACCGTCTGGACGGAGGTCGATGGTTTCGCACCGATCGCCGGCTTCATCTCCGGCGACGACGACCTCTTCCTCAAGCTCGTGCTTGAGCGGACACGCTGGCAGGTACACTACGCCCTCACCCCGGAGGCGATCGTGCCAACCCGGTTGCTCACCAGCGGCCGCGCCTTTTTCCGCCAGCGCTTGCGCCATGCCTCCAAGGGCTTCCACTATGGGATTAAAATGACCTCGGTGCTCGCCCTCGCCTGGCTTTTCAACCTGCTGCTGCTCGCCGGGGCCATCCAGAGTCTCTGCCAATCCCCGGTCGATCCCCGCCCATGGCTGGCGTGGGCCGGCAAGAGTGCTGCCGAGCTGTTGCTGCTGGTTCACTTTGCAAAACCGATGCGCCGGCTGCACTTTCTCTGGATCTTCCCCCTGGCAGAAATTCTGCACGCCGGCTATGTCGTCCTCTTCGGCGCCCTCGGGCCGTTGAGCCGGATCCACTGGAAAGAGACGGCCGCATCCGCAGCGCCGGCGGGAGCCTGACCCCATGTCCTTCATGACCCTTTTCGCCTGCATCACCCTCGTGCTGGCAGCCCTCTATCTGCTCACCATTCTGCTCTTTTTGATCGGCCTCCGCCGCCCCGCCGTGCCCGGCCGGGCGGATCTGCCGGCCGTCACGGTCGTCGTCGCCGCCCGCAATGAAGAGTGCGGCATCGGCGCCCTGCTCGATGACCTCGCCAGCCAGGAATACCCGGCCGAACGCTACGAAATCATCATCGCCGACGACGGCTCCAGCGACCGCACGGCGGAGATCGTGCGCAGCCGCATGGAACATTATTCTTTCATCCAGCTGCTCTCCATCACCGAGACACCCGCCGGCTGGAGCCCCAAAAAATATGCCCTGCAGCAGGCCATCGACCGGGCACGGGGTGAGATCATCCTCGCCACCGATGCCGATTGCCGCCTCGGAAAACACTGGGCCGAAACCATGGCCCGTTACTTTCTTCCGGGCGTCTGCTTCGTCATCGGCTTCTCGCAGTACGGCCGCCGTGGTGAGCCGCAGAACACCATCGAGCGCCTGCAGGCTATGGACTTTATCCCGCTGATGGGGGTCGCTGAGGGCAGCTGCAACCTCGGACTGCCGCTCTCGGCTTCCGGGCAGAACCTCGCTTTTCTCCGCCAGGCTTTTCTGGCGGTCGGCGGCTACAGCCGGGTCGCCCACCGCGTCTCCGGCGACGACGTGCTGCTGCTGCAGCTCATGCGTACCCACACCGGCGGCCGCATCGTCTTCGCCGCCGAACCGGCGGCCTTCGCCAGCTCGGCTCCCCAGCCAACCCTCGGCGAATTGATCAACCAGCGCAAACGCTGGGCCTCCAATGGCTCTTTCCAGCTTTTTCTCAACCGCCCCTTCTTCGCCTATCTGGTGATGGTTTATCTCTTTACCGCAGCCCTCTGCCTGGGCCTGCCGTTCGCCCTCGTGCTGCACCGCCACCTCGGCCTCTTCGCCCTCGCTCTCGCCGGCAAACTGGCGGGAGAATGGGTGATCAGCTGGACCTGCGCCCGCCGCTACCATCGCACGGATTTGTTGCGCTGGTTCCCGCTCTGGTTTCTCGCTCAGATCCCCTACATCACCTTCGTCGGCTTGATGGGCACCTTCGGCAATTTCAAATGGAAAGACCGCAAACACGCAGCCGCCCTATGATCCCACATCTCGTCAAAAAAGGACCCGCCATCCTCTCGCACGCCTGGGACCGGCGCCCCCTCAACTCGAGTACCGAGGTGCGCCTCACCCGCCTTTGCACCCAGCGCTGCCGCCAGTGCCAGGTTTACGAACGCACGACCGAACCGGCCAGCATGGATCTCGCCAGTTTCCGCCGCATCGCCCGCGAACTGCAGCAGTACGGAGCCTATATCGGCTTTATTTCCGGAGGCGAAGCCACGCTGGTCCATGATCTGCCGGAAATCCTCCTCGAGGCGAAAAAGACCTTCCCGGTGGCGACCACCCTGGTCACCGGACTCTACAATACCAACGAGCGGATCCGTGAGATCGGCCGCTTCTGCCTCGACCACAACATTAATATCCAGACCTCACTCGATGGCTTCGGTGAAATCGGGGATCGACTGCGCGGCGCCAGGGATTTCAGCGCCACCGTATTGCGGCACATGGAGATGATTTCGGCCATGCGCGGCGGCTCACGCTCCCTGCTCTATTGCAACATCGTCCTCAGCGATCTCAATCTCGATCAGGTGCCCGAACTCATCGCCACGGCCAAACGCATCGGCTGGAAAGCAACCATCGGCCTCTACCACCACCTGACCGAAACCACGCGCGATGACGATGATCTCGCGGTGCAGCCCGGCGAGCGCCTGACGCGGCTGGCGGCCTTCCTCGACCGCAATCCCGACATCCTCAATCTCAATGCCTGGGTGCGCGGAGTGGAATCCTTTGTCCGCCAGGGCGAAACCACACCGTGTCCCTTCGTCGCCTCGCGTTTTCTCAGCAGCCGGACTACCATCATGGAGAACGGGGATCTCCACCTCTGCTGGGGCGGTCCGGTCGGCAACCTCCGCCAATCCTCTATGCGGGAGATCTTTTCGAGTCCGGCCTATCGTGAACGGCTGGCGGCCTACCGGGCATGCCGCGGCTGCTGGACCACCTGCTACACCCAGCGCTATCTGCTGGTCCATCCGCGCTCGCTCGGCGAGGCGCTGGATAACGCCCGCAAAATTTTGCGCATGCAGCGGCGGCGGTCATGAACCGGCTGCGGTGCATCTGCATGGCGCTCTGTCTGCTGCCCCTCTGTGCGCATTCCCAATCGGCGCTGCCGCCCGACCGGAACGAAACCCTCGGTTTTTCCCTCTCCTTCAAGGGAATCGGCGCGGCCGAGGCGGTCATCCGCTTCGTACCCGGCGATCCGCAGCGGATCGAGGCCCGCATCGATACCAAAAGACTCACCAGCCTGCTCTTCTCCATCCACAATCTCTACCAGACCGAGATCGATCCGCACACCGGCTTGCCCCTGACGGTACGCAAACGGATCGATCAGAGCAATCTCGAACAGACCCTCGAGATCCATTACGACCGGACGACGCGGCTCGCGCAGGGCGGCAGCCTGGGCGTCTGGCCCTTCCTCGCCGATGCCATGGACCTCTTCACCATGCTCTTCCAGCTGCGGCAGCGCTCTCCCGCCGTCGGTGATTCGGTCGCTTTTGCACTCGATATCGAAAGTCAGGCATGGATCGCCAGCGGCCGGGTGCTTGAGGGCGGTGAACTCCAGGGCCCCGACGGCAAGGTCAGCGTGCGGCAGGTGGTGCTGCGTTTCAGCCGCAGCGGCAGCACAGCGGCGCGAGCCTGGAAGACCGACCTGCTGACCAACCGCATCGCCCGGCCGGAGGGGATGCTGACCGTCTGCCTTGGACCGCCCCCGGCTAATCTCCCGCTGCTGTTGCAGTTCGGGCCAGCGGGCCAGCGGGTCGTCATGCGCCTCCAGAGCCATCAGGAAGGAAACTGATTTGTCGGTCCTGCTGCTCATCCTCTGCGGCCTCTATGCCGCGATGGTGGTCGTCTTGAGCCGCCAGCTGGAGGGCCTCTTCGCCGGGGATGCGGAGCAGCCGCCCTGGGAGCCACTGGTGAGCGTGATCATCGCCATCCGCAATGAAGCGCCGCACCTGGCCGCCTGCCTTGACTCGCTCGTCGCCCTTGACTATCCGGCCGACAAACTCGAGATCTTTTTCATCGACGACGATTCGAGCGACGGCTCAGACCGGCTGCTGCAGGCCTTCTGTACGGCCCATCCGCAGGTACGAGCACTCTATCTGGCCCGCGGTGAAAAAACACTGCCGGGCAAGGCCGGCGCTGTCTATGCCGGCATCTGTGAGAGCCGCGGCGAGGTTCTCTTCGTCACCGATGCAGATTGCCAGGTCCCGCCAGGCTGGATTCGTCAGCTGCTCGCCGCCTTTACGCCTGAGGCTGGTCTGGTCGGCGGCCTGACCCTGCTGGATCCCCGGATCGGCCGCCGCCCCATATTCGCAGCCGTCCAGGCCCTGGATGGACTCTACCTCCTCGGCATCGCAGCCGCCGCGATCCGCCTCGGCAAGCCACTCAGCTGGATGGGGAATAACATGGCCTTCCGCCGCAGTGCCTATCTCGCGGTCGGCGGCTATCCGGCCCTTGGCCCCAGTCTCATCGAGGATTTCGCCCTCCTCGATGCGATCTCGCGTTCCAGTCCGTGGCAGGTGCGCATCACCACCGCACAGGGTGCGGCAGTCACCAGTCTGCCGGTGACCACACTGCCCGCCTTCTATTACCAGCGCCGCCGCTGGGCGCTTGGCATCCGCCAGGTGCGACCCTTCGGCAAGCTGTTGATGGCGATCAGCTATGGCTGTCACCTCGCCACCCTGGCGGTGCTGGTGTGCGGAAAGCCGGCCGGCCTGCTGGCGCTCATGATCCTCTGGGCCTGCGACTGGGTTCTGTGCCGCAAGATGACTCGCCAGACCGGCCAGAGTGCGCTGCTGCGCCATTTTCCCGCATTCGAACTCTTTTATTTCGCCTACAGTCTGATCCTGCCGCCGCTGCTGCTCTTCGACCGGCGCATCCGCTGGAAAGATCAGAACTACCCGGCGCACCCCGGCCGGGCCATGCAGACCTGACCCCGGGAGGAACCATGTCCTGGCTGCCTCCGCTGCTGCTGCATTATTATATCACGGAGCGCTGCAACAGCCGCTGCACCATCTGCGACATCTGGCGCCAGCCCGCAGGATCGCCCGCGCAGCGGAGTGATGTGGCGCGCAATCTCGCCGCCGCGGCACGCCTCGGGCTGCGCTTCGTCGATTTCACCGGCGGCGAGCCCTTGCTGCACCCCGATCTGCCGCAGATGCTCCGGCTGGCCCGCACCGCCGGACTGCGCACCACCCTGACCACCAATACCCTGCTCTACCCGGAACGCGCCGCCGAACTCGCCGGGCAGGTCGATTTTCTTCATTTCTCACTGGACGCCGCCTCGGCCGGCGATCACGACCGGCTGCGCGGGGTTGCTTGCTTCGAGGCGGTGATGACCAGCATCGACCGGGCCCGTCACTTTGGCGAAAAACCGGACATCCTCTTCACCGCGCGCGCCGAGACCCTGTCCCATCTTCCCCGCCTGGTGGAATTCTGCCAGCGCCTGCGGCTGATCCTCATCGTCAATCCGGTCTTTTCGCACCGGCAGCACCACGAGCTGATGCCCGCGGATCTCGCGTTGATCGAATCCTTCGCGAATCAACCCTTCGTTTACCTTAACCGCGCTCTGCACCGGTTGCGCCGCCAGGGCGGCAACCGCACGGCTGCCTCGCGTTGCCGTGTGGTCGACGGCGTTGTGGTGATCTCGCCGCAAAACGAGCTGATCCTTCCGTGTTATCATCGGGAAGCCATACGAATTCCGCTGGAGACGGGGCTTGAGCAGGTCTGGCGCGGAGCAGAGGTCAGCCAACAGCGCGCCCTGCAGGGACGCCGGCCCGTATGTGAAGGATGCACCCTGAACTGCTATTTCGACCCCTCCTTCACCTACCGCTTCGACCGCTTCTTTCTGCAAAGCCTGACCGCCAAGGCCAAATACAGTTTCGATAAATATCTGCGCCCCGCTCTGCCGCACGCCGCACGGCGGACCGACTTGCGCCCCGCCGCTGAAATCCTGGCTGAACTCCAGGGAGCCGGCACGTTCGCCCGGGAGGCGCCGTGATCCTGCCAGCCAGCCTTCCCCACACCCTGGCCGGCACCCTGCTGACCGGCTTTCTGCTTTACGTCGAGACCCATTACCGGATCGGCCGGCTGCCCAGCCGCTATTTCCGCCGGCGCGCCGAAATCCTTTTCGATCTCCCGCATCGTCTCGCCCCCGGCCGCGAGCTGCCCTTGCTGCTGCTGATCAAGGATGCCGACCGCTATCCCGTCGAACTGCTCGAAATCCGGATCGTCATGACCCGCGGGAAGGATATCCTCCGCAGCGAGTCGATCCCCCTGGGCGGCGAAAGGGTCGGCCAATCCCTCTGGTGGCGCACCTTTCCGCTGCCGCTCCCGCCGGTCCATGGGGCCCTGCAGGTCACGCCGATGCTCCTTTGCCGGCAGGCGGGGCGATTGCGCCAGGTTCGCGTCGACAACTATCCCACGCTCCGTCATGCCCCCTTGCAGCTCTGGCATGATGCCGCGGAGCTGCCCGGCACCGGCCGCTGGTGCTTTGGCGACCTCCACTACCACAGCCACCTCACCGCTGACCAGGTCGAATTCGGCGCCCCGCCCGAAGCAGCGGCGGCCGCTGCGACGGCCATGGGGCTCGACTTTTTCGCGGTGACCGACCATTCCTACGATCTCGACGATCTGTGGGATGACTACCTGCAGAGGGATGCGGCGCTGGGCAAGTGGCGCTGGCTGCTGGAGTTTACCCGGGGATGGAACGAGGCAGGCCGGCAGCCGGTCATCCTTGCGGGGGAGGAACTCTCCGCCGGCAACAGCCGCGGTCGAAACATCCATTTTCTGCTGCTCAACGAACCCGAATTCTTCGCCGGCTGGGGTGACTCGGCGGAGCACTGGCTGCGCTGCCGCCCGCAGTGGCGGATCGCCGAGGTGCTGGAGCGGCTGCAGGATACCAGCCTCGCTTTCGCCGGCCACGCCGAGTCGCGCCCGCCGCGGCTGCAGCGCCTCCTGCTCGGTCGCGATCACTGGCGCGCCGCGGATTACGCGCATCCCCGCCTCGATGGCGTGCAGATGTGGAACAGCCTCCAAGACGTCAGCCTCGAACGGGGCCTGGCCGTCTGGCGGCGCCTGCTGCTCTCCGGCCGGCGCCCGGTCCTGATCGGCGGCAATGACGCCCACGGCGATTGGGGACGGTGGCGTCAGATCGCCTTTCCCCATCTCGCCCTAAAGGAGAAGGAGGAACATCTTTTCGGCCAGGTCCGTACCGGAATCGTGCGTCCAGCCGGGCGGCTGACGCCGGCAGCCTTGCTGCAGGCCCTGAAGGATGGCCGCTGCCTGGTCACCAGCGGCCCCGCTGCCTGGCTCGAACTCACCACCCGCGAAGGTGCGGTCCTCACGCTCGGCGATACCTGCACCATGCCGCCGCTCGCCTGGTCCGTCCGGGCGGAATCGACCGCCACCTTCGGCCCACTCGAAAGCATGACTTTATGCATCGGCGATACAGCAGAAAAAAAAGAAACCCGCCGGTCGCTTCCGATTGCGACCGCGGGTTCCTGGCTGTTCGAATGGCAGGAGGCCGCCCCGGCGCTTCCCGCGCGCGGCTATCTCCGCCTCGAGGTGAGCAGCCGGCGCGATGGCATCCTCCACCGCTGCTTCACCAATCCCCTCTTCTTGTCCCGGGCGTGATGCCCGGCTTCAGATCAGCTTGATCTTTTTGATCATCTTTTTCAGGCTGCGCCCGTAGAGCTCCGGCTCGATCTCGATGTGACGTTCTGCCCCCTCGCCATGGCTGACGCTCTTCACCGCATCGTTCTGCTTGAGCACCTCGTGGACGATGAAGCGCTCATAGCTGCTCATGGGCGGCAAGGGCACCTTCTGCCCGGTTTTGATCGCCTGTTCAGCCCCGCGTTCGGCAAGCCGGCGAAGATTCCCGACCGGATAGACCCGCAGCTCGTATTCGTTTTCGCTGATCTTGTAGGTCTTGGTGGCATATTCCGTACTGCGATCGAAATGGCGATGCACCTGGCGTCGTTCGCTGGCGTCGAGTTGGGTCAGACTTACCGGAGCGAGTGCATCCATCAGGTCATTTTCGACCTGTCGCACCAGTTCAATCACTTTGGGACTTGGCTCTTCGCGGGGAGTTCTGTTTCTTCTATCCATGTAGTACGACCTCTCACCTTTATGGAATCGTCTTTTCCTGCAATGCTGTCAACAAGCGGTCATGAATGTTGCCAAAGGGTCCGTTGCTGAACGAGATAACCACATCCCCCGGCCGCAACTGGCGGAGGAGATAAACAAGCATCTCATCGACCGACGCCACCGCCGCGGCCTCGCGCCCCCTTTGGCGCAGATCGGCAGCCAGGGTCTCGGTTGAAAAGCGCTGCCCTTCCGGGGCTTTATCGGGACGATCGACAGGGGCGATCAGGGCGGCATCAGCCTCGGCAAAGGCCGCGGCCATCTCACGCTGAAAGACGGAGCGCCGGGTCGTTGCGGAACGCGGTTCAAAGAGTGCCCAGATCCGCTTCCCCGGATGGCGGCGGCGGAAACCCCGCAAGGTCTCGAGGATGGCGGTGGGATGGTGACCAAAATCATCATAGACCGCGACTCCACCGGCCTCCCCCTTGAACTCGAGCCGTCGACGGATGCCGGCAAACTCTTTCAGTGCGGCCTGAATGGCCGGGAAGGCGATCCCGCGGTGGCGCGCCACAGCGATCGCCGCCAGCACGTTACGCACATTATGGTCCCCGAGGAGATCGACCTCCACCTCGCCCAGCGCCTCGCCGCCGCGCAGGACGGTGAACCGCATGCCTCTCTCCGTCACCACCAGATCGCGCGGCTGCCACAAAGCCTCAGCCGAGAATCCGAAGCTCTCGACCGGACAAAAAGCCCGCCTGCTGACACCGCGCACCGTCTCGTAATCGGCACAACTGACCAGCAGGCCGCTGCGCGGGATCAGATTGACGAAGCGGCGGAAAGCGACCAGGATCTCCTCCAGGTTGTTATAGATATCGGCATGATCGAACTCGATATGGTTGATGATGCCGACGTCCGGGAGGTAGCGCAGAAACTTGGCGGCCTTGTCGAAGTAGGCTGAGTCGTACTCATCCCCCTCCAGGATGATCTCCTCGCCCCGGCCGACCTGAAAACCACGGCCGAAATTGTTGGGGATGCCGCCGATGAGAAAATTGGGATCGCGCCTGGCATACTCAAAGATCCAGGCGATCAGGGCAGTGGTGGTCGTCTTGCCATGGGTGCCGGTGACCACGATCGAGCGGTGCCCGCGGATGCAGAATTCGCGCAGAGCCTCCGGCAGCGAGATATAGGGAATGCGGCGGTCGAGGATCTCCTCGATCTCGACATTGCCGCGTGAGATGACATTGCCCACCACGACCAGATCGGGGGCGGGATCGAGATGGGCCGGATCAAAACCCGAGAGGGCCTCAATCCCCTGCTCGGCGAGAAAATCGCTCATCGGCGGGTAGACGCCGCTGTCCGAGCCATAGACCGTGTGCCCCTTGCGCCGGAGCATCGCCGCCAGGGAGGCCATCGCCGTGCCACAGATGGCGAGAAAATAGATACGCTGCGGTTTGTCGGTCATCATACGGGTCACGCCTCAGGGCCGCATCTGGGTGAGCAG
Organism: uncultured Cytophagia bacterium; assembly: GCA_964436305.1. Classification (GTDB taxonomy): domain Bacteria; phylum Zhuqueibacterota; class Zhuqueibacteria; order Residuimicrobiales; family Residuimicrobiaceae; genus JAKPUX01. The sequence continues at coordinate 47,027 of CAYTCI010000003.1, read as the reverse complement.
CGGGGGCGCCTGGGCGGGATCCAGTGCAGCAACCCCCTCTTTGCTGACGACGATGGTGACCACCTGACCCTTCTTGCCCGGATACCCGAGATCCTGGCCGTCGAGGGCAAGACGGATCCCGCCGGCATTGCCGATCTTGAGGTAGAATTTTTCCGGGCTGATCCAGGAGCGGCTCAATCCCTCCGAAAAGACCCCCTCCTCGACCAGACTGTCCTGGTAGACAATGCGAACCCAGGCGGTCTCCTCCGACTTGAGTGTCAGGGTCAAGCGCGAGATGGCAGTGCTGTCCACCTTGTTATGCTCGTCCACGGGCACCAGCGGAGCGTCCCGCAAAGGCGGATTCTCCACCGGCGGGGCGACCACGGAAATCCCGGTCTCCATCGGATTGGGCTCCACAGCCGGTTTTCGGCCAAAGAAGAGATAGAGCAACGCCAGCAGCACCAGCAGCATGAGTCCCAGAGTGAAGGGGCTTTTGAACCAGCCGGTATCATCGGTCTCACCCCGCTCCTCCGGTTCAAGCCGCAGGCTCTTTTCCGCCGGCGGGGTGAAGGACTTGTCGGGTACGGAGGGCACCGCCGCCGCCCCTGCCGTGCTGCCGGGGGCGGCCGCGCCCTGGACACCGGCAAACCGTCGCATCATCACCTCCGGGTCCAGTCCGATTTCACTGGCCACCGCACGGATGAAAGCCCGGATATAGACGACCGGCAAAAAGGCGAAATCGCCCTGTTCCAGTTTCTCCAGATAGCCTTCAGCGATCTTGGTTCGGGCGGAAAGCTGCGGGATGGTCAGCCCCTTCTCCAGGCGCTGCCGGGCGATTTCCTCACCCAGGGATTTCAATTCTTCGTTCACAGGCCTACTCTTTGTTAAAATTAAGCAAGGTCAAATAAAAACGGGTCAGTGGAAAACCGACCACGTTATAAAAACATCCCTCGATCCGGTCGGCGAAGAGGGCACTCTGATCCTGAATGCCATAGGCGCCGGCTTTGTCCATGGGGCCGCCCGAATCGACATAACTGCGGATCTCCCATTCCTCGAGCGCGCGAAAATGCACATTGGTCACTTCATAACCGGTGATACTCTCTCCCTCCGGCTGGTAGTGAATGGCGAATCCGGTATAGACCTGATGCGTGCGCCCGCTCAGGCGCCGAAGCATGCTGACCGCCTCCTCCTCATCGGCGGGTTTACCGAGAATCTGATCGTCGAGCACGACGATGGTATCGGCGCCGACGATCAGACCCAGCTCCACCCGGCGCCCGACCTCCTCGGCCTTGGCCAAAGCGAGGGTCTGCACATGCCGGGCGGGATCGGTTTCGGTGCACGCCGATTCGTCCACACTGCTGGGGAGGACGTGAAATTTCAGGCCGATCAGTTGCAGCAGCTGTTTGCGCCGCGGCGATTGCGAAGCCAGATAGCAGGGACGATGGGGGAGATGGTTTTCAAGGGACATGATCAGACCGAAAATTCATTGCTGTCAAGCAGCAGGGTAAAGGGACCGTCATTGGCCAGTTCCACCACCATGTCGGCGCCGAACCGGCCCCTGGCGGTCCTGAAGCCCCACCGGGTCAATGCGGCGACGAAAACCTCATAGAGCGGTTCCGCGAGCTCGGGACGCGCCGCATAGGAAAAACCCGGCCGCCGTCCGCGCCGCAGGTCGGCGTAGAGCGTAAACTGGGAGATGACCAGCATCTCCGCATGGGTCTCGGCCGCCGAAAGATTGGTCTTGCCCGCGGCATCGGCAAAGATCCGCAGATGCGCGATTTTGTCCGCCATCCGCTCGGCGATCTGCGGCGTGTCCTCGCTGCCGATACCCAGAAGGATGGTCAAGCCGCTGCCGATCTCACCGATCACATCGTCCCCCACCCTGACCCGCGAATGGGTGACCCGCTGCAACAGTGCCCGCATGGTTACTCCTTCACCAGCGCCCGGCATAGATGGCCAACAACCCGGCCAGCATGTCGCTCTTGAGCAAGGTGCTCGTCCACCCCCAGGTGGCCCGACCCGGCCGCCGCCAAATCGCCCAGATCACCAGCACCAGCACCGAATGGACTCCGGCCAGCAAAATCAACAGATAGCCGAGGCCGTAAATTCCCAGAATCCAGGGCACCCAGGTCACTGCCAGCAGCAGCAGCAACACCACTGTCGCCAGCCGCCGTGCAGGAAGGAGGCCATAAACCACCGGCAGCGTCCGCGCCTGCCCGGCGGCATCCCCCTCTACATCCTCCATATCCTTGATGATCTCACGGCCGAGGTGCATCAGAAAGCTGAAACCCGCCGGGATCAAGGCGTTCTGCAGTCGGCCTACCGCGATGCCGCCAAAGAGAAAGGCCAGCCCGGTCACCAGACTCACCGCCAGGTTGCCCCAGAGCACCGTACGCTTGAGGCACGCACTGTACCAGTAGAGCAGCAGGCCGGAGCCCAGGGTGACCGCCAAAGCCAGGGGATGGATCAGGCAAGCCAGAACCACCGCGGCGGCAAAACAACCGGCGGCGAAAAGCAACCCTTCCCGCCTGGTGATGCGGCCGGCGGGCAGGGGCCGGGCGGGCTTGTTGATCCGGTCGATTTCAAGGTCGAAATAATCGTTGATCCCGTTAGCCGCCGCGGTGACCAGCGCTCCGACTGCACAGGCCAGCAAGAGCTGCCGCCAGGCCGATCCGATGCCGCACACCGAGCCGGCCAGAAAGATCGAGAGGCCGGCGATCAGAACATTGAGCGGCCGGGAGAGGGCGCAAAAGGCGCTGAGCCGCTCGATCAGGCGGCGCCAGCCGCCGGTCAATTGCCGGGATTCTTCCAGTGTTCCCAATCCTCGTCATAGATCTCGCCGCGGGCCGTCGAATGGACCAGCTCGAGGTCGCCGGTATCCCGCTTGTCGACAAAGTAGAACTGCACCCCGCCCTGGACGGAATAATAGTGCCAGATCTCATAAGCGCGGTTGTCGTTGCTGAACGGAAAGCGTTCCACCTCATCCGGCGCGCCATAGACCAGCAGGATGCGGCCGCGGTCGGTGCGCCAGCCCTCGCGGAAAGAACCGCGATAAGAGGCGTTGGCCTTTTGCACCCGCGCCAGATAATCCTGCTTGTATTCATTCTCCGGCGTACCCGGACTGGGATCGCGCCCGGACCAGAATTCCTTCATGAAGGCCTGCTTGCCCGGCAGATTGAGCTTTTTGAAGGTGTTGCGCTCCTCTTTGGTCGAGATATAGCGGGTGTACTCAAACTCCTGATTGATCTCTTTTTCGCTCATCATCAGATAGCGCTGGACATCGAGACCGGCGCTGCCCGCACTTTTGAACTCCTCCGGCTTTTGCTGCTGCGGCGCGGCCGCCTCGCCGGTGAAATCACCTTCGCGATAGACAAAAAACTTGCGCATTCCTGTCGCCCTGGCCCCCGTCTCCAGGTCGGTGATCTCCTCCGCAACACGGTAGGCGCCGGAGACCAGGGTGACCACATTGATCCCCGTCACCTCGACGGCGGAATCGCCCGGTTTGGTGCGCAACCGCGGCGCAACCTCCTTGACCGCCTGACCCTCCGCATTGTAGATCCTGTAGGCGACGCTGTATTTGCCGCCGCTGTCACTCGTGGCCGGGGCCAGGTGATAGACCTCCGAATAGAGGTAGAGGATGGGCAGACCGAGGCCGAACAATCCCGCGGGATTGGGCGTCACCTGAAAGCCATTCTTGAAAAAGGGCGTGTTGGTGGTATCGCGGACGATCGAGCCGCTGACGTGGAGATCGCTGAGTTGCAGTCCGGGCCCCTTGAAAGCCGCGATCTGAATGGGAAAACGATAACTCGCCTTCGCAGCTGGATTGTTAAGGTCCTCGATCGTAAAGGCAATCGTATACTCACCGTCCGCCAGCACAAAATGATTCAGGCAAAAGAGGCTCTGTTCGCCACTGATGCCCGCCAGGCTGTCGGCGTAATTGACGTTCCGCCAGATCTTGGACGCCACCAGCGAGTCCTGCGCAAAAACCTCGGCCGTGGCCTTGAACTCCGCCTTGTAGCGCCCCTGCTCGGGCAGATAACTCAACTGTTTGCGCGGAACGACGGCGTAGAGCTCACAATAGGTGAGGCTGTCCGAATAGTGCGACCGGGCATAATCGAGATTGAAACGGAATTGCGGCTTTGACTCCTGCGTCTCCTGGCCGGCGGCTGGCACCAGCAGGGCGATCAGGACGAGAAAAATCCGCATCACAGTCGCACGCGCTTTACTCTGAAACCGCATGACTCCTCCTTAATTGGCGGGCGCAGCGCCGGCTTCGGGGACCAGTTGGTCATTTTTCATCGGATCGAAACGGACCGAAACCAGTTTGGAGATGCCCTGTTCTTCCATCGTGACACCATAGAGCTGGTCGGCTGCACGCATGGTCAGCTTGTTGTGAGTTACGACGATGAACTGGGTGTTCTGGGAAAACTCACGCAGGGCGTGCGTGAAGCGCTGGACATTCTGATCGTCGAGCGGGGCATCAACCTCGTCAAAAATGCAAAAGGGGCTCGGCTTGACCAGATAGATGGCGAAGAGCAGGGAGATGGCGGTCAGCGATTTTTCGCCTCCCGAAAGGAGGGTCAACGCCGCCGGCTTCTTGCCGCCCGGGGTAGCGAGAATGTCGATCTCCGACTCGAGCGGATCAGCGGTCTCCTGCAACACCAGGCTCGCACGGCCGCCGGCAAAGAACTTGCTAAAGACCTCGGCAAAATTCCGCTGCACCTGCTCGAAGGTCTCGAGAAATTTCTGCCGGGCCGTCGTATTGATGATTTCGATGGTATCGGTCAGATTTTTGCGCGCCTTGATCAGGTCGTCGCGCTGGGTCTGCAGGAACTCGAGCCGTTCCTTCTCCTGCTCATACTCCTTGAGAGCGAGGAGATTGACCGGTCCCACCTCCTTGATGCGCTCGCGTAAAGCCTCCAGCTGCTGACGCACGACCTCGGCATTAAAGTCGGGCTCCACCGCCTGGCGCTGCGGCTTGTACTCAAACTCGGCCCACATCCGCGCTTGCAGGTTCTCCACCTTGAGTTTGAGCTCGGAGACGCGCAGCTCGACCTGGTGGGCGGACTCGGAGAGCAGATCGAACTTGCTGCGCGAGGAACGGATCAGCTTTTCCGCTTCGGCCACCCGCGTATTGGCCTGATACTGCTGCTCCTCCAGTTCATCGAGCACCGTCTGCACCTCAAGCCGGCGGGCTTGCTGCTTGCCGACCTCCTCGCTGTAGCGCTCGTTGACCTCGCCCAGCTCCTTGATCTCGGCGGCCGCCCGCTGGCCCTCCTCGAGACGCGACCGGATGAGTGACTCGGTCTCGGCGATCTGCCGGCTGAGGGCCTCGCTCTCGCGGCGCATCGCCTCGAAATCGCTCTGCAGCCGGGCGACCTGCACATTCAGTTCGCGCGCCTCGCCGGCGGCCCGATCAACCTGCTGCTCGATCCCTTTGATCTCCTCGGCCAGCGTCGCGGCCTTGCGGGCATTTTCCTGCCGCTTGGTCTGCAGATCATCAGCGCCCAGACTCTGCAGCTCGAGATTGTGGCCGAGCTGGCTCAGTTCGCCGATCAGCCGCTGCTTCTCGTTCTCGCGTTTGGTCCGGCTCTCGTTGAGCGCCTGCTCCTCGAAGGTCTGACGCCCCAGCTGGATCCGCAGCGAACCCAGGGTCTGCTCGGCTTCCTGGATATCCTTGCGCAGCTTCTCGGCCTCGATCTTGTTTTCCTGGATCTCGGTCTCGCGCTGGGCCAGCTGGACCCGGCGCGCCTCGGCCGCCTGGTTCAACTTTTCGATCTCCTTGAGCATGCCGCCCAGCTGCTCCTGCCGGCCGACGAAATCGGACTGGTTCTTGCTGAGCACCCCGCCGCGGATGAAACCGCTGTGCGCCAGCACTTCACCGGAAAGGGTCACGACATTGTAGGACTGCCCACGCAAGGCGGCGAAGACCCGATGCGCAGTTTGCAGATCCTGGGTCACGATGAAGGGACCCAGCACATGATGGACCAGGGCCTGAAACCGCTCATCACAGGAGACCAGCTCATCGGCCCAGCCGATCACCCCCAGGTCTGAGAGCGCCGGCCGCTCACGCAGGCTCTCGCCCATCTCCATCCGCGGCGCAAAGGTGACGATACCCCGCCGCTCCTCGCGCAACAGCCCGATGCCGTTGAAAGCCATATTGGACTCTTCCACCACCAGATAGGTGGCGGCTTCACCGAGCGCTGCGGCAATGGCGCTGCGATGCTGGTTCTCGACCCGGATGATATTGGCCAGCGGCCCGTGGGTGGCAAAACCCTCCTTCTTCAGGGTCGCCAGAAAACGCACACCGGCGGGATAATCCTCAAAGGTATCGATCAACCGCCGCACCATCTCGGCTTGATGGCCGAGCACCTCGATCCGGCTGCGTTCCTGGGATTCGGTCTTTTGCAGGGTTTCGAAGAGCCGCTTGGCCTCCTCCTCCCGGCGGCTGATCTCGCCCAGACGCTGCTTGCCTTTGCTGAGCATCTCAACCAGACCCGCCTCTTGCCCACGGCTCGCAGTGAGGAGCGCCGTCAACTCTGCCGCTCGCGCCTCCTCACGGCCCGCCTCGGCTTCCAGCTGCTTGATGCGCTGGCTGAGGTTCGCCTCGTTCGCCTTGAGCCGCTCCCCCTCATTTTGCTTGCGGCTCAGCTCTTCGGTGATCCGCAGCACCTGGGTCTCGGCTTCGCGGGCAAGGGCCCGCTTGGTCTCGAACTGAACGCGGACCGACTGGTACTCCTCATTTTTCTTTTCATACGCCGCACGCTCTTCGGCGAGGTGGCCTTCGGCCTTCTGCAGCAGTTCCCGGGTGGCGTTGTATTTTTCCTGCAGCTCCACCAGCCGGCTCTCGAACAGCTCCTTCTCCTGGCTGGAACGGGCGCCCGCCTCCTCCAGCGAGCGGATACGCTCCTTGTTGACCAGGATCCGCTCCTCATATTTCTGGATTTCACGGGCCAGATCGGAGACCGTACGCTGGTTCTCAAGCAATTTCTTCTCAATATCGAGCAGCTGAGCGCGGGTGGACTCGTAATCGGCATCCTGGCTGGCCAGCGAACTCGAGGCCCCTTCCCGCTCGTCCTTGATCAATCCCAGTTTGGTTTCGGCCGGTTCGAGCTCGTCGAGGATCTGGCTAAAGTCGTGATTCGCCAGCGTGATCTCCTGATCGCGCAGCTCGGTGATGATCTCCTGATAGCGCTCCGCCTTGGCCACCTGGCGCCGTAACGACCGAACGTTCTTCTCCACCTCGGACATAATGTCCTCGATGCGGATCAGATCCTTTTCGGTCGATTCGAGCTTGCGGAAGGTGGCCTTGCGCCGTAACTTGTACTTGGTGATCCCCGCCGCCTCCTCAAAGATGTGCCGCCGTTCATCCTCCTTGCCGTTGAGGATGCGTTCCACCTGCGGCAGCTCGATCACCGAATAGGTATGCGGACCGGCCCCGGTATCCATGAAGAGATCGAGAATATCCTTCAGGCGGCAGGTGTTGCCGTTGAGAAGATACTGGCTCTCGCCGGAACGGAACAACCGGCGCGTAATGATGACCTCGGCATAATCGATCGGCAGGGTATTGCCGGTATTCTCTATCTTGAGCGAGACCTCGGCCATGCCGACCGGCTTGGCCGTGGCGGTGCCGTTAAAGATGACATTGCCCATCACTTCGCTGCGAAGGGCGCCGCTCTTTTGCTCGCCCATGACCCAGCGGATCGAATCGACAATATTGCTTTTGCCACAGCCGTTGGGGCCGACGATCCCGGTGATGCCGTCATGCATCTTGAGATGCGTCTTTTTGGCAAAAGACTTGAAACCGACTATGGTTAGCTCTGAAAGGTACACACTGCCCCATCGAAATAGGTTGGATTAAACATCACATGGGCCCTGCACAGGGTTGCTTGTCTGCAAACCGGCATCCGGTCACCTTTTACCATCCCAGCAGCGCCCGGTAATAGGCGCTGTAGGCGAGCATCGCCCGGGATTGCTCCAGGTACAGCCCGATCACCAGTGCGAGAATGCCGACGGCAGCGATGACCACCAGCAGGGTTTTAAAAAAGGAGATCTGCAGAATCACCCACGTGCCGCGCAGGGCGCGCAGGAAAAACCAGATCAGAATCACCATAAAATAGATCAGTGCCGCGGTCACCAGGCTGGATTGGGCCAACATACGGAACAACACGACCGCCAGCGGCAGGGCAAAGATAAAATTGGCCGGCACCCAGAAGGTGAAGGTGACGATCTGGCTGAAACGCAGGTAGCGGCGCTGTCCAAAAACGACCATCTTGTAGACCAGACTCTGCAGCAGGGCGACGCCGATCATCATGCCGGTGAAGACCAGAATCATTCTTTCGGGATGCCAGATCAGGCGGATGGCCTGATCCTTGGCTGTGGCGCTCGGGAAGAACCAGGTTAACATTTCGTCGAACAGACTGTTCTCGCGCAGAAAATAAACCAGGCTCGCCAGCAGCGTGCTCATGGTTACAAAGGAGGCCAGCCCCACCAGCCCGGTCAGAAAGGGATTGATCTGGCGGTTCTCGATCAGATCCATGTAAAAACCGTGCGGATAGACGAAGACACGGTGGAGATAGTGACTCATACGCTTGTCGCGGCGGATATAGAAAAGCAGCAAAACGATCAGGGCGATGCTGACCATCTGAAAGACCGCCGGATCATCGGCGGCGAAATCAGCCGGCAGCAACTCGGGCATGGGGGTGCCGGTGAAAGCCGCCTTCGCCACTTGCCAGGACAGGCGCTGCTGCCCACCGGCATCCAGCAGGCCACAGAGATAAAGGGCGCTGTTCGGCCGCGGACCCCAGAAGGTATGCGGACTCTCGCCGCTCCAGTCGCGCCAGGGAGTGATGAGCAGCCCGGCGGCGTCATCCAGTCGTCCAGCCTCGAGGATCGCCATCTTGAGATAGTAGGCCTGGTTCTGCTGCGCCGAGCGATCGCTGGCCGCCCGGTTATTCAGGGGCGAAGCGAGCTGCAGAAGGTAGCTGCCGGACGTACGCCAGGCAGCGGCCTTGAAGGTGGCGATCTTTTCCGGCGGCACCTCGGCAATTTCCAGATCGACCGGCAGCGGGCCGGCGGCGAGATGTTTGCCGCGAACCCCGGCGTAGACCGGGCGGTCGTCGAGGGCGCGGGCGACGGCAGCCAATTCGCGCAGAAAAGCCGTCGCACGGCGGTCACCCGGATCGTAGCCGCTCCCCAGACCCCAGGCGGCGACGCAGGGATGATCCCGGAAAGCGAGGATCAGATCGGTGAGCGCTTTTTTCGCCTTCATTCGGATGGCGTCGTTATCGAGATGCGCCGAAGGGACATTCGCCATGGGGATCTCGGCCATCACCGCCAAACCCAGACTGTCGCAGCGGCGGAGAAAGAATTCGCCGGGAATACCGCCGGCCAGGCGCACCGTGTTGGCGCCAAGTTCGACGATTCCCGCCAGATCCTGGCTGATCTGCTCTTCCTGCTGCGCCGGGCTCAACAGCACATGGGCCGCATCCTCCACCCACTCAACGGCGTGGAAACGAAACACCTCCCGCTTGCCGCGGCTGGCCTCCAGCCATTGTCGGGGCTGCGAAAGTGCAAAATTGAGCCAAGCCCGGTCGACGGCCACTCCGCTGGAGAAGAGCTGAACCACCACACGATAGCGCTCGGGCGCACCCGGCCGCCAGTAATGAAAATCGGGGATCACGGCCGCAACCTGCAAGCTCGCCGTGTCCTTGGCAGCCAGCATGAGCGGCTGTGGCTGCGAGAGATAGAGGGACTGGGCGGTTTTGCCGTCGAGGATCTCCACCGTGCCGCGCAGCTGCGGCAGCGCCGCCAGCGAGAGACTGTCCATCATACCCAGCGAGATCGTCGCGCGCAGATCCACAACCAGGGATCCTGAATCCGCCGCCTCTCCCGGCGTCACGGTGACCGCCGCGACGCAGGGTGCCGCGCCCGTTCGCAGAACGACCGGACGGAAAAGGCCATTGCCCGACAGCGGGATGCCGCGGCTGCGCACCAATAAGGGCACACTCCGTCGATAGTCGAGCCGGCCGTCCATCTGCACCACCAGCTCATTCTCGGCGTTGAGGAAGAGATCCTTGTCGGTCAGCGCCACGGTAAAGGGAGCCGTGCCAGCGGAATGGGTGGCGATGATCTTTTTGTTCAGCGAGATCGTGCTCAAGCCGTCGAGGCCGTCAAAAGCCAGCTCGTAGGTGGAGGCGATCATGCTGCTGTCGAGCGAGAACTTTTTAATAAAGGTGAATTGATCGCGCAACCGCAGGGGCGCCGGTAACTGGAAGCCCTGCCATTCACCGCTGCCACCCATCTGCACGGACCAGATGCCGTCAAGCGGCATCGCCGCGCGACGCGCCAGCGTATCCTGACTCAGCTGCGAGAGGCCATAATGCAGCTCGGCCCCAGCGCCCTGGCCCGCCACGAAAAGCCCGGCTATCAGGCCGATCCGGAGGGCGTAATAACCGATCCGTTTCATAGTTTTATCGCCTTGATCGCTGCATGGACCGCTTCAAGCAGGGGTTCCGCCGAGACCGGACGCTGTACTGCCGCCTGCATCCAGGCGTCAGGGGTCAGCATCCCCAATCGGCACATCCGCTCCATCTCCACGCCCAGATTCCGTCCCTGCAGATACTCCTCGATCTGAAAACTGATGATATGCCCGAGGGCGTAATCGGGAAGATAAAGCCCGCTGTCGATCATATGCGAATAGACCGCCAGCAGCACCACATCGCGGCTGCCAAAGAGGGGAGCGAAATATCGGTTCCAGACCTGGCGGGCGATCTCAAGGACAGCCTCCTTCAACTCGGCGGGGGTTGCCTCGGGGTGGTCATACATCCAGTGCCAAACCTTCATGTCGACCAGACCGACCGCGGCGATCTCACAGGTTGCCCAGTAGGTGTCCAAAGCATGCAGCGCGTCGGCTTGCGGGTCGGCAGCGGTCAGACCGAGCAGTTCGAGGTCGCGGCGCTGGAAGACAAAGGCGAAGGCCTCGGTGAAAGCGGTATTGGGCACCCCGGCCAGCAGGGTATGATCGATCCGGTTGAGGGAAAAGACCTGCTCGACGCAGTGGCCAAGCTCATGGATGGCGATGTTGTATCCCTTGTAGCGCATTCCTTCGGCGGGGATCCGGGTGCGCAGATGGGCGTTATCCTCACGCCGCATCGCCCCCATGGCATGGCCCGCCCCGCGCGAGGGATCCACCGTGATCTTGGTGGCGAGCCAGGCGGCCGGCACCGGCGCAAAACCCAGTCCGGTCAAGATCTGCGGCAGGGCGGCCTGAAAGGCGGCGGTGGTCGGATAGCGGGCAGCGACGATCTGGTCGAGCCGGGCTTCATCGTAGGTGCTTCGCGGCCTGAATCCGTTGTACCAGATGTCAAAGGGTTCAAGCTTGCGGCCGAGGCGGCGGGAGATCAGGCGGGCCACCTCCCGGGCGGCCGGATCGGTCAGCACCCGCGTCAGCAGGGCCTCGAACTCCGCCTCCGGGATCTCGCGCTCGCGCTCGAAGCGCCGAGCGATCTTGGTCGGTTCACCGGGGAAATAGAGATCGCTCTGACGCTCCGCCTGGAAGGTGGCGAGAAGATGGGCATAGCGCACATCAGCTTCCGCTGCGGCTGCCGTCATCCGGCCCTCCACCAGCACGGTATTGGCGTAGGGGGCCCAGACCGCGGTCGGTGAATCGATGACCGCCTGCGGGATCTCCTGGCGGATGATGCGTTCCATCACCCGGGCGATCATGCGCTGGCGCGCCAGGCCGTCTGGATTGCCATATTGCCCCTTGAGCTCATCGCGCAAGCCCCAATGGGTGATCAATTTCAGTCCCTCGGGGAAGAGGCGGCTGCCTTTTTCGTCGACCAGCCCATGCATATGAATATTGTAATTAGCGATATAATCATCGGCCTGGACATAGGCGCGGTTGGCCTCCTGGAGTACCTCCGCCGGCACCCTGGTGTTGAACTGATTGACCAGGCGCATCTGCGCCCATTCCGCCCGGCTCCAGCCGGGACCCTGTTGCAGCCGTTCCGTCAGGCTAAAAAGCGGAAAATTGAGCAGGGCCGCAAAAGCAATCTTGCTGGCAAAAAGATCCTCCGAGAGGTGCGCGAAGGGCGAATATTCAGCAAAAAGATAATCCACCGGCAGAACGGGCCCGGTTTCGAGCTGCAGCGGCTGGGAGAAGTCGCGCCCCACCTCATGGGCGTGGCCATAGAGGGTCTCCAGGTTGCTCTCGCAGCGGGCCAGCAGGGCCGCCTGCGCGCTGGAATCAGCGAGAAAATGGCTAAGGCAGAAGGCGCTGAATTCCGCCTCTCCACCATCCTTGGCCCGCCACAGCGCAGCTGCCTGACGCACCCCCTGCTCGATGCGGGTGTGCGCAGCCGACTCGTGCCGGCCTTTCAGGAGGGCGATGGTCTGGTCGACCGCGGCGCCGGTGAGTCCGGCTGCGCGAGCGAAGGGTGCAAACAGGCTCATCATGATCGTCCCCGCCACCAGCAGCTGGAGGGCCGTGGCGTTCTTTTTCAGGGTCATGGACATCGAGATCCTCTTCCAGGAGTGCATCATAAGCGATTAGATAACCATAAAGGTATCCAAATTCAGGGACATTTCAAAACAAAATATCGGCGGTTCCGGGCGGAGTCTGGCGTGAGGGCAGGAACAGCGGAGGCTATCGGGGATTAATCCCCTCCTCGCTGATGCCCTGCAGATAATAGTCGGGATCATTGAGGAAGCAATAAAAGATGACGATAAACGCGACCGACGCCTCCACCATCAAGTCCTTGTCCCTGTACAACTCCTGCAGCTTCTTTCTCCGGATCTGGCGGTCGGGCTCGTTGAAATATTCCACCAGCAGCCCATCCAGGCGTTTCCCCAGTACCGGCGCGGTGACGGCATCGATCCCGCCCTCATGGACGTAGATCATGGTTTCGATGATCAGCTCCCGCATCCTGCTGATGTCGGTCTGGTGGTAGGAAAAGATGTGCAGGGCGATTCGCTGGGCCTCCTTGATGCTGGCACGCAGCAGCGCCTCGAACAGAGCATGGCTGATGGCATCGCCGGCGGCCGCATTCCTCTGGCGCACCAGGGAGATGAGGACGATGTTTTTGTAAAGTTGATACAACCGTTCGGAGCCATCCATGCCTGTACGCACGGCGTGCGGCACCTCTGGCTTGAAGGGATGGTAGTTGGGCAGAAACATCATCTGAAAGAGCTGCTCAAAAAAATCGACCTGACTGAAGGTGTCTTTCAGATCCATGCGCATATCGAGGGTATTGTCGAGGCGGTCCGCCAGTTTGACGCGCACCGCTTCGGGGGTACGGCAGGCCTGGTTGAGCATGCGGCCGATGTAGCGGTAATAGCTTTCGCCAGGCTGCTTGGTCAGCCAATAGAGCCGTTCGGTCAGAAACCAGCGTTCATCTTCCGGCAGCCGGGCCATGATGGCGCGCAGCGGGGGGTCAACCAGCTCGCCAAAGTCGGCCGGCTTGCTGGCGGGGGGAAAGTCCTCGAAACGGTCATGGAGCAGAGCGGCCATCAGATCCAGATGGAGGATGGCGGGCATGCTGCTCGAGAGCAGGGCGGTGGCACGCAGGGGATGGATGATCGCCTGCGCGCCAAGGCGCCGGCGTTTGCGGCCATAAACCTGATCGATGTAGGCCATGGTCTCCATCAGAAGCTCCTGCACAGCGCGGCTCGGCTTGTGCTCGCCGATCACCGTCTCAAGAACGCTGCGCCAGTCGGTTGGCTTGACAACCAGCAGGTAGTTCAGATCGGCTGAGAGCCTGAGAAAGAGATTCAGATCATAAAGCATCGTGATGATCTCCTGCGAACGTGATGCCCTTGCCTAGTCGGGCCAGGCCTCGGCGGTGCGCCGCACGGCCTGCCAGCGTCCCTGGTCGCCGGCAGGAAGCAGATCGAGGCATTCCAGCAGCCCTTTGCGATCGGCGCGCCGGTACAAAAGGTCCGCCCACTCCGCGAGAAGGGCCTCTACCTCAGCCTGCTGGGCCGGCTCAAGCAGTTCGAGGCTGGTCATCTCTGTGATCAGTCGGCGGCTCGCGGGCCAATCACCCCGGATCCGGTGCTGCCGCAGCCCCTGGAAAAAGGCCGCGCGGCAATTCTGCACCAGCTCCTTCATATCCCGGTAACGGTAGACACCATCGGCAAAGACCGAAAAGGCCCGGTCATACTCCCCCCCCTGAAACAGCGTGCTTCCCCAGCGGAAGTAGAGATTCTGCTCAAAGAGGACGTTGGAACGCGAATCGCGGTTAAAGGCCTGCGCCAGCAGAACAAAGGCATAGGCCGTGGCATAATCCTTCTCCCGCTCAGCGAAGTAGGCGCGATTATAGGCCAGCAGCCCCAACAGCTCGGTGTTGTTAATGCGCCGGCCGCGCGAGTTCTCATAGGCATAGATGCGGTCCAGGCCGATCTGCGCGGCGCGGTTCTGCGGATAATAACCGAGCAGGTAGGCGGAGTAGGCCCTGAGATTGCTCATGATATTAAAACCCATGGGCGAGGTGTTTTCCACCGTGACCGTCCGGGTGAAATCGGTAAAAATGGTATAGACATGACTCGGCGTCTCAAAGGCCTCGGTAGGCCATCCCAGATCCTCGCAGACCAGATTATAGAGAATCGTGCCGGCGACGCAATTGAACTTCTGACGGCGGACGACATCGAGCAGCGTCGTCGCCTCCTCCTTGTACTCCAGCAGACAGCAGGAATGGAGGTAACTGAAGACGGTGGAGGCAGATTCAAGACGCTGGAAGGGATCGAGATGGCAGGCCCGCAGCCGTCCGAGCAGATCGTCATACCAGGCCTGGCAGGTGTTCAGACTGTCCTCCACCGTCGCCCCGGAGAGGATGAAAGCGGCCTGGATCAGCGACAAATCGTCGAGGCGGCCATCGGCGATGTCATGATCCAGCCGGGTCAGCAGCGGCGATGCCGTCACGGCGGTATCCGCCGGGATCGGCGCAGCGGCAGGACCGGATGCGAGGATCAGCAGGAGGAGCAAGCCGGGCAAACTGCGGCTGCCGCCGGGGTGGCACCGCTTGCTTTTCTTCCTGTCGCCCATGGCCGGATCGGCTCTCTATTGAATCGGGAAAAGAACAAAGACCAGGGGGTCCCAGAGCATGTGCGAGATCAGCACCGGCAACAGGGCACCCCGCCAGGCATAGAGGGCTCCCCAATAGAGCCCGCAAGTGACCGCCGCCAGAAGCAGGACCAGATTGCCGGTGGCGAAGTGAACAGCCGTATAAAGAAAGGTGGTGAGAAAAAACGCGCGCCAGCGGCCCAGCCGGGTCGCAAAGCGGTTTTGCACCAGGCCCCGCCAGAAGAACTCCTCGCCGAAGCCGATCGGGAAGAAGAGCAGCAGGGCGATCCACTGCGGCGCCAGCTGGCCGCGATTGCCATAGATCGCCGCCAGGTTTTCCGGCCGGCCGGAGAAAAATTGCGGCAGCAGCCGCTCGCCGAACATGAGCACCTGGTTGCCGACCCAGAAAATACCCCACAGCACCAGCGCCGAGGCGATGCCGAGCACCACGTTGCTCCAGCGCCACTCGCCCTTTGCCGCAAAGGGTTTGCCGATCCAGAGAACGATCAGCGAGAGCAGACTCGTGCTGCACGCCATCATCAGCCAAAAATTGAAGGGCCGGAGAACAAACATCACATACCAGAGCACAAAAGCCAGGGCAATGGAAAAACCGAACACAGCCTTTTTCATCGGCATCCCTCCTCTAAAAGAGGATCCCG
Organism: uncultured Cytophagia bacterium; assembly: GCA_964436305.1. Lineage (GTDB taxonomy): Bacteria > Zhuqueibacterota > Zhuqueibacteria > Residuimicrobiales > Residuimicrobiaceae > JAKPUX01. Next base: position 31,325 of record CAYTCI010000003.1, on the reverse strand, counting down.
ATGGTCAGGGCTGCGATGAAGAGCAGACTGAACATCATGTGATGCTGCGCCGTGGCGGCATCGATGCCGGCGAACTGTTCGATCGGCATCGTCGGCTTGGCATGGACCTGGCGGATGTTCCGCAGCGCAACCGGCAGCGAGAGAAAGGTGAGCAGGGCCCAGGGGGTCAAGCCGGCGAAGAGGATCAGGACGGCCACTGTCAGAAAGGAGCCCAGCACCAGGAGATAATACATCCATTGCGCCGCGTGCTCGCCGATGAGGATGGGCACGGTCTTGATATGAACGACGGAATCGAAGGGAATGTCGCGCAAGTTATTGCTGTGCAGGATGGCGTCCACCAGCAAAGCCGCCGGCAGGCCATAGAGCACCGGCAACCACGCGGTGTATCCGGTCTGGACCGCATAGGCGCCCAGGGGTATCAGCAATCCGAAAGAGAGAAAAACGCCGATATCGCCCAGGGCGTGATACTTGAAATTGAAGGGCGCCATCGTGTAAAAGAATCCGAGGACGAATCCGACCGCGATCAGCCAGAGCAGCGGCGCCGGATGGGGGGCGTGCAGGACCAGGTACAGGCCGATCAGCCCGGCCACAGCGAAGAGGATGAGGGCCCAACGCAGCATCTCCACTGGAGTCATCTTTTTCGACACCAGCATGCCGCTCGAACCATAGGTCCCTTCGCGATCGACCTGCCGCTTATAATCAAAATAATCCGACAGGGTGTTGGTACCGGAATGGACGATGACACAGCCCAGAACGGTCAGGGCAAAATGAAACCAGTTGACCACCAGACCGGGGACGGTGCTGAGAGCAGTGAGCAGTCCGAAGAAGGGCGGCAGGACGCTGACCGTATAGGACCAGGGCCGTGTCGCCAGAAAATAGGTTTTGATCGTCGCCATTAAATAGTCCTGAGTTAGTCGGAGGAGGAGCGGCCGGATGCCGGTTTGTTCGCGCTGACGAGATGGACCATGCCAAAAAAGAAGCGCCGGACCCGAACCTCGCCAAAGCCGGTGCGCAGCAACAGTGCGGTGAAATCGGGCACGCTGCGGAAGGTAAAGATGGAGTTGAAGAGATACCGGTAAGGTCGTATCCGGCCCGTCAGTAAAAAGCCAAGGAAGGGGAAAACCAGGGCGTTGTAGCTCTTGAGCACCGCCCGGGTCAGCCAGTTCCCCGGCAGAAAAAACTCGAGTACATGCAGCCAGCCGCCAGGCTGCAGCAGGCGCAGGGCTTCCCCCATCTCCTTTTCCAGATAAATGAAATTGCGCACACCGAACGCGCAGGTGATCGCAGCAAAGCGGGCATCGGCAAAGGGCAACCGGCCGACGGCGCGCACCATGGCGATGCGACCATTCCAGGGTGCAAGCTTATCGCGGCCTGCCAGGAGCATGGTTTGCGAGGGATCGGAGCCGATCACCAGCGACCCCGGCACGACCCGGGCGATGGCGCACGCCATGTCCCCGGTACCGCAGGCCAGATCGAGCACCTCATCCGCCGCTGCGCCCTGCATCGCCCGGGCGACCGCCGCGGCACTCTTGCGGCGCCAGTGCAGATCCAGACCGAGGGTGGCGATATGGTTGAAGGCATCATACCCCCTGATAAAGGGACCCTCAAATTTGAAACGGGTGTAATGGCTTCCGGCGGGCATGCTCTGATCTTCTACTCCGGCTATTCGATGGATGACTGCTGTTTTTGGGCGATCGCCTCGGCGTACTCGATGACACCTTCAACATACGAATCGAGGGGGTTATAGGCCCGCAGGGCGCGCCGCCGCGCTTTTTCGTTGGGGCCATAACCGTTCTCGTGGAGAAAATTGGCCACCGAAAAGATCGCATCCGGCCAGGTGCACAGATCGATCAGGCCGTCACCATCGCCGTCCTGGGCGAATTGCATCGAGCTCGGCATGAACTGGACATAGCCGATCGCGCCGCCCCAGGATCCCCGCTGCCGCGTCGGGTCAACCCCTTTCTCCTTGCTCACGCGCAGCAGGGCCGCGAGATTGAATACAGCGCTTCGTTTCAACCGCTCCAGACGACGCCCTTCCGTCTCGCTGATCCGCAGCAGCGAAGAGTCCGCCTGGCCACGGCTGATCAGATCGCGGACCGCCAGATCGCGCGCCTGATCCAGATAGAGGATCTGTCCCAGCAGCACATTATAGACGAAATGGTTGCCGACAAACTCGCCCAGGCCCGATTCCCACATCAGGATGGCCGCCATATCCTTTTGCGCCACCCCGAACTCGGCAGCCGCCTTGTCCAGCACCAGCCGCTGCTCGTTGAGAAACTCGACGCCGGCTTTGATCCGGCGCGGCTTCATAAAAATCTTGCGATAGTCCGCATGCTCCCGGTTCTGGATTGCCACGCTTTGCGGCGTTGCATACTTGATCACACTCGCGGCATAGACATCCGGGGCGAGCTGGCCCAGCTGCTCGCGAAACTCCTGTTCACTCACCGCTGTTCCCTTGCCGCTCGGAGAGGCCAGGGCCTTGAGCAGCGCCGCCACCGAGGCATTGGCCGGCTTGCCCTCGACAAAGACGGTCGCCTCGGACAGGTGCCAGCCCGCAATTGCTGACTGCGCCGTTCGCGAGAGCTGCTCGCCGCCGCAGCCGGACCCCCCGAGGATCAGAGTGCCGGCCACCATCCATAAAACAATCTTGCTGTGCTCCCAAACCCCACCCATGATGCCTCCCGGTCGATGCTATTACGGTTCCAGCGGATTCTTCCCGCGCGTGGCGGCGGGCAATGCCCAATCGATACGCTCCCTGATGCGCATAAAACTCATGCCCTGATAGAGGGGCCGCTTGCTGATCCCGGCGATATACTCGGCAAAGGGCTCGTCGACGACCTTGCCCGCACTCATGCTGGCATGCCGGAACCAGGTCTTTCCCCCCCGCTTGACGATCAACAGCATATGCGCCGAAAAGATAGCGGGTTTGTCCTGGATCAGGGCGACGACATCGCCGCTCTGCAAGGCCGCTTCATGCGCTGCCAGCCGGGCGAGCGGGATATAGGGGAGGGTCACCGTCCGGTCCGGCAGCACGGCCGGCAGGTCGGTGATGCCCTTGCGCCGGAAGAACTCGCCATGACGGATCGTCCGGGTCGACTCGACTTCGTCGCCGCCGCCCACCTGGCGGGTCACCTCGTCCAGACACCAGCGATTCTCCGGCAGCCAGTCCACCATGGTGTAGTGGTTGCGCGTCGCCATGCTGATATAGCCATCCCGGTAGCGGATATGCTGCAGGATATTGAACATCTCTTCGTAATTACGCGAAAGAGCCAGGGCCATGACGATTTCGCAATAGGTCATGCAGTTGATCTGCCGCAGATTCATCAGGGGCTCGGTTTCATAGCGGCCGTTCTCGCCCTCACCTTCGCAGACGAGCAGATAGGGCGCACCAAGAAAGCGCTCCGAGTAGTAGACCATTTTTTCAGCATGGGACCAGTTGCTTCCCGCCACGCGGCGGATATCCAGATCGATCGCCGCTGGCGGCATGGCATAATAGAGCGTATCGCCTGCCTGCGCGCAAGAAAGCGCCAGGAGCAAAAACGGCCAAATTCGCATGCGCATCCTCTCCTCTATTCCCCGGTACATATTTTTCATAATACTCAAATCTGACCTCTTTTGCAAGGAGATTATCCATGCCGCTGCGCCGCCAGGCTAAAAAACTGACTATGATCCTCAGATTTCTGAGAGCCGGACCGGCCAGGCGCGCAGGCATGGCAGAGCAGCCAAAATCAGCCTTGATTCTATTGCACTTGAACAAACCAATACCCCGGACATACATCCAGGTTTCAGCACTTGTGGCACATCATTTGCACTTCACCAGCCGCAAGCCGAGGGATAACGGCCTGCCAATCCCCTGCACCCGACCCAAGGAGACCCCGTCATGCGTCGAAGTGTATTCCTCTTTTACGGCAGCCTCTTCTTCCTGCTGTGGGGCTGTTCCCGTGATTTTACCCCGGTCGCTCCGCGCGAGAATCCGCCGGCCCGGCCGCTCTCGGCGCAGGAGGCCCGGCTCGCCCGCAGCAGCAATGACTTTGGCTGGCGCCTGCTGCAGACGATCGCTGCCGAGGCCGGCACAGAGAACACCTTCATCTCCCCCCTCAGCGTCACCCTCGCCCTCGCGATGGCCTACAATGGCGCCGGCGGTGAGACCGAAACCGCCATGCGTACCACCCTTGGCTTCCCCGACTACACCCGGGAGGAGCTCAATACCGCCCTCGCCGGACTCAGCGGGGTCCTGACCCAGCTGGATTGGGCGGTCACCTTCCAGATCGCCAATTCGATCTGGTATCGCCAGGGATTGCCCGTCGAGAACGATTTCATCACCCGTAACCGCCAGTATTATGCCGCCAGTGTCCAGCCGCTGGATTTTAACACCTCGCAGGCTCCGGATCAGATCAACGCCTGGGCCAGTACCCACACCCACGGCCGCATCCCGCGCATCATCGAAGCCATCGATCCCCAGACCATGCTGCTGCTCCTCAATGCCCTTTACTTCAAGGGGAGCTGGAGCGCCGGCTTCACGCCCCGCGAAACCCATCAGGAGCCCTTCACCCTGGCCGATGGCCGCGAAATCCCCTGCCAGATGATGCAGCAAACCGCAACCCTGGCCTATTTTGAGGATGAGGCGGTCCAGGCGGTCGACCTGGAATATGGCGAGGGCCATTTCGCCATGGCACTCTTCCTGCCGAAAACCAGCCTGGCCGAACTCACCGGCAAGCTGGATGCCGCCACCTGGGAGCGATGGCACGCCCGCTTCATCAAACAAAAGGGCACCGTGTATCTCCCCAAATTCAAGCTGGCCGGCGATCGGCTGCTCAACAACAGCCTCAAGGCACTGGGTATGGCGATCGCGTTTGACGATCGTCAGGCGGATTTCAGCGGAATCAGCCTCGCCACCACGTTGTTTATTAGTGAGGTGAAACACTGCTCATTCGTTCAGGTTGATGAGGAGGGCACCGAGGCGGCGGCCGTGACCGTTGTCGGTGTGGGCACCACCTCCATCGGCGAGCCCGCGGGCTTTTCCCTGCGCTTCGACCGGCCTTTTTTGCTCGTCATCCATGACCATCACAGCCGGACCGTCCTCTTTGCCGGCTGCATCTACCAGCCGGAATGGAAGTGACCAGCCGGCACGTTCTTTTCTTTCCATACGCCTGTCCCGCTCAGGGGCAGATGCTTTCTCATGAATTTATTCGATTGCAAGGAGACTTTATGCGAACCCTGCATTCCTCCCGATACCTCACGCTGATGCTCCTCGCCGGTGCGCTCCTTCTGCTCTGGGGAGCATCGTCGCAGCCGGCGGCCCAGGATGCGAGCGGCACCCCCATCCTGACCCAGGCCCGGGGATCCATCAGCGGCCGGGTCGCCGGCATCGATTCCAGTCTCATCGGCATCGCTGCCGTCACCGCCTGGACCAATGATCCTGTGATCATGGAGTGGGGCAAAGGCCGCGCCGCGGTCGACAGCCTCTTCGCCTTCCGCATCGACAGCCTCGCACCCGGCGACTATTATGTCGTCGCCGAGGCTCCGGGCTATCTGCCCCAGTATTATAATGGGGTTGCAGACTGGAGTGATGCCACGCCGGTGACCGTCCTCCCTGGCCAGGTGACCAGCGGCATCTCCTTTGAACTCAAGCCGGGCACCGTGGTCTACGGGGGCACGATCAGCGGCCAGGTTACCGGATCGGACGGTCTGCCCCTGCCGTACGTCAGCGTTGCCGCCTCGGTCCTTTTCTCACCCGATCCCGGCAAGAGCGAATACCAGGATATCGGCTATGCTTCCACCGATATGAATGGCAACTATCGGATGGAGAACCTGCCGGCAAACGACTATTTTATCCGTGCCGAGTACTGGGGTTCCTGGTACAGCCAAACCCTCTGGTATCCACAGGCCCCCTCCCAAACAGAGGCCAGGACGGTCACGGTGACCGAAGGGAACGAAACCGGCGGCATCAATTTTGACTTTGCGCTGCCATCCAAGAGCGGTCGGATCACTGGCAAGGTGGTTGACGCCCTTGGCCAGCCGATAGCCAACGCCGGCATTCAGGTCATGGCCGCACCGGACCAGACCTCGCGCTGGAACTGGATCTGGCTCTACGCCAGCACCGATGCCGAGGGCACCTACCAGATCGACTCTGTGCCGGAGGGGATCTATGTCGCCTACTGCTGGGCCCAGAGCGGGTGGGAGTATATGCAGTTGTGGTGGCCGGATGCTGCCACCATGGAAGCCGCTCAGCCGATCACAATCTCCGCGGAAGCCCCCGGCTGGCAGGCCGATTTCACCCTGCCGTTGACGCCGGGCACTGCCGCGCTCGGCGGCCGCGTGGTTAACAGCGAGGGTCGCGCCCTGGCCAATGCCTATATCCAGATCACCGCGGCAGAGAATGAAATCGATGCGGCAACCGGACATTATTTTTACGCCTGGGCCTCGACCGACAGCAGCGGCCTTTACAAGGTCGACCGGCTCTCGCCGGGCCGCTATATCGCCTATGCCTCCTTTTGGGAGAACGACAACTTTGGCCAGGAATGGTACAAGGAAGCCGCTGCGCTGGCGTCCGCCGCACCCATCACCCTGAAAGAGGGCGAAAACCGTTCTGATATTGATTTCACGCTCTATGTCCATCCGATCTATGGCGCCATTGTCGGTACGATAACCGATGCCGCAACCGGCCTGCCCATCCCGCGCGCCTATGTCCAGGTCAATTACCGGCAGGATGCCGCCGATCTTTCCGTCCGCCGTTTTGCCTGGTGGCCCTATTACCAGATCAGCGATGATCAGGGTTTTTTCGCCTTCGAATCCCTCCCCGAAGGGAGCTATAAACTCTCGGTCTACGCCAATGGCGCCTTCGCCTGGTATCCGGATGCGGTCGTGGAAGAGATGGCCACCCCGATCGAAGTGGTTGGCGGTCGCAAAAGTGAGGCCAACTTTGCCCTGACCCTGAGCCAGCCCGGCACCGCGGCGATCTCCGGCCAGGTTCGTGCGGAATATGGTATTATGCCCATGCGCGGTGCCGCCGGCGCCAGAAATGCCCGGCTCGAAGCCGTCCTTGATGAACCCATCCCCGAGATCGCTGTCGTCATGGCCAAACCCGCGGTCACCATTCAGCTTTGGCCCGACTCCGAACGGTTTTATACCGCCATCAGCAATCCTGACGGCCGCTATACCCTCAAGGGGTTGCCCGATGGCGAGTACTATCTCTCCAGTTTCGCCCCGGGCCATATGCTGCAATACTACAAGGAGACCTTTGACCCCGCCGAGGCGGTACTGGTGAAGGCCGAAGCGGGCCAGGTGATGGACGGCATCGATTTTGCGCTCAAGGCCAATCCCTGGTATTACATGAAAGAGGGCGATGCCGCCGGCCGCAACGCCCTGAACACCACCCTCTCCGGCACGGTCAGCGATGAGAACGGCCAGGGCGTCGCCGGCGCTTCGGTCTACCTGCTGAACAGCGCCGGCGAGCCGATTACCTGGGCCACCGCCGACCAGAATGGCCGTTTTGAGATCATGGGCATCGCCAACGGCACCTATTATCTCCAGGCCGGCAAGCCCGGCTATGCCACGACCTTTAACGGCAATGCCACCAACCGGGAAAACGCTGCGCCGCTGATCGCAGCTAATGGCATGACTGAGGTGAACATCACCCTGCCGCCGGCGCGGAGCACCGGTGTCAAGGAGCGGATCCTGCCCGATCAGATCGAACTGCTCGGCAATTATCCCAATCCTTTCAATCCCGAGACCAGTATCCATTTTGCCCTGCCCGCGCCGATGCAGGTCTCCCTGGCCGTCTTCGACCGCCTTGGCCGCCAGGTGCGCCAGCTCTATCAGGGCCTCCTGACCCCTGGCGAGCACCGGCTGCTCTGGGACGGCCGCAACAACCGCGGGGAAACCATGAGCAGCGGCCTCTACTTTTACCGGCTCACCACACCGGACGGGATCCGCTCCGGCAAGATGGTACTCATGAAGTAGCGGGAAGAATTCTTTCAGACCGGGAGCGCTCGGCTCTTTAAACGAGTGCTCCCGGAAAGGACAAGGTCATGAAAAACAAAATCATTCTGGTGATCGCCGGACTCCTCTCGCTGCTGCTTCTGGCGCACTGCGATCTCTTCGATGGCCTCGTCGATCCGGAGGAGGGCCAGTCGGCCGTCGAAATCGTGACCAACCGGCAATCCCTCGCTCCGGGCGATTCGATCACCATCACGCTCTACAACCGCAGCGAAGAGCCCATCTTTCTCGAGGGCTGCAACCCGATCTATTACAGCGTCAAAAAGGATACCGGCTGGGTGGATTATCCCTTCCGCTTCTGCTACTGGGAGGGCTATGAGCACGAGGTGCCCGCCGGCGGCGTCTATCGTGAAACCGTCCAGATCAAGGTCGAGGTCACGATGGTTCGCTTTGTCGCACCGGTCTATCGCGGCTGCAAATCGGGCTTGCCCATCAGCGAGGCGGGGTGCCGCTCGCGGACCCTCTACTCTTCCAATGTGGTGCAAATCCGACAACCGCGGCACTGACCCCGGCGCGCAGGCTGTCCATCCTCTCCTTCGCTTCATCCCCGGCCCCCGCTGCAGCAGCGGGGGCCTTCCTTCCCCCTTGCTGCAGGAATAACGCTTGTATTCATGCACATTTTTGATTACTTTACCGGTAATTACTTCTTTAACAGCACCCGGCAGAAGTCGTTGAGGAGCTATGGGAAAAACCTTCGCAGAAAAGATTCTCGGACAAAAAGCGGGCAAGAGCGTCATCCCCGGCGAGATCGTCGAGGTCAAACCCGATATTGCCATGAGTCATGACAACACTGCGGCGATCTCCAAAACCTTCAGAGAGATCGGCGTGGCTAAAATGGATAATCCCGACCGGCATGTCATCGTGCTGGACCATTGTGTGCCGGCGGCCAATGAGAAATTCGCCCAGAACCACAAGGATATCCGTACCTTTGTGGCCGAGCAGGGCATTAAGAACTTTTTCGATATCGACCGCGGCATCTGCCACCAGGTTCTGCCGGAAGAGGGTTTCGCCCTGCCGGGCTATCTGATGGTGGGCAGCGATTCACACTCAACCACCTATGGCGCCTTCGGGGCGCTGGCCACCGGCATCGGCCGCAGTGAGATGGCGGTCATCTTCGCCACCGGCAAGATCTGGCTGCGCGTCCCGGAGACCATGAAGATCGTGGTCAAGGGTACTTTGCCAAAGGGGATTTCCTCGAAGGATGTGATGCTCAAGATTATGGGCGATCTGAGCGCCGATGGTGGTCTCTATAAATCGGTCTGGTTCACGGGACCGGCAATCGCCGCCATGAGCGTTTCGAGCCGCATGGTGCTCACCAATATGGCGGTCGAATTCGGGGCCAAAAACGGCTATATGGAACCGGACGACAAGACCCTCGCTTTCCTCAAGGGACGGGCGCGCGCGCCCTTCACTGTCGTCACCTCCGACCCGGACGCTGAACTCGAGAGCGTCCACGAGCTGGATATCAGCGACCTCGAACCCCTGATCGCCTGCCCGCACAGCGTCGACAACGTCAAGCCGGTCGCCGCGGTCAAGGGGACCAAAATCGACCAGGTTTTCTTCGGTTCCTGCACCAACGCCCGCATCGAGGACTTTGAGATCGTCGCTGGCGCCCTGAAGGGCAAGCGGGTGCACCCTTCCTGCCGGATGGTGGTCATTCCCGCCTCGCGTCAGGTTTTCCTCGAAGCCCTGGCCCGGGGCTACATCCAGATCCTCGCCGAAGCCGGTGCAACGATCGTCAACTCGGGCTGTGGCCCCTGCATGGGCAATCACGAAGGCATTCTCGCCCCTGGCGAGCGGGTCCTGAGCACCTCAAACCGCAACTTCAAGGGCCGTTTCGGCTGCAAGGATTCCGAGATCTACCTGTGCAGTCCGCTCACGGCCGCCGCCAGCGCCCTCACCGGCGAGATCAGCGACTTTCGCGAGCGTCTATAAGGAGAGCAGTCATGGCAAAGATCGTCGGCCGTGTCTGGAAATATGGCGATGATGTCAATACCGACGTCATCTTTCCGGGCAAATACACCTACACCGTCACCGATCCCGCGGAGATGGCGAAAATCGCCATGGAGGATCTCGATGCCGGGTTCGCTCAAAAGGTCCAGCCCAATGATATCGTCGTGGCGGGCAAGAACTTCGGTTGTGGCAGCTCACGCGAGCAGGCCGCCTTTTGTCTGAAATACGCCGGTGTCGGTGCGGTCGTTGCCCGCTCCTTCTCCCGGCTCTATTTTCGCAACTGCATCAATGCGGGTCTCCCCGCCCTGACCCTGCCGGAATCGGCCGATATCTTTATCGCGGGAGAAGTGGCCGAAATCGACCTCAGTGCGGGCACGATCCAGTGCCAGGCGGGCCTCTTCCATTTCCCCCCCCTGCCCGAGGCGGTCATCGGCATTTTCAATGACGGCGGGCTGATCCCGCACACCCGCAAGATCCTGGGCATCGATCGCTGACCCCATGGAAAAGAACCAAGCCTACACATGGGCGGCCAAACGGGTGCGCGCCCAGGTCGAACGCCAGGTCGATCCCATCGCCACCCTGGCCAACACTGCCGCCATTCTCAAGGAGTACTTGCCCGGCTTTTTCTGGGTCGGCTTTTATTTTGTCCGCGAAGAGCACCTCCTGCTTGGCCCCTTTCAGGGCCCGCCGGCTTGCGTCAAACTGGCACGCGACCACGGCGTCTGTGCCGCTGCCGTGAGCCGGGGAGAAACCCTTGTGGTGCCGGACGTCCACCAGTTTCCCGGCCATGTCGCCTGCGATGCCCGTTCCAACTCCGAGATCGTTGTCCCCCTGCGCGATCGTTCGGGAGCTCTTCGCGCCGTGCTCGATGTGGACAGCGAAATCCTCGACGCCTTTGATGCGGTCGACCAGGCCGGGCTGGAACAGATCGCAACGCTGCTGCAGCCGGTCTGGCCGGCGGTTTGAGCCTGGCCGCAGGGCCGGAAGCAACCTGTTCGTTTTTACTCCGTATACTTGCTATTCGTTCTCCGGCTGGAGAGAGCCGGATTTGAGATCGGTTGGTCGGGATTGACAAGGAGGCAAAAGATGCAAGCCAAAACCCTTCATACAGGATGGATCGTCGCCCTAGCCCTGCTGACGGCTGTACCCGGCTTCGCGCAGCGCCGCGGCCAGGAGAGCTACCGCCAGAATATCCGAAGCAAACTGGGTATTCACGCCGGCTATCTCAATCCCAAGGATCCGGAAGGCGGCATGCTGGCTGGCTGCACCATCGGCACCTCGGTCGATGAGTCGGTGACCATCGGCCTCAGCATGGATATCTGGCACAAGATCTATCGTGACGAAAAACCCGTCGCGGAACAATCCCGGCCCGATCGCAACGTCAAAACCTACATCACCGAGCTGGAGATCTCCGACTGGGCCATGCCGCTGACCCTCGAGATTGGCGCCAAGGTGCCGCTCTCGCGCTATACGGGCTATACGGTCCGCGGCAATATCGGCTACACCTTTCTCTGGAGCAAATACAACAATTACCTGCAGGATATCAGCTCAAATCGCCGCTTCGGCGGGATCTGCTGGCAGCTCGGCGCCGGTCTCTATTCGGAGATCGGTTCCCGTTCCACCCTGGTCGCGGACCTCTTTTACAACAGCAGCGAGGTGAGCAGTGAGGTGACCAAAAGCGAGGCCGATTTGCCGATATTCGAGCGGGTGAATCTCTCGGGCCTCGGCCTGCGCATCGGCGTCCTCATCGATTTGCAATGATCGGTCAGGCGGCAGAAGAGGCGATTGTCCGGTTTATCCTCAATCCGGAATGCTGATGAACGAACGCAGGATCTCATTCGGGCTGAGCCAGTCGATGACGCCGGTGGTGCGCGTGCTGCTGATCACCAACGGAGCGCTCTATCTGGCCCAGCTCCTCTTCCACACTTCGGGCGGGAATTCGCTGCTGATCGATGCGCTGGCGCTCCACCGTTCCTCGCTCTGGCCGAACCTCGGACTGTGGCAACTTGTCACCTATCAATTTTTGCACGGTTCTCTGTGGCACCTCCTTTTCAATCTGTTCACGCTGTGGATGTTCGGCTGTGATGTAGAGCGGGTGCTCGGCGGCAAAAAGTTCATTACCTTTTATCTGCTCTCCGGGATTGGCGCGGGTCTGTGCCATCTTCTCTTTAGCGCAGCTCCGGTTATCGGCGCCTCCGGTGCGATCTATGGGGTACTGGTCGCTTTCGCCCTGCTCTTTCCGGAGCGGTCGGTGACCCTGCTGCTCTTTTTCATTTTGCCGGTCACCATGCGGGCGAAGGTTCTCGTGGCCCTTTTCATCGCCATCTCCCTCTTCTCAGGCATCGAGAGCAGCCTTTTCGGGCTGCACGACGGTATTGCGCATCTGGCCCACCTCGGCGGTGCCCTCAGCGGATTCCTGCTGCTTCGCGCGGCTCCGGCCGTGTCAGCAGCCGGTTTTGAATGGCGCAAACGCCGCGAGTGGCGGCGGATGGCGGCGCAAAACCGCCAACGCGCCAAAGACAAGGCCCAGCGGGAAGAGATCGATCGTCTCCTCGACCGGATCAATGAAGTTGGTTACGACGCCCTCTCCAGCGAAGAAAAAAAAAGACTGCTCAGGCAAAGCAAGAAGATCAAGGAGTGAACGACCTCGCATGCGGTCCAGGTTTGACCTGACATCCGGATGGCACCTCCGCCTGCGGAGTGGAGCGGCCCTCTTCCTCTTGCTCACCACCCCGCTCCTGGCCCGGGAGGTGGTCATCAGGGAACGGCCCTCACGGGTGGTGACCGGCCGGCTGGCCACCATTCAGGCCGGCCGCTATGAGTTTCTGCCCGTGCGTTCCTTTGCCGAGACGCTGCAGCTGCCCTATGAGCTCCATGCCAACCGTAAGCAATTTATCCTGCAAATCCCGCACAATCCTGTCGTCCTCCACGCCATCAATCCCTTCATTCGTGTCGGGACACAGTGGCGGCAAATGCCCGTCGCCGCCCTGATCATCGATGGCGAATATTATGCTCCAATCGACTATTTCCTCGATCTGGTCCATACCGCGCTGCCCTTCGGCCTTGAGTATGATCCGGCACAGGCGACGATCTGGATCACCAAATCCTCCCGGGGTATCGCCGGCCTCCAGATCGATGATATGCAGAACGGCACCCTGATCCGTATCGGACTCAACCAGCCGATCCAGGAATCCAATCTCTTCATCAGCGAGAGTAACGGCTGGCTCTATGTGGACCTCTACGGCGGCAACATTGCCAGCTTCAAATCCGCCAGTGCGCGTAAAAACACCCGAACCATCGACCGCATCAGCACGATCCAGTTGTCACGGGATACGGCGCGTCTGGGTTTTCGCTTGTTGAAAAAGGTGAAGGAACGGGAAGTCAAGGTGAGCCAATCGCCGGCGGAGATCCAGATCGCCCTGCGCACCCATGCGGAGGTGCCGGTGGCGCTGCTGGATGAGCTGGACCGGGAACGGGAGAAATGGAAGATCGATCTGATCGTCATCGATCCTGGCCATGGCGGACGGGATCCCGGGGCTCTCGGGCCGGGCGGCACCCGCGAGAAGGATTTCACCCTCAAGATCGCCCGGGAGATTCGCAACAAGATCGAGCGCGACCTCAAGATCAAGGTCATCATGACCCGCGATGCCGACAAGTTCATCCCCCTTGAGGATCGCGGTACGATCGCCAACCGCGCGGGCGGCAAGCTCTTCATCAGCATCCACGCCGATTCCAATCCCAGGAAGGGCTTGCGCGGCCACACCGTCTACTTTATGGGACCGGCCAAAACCGAGGAGGCGCGACGGGTGGCCCAATTTGAAAACTCGGTGATCAAATTCGAGGATGCCAACAGCAAGTACGCCAACCTCTCGGAAACCTCCTTCATCCTGGCGGCCAACGCCCAGAACAGCTACAACAAGGAGAGCGAGGAATTTGCCGCCCTGCTCGACCGGGAACTGAAATCGCGCCAGGATGCGGACGGGTTCGGGGTGCGCCAGGCCGGATTCTACGTCCTGCACGGGACCTCGATGCCCAATGTCCTGCTCGAAACCGCCTTTATCTCCAACAAGACCGACGAAAAGCTGCTGGGGAGCCGGACCTTCCATCTCGGCATCGCCGATGCCGTCTGCGCCAGCATCAAGGCCTTCAAGGAACGCTACGAAAGCGCCTTTTAACCAAACCGGCTTCCCTGCCGGCTCTCCCGCCTGACCAGCTCCCTCTCGATCGCCTGGCGTACCTGATGCTTCTCCAGCGCCCAGCGCGGCGCGATCAGCATCTCCGCCGGCGCCTCCGCCGTCAGCCGTTGCAGCACCCGATCTTCCGGCATCCTTTCAATGAAATCAGCCGCCAGCCCGGCATACTCCGCCAAAGAAAGCGGCTCGATCCGGCCCTCCGCCAGCGCGGCCGCCATCTCCGTTTCGGCAAGGATGAGCAAGGGGTGAAGCTTGATCTCGTGGATCGGCACCTGGGCCACAGCAGCCGCGGTCTGCCGCATCATCTCCGCATCCTCGCCGGGCAGGCCGAGGATGAGATGGGTGCAGATCCGCACCGGCAGGCTCTGCAGGGCGGCGACCGCATCGAGATAATCCTGATAGGTATGACCGCGATGGATGGTAGCCAGGGTCCGGTCGTGGATGCTCTGCAGACCCAGTTCAACCCAGAGATCGATGCGAGCGGCAAATTCGGCCAGCAGCTCCAGGATCTCTGGCCCGAGGCAATCGGGGCGGGTGGAGATATCGAGGCCGACCACGCCGGGGAAGGCGATGGCCTGGTTAAAGAGGCGACGCAGGGTGGCCGCCGGGGCATGGGTCGTGCTCGAGGTCTGGAAATAGACAATATAGTGGTCGATGCCGAAGCGCTGCCGCGCCAGGCGGATACCCGCCTCCACCTGCGCCGCCACCTCGATATCTTGCTGCGCGGAGAGCCGGCTAAAGCTCTCCTGACGGCAAAAGGTGCAGCCGCCATAACCCCGCGTACCATCCCGGTTGGGGCAGGTCAAGCCGGCATCGACGGGGATCTTCCAGACCTTGCCGCCATAGCGTTCGCGCAGAAACCGTGAGAAGGTGCGGTAGCGTTCCGCCGGCTCAGCCAATCACGACCTCGCCCTTTTTGACCACCATTCGAACATGATTCTCGCCGAAGAAGTAGGGGATGATGCGATAGGTCGGGGCATCGAGCAGAAGCAGGTCGGCTTGCAGGCCGGGAAGCAGGCGGCCGGTCTGCGGCCGGCCCAACGACCACGCGGCATTGGCTGTGAAAGCGGTGAGCGCCTCCGCGGCGGTCAGCCGCATCTGGGTGCAGGCGATCGCGAAGATGAGCTGGGGATTGAGGCACATGCAGGTGCCGGGATTGAAATTGGAGGCGATGGCAACAATCGCGCCCCGGTCGATCAGCGCCCGCGCGGGTGGATAGCCGTAATGCATGAAAAAAGAAACACCGGGCAGCAGGGTGGCGCAGCACTCTGCCTCCGCCAGCAGGCCGATCTCCTCCGGGCCGATCTGCTCGAGATGATCGACCGAGCGCGCCCCCATCTCCAGCGCCAATTGCACCGCGCCAGCGTTGGTGAACTGTGCGGCATGGAGCCTGAGAGCCAGGCCCGCCTGGCGCGCAGCGATGAAAAGGAGCCGTGTCTCCTCGATGCCAAAATAGCCCGCCTCGCAAAAGGCATCACAAAACTCCGCCATCCCGCTGAGTCGCGGCAGCATGGCGAGGAGCTGCGCCGTCTGTTCCCGCAGCGAAATCCCGGGAGGAACCGCATGCGCTCCCATAAAGGTCGGTACCACCTCGACCGGCTGCCGCCGGCCAAGCTCGGCGATGACCTCGAGCAGCTTCAGTTCATGCTCCAGGTCGAGGCCGTAGCCGCTCTTGATCTCCATCGTGGTAGTGCCCTGCCGCAGGGCCGCCGCCAGGTAGCCCAGTCCGATCTCCACCAGTTCCGCGCGGGAGGCCCGGCGGGTCGCCGCCACGGTGCTGACGATCCCGCCGCCCGCCGCGGCGATCTCCTGATAGCTCGCACCGGCGAGTTTCAGGTCGAATTCCTCCTCGCGCCGGCCGGCGAAGAGCAGATGGGTGTGGCTGTCGATGAACCCGGGCACAACGGCACCGCCCCCGGCATCGAGCAACTGCGGATCATCGGCAATCTGGCCCTCGACCTCGGCCCGCGGCCCGATGGCCCGGATGACCCCCTCCTGAATATAGATCGCAGCCTGCTGATGACATGCGAGCGTGCGCATCGCCGCACCGCGTGCCGGTGAGGCCACGGCCGTCGCCGTCTGCCCGATATTCACGATCAGCAGCGAAGCCATGGTTCAGCGCCTCTTGATGACCACCAGGGTGACGTCATCCTCCCAGGCGGCGGCATGGCCAAATTCGTAGACGTGGGCAAAGGTTTTGTGCAGGAGGGTGTTGGCATCGAGATGCTGATTATCGATGATCCACTCGGTCAACCGCTCCAGCCCGAACATCTCGCCCTCGGAATTCAACCGTTCGGTGATGCCATCGCTGTAAAGCACCAGTACGCCGCCGGGTTCGAGACGGGCGTAATCGCGATGCAGATCGATCTCCGGCAGGAAGCCAAGCGTGGTGCCGGTCGCCGACAGGCGTTTGACGGATTTGCCGTGCACCAGCAAGGGGCCGGGATGGCCGGCGTTGACGAAAAACAGATGACCGTCCCCCTCCATCTCGGTGACAAAGAGCGAGACATAGTTGGCCGCATAGGTACTGCGCAGGATGACCCGGTTGAGGGTCTTGATCATTTGCACCGTGCGCAGTTCCATCGAAAGCCCCATGCGCAAGCCGATGACCACATCGCGCATGAGCAGCGCAGCCGGCAGACCATGGCCGCTGACGTCGCCGATGGAGACGCCCAGGGTCCCATCCTTCAATTCAAAATAGTCAAAGAGGTCGCCGCCGACCAGTTCCGCGGGCTGACTGAATCCGGCGACGTCATAACCGCTGATCCTGGGGGACTTTTGCGGCAGCAGACTCTTCTGGATCTCGACCGCCTGCTCCAGCCGCACCCCGATGGCATCGGAGAAAAAGCGGTAATTCAGGCTGGTGCGCACGCTGTTGAGAAACAGGTTGATCTCCTCCCGCTCCCATCCCGCTTCCAGTTCAAAGACGACCAGCCACTGCCGCTCCGGACTGTGCACCCAGATGGCGGCATGAAAGGGAAACGCAGGCTGTTGTGAACGGTAAAACTGGCTGTTGAGAAAGTCGGAGTCATAGATATAGCTGCGATTGCGCGCAGCGAGCTGCACAACCTCGGATTCTGAGGCCAGCTCCTCCGCATAACCGAACTCCTTCGCCCCCGCTTGCGGAAATTGCAGGACAAAGGTGTCATCGAGGAGCAGATAATAGCGGGCATTGGCGATATGCAGCCGTTGATGAAAACTCTCCGCCAGCTCCTGCAGAATGGAGGGAAGGAATTGTTCGCCGGCGGCCACCAGGCGGATTTTGGCAAGCAGGGCATCCAGTTCGCGGTAAAATACCTTGGGATCGGTCATGCCAGGGGTTCTCCGTTAATCAAGCATGGGCATCTGGATATGCATCGACCGTGCGGCCTCGATCGCGGCCTCATAGCCCGCATCCGCATGGCGGACCACCCCCATACCGGGATCGGTGGTAAGCACCCGCTGCAGCCGGAGGGCGGCTTCGGCCGTGCCGTCAGCGACGATCACCATCCCCGCATGCAGCGAGTTGCCGATGCCCACGCCACCGCCGTGGTGGACCGAGATCCAGCTCGCGCCGCCGACGGCATTGATGAGCGCATTGAGAATCGGCCAGTCGGCGATGGCATCGCTGCCGTCGCGCATCCTTTCGGTCTCGCGGTTGGGGGAGGCCACCGAACCGGCATCGAGATGGTCTCGGCCGATGA
The DNA here is from genome assembly GCA_964436305.1 of uncultured Cytophagia bacterium. Taxonomy (GTDB): domain Bacteria; phylum Zhuqueibacterota; class Zhuqueibacteria; order Residuimicrobiales; family Residuimicrobiaceae; genus JAKPUX01. Next base: position 13,498 of record CAYTCI010000003.1, on the reverse strand, counting down.
CGATCGGCGCCTGGACTTCGCCCGCGGCGACCAGGTCATTGAAGATTTTTCCCATCCGGGCGCGCTCGCCATAGCCCAGCCAGCAGATGCGCGAGGGCAATCCCTGGAACTGCACCTGCTGCTGCGCCCGGGTGATCCAGCGGTTGAGTGCGGCATTCTCGGGGAAGGCCTTGAGCAGAGCGGCATCCGTGGCATGGATATCCTCCGGCGCACCGCTCAGCGCCGCCCAGCGGAAGGGCCCCTTGCCCAGACAAAAGAGCGGCCGGATGAACTCCGGCACGAATCCCGGGATCTCGAAAGCCTGCCGCAGGCCGTTGGCATGGGCTTCACCGCGGATGTTGTTGCCATAGTCAAAGGTCACTGCGCCTGCCTTTTGCAGCGCCAGCATCGCCTCCACATGCCGGACAATCGAGGCCCGCGCCATGGCCTGGTAGCGGTCAGGATCCTCACTCCGCAGCGCCAGCGCCTCCGCGTAGGGAAGGCCGTGCGGCAGGTACCCGTTGAGGACATCATGGGCAGAGGTCTGATCGGTGAGAACATCCGGAACCAGCCCGCGTGCTACCAGCTCAGGCAGGACATCGGCGGCATTGGCCAGCAAACCCACCGAGAGCGGCTCGGCCCGCCGACGCGCTTCGAGCACCCGCTCCAGGGCCTCATCGAGCGATTCGCTCATCACATCCAGATAGCGGGTCTGAAGGCGGCGCTCCAGACGATGCCGGTCCACCTCGATGCAGAGGCAGGCGGCGCCATTCATGGTCGCAGCCAGTGGCTGGGCACCACCCATCCCGCCCAGTCCGGCGGTCACCAGCAATCGCCCCGCCAGCGTCCCGCCAAAATACCGATCCGCACAGCTGGCAAAGGTCTCATAGGTCCCCTGCAAAATCCCCTGCGAACCGATATAAATCCAGCTCCCCGCCGTCATCTGGCCATACATGGTCAGTCCCAATCCCTCCAGGCGGCGGAATTCATCCCAGGTCGCCCAGTGCGGTACGATCATCGCATTGGAGATCAGTACCCGCGGCGCATTCTCATGGGTCTTGAAGACCGCCACCGGCTTGCCCGACTGCACCAGCAGGGTCTCGTCCCCCTCGAGCTGGCGCAGGGCACGCACCAGGGCGTGGTAGCACTCCCAGTTGCGTGCCGCCTTGCCGGTGCCGCCATAGACGATCAGATCCTGCGGCTGTTCGGCCACATCCGGATCGAGGTTGTTCATCAACATGCGCAGAGCAGCTTCCTGGACCCAGCCCTTGCAACTCAGCGTCCGTCCCCGCGGTGCGCGGATTTCAGCTTCCATTTCCCTTGCCATCCTCCTTGTCAGAATCGCGCCGCGGTGCAGCCGGGCGCTGAAGAGCATTGTTTGCCCCTCAAAATATTGATTTTTTCCATGCGAAGCAAAATAAATAAAGGAAGCTTTCCAGCCGATTTGCACTGGTGAAATAGGTGAGATTGTTGTATATTAGCGCCTATTCCGTTGTTCTCAACCGACAAGGCCTCTACCATGAAACAAAATACCCTGCATTTCGAGACCCTCGCCCTGCATGCCGGCCAAAAGCCCGATCCCACGACCGGGGCACAGGCGGTACCCGTCTTCCGTACCAGCGCCTATCGCTTCCGTTCCTCGGCCCACGCCGCGAACCTCTTCGCACTCAGGGAGATGGGCAACATCTATACCCGCCTCGGCAACCCCACCCAGGAGGTCCTCGAGCAGCGGATGGCCGCCCTCGAAGGCGGTGCCGCCGCCCTCGCCATCGCCTCCGGCACCTCCGCCATCTTTTATGCCATCATCAATATCTGCCAGGCCGGGGATGAGATCGTCGCCGCCCGCAATCTCTACGGCGGCACCTATACCATGTTCGATACCCTCCTGCCGCAATTCGGCATCCGCTGCCACTTTGTCGATCCAGGCGATCCGGCGCAGTTTGAAGCCGCCATCAACGAGCGGACCCGCGCCCTCTACGCCGAAACCATCGGCAATCCCGCTCTCGAGGTCATCGACCTGGAGGAGATCGCCGCCGTCGCTCACCGCCACCATCTGCCCTTCATCGTCGATTCGACCCTCACAACCCCCTGGCTGCTGCGTCCCCTCGATCATGGCGCGGATATCATCTGCCACTCCCTGACCAAATGGCTTGGCGGCCACGGCACCGGCATCGGCGGCATCGTCATCGACAAGGGCACCTTCGACTGGAGCGACCCCCGCTTCGCCCTCTTCAACCAGCCGGACCCCGGCTATCACGGCTTGCGCTACGCCCATGATCTCGGCGAGCTCAACCCCCTCGCTTTCATCCTGCGGCTGCGTCTGGTGCCTCTGCGCAACCTCGGGGCGGCCATCTCACCGGACAACGCCTGGATCTTTCTCCAGGGGATCGAGACCCTCCCCCTGCGGATGCAGCGCCACTGCGAGAATGCCCTCGCCATCGCCGACTATCTGCAGCACCACCCGGCGGTCGCCTGGGTCCGCTATCCCGGCCTGCCCAGCCATCCAACCCATGCTGTGGCAAAAAAGTACCTGCACCAGGGTTTTGGCGGGATGGTGGTCTTTGGCATCCAGGGGGGCCTCGAGGCCGGCGCGGCGTTCATCGACCGCCTTGGGCTCTTCTCCCATGTCGCCAATGTCGGCGATGCCAAGAGTCTGGCGGTCCACCCCGCCAGCACAACCCATTCGCAGCTCAGCGAAACACAACAGGCCGAGGGCGGGATCACCCCCGATCTGATCCGCCTCTCCATCGGCCTCGAACACCCCGAGGATCTCAAGGCCGATCTCGATCAGGCTCTGGCCGCCGCGATCCGGAGATCCTGATGGAAATCCCGGCCGATTCCGTCGGACTCGTCGAGCGCCGCCACTTCACCTTCGCCGAGCCGCCGTACGCCATGGTGCTGGACAATGGCGGCCGGCTTGGCCCGATCACCCTCGCCTACGAACTCTACGGCACACTCAACCCGGCGCGTGACAACGCCATCCTCATCCTCCACGCCCTCTCCGGGGATGCTCACGTCGCCGGCTGGCACCAATCCGACGATCCCAAGCCGGGCTGGTGGGATTTCATGGTCGGCCATGGCCGTCCCTTCGACATCGATCGCTACTGCGTCATCTGCTCGAACGTCATCGGCGGTTGTCAGGGATCGACCGGTCCCACCTCGATCGATCCTGCCACCGGCCAGCCTTATGGCCTCACTTTTCCGGTGGTGACCATCGCCGATATGGTCCGCGCCCAGATGCAACTGATCGACCACCTCGGTATCAAACGCCTGCTCTGCGTCGTCGGCGGCTCGATGGGGGGTATGCAAGCGCTGGAATGGAGCATCGCCGCGCCGGAGCGCGTGGCCGCGGTGATTCCGATCGCCACCACCTGCCGCCAGAACGCCATGCAGATCGGCTGGAACGAGGTCGGCCGTCAAGCCATCTATGCGGATTCAGCCTGGTGCGGCGGCGACTACCAGCGCCAGGGGAGAAATCCCGCCGGGGGTCTGGCGACCGCACGCATGCTCGCGCACATCACCTACCTCAGTGAGGAGTCGATGCAGCGCAAATTCGGCCGGCGTCTGCGCGACAAGAGCGATTACGGCTTTGATTTCGGGATCGATTTCGAGGTCGAGAGCTACCTGCGCCATCAGGGTGAGAGCTTCGTCGCCCGCTTCGATGCCAACTCGTATCTCTACATCACCAAAGCCATCGACTATTTCGACCTGGCGCGCGACCACGGCTCGCTCGATCAGGCCTTCCAGCAGGTCCAGGCCCGTTACCTCATCCTCTCCTTCACATCGGACTGGCTCTATCCCACCTCCCAGTCCCTCGAACTGCTCCATCTCCTCGAAAAAAACAAAAAAGCCGTAACCTTCAGGGAGTTCAACACCTGGTATGGCCACGACTCTTTTCTGCTGCCCAATCCCGATATGATGCAAACCATCTCCCGCTTTCTCGCCGAGGTCTACGCCAGCCGGCTGCCGCGGTGACGCCCGAACCGCTCACTCCTTGCGCTCCTCCACCAGCAGCGCAAAGGGATCCTTCACCCCGATCGTCTCGCGGACCAGGAAAGGCTCCCCGTACTGCACCCCGATCCGACCGCCCCAGTATTCGGCCCGCGCATAGATCGAACGGAAATACTCGGGACTGCTGATATGGGTATTCTCGTCGGTATCGGTCAATAGGGCTTCGGGATTGAAGACCTGTGACTTGTAGGCGCGGATCGCCTCGATGCGGCGCTCGAAGGTCGCGGAGACATCAACGACAAACGAGGGATTGAAATGATAGTGTTCGCAGTAATAGACCAGCCGCTGCGGGCGGAAATGGGGCTGGCCGGTCTCGATCTTTTTCAGGCCCGAGAGAAAGGCCGCTTCACGCACCAGATGCGAACAGTGGGCGTGGTCCGGGTGGCGCGTCTCCCAGTAGGGAGCGAAGAGCAGGGCCGGCCGCCAGGCCCGGATCGCCTCGATGACCTTGCGTTTGTTCTCCTCACTCTCGGAGACTCCGCCATCGGGGATGTCCAGCATCCGGTGCATCGCCAGACCCATGATCTCTGCGGATGCCGCGAACTCGCCCCGGCGAATCTCCGGGGTGCCGCGGGTGCCCATCTCACCGGCGGTCAGGGAGATCATCCCCACCCGGTAACCCTGTTGCACCAGCTTGATGATGGTCCCGCCGGCCATCAGTTCGACATCGTCGGGATGGGCGCCAAAAGCCAGTATGTCCAACATCTTGTCCATCGATTCCTCTCGTTCCAGTAGCCTCAGATCGCAAGCACCTGATGTCCCGGGTCGGTGACCCCAACAGATTGATAGAGCCGCTCGATCAGGTTGCGGCCGTGGCGGCAGAGAAAGGGAACGGCGTTGAGCTGCCGCTCCTGCAGCACGCCGCCGGGCAGGAGCGCCTCGGTCAGGGCCTGCAGCTGGGCCTGGGCCGAGCTCTGCTTCTCCTCGGCGGCGCGCGTCACCTTGTGCTCCAGCTGGTGCAGTCCACCGAGCATTTGCTGCAGGGTTTTCTCCGCGGGGCTCTGCAGGGTGGCATCGAGGGCGGTGATGGCCTGCAGCAGCGCGGGCCAGCTTTGGGTGACGTGGTTTCTGAATCGGACCAGCTCACCCGCCAGCTCGGCGGGAAGCAGACGCTCCCGGGCCTCTGTGAGCGCCGTTTCGGGATCCGCCAGCAGGGCCGCCGGGTCGAGGGCAAAGCGTTCCAGCGCCCGCCGGCTTTTCCCCTCCACCAGGGTAAATCCGGCCCGTGGCACCACCAGCGGCATCGGCAGGTTAAAACCGGCATAGACCTGTTTGAGCTGCGCCCAGTAGGCGATCTCGCCCGGGCCACCGACATAGGCAAGAGTGGGCAGCAGGTAATCCTCGAACAGCGGCCGCAATGCGGCCTTGGGGCTGAGCTTTTCGGGATGGCCGGCCAGTTCCGCCAGGGTCAGGATCTCCCCGTGGTTGAGGTTCCGCCATCCCCCGTCGACGCGCTCAAGCCCATGGCGGCCATCCCGGAGGAGCATGAGGCTCGGGCGCTGTGGTTGCAGCGGAAGCTGCTGGTGATAGCCCATGGCCTGCAGCCGGGTGTTGGCCGCCTGCATGCCCCTGGCGGTGAGATCGCCTTCCAGTTCCCCCTGAAGTATGGGTGAACCGAGTCGCTTGAGTTCCGGATCGGCAGGATCCAGAAAGATCATCCCCTGATCCTGCAGCAGCCAGGCATACCAGTGCAAGAAAGCCCGGGCGAACCGGCCTCCCGGCCGATAGCACGCCGCAAGCCTGTCACTGATCTCCGCCTTGAATTCACCGCCGAAAACGGAGCCGGTCAGCTCGGCAACGCACGCTGCAATCTCCTCTTCGAGCACAATCTCACCGACCGGAATCCGCTCGCCGGGGAGAGTCGGGGCATAGCACACACGGGTGAAGTGGTGGTCCGGACCGAGGTAGCCCGCGCACTGTACCTCGGCGAAATCATGATCCTCGGAGACGACATAAAAGACCGGCAGCACGGGCCGGCCCAGCTCCCGGGTCCAGTGGTGCGCCAGTTTGCACGCGGTCAAAGCCTTGTAAAGGGTATACAGCGGTCCGCCGAAAAGCCCGGCCTGCTGCCCGGTGACGATGACCAGGGCATCGTCCGACTCGAGTGCCTGCAGTGCGACCATGGTCCGGTCGCCGGCGGCGAGCGCCTGATTCTGCCGGCGCAAGATCTCGACAACCTGCCGGCGGCCGGCATGTCCGGCCGCGAGCACCGCGCTGGCCCGCTGTGCCCAGTCCTCAGGCCGGCTGTAATCGCCGGCAAACAGATCGAGTAACCGGGGGGCGTGCTGCAGATAATCGATCGCCAGCCGGGTCATGCCGGGCAGACGGTCAGGCGGCAACGTAATTCTTTCGTTCACGCTTTCTCTTTCCCCATTCGTGGAGTTGAGATTTCGGCAGTAATTTAGCAATTTGCCCGGCAAAAGCAAAACCAATTACGGCGCATTACGCCGGGGCATCGGGTCGGTGTCAGCGTGTACGGGCCGCCGCGTCAGCGCGAGAAGGCAAGACACGAGTTGGCGCCAGTTTTCACGGGCCGCGGCCAGAGCAGGCCAGGTACCCTGTGGATATTAATCCTTTGCACTTCTGGGTAATGCTTCTTAAATTGGTACTTTAATCACTCCTTCACCCCGTCAAGGAACGTATTGTGCAGGCAATTCTCTTCGATCTCGATGGCACTCTGGTCGATACCGCCCCGGATGTGCACCGCGCCATTAATTATGCCCGGGCTCAGCTGGATCTGCCCCCTCTGCCCCTGGAACAGGCTCTCAAGGCGATCGGCCCCGGCGCCGACCGTTTCGCCATCACCGTGCTCGGCGAAACCCACGCCCACCTCCTTGAGCCATACCTCGAGATCTTTCGTCCGTACTACCTCAAGATCTGCGCGGAACACAGCCGCCCTTTTCCCGGTATCGTCGCCCTGCTGGAATCCCTCGGGGCATACCGCCTGGCAGTCGTGACCAACAAGCGCCTCGTACAGAGCCGGGCGCTGCTCGGCGCCATCGGGCTCGCCTCCTATTTCAAATTGCTGGTCGGACCGGAGCTGGTCCACCACATCAAGCCGGCCCCGGATATGATTCTCCATGCCCTGGATCAGTTTGGCCTCGATCCGGATGAAGCGTTGATGGTGGGTGATACCGACAACGATCTCCTTGCCGCCCAGGCCGCCGGCGTCGCCTGCTGTGCGGTCGGCTGGGGCTATGCCGATTCGGATTTTCTCAAATCCCTGCGTCCGGACCATTTCATCGAAACGCCGGAAGAACTCCTCCCGGTACTGGCAAGTTATAACCCTCAATGAACGGGCCTTGTTCCGCATGAATATCCTCGGACTCTCCTGCTATTATCATGACAGCGCCGCTGCCCTGGTGCGCGATGGCCTCATCCTCGCCGCCGCCCAGGAGGAACGCTTCAGCCGGATCAAACACGATCACGACTTTCCCCGCCAGGCCATCCACTACTGCCTGCAAACCGCCGGCCTCCAACCAGCCGATCTCGATTATGTCGTCTTTTATGAAAAACCCCTGATCAAATTCGAGCGGATCCTCGAGACGACCCTCAGTTATGCCCCCCTGGGATTGGCCAGCTACCTCATGGCCATGCCGATGTGGCTGAAGAAAAAACTCTGGATTCCCGATCTCATCCGCAAGGAACTGGATTATGCCGGCGAGATCCTCTTCACCGAACATCATGAGGCGCACGCCGCCGCCGCCTTTTTTCCCTCCCCCTTTGCAGAGGCGGCCATCCTCACCATGGACGGCGTCGGTGAATGGACCACCTCTTCGTGGGGCAGCGGCCGCGGCAACCATCTCGCCCTCAACGCCGAGATCCACTTTCCCCACTCGCTCGGGCTGCTCTATTCGGCCTTCACCTATTACACCGGGTTCCGGGTCAACTCCGGCGAGTACAAGGTGATGGGCCTGGCGCCCTATGGCGAGCCGCGCTACGTCCAGACCATCCTCGACCACCTCATCGACTTGCGTGAGGATGGCTCGTTTCGCCTCAACATGGCCTGTTTCAATTACGGCGCAGGCTTGACCATGACCAACCGTCGCTTTCACAAGCTCTTCGGCGGTCCGCCTCGCAAGCCGGAAAGCCCTCTCACCCGGCGCGACATGGATCTTGCCCGCTCCATCCAGGAGGTGACCGAAATGGTCATGCTGCGCATGGCCGGGCACGTCCATCGTGAGACCGGCAGCAAACAGCTCTGCCTGGCAGGGGGCGTCGCTCTCAACTGCGTCGGTAACGGCCGTATTCTGCGCGAGGGCCCTTTCAGCAGCCTCTGGATCCAGCCCGCTTCGGGAGATGCCGGCGGGGCGCTTGGGGCCGCCCTCTTCGCCTGGCACCAGATCCTCGACAACAGCCGGCCTCTGCATGGCGCGCGGGACCACCAGCAGGGTTCCCTGCTTGGCCCCGAATTCGACGATGTGGCGATCCGCTCCTTCCTCGAGGAAAAACAAATCCCCTTCGAGAAACTGGCCACCGAAAAGCTCCTCGAACGCGTCGCCGGCCTCATCGCCGACGAACAGGTCATCGGCTGGTTCCAGGGTCGCATGGAATTCGGTCCGCGCGCCCTCGGCAGCCGTTCGATCATCGGCGACGCCCGCTCCCCCGAGATGCAGTCGCGCATGAACCTCAAGATCAAGTTCCGCGAGAGCTTTCGCCCCTTCGCACCGGCAGTGCTCGAGGAGGAGTGCGCGAACTGGTTTGAGCTCGACCAGCCCAGCCCCTACATGCTGCTGACCGCGCCCGTACGCGCTGAAAAACGCCGCGCCACCCCCGCCGAGGAGGCAACACTCTGGGGCATGGATAAACTCAAGGTGGTGCGCTCGGAGATTCCCGCGGTCACCCATGTCGATTACTCCGCGCGGGTGCAAACCCTCTCCGCCCGTGAACATGGCCTGCTCTACCGCCTGGTCCGGCGCTTTTTCCAGCAGACCGGTTGCCCGGTCATCATCAACACCTCCTTCAATGTGCGCGGCGAACCCATCGTCTGCTCCCCCGAAGAAGCCTGGCGCTGTTTTATGCGGACCGAAATGGACTATCTGATCATGGGCCACTTTGTGCTGGACAAACGGCAGCAACCCCCCTGGACGGAAAACGAAGAGTGGAGAAAAACGCATGAGCTGGATTAGCGATATCCGGGACGGCCTCAACCAGCTGCCGCAGGATAACCGTTCTCTGCAAAAATTCGCCGGGGTCCTTTCGAGCGCCCTGCTGCTGGCCGGCGCCTTCCTCTTCTTTGTCAAACGCGATGCCGGCACCACCCTGTGGATCGTCGCACTGATCCTCCTCCTGCTCGCCATCGCCCTCTTCCGTACCCGCTGGCTGCGTCCGCTCCATCTCGCCTGGATGGCGTTTGCCTTCGCCCTCGGCGGCCTGGTCTCCCGCCTGCTCCTCACCCTGCTCTTCTATCTGATCCTGACTCCCCTGGGGCTGATGCTGCGCCTCTTCGGCAAGGACTTTATGCAGCGCAAGGCGCAAAAAAAAGGCGCCGGATTCTGGATCCGGCGCCCGGAGGGGGAGAAAAACAAAGAGTCGTATCGGCGGCTGTTCTAGCCGTTACTTGGCATAATAAAAATTATTGTCGGCCTCGCGCAGGGGCGGGCGCACCTTGTCCTTCTCTGAAAGAATCAGTTCGCCCGTGAGTGGCCAGACAATGCCGATCTCCGGATCGTTCCAGATTATTCCCCGGTCCACCTGCGGGGCATACAGTTCAGTGCATTTGTACATGAACTGCGCCCGATCGCTCTGAACATAAAACCCATGAGCGAAACCGGGAGGGATGTAGAGTGCCCGCTTGTTCTCCTCCGAGAGTTCCACCCCCACCCATTGGCCATACCACGGCGATCCCCTGCGGATATCCACCGCGACATCGAAAACCTGCCCCTGTGTCACGCGTACCAGCTTGCCCTGGGCATGCGGATTGAGTTGATAATGAAGACCGCGTAGCGTTCCTTTTGCGGAAACACTGATGTTATCCTGGATAAAATCAACCTTCAAGCCTGCCTCGTGAAAGGTCCGCTGGTTATAGCTTTCAATGAAATAGCCACGCGCGTCGGCGTGAACCGCAAATTCGATGAGCAACAAATCCGGTATGGCACAGGGCATCTGTTTCACTGGGGCTCCATTCTGGCTGGTCTTGTCCGATCTCGTCCGCGCCGCTACGGGAAGGCAGGCTGAAATCGCGATCTCACCGCCCTTCATGCAGGGCAGCCTGGTCTTTCTGGTGGATATATACGGGCGAGGTGCTCCAGCTGCGGAAAGGCCGGCGGGATGAACCCGCTGCACCGGCCCGCCATCCCGCAGGAGGCATCTCCTGGCTACCCTAGTGCTGGTCCACGAAGAGGTCGACGTGGGCAAATTTTTCGACATCCACCAGCCCGCGGTCGGTCAGTTTGAGGCGCGGAATCACCGGCAGGGCCATGAAGGAGAGCGTCATCAGCGGATCCTGCAGGGTGATGCCGAGCTGATGACAGGCCGTGATCAGGTCACGGGTGCGGCTGCTGACAAACTCGATCGGCTTGTTGGACATCAGGCCGGCGATGGGAAGTTCGAGCGACTCCATCACCGTCCCGTCGACGACGATGGCAATGCCACCGCCCATCTTGTTGATGGTTGTCACCGCCTTCATGATATCGCGGTCGCCCACCCCGACGGCAATGATGTTGTGGCTGTCGTGCCCGATCGAGGAGGCGATCGCGCCGCGCTTGAGGCCAAACCCGGTAACCAGACCCTTGCCGATATTGCCCGAAGCGCGGTGGCGCTCGAGCACATAGATGCGCAGCAGGTCACGGCCGGGATCGGAGACAACATGACCGTCGCGGGTGGTCGGCTCAACCTCGCTCATCTGGGTGACGATCTGATCCGGGACGACGCCGATCACCCGGCAGCGGCTGCCCGTCACCGGGATGTTGAACTCGCCCCCCTCCAGCCATTTGATGTTCACCGAGCTGCGCAGCATGGCCGGTTTGCGCACCGGCATGTCATAGACCGGCACCCCATCCACCGCCACCAGCACCCCGTTCTTGTAGACCTGGCCGATATGGAAGGTGTCAAAATCATCAAAGACCACCATGTCCGCCCGTTTTCCCGGCCCGATCGCGCCGAGCTTGCGCAGCCCGAAATACTCGGCCGTATTGAGAGTCGCCATTCGTATCGCCGTGATCGGATCGAGCCCCGCCTTGATGGCGCTCTTGATGATGAAATTGATATGCCCTTCGTGCAGGATGTCGTCGGGATGGCGGTCGTCAGTGCAAAAAAAGCAGCGCCGCTCGTTCTCCCGGGTGATCAGGGGCAGCAGGTCGCGCAGGTTCTTGGTGCCCGATCCCTCGCGGATCATGATGTGCATGCCGAGGGCGAGTTTTTCCTTCGCCTCGGCGACCGTGGTGCATTCATGGTCCGATTCGATACCGGCGGCAATATAGGCGGCCAGATCCGGCCCGCTCAATCCGGGGGCATGACCGTCGATGCGTTTTTCGGTGACGATATTGATCTTGTCGAGCACGTCCGGCTCGGCGTTGAGCACCCCGGGGTAATTCATCATCTCCCCCAGACCAAGCACCCAGCGCTCGCGCAAAAAGGGGAAAATATCAAAAGCCCGCAGCTCCGAACCGGCCGATTCCAGCGGGGATGCCGGGACACAGGAAGAGAGCATGAAAAAGACGTTGAGCGGGTTGTATTTGCTTGCATCCATCATGTAGCGGATGCCTTCGTAGCCGAGGACATTGGCGATTTCGTGCGGATCGGCAACCACCGAGGTCGTCCCCAGGGGGACCACCGCCCGGCCGAACTGCGGCACCTCCACCATCGAACTCTCGATATGGACGTGCCCATCGATGAAGCCGGGAGCGAGATACTTGCCCTTGAGATCGATCTCCTCCTCGCCATGATAGCCGCTGCCAAGCGCGACGATCGTATCCTTGTAGACCGCCACGTCGGTCGTCATGATCTCGCCGGCATAAACATTGACGACGCGCGCATTGCGCAAAACCAGCGTGCACTTGATCTGTTTGCGTGCGGCCTGTATCAGTTCCTTCACCATGGCGATTCCTCCCGTGGTTTGAATGCGTGCACAGGCGCCAGCTCGAGGGCTGACCCTGGCCAAGTTTAGCAATTCGGCGGACAATAATCAAGAGTATTTCGCCGCAGCCGCCTGGCCCGTTATAAAAAAGCCGGTTGTCGCGGGCGACAACCGGCTTGCCGGTTCAAATGACACAAGCGCCTCAGCGGGTGTAGCTGTTGAGTGCTTTGATGTAGTTGGCACGCTCATAGGCGGCGGGCTCGGCCACGTTCTTCTGACTCATGCTGCCGCGCGCCATCTTCAGGCTGGCATAATCATGCGCCTCGAGCCAGCTGCTCATCTCGCCAAGCACCTTGCCCAGATGGTTGGGGCCGTTCTTGAGCAGGGCGGCGCACAGATTGACGACATCCGCACCGGCCATGACCAGCTTGATGGCATCCTCAGCCGTGTAGACGCCACTGCTGCCGGCCATGCTCGCCTTGATCCGTCCGAAGAGAATGGCAATCCAGCGCAGCGGCAGGCGCAGATCGGTCGAGCTGCTCAGGGTGACCCCCGGTTTGACCTCAAGCGCTTCGAGGTCGAGATCGGGCTGATAGAAGCGGTTGAAGAGCACCAGGGCATCGGCGCCGGCTTCATCAAGACGCTTGGCCATCGCGGCCAGCGCGCTGAAATAGGGGCTCAGCTTCATGGCAACGGGGATTTTGACGCTGCTCTTGACCGCCTTGAGCACCTCGACGTAGACCTCCTCGATCTCGGCACTTGAACGCGCCGGATCAGTGGCCAGCATATAGACGTTGAGCTCGAGGCCATCGGCGCCGGCTTGCTCGATCTTTTTGGCATAGTCGATCCAGCCGCCGGTGGAGACGCCATTGAGGCTGGCGATGATCGGAATCCCGGTGGCCTGCTTGGCCTTGCGGATATGCTCGAGATAACCCTCCGGCCCCAGATTGAACTCCTGCGCCTGCGGAAAATAGCTCAGGGCCTCGGCAAAGCTCTCGCTGCCATAGGTGAGAAAATGATCCAGCTCCTCGGCCTCAAACGAGATCTGCTCCTCGAACAACGAATAGAGGACGATCGCTGACGCACCGGCATCCTCCATCTGTTTGATCGTATCCAGCTCCTTGGAGAGCGGCGAAGCGGAGGGGACCAACGGATTCTTCAATTTCAATCCCATATAGGTCGTTGATAAATCCATATCGGCCTTTCCTTTCTTGTCAAATCGGTTAACACCGCGGCGGGCTTGCAAGAGCCCGCCGGGTGGATCCAGTCTATAAGAAATCGATCTGCCCAAGCGTCCTATTCGGTGGCTGCAGGCTGGGAGGCACCATCACCATACTGCATGGCGGCCCAGTTCTCGTAGAGATGCCAGCGGTCCCTGGTCGTTTTGGTCGCCTCGGCCAGCAGCGCCTTGGCTCGATCCGGATGGCTCTTGGTCAACATCTTGAATCGGGTCTCGCGATATGCGAAATCCTCGAAGGTGATCGAAGGCGA
>CAYTCI010000002.1:0-164333 GCA_964436305.1 uncultured Cytophagia bacterium | reverse complement strand
GATCGCAAGGATGCCCGGCCGCAGCAGGTCCTCAACGAGATCTATGACCTCTTCATCGACCTTGACGCCACCGAGGAGCAGATCGAATTCCCGGTGCTCTATGCTATCGGCCGGCAGGGGGTTGTGCAGAGTACCCTTGAGGAAGAGGGGAGTGACCTGCGGCCGCTTTTTGACGCCATCCTCGGCACCATCCCCGCGCCCGCCTACATCCCCGAAGAGCCCTTCCAGATGCTGGTCTCCGACCTCAACTATTCGGATTATCTCGGCCGGCTCGCCATCGGCCGGGTCTTCAACGGCAGTGCCTACAACAACGACAGCCTGATCTGCATCGCCGAAGACCAGAGCCTGCGGCCGCTGCGGGTCACCCGCATCCAGGTCTATGACGGCATCGCCCTGCGCGAAGCCGACCGCGCTGAACCCGGGGATATCATCATCCTTGCCGGCATCGAGGAGGTCCATATCGGCGACACGATCTGCACCGCCCAGGCGCCCAAGGCCCTCAAGCGGATCACCGTGGACGAACCGACCATCTCGATGCTCTTCACCATCAACACCTCCCCCCTCTCCGGTCGTGAGGGGAAGAATGTCCAGTCAGGCAAGTTGCGGGAACGGTTGATGAAGGAGATACTGCGGAATGTGGCGATCCGCGTCGAGGAGGGGGAGAGTCCGGACCGCTTCATCGTCAAGGGGCGCGGCGAGTTTCAGATGGCGATTCTGATCGAGACCATGCGGCGGGAGGATTTTGAGCTCTGCGTCAGCCGACCCAACGTTATCTACAAGAGCATCAACGGCGCCCGCCATGAGCCGATCGAACACCTTTTCATCGACTGTGAGGAGCAGTTCCTCGGCATCGTCACCGAAAAGCTCTCCCGGCGCAAGGCGCGCATGGTCAACCTGGTCAACCATGGCACCGGGCGCGTCCGCGTCGAATTCTCCGTCCCCTCACGCTCGCTGATCGGCTATCGCAACGAGTTTCTCACGGATACCAAGGGCACGGGGATCATGAATTTCCTCCTCGCCGGCTATGAGCCCTATCGCGGCGATTTCATCACCCGCCTGACCGGCTCGATCGTCTCCGACCGCTCCGGCGACACCGTCGCCTATGCCCTCGGCAACCTCGAGCCCCGCGGCATTCTCTTCGTCGGCCCCGGCGAGCCCACCTATGAGGGGCACATCGTCGGCGAGCACAACCGGGACAATGATATTGAAGTCAACGCGACCAAGCAGAAAAAGCTGACCAATATGCGCAGCTCGACCAAGGATGAGGCGATCCAGCTCACGCCCTTCACCCCGTTGACCCTGGAGCGGGCCATCGAATTCATCAAGGATGACGAGATGGTCGAGGTGACTCCCAAATCGATCCGGCTGCGCAAGACGATTCTCAGCGCGCAGCAGCGCAAGGATTACGAGCGCCAGAACGCGTGAATCAGCCCTGGGCCTTGAGCTTTTCGATCCAGGCCAGCAGGGCCTCAGGCCAGGTAGCGAAGGCGGTGCCCTCCACCTGCCAGGTCGCCGGCTGGCCGGAGTTGAGGCCGTTACCTGGAGCCAACTGGTCGATCTGGGCTTGTGCGCCGCTGAAATCCTGGAGATAAAAACGGGCCTCGGCCAGTCCAAGACGGACCGCCCGGGCGTTCACCTTGCTGTTGTTGGCCATGCTGTAGGCGCTGTTGAGGCTCAGGAGCCTGGCCAGGTCGGTGCCCGCCTGGTTGTAGAGATGCAGCGCCAGGCGGACAAAACCGCGCCCGGCGAGGGCATCCAGATCGTTGCCGTTCAAGGCGATGGCGCCGCTGAACCAGCTCAGGGCGGTCGTAAGTGAATCGACCGTTGGATGGGCACAGCACCATCCCAGGCCGGTATAGGCCTCGGCGCCCTGCGGCTGGGCCGCCAGCAGGCTGCGGAACAAGGCCATCGCCCCGGGGATATCCGCCTGCCGGTATTTCGTCCAGGCGGCCTCCGCCAGATCCGCTGTCGCCATCGTTGTCCGGAAGGTATCCTCCGCGGAACGGACCACTCCGCCCTGGGATTTGGATTGCACGACAAAATAGTAGAGCGTATTGGAGCGCAGGCTGGTCACGATCCGGCGATGGCTGGTCGATTTGGCGGTGCTGTTGCTGTCCTTGAGAGTGTAGACGCCACTGGTGGTGCCATAAAGGACGGTGCTCGTCGCCATGATATCGGTGGTCCAACTGATCGTCACCTGGTAGCTCTGGATCTCGCTCACCTCCGGAATGTCGGTGATCACGGGTTTGGGGTAATTTTGCGGATTGGTGCCGCTGTCGCCGCCACAGCCGGCGAGTACCATCAGGGCTGCGAGCCATCCGGCCCGAACAACGAGCCGCGGGGTGCGGTGCCAGATGCACGCCGCCGGGGTGCTGGTCATCATGCCTCTTTTCCTGTCCTTCCCTTGCTTGATCATTTTCCTCCCCCCTATCACTGCAGAATCAGCAATTTGCGGGTGAGCGTCATTGTCGGTGTGCTGCAGCGGTAGAAATAGACGCCGCTGGCAACGATCCGACGGTTTTCATCGAGGCCGTCCCACATCAGGGGGTGCCTGCCTGCCGCCAGTCTGCCACGGTGCAGGGTGCGGATGCGCTCGCCGAGCAGATTGTAAATGCTGACCTCCACCTCCCTGGCTTCGGGCAGATCGAGGAGAAAGGTCGTCTTCTCGAGGCCGGTGCGGAAAGGATTGGGGTAATTCTGCTGCAGGGCGAAGTGCTGCGGCCGGCTCTCGCTGGACGCCGCCAGCCGGATGGCGCTGAGGCGGGTCAGGCCCGCGCGCAGGAATCCGTTCTCCTCGACTGTGGGCAGCGCCTGCCATGAGCCATCGGGCTGCTGTTGCTCGAAGTGATGGTCGCCGGCGCCGGGGGCTGCCAGGGCCAGCCGCACCGCCATTGCCTGGCCGAGCACCAGGCCGGCGGGGCCGATCGCCCAGGCCGGGTTTGCCGGTGCGGTGGCGGCCACCTCGGGGATGATGGTCAGATAGAGGTCCTGTGGCACGCAGCCGGGCGCAAGCGCCAGCGTCAGTCGTCCGTCCGGCGAGGCCAGCTCGCCGCCGTCGCCGGCCAGCATCAGCTGCGCGGAAAAGTCCCGCCCGCCCTGGCCGCTGTTGCCCGCCAGGTCCTCACCACTCGCCTGGATATGCAGAATGCCGTTGCTGGCGAGCTGATAGTCCGCCTTGTAAAGCGGCGTCGTGCCGGGCACCCGCTGCGCCGGCACAGTCGTGCCGCCGATCTCGACGGCCGGGGTTTTGCCGAGGCTTTCCGAGGCGAAGATGTAGATGTCCATATAGCGGGTGAGCACCGGATTCTGGGCAATGCCGATGGTCAAAACCGGCGGTTGCTGATCGACTGCAGCGGTGTGGAAGCCCCAGACATAGTCATCGGCCGGCGACCCTTCGGCGATGCCGTTGTTGTTGCCGTCGAGGCCGGCCCCACCCTCCTGCGGGATCGAACCCTTGAGGCGGACTGTAAGGGAGTCGCCGGCCGGGAGGTGGGCATCGACCTGGAAGCGCAGCCGGCGCAGGCTGGCGTCATAGCTGAACAGGCCGACGAGGGGGCCGCGGGTGGCGCTGGTGACTGAAAAGGTCGCCGCCGTGATCGAATCACTGATCACGCGCTGGTCAAATTCGACCTGGACATAAAAATCCTGCTTGAAATAAGAGACCTCCGTTGCGCCGGGGGCCGGGTAGACAGCGCTGACGTGCAGCGGCCGGCTGGCGGCGCTGGCGGCGGTGGCCAGATGAAGGAAATGGATCTCGTTGGCGGTGGAGGTAACGGTGCGCATCCACAGACCATCCACGCTGCCGGCGGGAGACCGCCGGGGCGTCTCGGGGTAGAGATCATCCACTGCATCGTTGCTGATATTGCCGCCGGAAATCCATTCCCCCTGGCTGCGCAGATTGAGCATGATCTCGCCATCGGTGGCCGCCCTCTTGGCGAGAACCGGCGAATCAGCGGCCTGCCAGGGTGCGGCGACGTAACGGCCGAGCGAAGCCGACCCCATATCGTCATGGTAGAGCAGGGCCACCGTCCCCCCCGGATCGCAGGTGAGGCTCGGGCTGCTGACGTTACCGGTGGCGGACCTGGCAGCGGGCTCGGCTGCAGACCAGGCGCCCTCCTGATAGTATTTATGGAGAATGCGGATGTCGCCCGGCTTGTAATTGTCACTCCAGGCCAGATGGACAACCCCGGAGTCGTCGATGACCAGTGAGGGGTAGCGGTCGTATAACACCCCGGACGTGGTGAGCTGCACGGGCGCCTGCCAGGCGGCATCCTTCGCCCGGCGGGCACTCCAGACATTACGGGTCGCATCATCAAAAACCCCGTCGCACCAGACCACCCAGGCCTCCCCGGCGGGCGTGAAATCGATCACCGGGACGTGGCAGCGGCGGGGACCACTCAGACTGCTAAGCAACTGCACCGAGGTCCAGGTCAAGCCGCCGTCCGCCGAGCTGGCATAAAGGACGTCGCCGGCATAATCGTCGTCATAGTTGGCCGAATTCCAGACCACATGCGGATTGCCATCGGGATCGACGGCGACGGCCGCATAGAGCATGTCCCGCTCCTCATCGGCGTCGCTGAGGCGGACCGGCGTGCGCCAACTGGCGCCGCCATCGCTGGAATGGCTGTAATAGATGCCTAGTTTGTCGGTGCCAGAGACGGGACGGGCGTGCCAGGCAGCATGCAGCCCGCCCAGGGCGTCGGCCGCCAGTGAGGGCATGCCGCTGTGGAACAGCGTGCCGCCCACCTGCACCGCTTCGGACCAGCTGGCCCCCTCATCGGCGCTGCTCTTGTGATAGATAAACCGCCGGCTCCCCTCCACCTCATGATACAGCAGATGCAGACGGCCGTCCGGGGTGCGCGTCAGGCTCCGTCCCGAATAGGCGTAGGCATGGCTCTGCTGCACCGTGGCGAGGCTCTGGTCGATTGCCGCCACGGTCTCAAACTGGAAATCAGCGCTGTAACGGGGACCGTTGCCATAGGCATCGGTGGCGCCGACCCGGTAATGGTAGAGGGTGTTGGGATCGAGGCCGGTGAGGGTGGCGACGTGGTCGGTCACCAGCGTGGTGTCGCTCAGGCGGCTCCCGTAGCTGGCGGTGGGGCCATATTCGATCAGACTGGCGGCGGGTTCATCGGTCTGCCAGGCTATGGCGATGGAATGCCCGGTCGGCAGCAGCTCCCGTGGTCCGCTGAGAATCGCCGGCGGGGTGTTGTCGGTCAGCTCGCTGCTCACCGAATAGGTAAAGCCGTTGATCGCCCCCATGCTGACAACGGTCAGGATCGCAGCGTCGGCCGTACGCCCGATGTTTTGCAGGGGATAACTGCCGGCATTGGAGGCATCGAGGGTCAGGCTCTGCAGGGCGTTTTGGGCGCCGTTCTCGTAGACCTCCGCGGTCATCTGGAAGCCCGGCTTGCCCTGGAGATGGAGCACGGCGGTCGAGTCCTCGCCGGTGAAGCGGAAGTAGCCCATCGACCAGCGCGGCAGCGAGGCGGTCTGGTCGGCCAGGGGATAGACGGCATGGGGTTTGGCGGCCGGCAAGCTGGGGAGAACGATCTTTTTGTAGCCATACCAGCCATTCCCGCCGAGATCCGGATTATCGGCATAGTTGGCGACCGCAAAGTGGGTCAGGATCTCCTCAAAGCTGAGGGGGATACCCCGCGTCGTCAGGGCGCTGCGCACCCCATCGATGCTGTTCCTGGGATCGCGGACGATCGTCCCGATCAACTCGGGGCCGAACTTTTCGGCGAGGTAGTAGGTCCAGAGAGCGACCTTTTGATAATCCCACAGGTTCTCATCACTGGCATCGAATTCGGTCAGCGACCGCTGCGGATGGAGCAGATAGTAAGCCGGGCTGCGCAGGCCATAGCCGCAAAGGACTTCGCTGTATTCGGAAGCCCCCTCATTCACCCACAGGCCGTTGGTATCCTCATCGGCATCGAGGCCATTGTGAATGAGGTGCTGGAACTCGTGCGCGACGGTTGCCAGGGCGCCGTCGCCGGCCGGATTCTGCGGATAGCAATCCACATTGATCAGGTTCTTGCGGTTGCTGAAAGAGCCGGTTGTCTGGTCGGTGGGGCTGAAGTAACCGGCGATGTAGACCCGTTTGCCCTGATCGGGATTGTAGCTGTCCTTGATATCATGAATGAGGATGTAGAGCGCCTCCTCATTGAAACGGTTTGGCACCGGGCCGAAGACCGAGGTCACCAGATCATAGATGCCGCGGGCGGGATCGAGCGAGCCGGCGGGCGTAGCCGCTTCGAAGGCGGTGTAAAAGCCATCCACGTCCTCGACCGTCACCCGCCCCTCGGCCAGATCCTCGGTGCCGACAAAAATGTAGCTGTGGCTGGTCTTTTTCTTGCAGACCGCCTTGATCGAGGAATAGGAGGAGCTGGAAAAATCGATGGTGAAGAAGCTCAGGGTATCGCCCACCTCGTGGTTGGTGTCGCCAGCCTTGGCCAGCGTGGCCGGCAGCTGCGGCTGCAGCAGCCGGGTGTTCTCGCGCAGGTGCGCCTCGTTGCCGGCGATCAAGGGGACGCCACAGCTGCGGCCCGGTTGATCGACCAGACGGATGGCGCCCTCCACGGGACGGCCGGCAGCCTGGGCACCGGCGGCCAACGACAGCAGGATGGCGGGAAGGAAGAGGATCTTTCTTGCGGTCATGGAAGTACCATATCCTTCTGTTATTATATACTTTATATAATCCTGATTTCCACTGGATTTCAAGTAAGGTACAACAATTTGCTCCTTGTCGCAAGATATTTTTCATTACGGGCTGGACAAAATGCTTTTTTTCACGCTGCGGATTATGTACATTACGGAAAGGGACAGCTTGAACAAAACCGCTTGAAGATCATGACCAACACTGTATTCGCCAGAGGGCAGGATGGCTTCCGCTGGCTGGATTGCATCCAGCCCACGCCGGCGGAACTCGACCGGATCGCAAAAGATTACACCCTCCATCCCACCTCGGTACAGGACTGCCTTCAGCCCGAGCATCTGCCCAAGTTCGAACGTTTCGACAATACCCACTTTCTCATCATCCGCGCCTATGACGAGGCCTGTCCGGAGGATGCCGATTCGATCCAGGCCTTGACCCGGAAAATCGCCATCTTCTGGAACGGCCATTTTTTCATCACCATCCACCGCCTCGATCAGCCCTTTCTCGAGGATCTGCGGCTGCTCTGGAGCGCAGCGGACGCTCAGGCAACCTCCGAACCCGCGGTGACGCTGCTGCACGATCTGATCAGGCGGGTCCTGCTCAGCTACGAACGACCGCTCGAAGCCGCCGCCGCCCGGCTCGATGATCATGAGGAGAAGGTCTTCAAGAGCCGCGCCGAACCGCGTCTGCTCCAGGAACTCTATCTGCTCAAACGCAAGGCGACGGTCTTTAAAAAGATGATCTTTCTCACCAAGGACGTGCTCCGCTCTCTCACCATCGAAACCCATCAGCACCGCCCGCTGATCCAGGACCTCATCGAGACCGCAGACCGCCTCTTCTTCCTGGCTGACCAGCTTCTGGAAAATACCAATACCCTGCTCAACATGCACATCTCGCTCGCTTCGCAGCGGACCAATGAAGTGATGCGCGTCCTCACCCTCTTTTCGGTCTTTTTCCTGCCGCTCACCTTTATGGTCGGTATCTATGGCATGAACTTTGACTTTATGCCCGAGCTGCATCACCCACTGGGCTACCCGGTCATCCTTTTGGCCATGCTGCTGGTGGCGGTAGCGGTTTATTTCTGGTTCCGCCGCAAGGGGTGGTTGGGTTCAAACGGGGAATGAGGGAGGGAACAATGCGAACCCCTGTCAATCAGGTTGCGTTTCTTGACTATGCCAGCACCCGCACCGACATCCATGATGGCGATATTCTGCTCTATGAAAGCGATACCTTTTATTCGCGCATCATCAAAAAGGTGACCCATTCCCGTTTCACCCATGCCGGGATCGCGGTCTGGTGGTTCGAGCGGTTGATGGTTATGGAGGCGGTGGGTAGCGGCGTCGGCGTCACACCACTCTCGGTGGGTGTCAGGAAACACAAGGCGAGGGTTCACTGGTTCACGGCGGTGCGGCCGCTGACCGACGTGCAGCGCTGGCAGATGATCCGGAAGGGGCAGGAGGAACTGGGCAAAAAGTATGACCTCTGGCACGCGATCTGGGTCGGGATCAAGCTCCTGTTCAACTGGCAGCCCGAGCGGCGGGATGCCCTGCGCAAGGAGAAAAAGTTCTTCTGTTCCGCTTATGTGGCGCACGTCTATAACGCCTGCGGCATCGACCTCAAGCCCGGCCTCAGCGACAGCTCCATGGTACCGGAGGATATCGCGACCTCCACGGAGCTGATCGACCGGGGCATCCTGAAAAACATGGAATAGCGGCAGCCGGGGGGGTGACCGGCTATTTCAGTATCTTGACCTCTTCTGCGGGCACCCAGGCGAGGCGGCCATCGAGCAGTTTGACCTGATACCACTCCTCCTGTGAGGCTGCCACCTCCAGCTCGATGCCGCCCGGGACACGTATCAGCACCTTGCTGCCGGTATCGGGCTTTTCATAGAGGGGGGTACGATCCGAGCCGGAGCCGCCGATCTGCACCCGCGGCACGAGAGCAGCGGAGGTCTGCTCGGCCGTGGCGGTGAAATCGCGCCCTTTCAGTTCCACGCCCATCGTCTGCAGCAGCTCCCAGTACGTCTCCTGCTTCTCCACCCGCTGCACTGCCTTGCGGTAGCGCTCCTCCTTGCTGACCAGCTTCGCCGCCGTCCGGTAATTCTGCGTAGCCTCTTTATAATTGCCCACCACCTCATGCAGTTGCCCGACATTAAAGATCGCGGCATGGTTATAGGGATCCTGTTCGAGAATGGCGCTGTAATTGACAAAGGCATTTTGCAGATCGTAGCGGTCGATGCTCTCGCGGGCGGCATCCGCCTGGCGCTTGAACTCCCGGTTCTCGATGCGGGCGAATTCGAACTTGTTCTGTTCAAAGCGTGGCATATAATAGTCGATCAACTCTTTGGCGACGTTCTGCAGGCAGAGATCGATGGTCTGGTCGGCGGGGGGTAATCCCTTGTTGCTGTTGTCATCGTCGCAGCTCTTGACCTCCTGCTTGTTGGTGGCCTCCTTGGTGCCGATCAGCTGGCCGGTCTCGACACGGACGATGCGGATGGTTGCCGAGACGGTGGCGACCCGTTTGTTGCACCAGACCTCTTTCTTCTCTTCGACCTTGTTCTTGCCGGTGCCCTTGGTGGTGGTGCGGGTTTCGGAATCCCAGCTATCCTTCACGGCTGCATTGACGGTGCCGGTGAGGATGGCGTCAACACCGAGGAGCTTGCCCACCTGGGCGGCCTGGGTCTCATCGATCAGGCCGCTCTGGCCGAGCTTCATCTCCTCAAGGATCTGTTCCATGCGCTGCCGTTCCACAACCACGAAGACATTGGTGCGGGCGCCCTCCTGGAAGCTCTTGCCCTCCTTGCGTTTGAGGCCGAGAAATCCCGAGCCGACATCCTTGACGCCCCGGTCCGCTTCGACCATCCGGGTGATGAGCAGGTCCGCGAGCTTTTTGCCGGCATCCGTGAAGGGCATCGGCCCCTGATCGCCGCTGGCGGCGACATTTTCGATGGTGTTGAGGATCTTGTCGAGGCTCTTGCGGCCGACGGGCTTTTTCTCCGATTCGTAACGCGAGGTGACCGCAAAATCGGCGACCGCCATCTGGCGGACTCCCTCCATCACCTGATCCGGCGGTGTCAGGATGAAACATTTCAGATCCTGGGCAACGGCGGCGGTGCCAACCAGCCCGCATGCGAAGAAGAGTATAGTAAGAAATCCCGCCACAAAAACGACACGCTGCTTGGCCATGACCGCACTCCCGGTTTGTCCACGATGATCCATCTTCCGTTCAACAGATTCAAAATATCATCCCATGGATTAAAAGTCAATATTTATTTGAAAAAGTTGCAGCTCGTCCGGCAAGCTCCAGAGATGCTACTTTTATCTTTTTTCGTAGCCTGAAGTGTTGTATATTGAAGCAATCGATTCCTGATGCGGAGGGTATTAGACGATGGCGAGCAGACCGAAAATCCTGAGTGCCCTGCTTTCTGCCGTAGTATGGCTGCTTTTTGTCCTGTTGATTCTGCTCTGGCTGCCCCTGACGGCGCTGGTCTGGTTGCTGGACCGCGATCCCGCCCGCTACCACACCGGCCGTTTTTTCCGCTGGCTGGCCCACCCGATCGCCGTCCTCGGCCCCTCCTGGCGCGCGCGCGTGGCGGGGGCGGAGATCCGGGATCCGCGCCGGCCTTATGTCGTTGTCGCCAATCATCAATCCGTTCTCGACATCCCGATGCTGGCCCTGCTGCCCATGGAATACAAATGGGTAGCCAAGGAGCCGCTGTTCCGCATCCCCGTCCTCGGCTGGATGATGCGCCTGGCCGGCGATATTCCGCTGGACCGGGCGAGCACCCGCAGCGGTGTCCAGGCGCTCAAGGCCGCGCGCCTCTATCTGGACCGCAAGTGCTCCGTCTTCTTTTTCCCGGAGGGCACCCGCTCGGAGGACCGGCGCGTCTACGATTTCAATGAGGGTGCTTTCTTTTTGGCGGTCAAGGCGCAGGTGCCCATCTTGCCGTTGGCCATCGAGGGCGCCAGCGACTGCCTGCCCAAGCACTCCTGGATCTTCGGCGACCGGCATGACATCAAGATCCAGGTCCTGCCCCCGGTGGAGACGGCCGGCATGAACAAGGAGGATGTGCCGCAGCTGACCCGGCAAGTCCGGACAGCGATCATCCGGCAGATCGCCTCGTGGCAGGGCGTGTCCGATGAACAGGTCGATGCGGCCGGTGTGGTCCGGCCGCGTGCGTTCTAGCAGTACGGTTCAATCTCGTCTTCTTTCATTCAGGAGCTGATGATGGAGCAAATGCCCCCGTATCCCCAGCCGCCGGCCGCAGCGGCAACACCGCAGCGCAAGAGCCGGTGGTGGCTCATCCTTGTCCTCTTCACCTTTCTCTTTTTCCTCGGCGTGGTCTTTTTCATCGTCGGACTCTTCGCCCTGGTCAAGGGGCCCTTCACCGAAAAGCCGGTGGAGATCAAGGCCGGCTCGGTGATCGAGCTGCGTATCCGCGGCGATCTGCCGGAGAACCTGCAGACAGCCCCCCTCTCCCTCTTCGGCGGCGAGGCGCAAAGCGCGACCATGCTCGACCTCCTCAACGGCATCCAGCGTGCCAAAACCGATGACCGGATCCGCGGGCTTTTTTACCGCTCCGGCGATCTGAGCTGCGGCATGGCCAAAGCCACGGAAATCCGCGAGGCCCTGATCGATTTCAAGAGCTCGGGCAAGCCTTTCCTCGCCTATCTCGACATGGGCGGGGAGCTGGATTACTATTTCGCCTCAGCCGCCGATTCGATCTTCATGCCGACCGAAGGTTTGCTCGAACTCAACGGTTTCGCCATCGAGGAGATCTTCTGGAAGGAGACCCTCGACCGGCTCGGCATCCAGTTCTATGTCGAACAGTTCGAGGAGTTCAAGTCCGCGGGCGAGACCTACAGCCGGACCGGATTCAGCGCCCCCGCGCGTGAGTCCCTGCGTGCCCTGCTGCAGCAGCGGCAGGAGAGCTTCCTCAAGGCGGTGACAGCCAGCCGCAAACTCGATCCCAGGACGGCGGCAGCCGCCCTCAACCGCGGCCTCTATACCGCCGATTCGCTGCTGGATGCGGGCTTTATCGACGCCATCCGCCCTGAAGGGTATGTACGCGATCGGCTCTTGCGCCATAAAGCCGACGGTGATACCACCACCAAAAAGAATCCGCTGGTCACCGTGGCCAATTATATCCACAGCGCCGAAAAGAACGTCAAGCCGGTCGTAGAGGGCAAGCAGATCGCGCTGATCTGCGCCTCCGGCCTGATCGTCAGTGGTGAGACCGAATCAACCCCTCTGTTCGATCAGGCAATGGTCGCCTCGCGGAACTTCGTGCGTTACATCCGGCAGGCGCGTGAGGACAAGCGCATCAAGGCGATCATCCTGCGTATTGACAGCCCCGGTGGCTCGGTCATGGCCGCTGATGAGATCTGGGAAGAGCTCGAGCAGACCCGCAAGGTCAAACCCCTCTACGCCTCGATGAGTGATGTCGCGGCCTCGGGTGGCTATTATATCGCAATGGCGTGTGATACGCTGATCGCCCATCCGCAGAGCATCACCGGTTCGATCGGGGTGATCTCGACCATCCCGAACCTC
The DNA here is from genome assembly GCA_964436305.1 of uncultured Cytophagia bacterium. GTDB lineage: Bacteria > Zhuqueibacterota > Zhuqueibacteria > Residuimicrobiales > Residuimicrobiaceae > JAKPUX01. The sequence continues at coordinate 152,125 of CAYTCI010000002.1, read as the reverse complement.
AGCGGCACCCTCGGCAAGATCGGCGCCCATATGGACACCCTGAAGAGCAGCGCGGGAGCGCTCTTCCTCAACCCTCTGCTCCCCTTCAGCGACAGGGACAAGAAGCTGTACCGCCAGCTCTCCGCCAATATCTATCAGCGCTTTGTTCAGCGGGTTGCCGACAGCCGGGGCAAATCCTTCGAGGAGGCGCGTCTGCTGGCGCGCGGCCGGGTCTGGACGGGCGAGGCCGCCCTGACCAGCGGCCTGGTCGATACCCTCGGCGGCTTGCGGACGGCGCTCAACCTGGCCAAACGCCGCATCGGCATCGCCCCCGACCAGAAGGTGCGTTTGCGGCTCTACCCGCCGCCGCAGGAACCCTGGGACGCCTTCAAGAAGCTCTTTGACCTCCTCAGCCAGGAGGCGGGCAGTGGCGTGATCGAGCAGAAGCTCTCCTCAGCCCCCGCCAGCCTGACCGCTGCCATTCCAGCCTGGCCGCTTTTACCCGCGCTGTTACGCAGCCAGTTGACCTATCTCCTGCAGCTACACCAACTGGGCACGCGGGAACCGGTGCTCATCGCGCTGCCCTCGATGGCCCCCTTGCTCATCCGCTAGCGGCGCCGCAGCCCCAGGCGAAATAATTCACGCCGCATTTTGTTATACTCTAACAGAATGCGGCGTTTTTATTGCAGCACCTTTCAAGCGAGGAAATTCAATGAAAGAAGAACACTTCACCATCTCCGGCATGTCCTGCCGGCACTGTGTCGCGGCGGTTAAAACCACGCTGGAAACTCTCGGCCTTACGGTTCTTGAGGTCGCCGTCGGCAGTGCCCATGTGCGCTATGACGACACCAAGATCAGTCGCGTGCAAATCGTGGCGGCCATTGCAGAGGCGGGTTATCAGGTTGTCTGATCCCGCCGCCAAAATCACCCCTCCCGGCGATCCGGGCCATTCGGAGGGCAGAAGCTGGTCCCTGCCCGTCAGCGGGATGACCTGCGCCAGCTGCGTGGCGCGGGTTGAAAAGAGCCTGCAGCGAATCCCCGGTCTGACCGGGGTTGCGGTCAATCTGGCCACCGAAAAGGCCTCGTTCACCATCACCGACCCCGCCGTGCGGCTGGAGGCGGTCGCCGAGGCGGTCTCTGCCGCCGGGTACCAGCTCGCCCTGCCCGCGCCGCCGGCCGCACAAGCGGCAGCCATGCCCGCCATCGACGCCAGGGACGCGGCGGGCGAGAGCCTGCGCCGCGACCTGCGCACCGCGCTGTTCTTCTCCCTGCCGGTCTTTTTCATCAGCATGGGAATGGCCCTCCCCTTCTTCCATCGCCTGTGGCCCTTCACTATGGAGACGACCGGCAAGATCCTCTTGCTGCTGACCACACCGGTGATGTTCATCCCCGGCGCCCGCTTCTTCCGGATCTTCTGGCGCAACTTGCGGCACCTCACGGCGGACATGAACAGCCTGGTGGCCATCGGCACCGGCGCGGCCTACGGCTTTAGCACGCTCACGGTTCTCTTTCCGCAGCTGTTCGGGGAAGCGGAGCAAGCGGCCGCGGTTTACTTCGATTCGGCGGCCGTGATCATCACCCTCATTCTGCTCGGGCGCTGGCTGGAGTATCGTGCCAAAAAGCAAACCGGCGCGGCGATCACACGGCTGCTCGAATTGCAGCCGAAGAGCGCCCACGTCCGCCGCGGGGAGCGGATCGAGGAGGTCGCCGTAAGCGCCCTGCAGCCTGGCGACCAGGTGCTGGTCCGCCCGGGCGAGACCATCCCCGCAGACGGCCGCATCGATTCCGGCGCCTCCGCTGTCGATGAGGCGATGATCACCGGTGAGAGCGTGCCGGTCGACAAGGTGGCGGGCGACCGGGTGACCGGCGGCACCCTCAACACCAGCGGGGCCTTTGAGTTCACGGTCACCGCCGTGGGCAGCGGCTCGGTGCTGGCCCGGATCATCCGCATGGTGGAGGAGGCCCAGGGTTCCAAGGCGCCGATCCAGCGGCTGGCCGACCGCATTGCCGCCATCTTTGTCCCGGCCGTCGCTCTCATCGCCCTGTTGACCCTGGCCGGCTGGCTGGTGATCGGCGGGGCGACCCTCGGCGAGGCGCTGCTCCCCTTTGTCGCGGTGCTGATCATCGCCTGCCCCTGTGCCCTCGGGCTGGCAACCCCGGCCGCGATCATGGTGGGCACCGGCACCGGGGCGCGGCGCGGCATTCTTATCAAAAACGGGGAGAGTCTCGAGATCGCCCACCGGGTCGATACCATTCTGCTGGACAAGACCGGCACCATCACGCGCGGGGAGCCGCGGGTTACGGCGGTCCGCACGGCCGATGGCAGAGAGAACGAGCTGCTGCGGCTGGCGGCCGGCGTGGAACAGCTCGCCTCCCATCCTTTTGCCACGGCAATAGTCGCCGCCGCCCGCCAGCGGGGTATCATGCCGCCGGCCTGTGAGGCCTTCACCAGCACGACCGGTTCCGGGGTAAGCGGCCGCATCGAAGGCCGGCAGGTGCAGATAGGGCAGCAGGCCTTTATGGAACAGAACGGCATCGAGATCGGAGCATGGATCGAGCCGGCGCAGGCGCTGGCCGCGGCAGGCCAGAGCCAGCTCTTTGTGGCCGTCGATGGCGAGGTGGCCGGTGTGATCGCGGCAGCCGATGTCATCCGGCCCGAGTCGGCCGGTGCGATCCGCGCCTTGCAGCAGCGCGGGATCCGGGTGGTCATGCTCACCGGCGACCATCCCGCAGCCGCCGCTGCGATCGCACAGGAGGCCGGTGTGGACCACTTTATGGCGGAGGTCCGCCCCGAGGCCAAAGCGACCGTGGTTCAGCAGGAACAGCAGGCCGGCCATCTGGTCGCCATGGTCGGGGACGGCGTCAATGACGCCCCGGCGCTGGCGCAGGCGGACGTCGGGATCGCCCTCGGCAGCGGCACCGATGTCGCCATCGAAACGGCCGCCATCACCCTGGTGCAGGGCGATCTCACCCGGGTGGTTGAAGCGATCGACCTCTCCCGGCGCACGATGCGGACGATTCGGCAGAACCTCTTCTGGGCCTTTTTCTACAATATTCTCGGCATCCCTCTGGCAGCCCTCGGACTCCTCAACCCCATGCTGGCCGCTCTGGCCATGTCCTTCAGCTCGGTCTCGGTCCTCACCAATTCGCTGCGGCTGAAACGTCTGGCGCCCGGCAGCAGCGCACCCCGGCCGGGGGTATCGTGAAAAATCGCTAGCTTTTTTGGCAAAATGAGCTTATTTTGCAGGTACTTTTTTATGGTGGTCGGCGGCTCGGAGGGGCGGATAGCGGAAGGATACGCGCTCAGGAGCAAAGCGAACGACAACTGAAAGGACCTCGTCATGCTCAAAGGACACCCCAAGGGATTGCTGGTCGCATTCTTTGCCAATATGGGGGAGCGATTCGGCTTTTACACCATGGTGGCCATTTTCATCCTCTTTCTGCAAGCCAAGTACGGCATGAATGCCGCCGCGGCCAGCCAGGTGTACGGCATCTTTATGTTCTTTGTCTACTTTTTTCCCCTGCTGGGCGGTATTATCGCTGACCGGGTGCTGGGCTTCAGCAAGACCATCAGCATCGGGATGGTCGTCATGTTCATCGGCTACCTGATGCTTGCCACGCCGACCCCGATGAATCAGGGCTTCAGCCTCGTGGTCGGCGCCCTGGCGGTCATTGCCCTGGGCACCGGGCTTTTCAAGGGCAATCTGCAGGCCCTGGTGGGCAAGATGTACGAGCCGCCCGAATATGCCGCCAATCGCGACCGCGCCTTCAGCATCTTTTACATGGGCATCAACATCGGCGCCATGCTTGCCCCGACCGCGGCCGAGATGATCAGCAACTGGATCCTGGCCAAGAAATCCTTTCACTACGATGCCCATATCCCCGCCCTGGCCAACCAGTTCCTCAACGGCGAGCTCAAGGATCCCGGCGCCTACCTGGCGATTGCCCGGGCACAGGACCCCGGGGTGACCCTGTCAACCCTCGGTAATTTTTCCCAATCCTATATCAACCAGCTGAGCCAGTCCTATCATTACGCCTTCAGTATCGCCTGCATCAGCCTGATCATCTCGATGCTCATCTTCTGGATCTTCCGCCGGCATTACCGCGAGGCGGATTATATGGTCGGCAGCACGGACAAAAAGACACAGCCGGCACACGTCGAGACCCTCACCCCGCAGCAGACGCGCGAGCGTCTCATCGCCCTGGGCCTGGTCTACTTCGTGGTTATCTTTTTCTGGATGTCCTTTCACCAGAACGGCGTGACCATGACCTATTTCGCCCGTGATTACACCCAGCCCGGCGTCAGTCAGTTCACCAACCTCTGGTTCGATCTTTTCGGGCTGCTGCCGGTCTTTTTCGCAGCCCTCGGCCTCTATTATGCCATCCGCCGGAATGCCACGTCCAAACAGCGTATCATCGGGGCGGCAGCCGCGTTCCTCTTCCTGGTCATCGCCACGCTCCGGTTTCAAAGTTACGCTGCGGTTAATCCCTTCACGCCGCAGAAATTCCAGCACTTTAATCCCTTTTTCATCGTCGCGCTCACGCCGGTGGTGGTGGGCCTCTTCAGCTGGCTCAACGCCCGAGGCAAAGAGCCCTCCGCGCCGCGCAAGATCGGCATCGGCATGCTGATCACCGCCGCGGGATTTCTTATCCTCGTCCTCGGTTCGCTGGGTCTTCCCAGCCCCAAAGAGCTCGGCGGGCAGGTCGCGCCCTCGGCCATGCTGGTCTCTCCCTATTGGCTGATCAGCACCTACCTGACCCTGACGATCGCCGAACTCTTCCTCAGCCCGATGGGCATCTCCTTCGTCGCCCGGGTGGCGCCGCCCAAATACAAGGGCGTCATGCAGGGAGGCTGGTTCGCTGCCACCGCCCTCGGCAACTACCTGCTTTCGGTCATCGGCTTTCTCTGGATGAAGGTGCCCCTCTGGAGCCTCTGGACGATTCTGGTGATCTGCTGTCTGCTGTCAGCCGCCTTTATTTTTTCGGTCATGAAACGCCTCGAGCGGGCGACTCAGGGTTGAAAACCGTCCGGTCTGCTGCTGCGTTCGCACAGAACGCGGCAGCATCCGGCAGAGAAGCATGATGGTTCCCCTCTACCTCGATAACGACATCGCCGTCTTCGACAAACCCCCGGGGCTGGCCTCGATCCCGGAACGCAATCCGGCGTCAGCCTGTCTGCTGTATCAGGTGGAAGCCGCCCTGGGCCAGAAGCTCTTCATCGTTCACCGCCTGGACAAGGAGGTGAGCGGATTGATCCTTTTCGCCCGTCACGCCGCGGCGCACCATTATCTCAACGCCTGTTTTGCCGGCCGTACGGTGGCGAAGCGCTATCTTTTGCTCGCCCTGGGCCGGATCGCCGGCGACCAGGGGCGAATCGATGGTGCCATCCGGGCCTACGGCTCGGGACGGATGGGGATCGATCCGGCGCAGGGCAAGCCCTCCCTCACCGAGTATCGCGTCCGCCAGCGCTTCACCGGCTCCACCCTGGTGCAGGCTTATCCCCATACCGGGCGGCGGCATCAGCTGCGCGTCCATTTTTACAGCATCGGTCACCCCATCGCCGGCGATCCGCGCTACGGCGACGCCGCCGGTGCAGCCTGGCCACGCCTGATGCTCCATGCCGAAAGTCTGGCCTTCACCACCGCAGCCGGAACGCCCCTGGAATTTTCCGCTCCCCCACCTCCCTCCTTCACCGCGGTGCTCGACGGTCTGATCCCGCTCCAGCCGGAGTGTCCCCTTTCCTAGGAGGTGCCATGGAAAAACTGCGTATCGGCACATGCAGCTGGAAATACCCCTCGTGGGCGGGTCTGGTCTATTCAGCCCCCACGGGCATCGACTATTTGCGGGAATATGCCCTAAAATATGCCACCGTCGAGGTCGATCAGTGGTTCTGGTCGCTCTTCGAGGGCGGCAAGGTGCAGCTGCCAAAGGCCGCCGATGTCGAGAGTTACGCCCGTGCCGTGCCGGAGAACTTTCGTTTCACCATCAAGGTGCCCAACAGTGTCACCCTCACCCATCCCTACAAGGGAGAAGGAGACGCTCCGGCAGCTGCCAATCCCCACTTTCTCTCGCCGGTGGTGATGCGCGATTTTTACCAGTGTCTTGCGCCGCTGCAGGAGCGCATCGGCCTGCTCTTTTTTCAGTTCGAATATCTCAACCGGCAAAAAATGGCCTCCCAGCAGGACTTTCAGGAGCAAGTCCGGCTCTTCCGCGCCGCCCTGCCCGCTGAACCGGCCCTGGGTCTGGAGATTCGCAACGGCGCCTGGCTGAATGCATCTTTCTTTGAGTTCCTGTTCGCCGCCGGGATTTGTCCGGTCCTGCTGCAGGGGTACTGGATGCCACCGGTGACCGAGGTCTATCGGAAGCACCGGGCCCTGATCCTGCGCCACCCGGTCCTGGCGCTGCGGCTGATGGGCACCGACCGCCAGGGCATCGAAAAGGAGGCCGGGGGCTCCTGGGACCAGGTGTTGTGGTCAAAGGAGCAGGAGCTGCCGGCAATCGCCGACATGATCCGTGATATCCTCGACGCCGGGGTGGAGCTTTACGTCAATATCAATAATCACTACGAAGGCTCGGCACCACGCACCATCACCCGCCTGCTGGAGCTGCTGCGCGGCTGAATTTAGGGGTTGCGAATATGGGGAGATTTCCTTAGCTTTATCCGGATGTTATTCAAGGAGAAACAGATGAAGAGTTTTCGGTTGGTCGGCCTGTTGCTGGTCTTCGGGCTCGGGGCATGCGACAAGGATTCGGTCTCGGCGGATAAAAAGCCGGTGGACAAGCCGGAGGGCTGGCAGTTGGTCTGGTCCGATGATTTCACCACCAACGGCCTGCCCAGCACGGCGCGCTGGGGCTACCAGACCGGCGGCAGCGGCTGGGGCAACGATGAAAAGCAGTACTACTATGCCGACCGGCCGGAAAACTGCCGCGTCGAGAACGGCATGCTGATCATCGAGGCGCGCAAGGACAATTTCGAGGGACACACCTATACCTCGGCCCGCCTGGTCAGCCAGGGCAAGGGGGACTGGACCTATGGCCGCTTCGAGATCCGCGCCAAGCTGCCGGCGGGGCGCGGCACCTGGCCGGCCATCTGGATGATGCCGACCGTCTCGACCTATGGCAGCGGCGGCTGGCCGGACAACGGCGAGATCGATATCATGGAGCACGTGGGGTACGATATGGGCACCATCCATGCCTCCATCCATTCGCTCAAGTACAACCACAAGATCAACACCCAAAAGACAGCAACCCTCCCCGTCTGCGATGTCGCTGCCAAATTTCATACCTACATCCTCGAATGGGACGAAAGCCAGATCAAGGCGTGGGTCGATACCACCCTCTACTTCACGGCCGCCAATGAAGGCAAGGGCTGGGAATACTGGCCCTTCGACAAGTCGTTCTACCTGATCCTCAACATCGCCGTCGGCGGCAGCTGGGGCGGCGCCCAGGGCATCGACGATACCATCTTTCCGCAGCAGATGGTCGTCGACTATGTCCGTGTCTATCAAAAACCGCAATAGCAGGCAGCGGCGCGGGATATCCCTCCTGCTGCAAGAGGAATCGCAATGAAGGGTTGGTTAAAAGCCGGATCACTGGTGGTGCTGTTGCTGGCCGCCAGGCCCCATCCGCTGCTGGCGGAAAAGAACGATCAAGCCCGGTCGAAGCAGGCCGATGTTGTTTCGCCGGATGCGGTGGTGCGCGCGGTCTACGAGTGTATCTCCGGACCGGAGGACCGCGAGCGGGATTGGGACCGGATGCGCACGCTCTGGCTGGACGGTGCCCGCATCATCCTCTCCTCAGCCGACTATGGTGGCAAGAGCCGCTGGGTGAATCTGACCCTGGATAAATTTATCGAGATGGTCTCCGAATACTACAAATCGCGGGGCTTTTACGAACGTGAGATCGCCTCGACCATCCAGCGCTTCGGCAATGTCGCCCAGATCTGGAGTAGCTTCGAGATCCGCACGGGATCGGCGACCGGCCCGGTGACCGGCCGCGGTATCAACAGCTGGCAACTGGTCCGGCGTAATGAGCGTTGGTATATCAGCCAGCTGGTCTATGATTTCGAGAACGACCGCAACCGCATCCCGGAACGCTACCTCAAATAGCCGCCACTACCATCCTCACCCGAGGTTTTATGGCCGACCACCCGTCATACCATATGACGCCGGAGGAGTTTCGCCGGCTGGGCTACCGCATGATCGACTGGATTGCCGCCTATCAGCAGCGGGTCGCTGACCTGCCGGTGCTCTCCCGCGCCGAGCCGGGCAGCATCCGGGCCAAGCTGCCCGCGACACCACCCGAACAGGGCGAGCCGCTCGACGCGGTTTTTCACGATCTCGAGGAGATCATCCTGCCGGGCCTCACCCACTGGCAATCCCCCAACTTTTTTGCTTTCTTCCCGGCGAACACCTCCGGCCCGTCGATTCTCGGCGAGCTGCTCTCCGCCGGCCTTGGGGTGCAGGGGATGCTCTGGGCGACCAGCCCCGCCTGCACCGAACTTGAAACCCATGTGCTCGACTGGATGGCCGATCTCCTCGATCTGCCGCCCGCGTTCAAATCCACGACGACTGGCGGCGGCGTCATTCAGGATTCAGCCTCCGGCGCGGCGCTCTGCGCCATCCTGGCGGCGCGCGAGCGGGCCACCGGGCTGCGCAGCAACGAGATCGGTTGTGATGGCACTCTGACCGCCTATGCCTCCACCGAGGCCCATTCCTCGATCGAAAAGGCGGTCCGGATTGCCGGGATCGGCCGCGCCAACCTCCGCCTGATTCCGGCCGATGAGCGCTGCGCCATGCGCACCGACGCCCTCGAGGCGGCGATCCAGGCCGACCTGCAGGCCGGTTGCAAGCCCTTCTTCGTCAGCGCCACCATCGGCACCACCGCCGCCAACGGACTCGATCCCCTGCCCGAGATCGGCCGCATCGCCTCGACGCACGGTCTGTGGTTCCACGTCGACGGCGCCATGTCAGGGACGGCCGCCCTCTGCCCCGAATTCCGCTTCATTCAGGACGGTCTGGAATGGGCCGACAGCTACTGCTTCAATCCTCACAAATGGATGTTCACCAATTTCGACTGCGACTGCAACTATGTCCGCGACCGCGGCGCACTGATCCGTGCCCTGACCATTCTGCCGGAATATCTTCGCAACCAGGCGACCGAATCGGGGGCGGTCATCGATTACCGCGACTGGCAGGTTGCCCTCGGCCGCCGTTTCCGCAGCCTCAAGCTCTGGTTCGTCCTGCGCCATTACGGTCGCGAAGGCTTGCAGTTTCACATTCGCCGGCATGTGGCGCTGGCGCAGCAGTTCGCCGCTTGGGTCGCCGACCACCCCGATTTTGCGATCGCCCTGCCCCCGCCGCTCAATCTGGTTTGTTTCCGCCACCACGGCGGCGATCCCGCCAACCAGTTCATCATGGACGAGATCAACACCAGCGGCCGGGCCTATCTCACCCATGCCCGGCTGGCGGGAAAGCTCACCCTGCGGCTCTGCGTCGGGCAAAATGAAACGGAACTGGAGCATGTGGAGGCGGTGTGGCAACGCATTCAGGAGGCGGCGTTGCATTGGCAGCGGGAGAACCCAAGCTGGAGGAGAGTCGATGCCGAATTCAACTGATTCCACCCTGCGCCCGATCAGCGGCAAAGGGGGCCTGCCGATGATCGAGGTTGACAACCCCCAGGCCAGAGCCCTGATCAGTCTCTACGGCGGCCAGGTCCTCTCCTGGATCCCGCGCGGGGAAGAGGAGGTTCTCTTCCTCAGCGAAAAAAGCCACTTCACCCCCGGCCAGCCCATCCGCGGCGGCGTTCCGCTGTGCTGGCCCTGGTTCGGACCGCATCCCACCGATCCGGCCAAACCGATGCATGGCTTCGCCCGGTTGATGGTCTGGCGCCTGGCCAACTCCGCAGCCCTGCCCTCGGGCGCCAGCCGCCTCGAGCTGGAACTGAGCGAGTCCCCCGAAACTCTGACGCTCTGGCCGCACCCTTTCCGCCTTTCGCTGCAGATCGATGTCGGCAGCCATCTGCGCATAGCGCTGACCATGGAAAACCCCGGGGAGGCGCCGCTGGCGACGACCTCCGCCCTGCATTCCTACTTCCGCCTCGGCCAAGCCGATGAAAGTCTCATCACCGGGCTGGATGACACCTTTTATATTGACACCCTGCTGCAGGAGCTTCATACCCTGCAGCGCGGCCAGCTGCGGGTCGACCGCGAAATCAACCGCATCTACCTCGATACCGCCAGCCCCTGTCTGATCCATGATCCCCTGCTGGAACGCCAGATCGTGGTCAGGAAAGAGGGCAGCCGCTCGACGGTGATCTGGAATCCCTGGAGCGAGCGCAGCCGCAGTATCGCCGACCTCGGTTCCGAGGAATACCAGCAGATGGTCTGCGTCGAGGCCGGCAATGTGCGTCAGGATGGGCGCACCCTGGCACCGGGCGCCAGCCACACTCTGGCGACGGAGTTCGCAATTCTCCACTGAGCGGCCTCCCCGCATCTCCGCAGAACGCGGCCTGCAGCGCCGCGTCCGAAAAGCCGCCGGGTCGGCGCCAGAGTTGTGGCCCGCCGGGTCGGCGCCAGAGCTGTGGCCCGCCGGGTCGGCGCCAGAGCTGTGGCCCGCCGGGTCAGGGCGAGTGCTATGGGCTGGCCGGGTCGCTGCCAGAAAGCGACGATGCGACCCGGCCATTTTCTGCTTGCATTTTTGATATTATTTCTTTATTTTATTCGGCTAAAACTGAATTTTTAACCTATTCATAGACGAGCAGGAGCGCTTTCGATGTCGAAAAAATGTGATATTTGCGGCAAGGGCCCCCAGGTCGGCCACAACGTCAGCCATGCCCACAATTTGACCAAAACGCGCTGGATGCCCAACATCCGCAAGATGCGCATTGTCGAAAAGGGCGCCACCCGGCAAGCGTATGTTTGCACCCGCTGCCTGCGCGGCAACAAGGTTACCAAAGCCCTCTAGGCGCCAAAGCGCCCGAAACAGCAAAGCCGGATCAATGATCCGGCTTTTTTGTTATCGCCCCGCCTGCCAACCCTGCCACAAGCGTGCCTTCTCCAGCCCGTTATCGATGAAATCCCAGGGCAAAAGCTCCTCCCGCCGCTTCTCGCGATGGATCCATTCCTCAAAGCGCGGATAGATCGTCCGCCAATCCTCTCCCTGGGCGCGGGCGGCAACCAGTGCCTCCCCTACTGCCGGGCTGCCAATCGCCAGCATTGCCTGGAGGAGTTCCTCGCGCGCACTCTTGCGACCCGCGCTCACCCCCTCGATCCGGTTCAGCTCGCACAACAAATGGTTTCTCTTGGTTTTGATCTCCTTCTCGCCGGCCATCGCCGCCCACTGGAAAGGGGTCCACGGCTTGGGCACAAAGGTATTGATGCTGACGCGCACTTCCCGTTTCCCCCCCATGCGGCAAAAAAGTGCTGCTACCTTGCGGGTGAGTTCGACCAGAGCCTGGAGATCTTCGGGTTCTTCGCCGGGCAGGCCGATCATGTAATAGAGCTTGAGCTGGCGGATCGGCGACTCGCCGATGCGCGCCGCCGCTTCGAGGATGGCCGCCTCTTTCAGCCCTTTGCGGATGGTGGTGCGCAGCCGTTCGCTGCCCGCCTCGGGCGCCAGGGTGACGCTGTGAATATCGCTGTCCGCAAGGGCCTTGAGCAGCGCGGCCGAGACCCGGTCGGCCCGCAGTGAAGAGAGACTGATCTTGTGCCCCTGCGCCAGCAGACGTTCACAGAGCAGATCGAGGTGGCGGTAATCAGAGAGGGCGGCGCCCACCAGGCCGATGCGATCGCCCGGCCGGGCGTAGCGCTCAACCTCCGCCAGCACCGCCTCAAGCGGCCAGGTGCGGAAGGGATGATAGAGATGGCCGGCGGCACAAAAGCGGCAGCCCCTGCCGCAGCCGCGTCCAACCTCAACCATGAACATTTCAAGATGCATATGGGGCGTGACGAGCACCGAGGTAGCGGGCGGTTGCGTGGAAATATCGAGATACCGCCGGCGGATCGCACCCGGCGGCGGCTCCAGACCATGGATGTCGGGTACCCACACCCCCGCCAGCCGGGCCAGCCGCCCGAGCAGCGCTTCACGACCCCCGCCCGTATCGAGATGCTCCTGGTAGCACTGGTTCAGTTCAGGAATGAACTCCTCCGCCTCGCCGATGAGAAAACAGTCGGCGACCGGTGCCAGCACCGTGGGATTATAAAAGGCCGCAACGCCGCCGATCAGGACGATCGGATCCCGCTCGCTGCGCTGCCGTGCCAGCAGGGGAATGCCGGCCCGTTTGAGCAGCCCAATCAGATGCGGATAGTCGAGCTCGTAGGCCAGCGAAAAGGCGACGATGCGGAACTGGTTGAGAGGACGGCACGATTCCAGGGTATGAAACGAGGCAGCGAACGGGCCTTCCAGCTGGAAGGCCCGTTCGCCTTTGAGGAGTGGCTGCTCGTTGAACAACCGGTAGACGGTCTGGTAGCCCAGACTCGACATCCCGGTTGCGTAACTATTGGGATAGACGAGCGCCAGTGGAGTGGGGCCGGTGGGAAAACTCGCCCGGCGGCGGCTCTCGGCGCTGAGCAGTTTCCGGGCATAAGCCCGGAAGGCCCCGACCTGATCAGCCATACACACCGCCTCCGGTCATTACAGGTGGTCCTGCCGCATGACGCCGCCGATTAAAGCAACTTCCAGCGGTTGCGGCGGCACGCCGGAATATCGAATTCGCTCTCATCGTGGCCATTGCCGGACTCGACCGGTACATCCTGCAGGGTCCGTTCGACATCCTTCCAGGTATGAACGGGCTCCGGCCGGCTGGCTGGCGCCGGGGCCGGCGGATGGGATTCGGGCTGTGCCGGCCGCGGCCGGTTGGCCGGGATGGTCGTGCGCTGCTGCCACGAGGGGGTCAGCATGTCGCGGCTCGCCTCCTTGCTCACATGCTCGTTGATCTCGTCGAGGCGGGTCACCGCCGGGATCTCCTTCTCCAGCAGTCCTCCCTGTTCGAACTTGACGCTCGTCCAGCTGCCGCTCTCGCGCGGGCGGCGGACTGCACTCGACAGCCCGGTGGAGATGACGGTGATGCGCATCTCGTCATCGAGGCTGTTATCAATGACCGCGCCAAAAATGATGTTGGCGCGCGGACCGGCTTCCTCGAAGATGATGGTGGTGGCCGTATTGACATCGGCCAGGCTCATCCTCGGACCACCGGTGATGTTGACCAGCAAGCCGAGGGAACCGGCGATCGAGACATCTTCCAACAACGGGCTGTGAATCGCCTGTTCGGCGGCGATCTTGGCCTTGTTCTCGCCACGGCCGATGCCCGAACCCATCAGGGCATCACCGGCCTCACTCATGACCGCCCGGACATCAGCAAAGTCGAGGTTGACCAGACCGGGCACAGTGATCAGATCCGAGATGCCTTTGGTGGCGTTGAAGAGGATCTCGTCGGCATACCGGAAGGCCTTGTCGAGCGGCGTATCCGCGGGCACGATGGAGATCAGGCGCTGGTTGGGCACGACGATCAGGGTGTCGACGCACTCCTTGAGGGCGAGGATGCCTTCGTCGGCGCGCGTCATCCGCTTCGGCCCCTCGAAGATGAAAGGCCGGGTGACAATGCCGACGGTCAGGGCGCCGATATCCCGGGCGATCTGGGCGACGATTGGCGCAGCGCCGGTGCCGGTGCCGCCCCCCATGCCGGCCGTGACGAAGACCAGATCGGCATCCGCCAGGGCGTCATAGACCGCATTACGGTCCTCTTCGATCGCGCGCTGACCCTTGGTGGGATCAGCGCCGGCGCCCAGACCCTGCGTGGTCTTGGTGCCAATGCGAATCTTGGTGGGCGCCATACAATACTCCAGGGCCTGTTCGTCGGTGTTGATGGCGATAAAACCAACACCCTTCAACCCCTCCGAAATCATACGCGTCACCGCATTGCCGCCGGCGCCGCCAACGCCGACCACCTTGAGGACAGCGCTGTTGGGATTGACATCATCGAAATCAAAGGTCAGATTCATAGCCGGCTCCCTTGTGATAAATAGATCTTCCGTCAGACCTATCCCTGATCTGGTGGATGATTCGGGTCCCATACTCTACCCCTCTCTTTGTTGACCTGGCCGCCGGAGCTATCCCTTCTCCCTCGTCCAGGGTGGTGAAACCTCCCGCCGGCACACGCCGGCAGGACAAAAGTGCTACAATTTGCGATCGAAAAGCTGCTTGAATTTGCCGAACAGGGAGGTAAAACTCTTCCTTTTATCCTCAACCTCCTCGTCGCGGTGTTTGATGGCGTACTGGATCAGGCCGACGCCGGTGGCGCTCTGCGGTGTGCCGGCTTCGCTGACCATGCCGGTGAATCCCGCGGGATGACCGATCTTGACCGGCATGTTAAAGATCTCTTCGGCCAGTTCCATCGTGCCGGGCAGCAGCGAAGCGCCGCCGGTCAGCACCAGCCCCGTCGTCATCAGATTGACATAGGTCGACTTTTTTATCTCTTCATAGATGATGGTCAGGATCTCCACCATGCGCGGCTGAATGATATCCACCAGCAATCCCTTGGAGATGCGGCGCGAGGGCCTTCCATGGATGCCGGGGACCTCGACCACCATATCCTTGTCCCCCTCGCTGTGCAGGGCATGACCGTGCTCGATCTTGAGCCGCTCGGCCGATTCGATCGGAGTGCGCAGCATGATCGCCAGATCGTTGGTGACATTGCGGCCGCCGAGAGCGACCACCGCGGTATGGCGGATACAGCCCTCATAAAAGAGGGCGATGTCGCTGGTCCCGCCGCCGATATCGACGAGGATGACGCCAAGTTCCTTCTCGTCGTCACTCAGCACCGAATAGCTGGAGGCGAGCGGCTCGAGCACCAGGTCGGCGGTGGAGTAGCCGGCTTTTTCGATGCAGCGGTAGATATTCTGGGCCGAGGCGATCGCGCCGGTGACGATATGGACCTCAGCCTCCAGCCGCACGCCGATCATGCCGACCGGGTCGCGGATACCACGCTGATCGTCGACGATGAATTCCTGCGGCAGAATATGGATCACCTCGCGATCGAGCGGCAGGGCGACGGCGCGCGCCGCCTCGATGACACGGCGGACATCCTCCTGGCTTACCTCGTTCTCCTCGCCCGAAATGGCAACCACGCCACGGCCGTTGATGCTGCGGATATGATCGCCGGCGATGCCGGCGTAGACCATATCCACCTTGACATTGGCCATCTCTTCGGCGCGCTCGACCGCCAGCTGGATGGAATGGACCGTCTTCTCAGCGTCGACGACAATACCATAGCGCAGTCCCTCGGAGGGCGCTGTGCCCACCCCGATGATCTTGATCTCCTGGGCCTCATTGACCTCGGCAATGAAACAACCGATCTTGGTGGTGCCGATGTCCAGCCCCGCAATGATATCAAATTCATCCATATGATTATCCTTGTCTCGAATTCGTGGTCACGACTTCTTCTTGACGACGATCTGGCTGGCCATGCGCGCATCCAGACAGCGGATGGAGCCCATCAGCGTGGAGGGCCCGAGCTGGGTCAGAAAAACATCGAGATTCCTCGCCTTCGCTTCAAGATCGTCCTGCCCGAGCAGCACCGGCAGCATGCCGGTCTGCGAAAAATAGGCTACCAGCCCGAGTTCCGGATCACAGTGGACCTCGGAGAGTTTCTGGCCCAGCAGGCTGCTGCGGTCATTCACCTCGGAGATAAAATCCATCGCCTGATGAAAAAGAAATCCGTCCAGCCGCCGTGAATGCGTGTTGAAGCGCAAGCCGGGGCCGGTGATGACCGGGAGATTGGGTACCGATTCATCCAGGTCCAGCGCCAGGATGTTACCCTTGCTGTCGACGCCGCGAATCCGGCCTGCGGCCAGCAAGGCCACCGGACGGCCGCTTTTATCAGCTGCCTGGAGAAAGAGCTTGCATTCGCGCGACTCCAGCGTCAGCATGCCCTTCTCCTCGTCGGCACGGCGAATCTTCTCTTCCAGCTTCTCACGCAGTTCGTCCCCATCCACATACTGCAGGGCATTCTGGGTCGCCATCTGATCGATGGAAAGAACCGGCTCCTCGCTGTCATGGGCCTGGAGCAGCTGCTGGCTGATGAAGAGCCCGGCCACAAGGGCAAAACTGAAAAAGAGCATAACCTTGCTGTATTGCATTACGCGACGACTCATGCCTTGCCCCCTTTCCCGGAGTCCAGGTCCATAACCGCGCGGGCGAGATCGGTACTGGCGGAGATGAAGGCCGCCTCTCTGGCGATGCGCCCCATCTGCTCACGCCGCCCGGCATCGCCGAGCAGGGCCAGGATTTCCGCCGCCAGATCGTGTCGCGGGAGATCGCGCTCGAGGATGACCAGTGCCGCCCCGCGCTGTGCGAGGGCGAGGGCATTGGCCTCCTGATGATGGCCAGCCGCAGCGGCAAATGGAATCAGGATGGACGGCAGTCCACACACTGCGATCTCAGCCAACGTCAGCGCCCCTGCCCTGCTCATCACCACATCCGCCGCCCGATAGGCCAGGGGCATCTCGGTGATGAAATCTGTCATCCACACACGTTCCTCACACCCGACAAGTGCCTGCCGTACCGCTTCCTGATTCCATTTTCCGCTGCTCCAGATGAGCTGCATCTCCGACTCTGCGAGCAGACGCTTCACTGTACCGATAACCGCTTCATTGATCACCCGGGCGCCCTGGCTGCCGCCAAAAACCAGCAGCGTCGGCCGTTCCGGAGCCAGGCCAAAATGGCGCCGAGCCTCAGCCGGCGTGGCCTCTACCTTAAAATCGCGCACCGGATTTCCGGTCGCATGCACATTCTTCCGCCCCGCAAAATAGGGCAGGGCTTCCGCGAAGCCGAGGTGAACCCGATCCACCCAGCGCGCCAGCAAACGGGTGGTGACACCGGGATAACTGTTCTGCTCCTGGATCAGGGTCGGCCGCCCGAGCAGGTGGGCCGCCAGCAGGATGGGCCCGCTGACGTAGCCGCCGGTGCCGACCACCACCCGCGGCTGCACCCGCCGCACCACCATCAGGCTCTGCACCAGGCTCCAGATCAGCAGAAAGGGGAGCGCCAGATTGATCCAGAAGCGCCTCCGGGCAAAGCCGCGGATGGCGATGCGGTGCAGCGGATAGCCCAGCTCCGGCACGATGCGCGACTCAACGCCCCGTGCCGTGCCCGCAAAATGGATCTCTGCCTGCGGATTCAGCCTGCGCAGCTCCGCTGCGATGGCGATCGCCGGGTAGAGATGACCGCCTGTGCCGCCGCCGGCGAAGAGATAGGCCGGTTTGCGCTCTGCAGCGTGATTCATCGGCTGCCCCCACGCAAGGAGACCGTCCGCCGCATCCGGCTGCGGCCGGCAAAGAGGCGCCCGCCCGGCGTAGAGGGAGCGTAGCTGCGCTCCTCGACCCGCTGCCGGTATTCGCGCCAGCCAGGACTCTTGGCATAGGCCGGGCTGCCCTGGGCCGAAATGTTGAGCAGCAGCCCGAGCGCGCAGAGGTGGGTCACGAGCGAGGTTCCGCCGTAGCTTAGGAAGGGCATCGGGATGCCGGTCGTCGGCAGCAGGCCGATGACCACCCCGGCATTGATCAGGGCATAGCTGGCATAACAGGCGGTGATGCCCCCGGCCAGATAGCGTCCGGTCGCATCGGGCGCCTGCCGGGCGATGACCAGGCCGCGATGCAGGATCACCAGAAAGAGCAGCAGCACACCGATCGTGCCGATCAGCCCGTACTCCTCGCCGATCATGGCGAAGATAAAATCGTTGTGCGCCTCCGGCAGAAAGAGATATTTCTGCCGGCTGCCGCCGATGCCCATTCCGAAGATCCCGCCTTGCACCAGGGCGATGATCGACTGTTTGAGATGGGGGTGCATCTCGCCCCCCATACCGTGCAAATGATCCGTGATCCGCTTGAGCATGTAACTGTTGAGACTGGCATAGAGCAGCGCCAGGCTCAAGGCCGACATCGCAGTGGCCGCAAGATAGCTGAGGCGGATCTCCGCGACAAAAAAGAGGGTGAAGACGATCAGCATGGTCAGCGCCGCCGTGCCCATGTCATGCTCCAGGGCGATCGGGCCAACGATCAGCAGGGCCAGCATGAAGAGCTGCGCATAGACCGCCAGGTCATCGAGGTGCTCGCGCCAGTCGTGCAGCTTGACCACCAGCACCATGATCAGGGCATAGCGCGCAAAATCCGAGGGCTGGAAGCTGAAGAGATAGAGATTGATCCAGCTGCGCGCCCCGTTGCGCGGGGTGATGAACGGCACCCGCAGCAGCAGGATGATGAGCAGTCCGAGCGAGATCCAGAAAAAAGGCCAGGCGTAACGCAGCCATTCGCGGTAATCACGCCGGGCTATGTACACCATCAGAATCAGTCCGATGATCGCGCGGACCAGCTGCTTGGTGAAGAAATAGGCGCTGTCGCCGTAGCGGATCTCCGAGCGGTAGGAACTCGCCGAATAAATCGTCGCCGCACCGAGGATGATCAGGACCAGGATGCAGGTCAGCAGCGCGAAATCCGTGCGCGCCCAGTCCATTTTTTTGGTGGCTGCCATCATCGTATCTTGAAGGTCGTCAGGGTCAGGAGGGCGAGAATAATGCCCACAATCCAGAAGCGGGTGACCACCTTGGGTTCAGCCCACCCGCTCAGTTCAAAATGGTGGTGGATCGGAGCCATTCGGAAGATCCTCCGGCCGGTTCGCTTGAAATGGGTGACCTGGAGGATCACCGAAAGGCTCTCGATCACAAAGATGGCGCAGATCAACAGGAGGAGGAGCTCCTTTTTGACCAGCACCGCTACCGCACCAATCGCGCCACCCAGCGCCAGGGCCCCCGTATCGCCCATGAAAACCTGCGCCGGGTAGGCGTTGTACCACAAAAACCCGAGTGAGGCGCCGAAGAGAGCGGCGCAGAAAACCGCCAGTTCGCCGGCCTCGGGGAGATAAATGATGTTGAGATAGTCGCTGAAATCGACCCGGCCGGTGACATAGGCGATCAGGCCGAAGGCAGTCGCCGCAATCGCGATCAGGCCGATCAGCAGTCCGTCCAGGCCGTCCGTCAGATTGGAGCCGTTGGACATTGCGGTGATGACAAAAGCGACGATAAAGATATAGAAAAAGCCGAACTCGAGTTCGAAATCCTTGAGAAAGGGGATCGTGGTCGAGGAGCGTTCGCTCGCCACGGTCGGCAGAAAGTAGACCACCAGGCCGACGAAGAGGCCGATGACCACTTGTCCGACCAGCTTGTAGCGACCGATCAAGCCCTTGGGCATCTTTTTGACAATCTTGAGATAGTCGTCGAGCAAGCCGAGCAAGCCGAGCCAGAGGGTCACGATCATCACCACCCAGACGCAGGTCTCGCCCACCTTGGCCAGGAGCAGGGTAGGCAGCAGGGTGCTGACCAGGATCAGGATGCCGCCCATGCTCGGGGTTCCCCGCTTGCTGAGATGGGTCTGCGGCCCGTCGGCGCGGACCTCTTCGCCGATCTGCATCTCGCGCAGTTTGCGGATCAGGGCCGGCCCGATGAGCAGGCTCAGCAACAGCGCCAGCAGGGCCGCACTGGCCGCGCGAAACGAGATATAACGGAAGAGATTGAAGAGGATGAAATCTTCTTTCAGGGGCTCAAGCAAATAATAAAGCATGAGTCTGTCCGTTAGTTAGATTGAGCAGCCAAATGACGATGGAGCGCCTCCACCAGAGTCTCCATTTGCATGCCACGCGACCCCTTGAAGAGCAGCACATCATCGGGGCGGATGGCTGCAGCCAGCCCCGCCTCGAGTTCCTGCTTGGAGTTGAAATGTTGCGCCGCCAGGCCGAGTTCGTCCGCCCGCTCGAGGGTCGCCTGGGTTTCGCGACCATAGAGCCAGACACGATCAATGTGGAGGCCAGCCGCGAGATCGGCCAGCTTGCGGTGCTCGCTGGTGGAATAACTGCCAAGTTCCAGCATATCGCCCAGCACCGCCATGCGCCGCCCCTTGCCGATGACCGTAAAATCGGCCAGGGTCTGCAGGGCCGCGGCACAGCTGCCGGGATTGGCGTTGTAGGTATCGTTCATCAACAGCACGCCGCCCTGGCGGAGCAGGGCCATGCGCTTGTCGACGGCGGTCAACGCGGACAATCCATCCTCGATCTCATCGGCGGTCAGGCCGAACTGGACTCCCACCGCAGCTGCTGCCAGGGCATTGGCGGCATGGTGGCGCCCGCTCAGGGGCAGCTTGACTTCCCGGCCGAGCAGTCGCAGGGTATAGCGGGCCTCCTCATCGCAGCCGAGCAGCTCGGCATGGAGGTCGGCAGGATGGTCAAAGCCATAGGAGTAAGTCCGCGCAAGCGGGTAGCGCTGCGTCCGCAGGATGGGGTCATCGGCATTGTAGAGCGCCAAGCCGTCTGGACGGCAGTGGTGAAAGATCTCGAATTTCGCCCGGGTGACTCCGGCCAGATCCTTGAAATACTCAAGATGGGCGAAACCGATGGTGGTGATCAGGGCCATCTCCGGCTGGACCAGTCCGCCCAGGAGATCGAGTTCGCCGAAATGGTTGGTGCCCAATTCTGCGACCAGGATCTGGTGATCATCGCGCAGGGCCAGCAGCGTCAGCGGGACGCCGATGTGGTTATTGAAAGAACGGGCATTGCGGAGCACGCCGTAACGCTGGGCCAGAACACTGTAGATGGCCTCCTTTGTGCTGGTCTTGCCGACGCTGCCGGTGACCGCGACCACGCGGATCTGAAAGGTTTCGCGGTAGGCGCGCGCCGCTGCCTGCAGTCCCTGGAGGGTATCAGGAACGACAATGAGCGGCGCAGCAGCCGGCGCACCCGGTTGGGTGGCGTACCAGGCTTCCGAAACCAGAGCGGCGGTACCGCCGGCCGCGAGGAAGGGGCGGACGAAATCATGGCCGTCGAAAGTATCGCCGGGCAAGGCGACGAAGAGCTCGTCGTTTCGGGCGGTGCGCGAGTCACTGGCGACGCCGCCAAGGCGGCGCGAGAGCAGGAGCGGATCCCCGGTCCAGCGACCGCCGCTCCAGTGCACCATGTTGGCCAATGTCAGATCCGCGTAAGCCATCTTGCCCTCAAAAGATCAGGAGTTTGCGCAAATCGATCGAGGATTCGCACACCAGCAGCACCTGGTCGCCGGGATTGGCATGGCGGCCCGGGGGCGGCTGCTGCGAAATCACCTTGCCGCTGCCGCTGACCACAGCGGTGATGCCCTCCGCAGCGAGGACATTCAGGGCATTGCGAATCGGCAAACCGGTCACGCGCGGTACCAGATGGCGGGCCTCCTCGCCGGAATCGTCCCGGCAAACCAGGCGGATCCGCGCAGGAATGGCGATCTCGGTTCCTGCTTTGGGCATCTGCTCGACCACCACACCCTGGCGGCCGGTGATATCCAGCTCGATATTGAGATCGCCGGCCATCTGCACCGCCGCAGAACGATTGAAGCCGATAAAGTTCGGCACGATCCTGCGGTCTTGTTTGACAAATTTCAGATCCAACGCTTCACCCTCCTCCGCCTCCACATCCACCCCACGCTGATAGAGGATCTGCTGGGCTATCCTTCTGAAACATGGAGCCGCAACATCTCCTCCCAGATAGCTTCCCTTGGGATTGTCGATCATCACATAGATCACCACCTCCGGCTGATCCTTCGGGAAGAATCCGCCAAAGTTGGCAATATACTGCCCCTTGATGTATCCGCCACCACCACTGCGCACCATGCGCGCCGTCCCGGTCTTGCCGCACACCGCCAGCCCCTCGAGCTGCGCCTTTTTGGCTGTGCCTTCCTTCACCACATCCGCCATCATCGACTTGAGCAGCTCAGCCGTCTCGGGCGAAATCACCCGGCGGATCGCCTTCGGGCTGTTGCGCTGCTGAGGCTGCCCCCCGGCGTCCTGGATCTCGCGTACAATGTAGGGAGAGAGCAGGGTGCCGCCATTGGCGATCGTGCAGAACATATTGGCCATCTGCAGGGGCGTCACCGCGATCTCATGGCCAAAAGCCATGGCGTAGGGGGTGAATCCGGACCACTGCGACATGTCGCGCAGCTGCCCGCTGGCCTCGCCATCCAGCCCGACCCCGGTCCTGGCACCAAAGCCAAAATCGCGCGCATAACGGTAGACCAGGCTCTTGTCCTTATCGCGAATGGACTTGGCCATGCCAATATTGGAGGATTTGACGATGATGTCGTGCATCGTCAGCGTGCCATAGGGATGTACGTCGTGGATCGTCTCCCCCATCACCGTCCATTCGCCGTTCTCACAAAAGATCTTGTCCTCCGGCGTGTAGATCCCTTCATTGAGCAGCCCGGCCATCGTCACCAGCTTGAAGGTCGACCCCGCCTCGAACTGGTCGGTAATGGCGCGCAAGCGGTACGAGGAGGGGGAGTATTTGCCATAGGCATTGGGATTGAAGCAGGGCTCCGAGGCCATGGCAAGGACCTCGGCGGTTTTGGGATCCATGATGACGACGACGCCGCTGTCGGCGTTGGTCTCCTGCAGGGTCCGGCGCAGCTCACGGTGCGCAATACCCTGATAGGAGGCGTCGATGGTCAGGACGACATGGCCGCCGGCCTCGGCCTGCTGCATCGGATAATCGGGATGATAAAAGGTGTACTGATTGCCGACGGCGGTCTTTTGTTTGACGGCATAGCCCGGCACGCCATAGAGCACCGGCTCAAAGCGTTTTTCGACGCCGCTGATACCGTGACCATCGGCATCCATAAAGCCGAGAATCTGGCTGCCGACCTCGCCCAGCGGATACTGGCGGGCATACTCCTTGATGATACTGACGCCTTCAAGTCCCAGCGCCTCGACCTCGAGACCGGTCCGCCGGGATTCGCGCCGCACCAGGTAACCGAACGTGCGATCCTTGCGCAGTTTGGCCTGCAGGGTCGAGCTGGAGATGCCGAGGACGCGGCTGAGCTTGCGCGCGGTGGCGCCCGAGTGGGTGATGCGCAGCGGGTAGGCGCCGATCGAGACCGAGGGCACATTGATCGCCAGGGGCCGCATGCGTCGATCGAAGATACCGCCGCGCACCGGATCGAGCCGGACCTCCTGCAGATACTGCTTCTCAGCGAGCAATTCGAATTTCTCCCGCATAAAGAGTTCGATATAGAGCAGACGCAGGATCAGGACCAGGATGACGAAGGCGATTCCCCGGTAATACAGTTGCAGCCGTGATTGATCCTGGCGCTGCTGCTGGGTGCGGTTATAGGCGTAGTTCATGGCTTGTCAGTGTTTTTCTTGCCCGCGCGCCCCTTGTGGTCGGGTTCGCGCTGCCAGTCATCCAGAATATCGACGAGTTTATCGAGAAGGTTCTTTTCTTTCAGCTTGATGGTGGGCACCGGGACCAGCTTAAGGTCGCTGCGGGCCAGGTTGTCCATGCGCTGCATCGATCGCAGCTCATCGATCCGGACCTCCAGCAGGGCATTTTCGCCCTGCAGGGTCAGGAGCTGCTGCTGCAGAGCGCCATTGCGCCGCAGCTGATGATCGACGTTGACCTTTTGCCACACCTTTAAAAAGACCAGCACGGCGATGATACCGAGCATGAAGAAAACCTGCTCGCGGTTGCGCAGGTACTGGCTCTTGCGCACCGGCTGGCGATATCGGGACGATTGCGGTCGCATCGGCTCAGGCCTGCTGCAGTTTTTCGGCGACGCGCAATTTGGCGGAACGTGCGCCGGGATTAAGGGCCACCTCTGCCGGCGAGGGGACGACCATCTTGCCGATAATCCGCAGCTGCGGTACCGCGCCACACACGCAGACCGGAAGTTTCGGGGGGCAGATGCAGGGATCGGCCTGCTGGCGAAAGTACTCCTTGACGATCCGGTCTTCGAGCGAATGGAAGGAAATTACACCGAGGCGGCCGCCGGGTCGCAGGGCTGCGAGCGCCTGGGGGAGAAACCGCCGCAGGTTCTCGAGCTCGTCATTGACGAAGATGCGCAAACTCTGGAATACCCGGGCGCAGCTCTTGACCGCGAAGGGTCCCGGGACCACTGCGCGCACGATCGCCGCGAGCTGGCCGGTGCGTTCGATCGGGCCGCGGGCGCGCTCCCGGACGATGGCCTGCGCAATACGCCGCCAGGCACGCTCCTCGCCCAGGGTGCGGATGATCTCGCCCAGCCGGTCGGCATCAAAGGTATTGACGACCTCGGCGGCGCTGATTCCGCTTTGCGGATCCATTTGCATCGAAAGCGGACCGTCGGCGGAAAACATAAATCCCTTCTCCGGATCAGTGATTTGCAGGGTGGAAATACCCAGGTCGGCGAGAATGACATCAACATGGCCCCGGTCGGAATCAGCCAGATGGGTCTCAAGATCGCGAAAATTCCCGCGTACAACCTGGAATCGATCTGTGTAACTGGCCAGCCGCTGCCGCAGCCTCCGCAAGGCCTCAGGATCTCTGTCGATGCCCACAACCCGTCCCGCAGACGGCATCGTCTGCAAAAACGCCTGCAGATGTCCACCGTCGCCGGCCGTTACATCATAGACCAGACGAGCCTGCCGGGCCTGAAGCTGCTCGAGAACCTCCCGGACGAGCACCGACTGGTGATACCCTTCCATAACGCCTCCCCGCTGCTCAGTTCAACTCCGGGGAGGATGAACCGGATGCGCTGAGCGAAATCCGGCCAAAAATATCCTGAATGGTCTCCTCACTCGCCCGGGCATCCTCCTGATAGAGCGCCGGGTTCCAAATCTCGAAGACCTCACCACACCCCACCACCAGCACCTCACCATCCTCGGGCAGCTCGGCATACGCCACCAGGTTTTCCGGCAGGATCAGCCGCCGCTGCTTGTCCAATTCACAATCCGACGCCGCGCCGATGATGTGGCGTTTCATTATTTGTTTGGATTTCTCATCTACATTTAATTTATTTAAGGAGGAAACCAGCACTTTCCATTCATCCCGGTAATAACCGGTAAGGCATTTGCCGATCCCGCGGGTGATCTTGATCCGATCCCGCAGCCCGTCCTCCTGCGAATAGTAGAGTTTCGCGGGCAGCGCCAGGCGCCGATTGGCATCCAGAGTGATGGTATAGGATCCGGAGAGCTCAGCCATGGTATTGTTTATCCCAACAGCGCGGGGATAACCTCCTAAAACTTCCTAAAAATGGGTATAAAACACCAAATCTTTCCATTTCTACCCATAAGATAGCTTATTAGCTTTTAAAAATCAAGGGAAAACTGCGTTTTTTTGTTTTTTTTTGCGCGGCGGGGAAAGAGTCTGCTCAGACCGACCCCAATACCTATATCGCATAATCCCGGAAGGATAGCACCAGCGCCCGTTTCCAATTACCTTTATCAGGGAGCCCTGCCATGCCCCTCTTTCGCCCGCTTTTTCTGCTCCTCCTGCTCCTTGCACCGCTCGCAGCCGCCCCGTTTCAGCTGCCCTGTGAAAAATACCGCCTGCCGAACGGCCTGGAGGTGATCCTGCACCAGGATCACTCCGACCCGGTGGTCGCTGTGGCCATCCAGTACCATGTCGGTTCCAACCGCGAGGTGCCGGGCCGTACCGGCTTCGCCCATCTTTTTGAACACATGATGTTTCAGGAGTCCGAGCATGTCGGGCAGGACCAGTTTTTCAAAAAGATACAGGGTGCCGGCGGCGAACTCAACGGCGGTACCAACAGCGATGGTACGGTCTATTTCGAGACCGTGCCACGCAATGCCCTTGAGATGGTATTATGGCTCGAATCCGACCGCATGGGGTACCTGCTGAGCACCGTCACCGCCGCGGCCTTCGCCAATCAGCAGGGTGTGGTCCAGAACGAAAAAAGGCAGAATTATGACAACCGCCCCTATGGCCATACCAGTTACCTCATCGACAAACTGCTTTATCCCCCCGGGCATCCCTACAGCTGGCAGGTGATCGGCGAGATGGCGGATCTCCGCCGTGCCACCCTGGCCGATGTGCATGACTTTTACCGGAAGTGGTATGGCCCGAACAATGCCACCCTGGTGGTGGCCGGGGATTTCGATCCCGCGCAAACCCGCAGCTGGATTGCCACCTATTTCGGCGAGATTCCCGCCCGAGCGAAGGTCGAGCCGCTCATGCCGATGCCGGTCCGGCTTGATTCCAGCCGCCGCGCCTGCTTTGAAGATCCCTTCATCAAGTCTCCCGAGCTCACTATGGTCTTCCCTACGGCTCACCAGTTCACCCGCGAGGGCCATGCGTTGAGCTTTCTCGCCGAGCTGCTGGCCGGCTCGCGCAAATCGCCGCTCTATCAGATCCTGGTCGAGGAGGAAAAGCTCACCCCGGCGGTGCGGGCCTGGCAGTTCAGCGAAGAGATCGCCGGCACCTTTTCCATCCGGGTGCGCGCCTATCCGGAGATCCCCCTGAGCCGGGTTGAGGAGGCGATCCGGCGCGCGCTGGCGCGCTTCGAGACGACCGGCTTCACCGCCCGGGACCTGCAGCGCTGCAAGGCGGGGCTGGAGACCAGCTGGTACACGCGCATCTCCAGTGTCCTGGGCAAGTCGATGCAGCTGGCACACTATAATGAATATGCCGGTTCGCCGGAGTACATCGCCACCGATCTGGCCCAGGCGCAGTCGATCACCGCCGCCGAGATCCGGGAGGTCTACGCCACCTATATCAAGGGCAAGCCCCTTGTCCTGAGCAGCTTCGTGCCACAGGGACGCCGCGATCTCGCCGCGGCCGATTCCCGGCCCTTCCTCCTGCCGGAGGAGAGCGCACCTGCCGGCGAGACCCCGCCTCTCGCTGCGGCCCTGGCAGAGAAGCCCCTTGCTGCCGGGCCTGGCACCATCGACCGTTCGATCGAGCCTCCCGCTGGCCCCGAGCCCCTGCTGCGCTCGCCGCAGATCTGGCACCAGCCCCTGAAAAACGGCATGCGCCTCTCCGGCATCAGCCAGGCCGAACTGCCGCTGCTGCAAGCCTCGCTGACCCTCACGGGCGGTGCGCTGCTCGACAGGGCAGGCAAAAGCGGCGCAGCCAACCTGCTCGCCGCCCTGATGATGGAGGGAACCCGCTCGAAGACACCGGTCGAACTCGAGGAGGCGATTGCCAACCTCGGGGCCACCCTTTCGCTCTCTGCCTCCGCGGAAGCGATCACCTTGACGGCCACCTCGCTCTCGTCGCGCTGGCCCGAGTTGATGCAACTGATCCGGGAAATCCTCCTCGAGCCACGCTGGGACGAAAAAGAATTCCTCCGGCTGCGACAGGAGGTCCTCGAGACCATCCGGCGCAACCAGAGCAGTCCCACGACGATCGCCAATCAGGCCTTCAACCGGCTGGTTTATGGCGAGGGCCATCCCTTCTCCAGGCCGGTCGAGGGGACGACAGCGGAGGTCGCCGGACTGAGCCTGGCCGACCTGCAGGCCTGTTACCGCGACCAATTCACGCCCTGGCGCGCCCACTGGGCGATCGCCGGCGATATCGACCTCCGGCGCGCCGCCAAATCGCTGCGCGCGCTCGAGAAACGCTGGCAGGGCGATGAAAGCGCCTTGCCCTCCCCCCCGCCGCCCGCTCCCGCCGGCCGGCAGCCCCGGCTCTATTTCATCGATTTTCCGGGGGCACGGCAGTCAGAGGTGCGCGCCGGCCATCTCGCCCTCACGGCGCGCGATGCGGATTTTTTCCCGGCGACGGTGATGAATTACAAGCTGGGGGGATCGTTCAACGGCATTCTCAATCTCATCCTGCGTGAAGAGAAGGGCTTTACCTACGGCGCCCGCTCCCGTTTCAGTGGCGGCTACTGCCCTGGTACCTTCATGGCCTCGACCAGCGTCCAGTCCGATGCGACACGCGAGACCGTGCAGATCATCCGGGACGAGGTGCAGCGCTATCGTCAGGGCATCGCCGAGGAGGATCTCCTTTTCAGCAAAAGCGCCCAGCTCAAGGCGAATGCGCGCAACTACGAGACCCTGCGTGCCCTGGTCGGTTTGCTCGAGCAGATGGCGCTCTATGACCTGCCGGGTGACTGCGTCGAACAGCGGCAGGCCTTCATTCGTGCCCTCGCCAATTTCCGCCATACCGCGCTGGCGCAAAAGCTGCTGCATCCGGAGCAGATGATCTATCTCGTGGTCGGGGACGCCAGGAACCAACTGGCGCCGCTGCGGGAACTGGGATGGGGCGAGCCACTCCTGCTGGACCGGGAGGGGAAGCCGCTCCCCTGAGGCCATAAAAAAAAGAGCCCTCCACATGGAGGGCTCTTTTTTTTGCAGCGTGTGAGGAGAGGAACTAAAAAAGATACGGGATAAAGCGGCGTGGCACCTGAGCCATATAGTGACCGTATTCCGGATCGTGGGCGAGCAGCCGCTCCTCCGCCAGGGCGCGATAGATCTGTCCCGCCGCGATCAGCGTACCGATAAGCAGGTTGGTCAGGCCGGGATTGCCGAGCAAAAAGGCGGCGAGGAAAGCAAGTTCGCCGGCATAGAGGGGATGGCGCACCAGCCGGTAGGCGCCGGAGGTCTTGACCTGGCGATTGGCCGGGACGATGCCGAAGCTTTTGCCGAGGCTGGCCAGGGCCGCCAGGATGATGAGGATGGCACCGGCCTGCAGCAGCAGCGAAATCCCCTGGACGTTCCCGCTGGCGCCGGGTTTGAGCAGGAACGAGAGCACCACCGTGGCGATCGCCACCACCCAGTCCATTCCCCGGGCCGAGATCTCGGCGCTTGGCCGGCGCGTCAAAAAGAGATAGACGAGCAGGGTATTGTATGCCAGCAGGCCGACGCCGGTCGGGGTGCGCTGGAGCAGCCAGCTGTTGAGCGCGGCGAGGACAAATCCGGACCAGAGCAGGCCCATCAGGATATTGCAGGGGAAATGGAGGAACTGCCGCCAGGCGAGCGCGCTGGCCCGCGGAGCGGCGTCGCAGAGCAGATCCAGCTGGTCGCCGACCCGTACCCCCGCCAGCGGATCCTGATCGGCCGGCCATTCCAGCACTGCTTGCGCCTGACGGACATGGGCGATGATCCGGCCGGGCGGCAGCGCCGGTTCCAGACGAAGCACCCGCCCCTCCCGGTCGAGAAAGGCGACGCCCAAGGCCCAGGGCAGGGAGAAGGTATGGATCCCGCTGCAGGTGCGAATCAGCAGCGCCCGCGGCCCGGATTCAGGGATCAGGGCGAGAAAGCCGAGCAGGCGCTGGAGCGGGGTTCGCGCGCAGAAGAGGCGGTGCGGCGAGCGATCGCCGCTGGAAAGGTTGGTGATGGGCATCGATCACCAGATCTTCAGGATGAGAATGTCCTGTTTGGCCAGGGCGACCCGGCGGTCGACCGCGGTGGTGCTTCCCTCCACGGTTCTGAAATCAAAGCCCGGACTAATCTCGATCTGGCCGGCATCAAAGGCAAGAAATTTTCCGCTGATCTTGCGGCCGTCGCGCAGATGGACCTCGGCGCGGCTCGCCGGCATCGGCAGGTTGTTGCGCAGATCGTAGACCTGATCCTCGATCAGGACCAGGCTGGGCATCGAGGACGGAGTCGTGTAGCGGTGCAGGGGTGTGGCGCAGCCCAGCAGCAGAGCGCCGATCGCGAGCAGAAAACAGCGGTGTGCAAGGTTCATGAAACGGGCTCCTCGAGTTGACCTAGTGGCCAGTGATCGTTGCAAAGGTTTTCATGATGCTCATAAAACCGGGCCCGAGCAGAACAATAAAGAGGGCCGGAAAAATGAAGAGGACCAGTGGAAAAAGCATCTTGATGCCGGCCTTGGCTGCCTGTTCCTCGGCCGATTGGCGCAGACGGGTGCGCAGTGAATCGGCCTGGGCGCGCAGGGTATCCCCGACACTGGTGCCGAGTTTGTCCGCCAGGATCAGCGCCCCCACCAGAATCCGCAGATTTTCCACCTTGTTGCGTTCACAAAGGTTGCGCAGGGCCTTTTCGCGGGCCAGTCCCGTGCGCATCTCCTGGGTGACCTGGAGCAATTCCTGACTGAGCACCGGCGCACGCAGGCCAAGTTCCTGGGCGACCCGGAGCAGGGCGGCATTGAGGCCCAGCCCCGCCTCCATGCAGATGACCAGCAGGTCCAGGGCATCGGCCAGGCTCTCGCCGATCTCCAGCCGCCGTTTCGAAACGCGGAAACGCAGCACCAGATCCGGAAGGCGCATGCTGATGAGGATCACCAGCAGCGGCGCGGCCAGGGCAAGCATGGGTGGATGGATTAACCGGTGCACGAAGAGGAAATAGCTGAGCAGGAAAAAGAGCAGGCTGAGGGTGCGCATGCCCATCAGCATCACCGGCGCATGTTCGTGCTGGATGCCCGCCTCGAGCAAGAGCTGCCGGGAACGGGAGCGCTCCTTTTCACCGGGCTTGCCCAGCCGTCCCAGGGTGATGAGCATCTTTTCGATCCCCGCCGGCAGGTCGCTTTGCCGCAGTGCATCGTGGATGGCCACCGGTTCTGCTGCCTCCGCCGAGCGGGCCACCAGTTTTTTTACACGCCGGGTGGTAGGATCGAGACGGCTGCGCAATTTACGCAGCAAGAGGAAGAAGAGCGAAAAGACCGCGAGAAAGACGCCGGCCAGCACCAGATAGAGTGTCATTGCGCCCTCTATTGAAATTTGATACGAATGATTCTGCGGATGACCATAAAACCGATCAGCTGCAGGCAAAAGCCGACGGCCAGCAGCATCCGGCCGGACCGCTCTTTCAGCATGGGATCAAGATAATCCGGATTGATCATCTCCAGCGCCAGCAGGGCAACCATGGGCAGGCTGCCGAGCACCCACAGGGTCATCCGGCCTTGCGCGGTGTAGGTGCGGATCTGCCCCATCAACTTGAAGCGCTCGCGGATGGTATAACTGATCTTCTCGAGGATCTCGGCCAGGTTGCCGCCGGTCTCACGCTGCAGCAGCACCGCGGTGACGAAGAGTTTGAGATCGAGGCTGCTGACCCGCTGGGTGAGATGGAGCAGGGCATCACGCAACGGCAGGCCGAGGTTATTCTCCTCGAAGGTCTTGCGGAACTCTTCGCATACCGGGTCGGGGGCTTCGATGGCCACCATCTGCAGCGCCTTGCTCAGGGCATGGCCGGCACGCAGCGAGCTGGTCATCATGTCCAGGGCATCCGGAAAAGCGCGGATGAAGGCCCGCTGCCGGCGGGAACGCCGGTAGAGGATGTAACCGAACGGCAGAGCCGCCAGGGCGGCGCCCAGGATGATCCGGGGCAGCAGCTCCTGCATCTTCATGGTCATCAGCAAGCCGAGCGCCCCGAGAGTGAGACTCAGCAGCAGCACAGTGCCGACCGTCAGAGTGCTGTTCGCCTGTTCCAGCACCCGGCGCAGCTTGACCGAGATATTGAGCTGGTGGAGAAAGCGGTTGAGGAGCGAGATGTCGCTCAGCCGCTCGTCGCGGAGGACGAACGGCATCTCCTGGATATTGAGCCCGATCTCCCCCGCGTACGCATTCAAGCGCCGTTCGATCTTGCGCTTGCTGCCATGATTGTGCTCATAAAAGGCGATGAGCAAGGCGAGCAATAGCAGAAGGAAGAAGAGAAAGAGGCCAAGGATCAGCAAGGTCATGCGGAGAGTTCCTCCTCCTGAATCATTTCAAAACGGGGCTCGAACATCTCATCCGGCAGGCGGATGCCGGAGGTCTCGATCTGCTCGACGAACTTGGGGCGAATCCCCGTGGTGCGAAAAGTGCCGACCACCCGTCCATCCTCCCGAATCCCCATCTTTTCGAAGAGAAAGATATCCTGCAGCGAGATGGTGTCGCCCTCCATACCGACGATTTCCGCGACTTTCATCACCTTGCGGGTGCCATCGCTGAGACGGGATATCTGAATGATGATGTGGATGGCGGAGCTGATCTGCTCGCGCATGGCGCGGTCGCCGAGGTTGGCGCCGGCCATCAGGACCATCGTCTCGAGACGGCGCAGGGCGTCGCGGGCCGAATTGGCGTGCAGGGTGGTCAGCGAGCCGTCATGGCCGGTGTTCATCGCCTGGAGCATGTCCAGGGCTTCGGCGCCGCGCACCTCACCGACGATGATGCGGTCTGGGCGCATACGCAGGGCATTGCGCACCAGGTCGCGCTGTGCCACCGCTCCCCGACCCTCGATATTGGCCGAGCGGGTTTCGAGGCGGACGACGTGGTTCTGCTGCAGCTGCAGCTCGGCCGCATCCTCGACCGTGATGATGCGTTCGCTGCTGGGGATAAAGCCGGAGAGGATGTTGAGCAGGGTTGTCTTGCCTGAGCCGGTGCCGCCGGAAACCAGGATATTCAGGCGAGCCCGCACGGCAGCGGCGAGCAGTTCGGCGACCGCAGGGGTCAGACTCTGCAGCTTGAGCAGTTCCTCCATATTCAACCGGTGCAGACCGAATTTGCGGATGGAGAGGATCGGGCCGTCGATGGCGAGGGGCGGAATGATGGCATTGACGCGCGAGCCATCCGGCAGCCGGGCGTCGACCATGGGGCTCGACTCATCCACCCGCCGGCCGATCTTGGAGACAATACGCTCGATGATGTTGAGGAGGTGGACATCATCCTTGAAGCGGGTGTTGGTGCTCTCGAGTTTGCCGAAGCGCTCGACGTAGACCTGGCTGCTGGTGTTGACGAGAATGTCCGAAATGGTCGGGTCATGCAGCAGGGGCTCGAGCGGCCCGAGTCCGAAGGTTTCATTGAGGATCTCCTCGGTCAGCCGCTCGCGGTTGAGCTCGAAGGCCATCTCGCCCTCGGTGGCCAGCAGGCTTTCGATAACCTCGCGGACCAGGGCGCGCAGGGTCTCAGCCGGAATGGTGTCGAGTTTGCTGAGATCAAGTTTCTCGATGAGGCGGCGGTGAATCCGCTCCTTGAATTCATGATAGGCATGCTGGCTGAGGAGATCCGCATGCAGTGGCGCGGTCTCGTTTCTCACCGGTGCGACTACTGCCGGTCTGCTGTTCTTGCCATTGCCATCGTCTGCCCGCAAACGTTGCCGCAGTCCCATGCCCTACTCCTTTCGCCTGGTCCAGCGTTTGATCAGTCCGGTGCCGGCCCTGGCCGGCGCCGTGGCAGGCGCCGGTTCTCCCGCCAGGATGGCCTGGGCGAGCTGTTGCACCTGCTGGCTGAAGGGATGCCGGGGACGGCTGAGGACGATAGGTTCGCCCACATTGATGCTCTCGATCAGGACGCCATTTTCCTGGAAGGGCATCCGGAAGGCAATGGTCTGGTTGATCGATTTTTCGATGGCCGCCTGTTCTTCGTTCAGTTTGGCCGGGTAGCGGTTCAGGACGAGGGCGATCTTGTCTTCCTGATAGCCCATGCGCTGAAAGAGCGCCAGGGTACGTTTGAGGTTGTAGAGGGTCGAGAGGTCGAGCTGGGCGATGGTGAGGATGGTGTCCGCTTCATCGAGGGCGCGGATGGTCACCTCGTCAAAATGGTCGTCGCTGTCGATGAGGATCAGGTCGAACTCCGGGCGCAGCAGATCGAGGATCTGGCCGAGGGCCTCGGCGGTGATGGCATCGGCCTCTTCCATGTTCTCGGGTCCGGCGACGAAATAGAGTCCGCTGCTATGGCGCGCCAGGGTCGACTGCAAGCGTGAGACCTCGAGGGTGGCGAGATTCTCCAGAATTTGCAGCAGGGTGATGCGCGGCTGCAGGTCGAGAAAGAGCGCGGCGTTGCCCAGCTGCAGCTTGTTATCGATCAGCAGTACCCGCCGGTGGGCGTAGTGCGCGGCCGCAGCGGCCAGGTTGGCAGCCAGGGTGGTCGTGCCCAATCCGCCCTTGACGCCAAAGCAGCAAATGATCTTCGCCCGGGGGGCCTGCTCGGTTCCGCCTTCCAGCCGGCGCCGTGCAGCGGCGATGGCCCGGCGGATCTCCTCGGCTTCGCTGCCGGGCAGGAAGAATTCACGGGCGCCGGCGCGCATGGCGCGCACGATCAGGGCCGGCTGAGCGACGGCAGAGGTGCAAAAGAAGAGGGTCTTGGGATAGAGCGCACTCCATTTGCCAAGATGCCGGAGTCCCTCTTCTCCCTCGCCCAGATCGAGCAGGGCCATCGCCGGGTGGAGGGCGGTGAGCAGACTCTGGCCGGCTTTCCAGTCGGTTCCCCGGCCGGCCAGCTTGAGAAACTCCATCTCTTGCAGGGTTTCGAAAACCGGTCCGGGGTCGCTCTCACTGATATAGATCCAGCTCAGTTCATTTTCCATAGTATCCGCGATTGCAAGTCATTCTACCAGATGTACACCATAGAGGTAGGTATTGCCGCTGCCCCAGATGCCATGGGTCAGCATTTCGATAAAGCGGCCATAAACATTCTTCCCTTGAATCCCCTCGACGAAAAAGACCGCCAGCCCGGTGACCGTGATGGTATTTCGGCCTGAATCCGGCGGGTAGCGCTCATCGTAGAGGGGGACGATGCAAATTCGCGGGCTGGTATAGCCGGGATAGTTGGAGCCCTGGATAGAATTTGAATTGAGATCCCAGTATGCGCCGGAATCCCAGCGGATGATCGCGTCCACGCCCTGCTTGGTGGGACCGACCATATTACCCGGTTCGATTTGCAGGACATCGCCGATCTCCACGGTGCCATCGCACCCGTTCTCAACATTTGAGCGGTACTCGCTGCCGCCGGTTATGGGTCTGCCCTTGTTGGTGGGAGGGTAATCTGCAGGATAAAAGAAGCCGGGGTTTGTGCCTGGTGCCCCAAGTTCACCGGACTTGATTACCACATAATCCCCCAGGCTGAAGCCGAAATCGGGGACCGCCCAGGGCCGGAGATGATTGGCGCCGACGATCGATCCCAGCTCGGCGGTTGCCGATGCGGTGATGTTGACCGAATTCATGCCGAGGGCGGAGGCAAAAAAGAGCGCCAACTGCCGGGAGGAGGTGACGTGCACCCGGTTAGAAGTTGGAAAGGTGACATCTCCGGCACCGACGGCGACGGGCTGCTGGATGCAGGTATTCCTGCCGGCGAAATCCATGGCGCGCTGGGTCGCCACGGTGCGGTTGCTCATCAGACCGGCAGCCCCGGCCAGCGCGGAGGCATCCACCCCCGCCTGCAGCTGGTTGCGGGCCGCGAGCATATAGCCAACATCGATGGCCAACGCCGCCATGCCCAGCACCGCCAACAGCGAGGCCGCCGCGAGCACCATGGTCACCCCACCCTGCCGGCGCATAAAACGGCCTGTGATCGTCATTTTTTTCATGGATTCATCCCCTCGGAAGGCAATTGTGCCACACCGCTGGTGATTCGCGGTGAAACCAGGATCATCAGCTCACTCTCTTTTTTGCTGAAATGTTCGCTGCTGAACAGTCTCCCCAGCACCGGCACCCGGCCGAGCAGCGGCACGCGCGACAGGGTGCGCGCCTGCTCCTCGGAGAACAGACCGCCGATGACCAGGTAGTGGTTCTCCTTCAGATCCACGTTGGTTTCCGTCTTGCGCGTGGAGAGGGCCGGGATCACAAAACCGGAGAGGGTGATGCCGTTTTCAAAATCAAGACTGCTCACTTCGGCGGCCACCTTGAGGTTGATCATGCTCGAATCCAGCACGCTGGGGGTAAATTTCAGCTTGATGCCGAACTCCTTGAACTGGATGGTCACCGTTTGCATGCCCGCCGAACCGGAGACGATGGGGATCGGGAACTCCCCTCCGGCCAGAAAACTCGCCTCCGCCCCCTCCCGCGCACTCAGATTGGGTTTGGCCAGCACGGTGATGAGGTTCTGCTCCTCGAGGGCCTTGAGCATGGCCGTCAGGTTCTGCGAGGGCAGCGCAATCAGGAGATCGACCGTCTCGGAGAGCCCCAGGGGATCGCTGACGGTAGCGGCCTGCCCGGCAAAACTGCCGACGGTGAGGCGTTCCTTCCCCACCTTGCGATCCTTGACGAGAAAGTCCAGCCCGAGATCACGAATGGCGGTTCGATCGATCTCGACAAAGCGAACCTGCAGCATGACCTGGTGCAAGGCCATCGGCTTGCGCACCAGGATGTTGAACTGCTGATAATGCCCCTGCGCATCCCAGACGATCAGGTTGGTGGAGCCTTCCGTCTTGCCGATCAAAACCAGCTGCGAGGCCGAGATGACATTGGCGTCCGCGACCTCGGGATCGGCGATCGAGACCCGGGTGATACCCCTTTCATAATCCAGAACCTGGGAATGCCCGGGTTCCACCGTCAGGAGCTCCGCCTCAGCGGCCCTCGGGCTGTGACTGGCGAAAACCAGGATCATGGCGCCGAGGATGAAGGCTCCCGCTGACGCCCGAATGCGCATCTTCCAAAGCATGGTCAGGTACTCCTTTCCGATCCGGTTCTTGCTTATTTCTGCGGTTTGCCTTCTGTCGCCTTGTTTTCATCCAGCACCACCTCGGAACGGGTGCTTGAACGGTAGACCTCGATGACCTGTTTGGGGGGTTCCTGCGGCGGCTCCGCTTTGGCCGGGGTCGACGGCGCAGTAACCGCCGCCCGCCGCACCGGCGCCGGCGCTGGCGCAGATTTGGAGATGATCTCCTTGAGCCGCACGCCGCTGGAGGCCACCGCCTCCTGATCGGTCAGATTGCGCAGCACCAGCTGGAGTTTGCCCTCCGAACTCGCCAGAGCCAGTTTCTCCGCCTGCGCCGGGTCGACCAGGAGCGTGACCGATTTGACGGTGATCGGATCGTCATCCTTGGAGTTGACGGTCTGATCGACGGCAAGGACCTCGATGTTCTCGAGAATGGTTGTGGTTGTCGACTCTTCCTTGTCGGAGTTCGAGGAGACCGTCGCCAGGACGTCCACCCGGGCGTGCGGCAGGATGAAACCGCTCACACCGCTGACGACATTGACCGCCACCGTCATCGCCCGCATCCCCGCCGGGATGACCGCGGCCACGCCTCCGCCCGAACCTTTGGGCGCCAGGCGCGATTCGACCACCACCTCTCCGGCATAGAGATCGGCTTTGGTGACGCGGTCGGTCAGATCGGCAAGGCTGGAAAAGCTGCCTTCGGGCGTCAGGTCGCTCGGGAATTCCCGGGTCTGCAGCAAGATCTCGGTCAGGCGGGAGCCCGCCGGTACATCCGCGCGGGTCACCACGACCTGACGTGTGGCCAGCCGTTTCTGCTCCAGCAGGATTTTCTGGTTGTTGATGTAGGAGTAGGCGCCGAAGGTAGCCAGCACGGCAGCCAGGATCGCCAGGGGGATGATGAACTTGAGCTTGAGCAGAAACATCGCAGGATCTCCGTTTTAACCTTCCCAGTGCATCGTCGTGCTGCGCGTCAGGTTGATCGGACCGACCAGCCCGGGGACAAAAGCGTTGGTCAAGGGGGTATAGGTGCCGCTGACGGTGACGGTCACCTCATTGGCGCCGCCCGGACCACTGACGGTCACGGAGAGCCCGGTGAGGGTGACGCCTCCGAGCAGATTGATGGCGGCGGCGCGAGCGCGGCTCACATCCGGGGCGGTGACCGCGGCGATGCGCGCTCCCTCCCGGGCCGCGCCGGTCATGACATTCATGGTCTCCCACAGCCGGCCGAATTCAAGGATCCCGAAGAGGACCAGAAGAAAGATCGGGATGACCAGAGCGAACTCGACCAGCGACTGGCCTCCCTGACGTTTGCAGAGCCTTTTCATCGCAGTACTCCTCGTGCAATGATCCACAGCGTCCCCGCCGCAATGGCCACGCCATAGGGCAGACGAATCTTACGCAGGGATGCTCCACCCCTGGCCGTCCTCCTGCCGGAGGCCAGCCAGCGGCAGATCACCCACACCAGAGCGAGCACTCCGCCGGCGATGGCCGTGCAGAGCAGGGCGGCCACAGCCAGTGGCCAACCCAGCAGGGCACCCACCGCTGCCATGAGTTTGACATCGCCCGCCCCCATCCCGCCAAGCAGGTAGAAAAGGCCGAGAACCACCCCACCGACAGCAGCCCCCGCCAGCGCACTGCCGGCCCCGGGCAAGCCATCAGCCAGGCCATGACCCACGATGCCGATCAGCAGAGCCGGGAGGGTGAGGCTGTTCGGGATTCGGCGCGATCTCAGATCCCGCCAGGCGGCCCAGCCAACCAGGAGGAGCAGCGCCGCGAGCTGCAGGGGATGTAAGGGTTTCATGGTATCGGCATTCGAAAAAAAAGTTCGGGACCGGCTGCGGCAGCCCGCAGCAAAACGACCTCCCTCATCCGGTTTGATTGCCGGATCAGCGGGAAGAGGCTGCAGCATGCTCAGCCGTCAGGCAGTGCTTTTGCCGGCCCCATGGTGAAGCGGATCTGGCC
Organism: uncultured Cytophagia bacterium; assembly: GCA_964436305.1. Taxonomy (GTDB): domain Bacteria; phylum Zhuqueibacterota; class Zhuqueibacteria; order Residuimicrobiales; family Residuimicrobiaceae; genus JAKPUX01. The sequence goes on along the minus strand of CAYTCI010000002.1, from coordinate 114,094 downwards.
GATCGCCGCCCGTCTAGAGGGCGTTGGCGATCCGGGTCAGGATGGCGCCGATGTTGCCCCCAAGGAGGGTCAGCATGGCGATGACGGCGATGGCGATGAGCACCAGGATCAGGGCATATTCAGCCAACGTCTGCCCTTCTTCGCGGGAAAACAGGGTGCGGAAGAAGCGAATGATGGATTGCATGATGGTCTCCTTTGCTGTGCTAAAGTTGTCGGGTAACTGGTGATGCTGGTCAAAAACCAGGTGAACGGACTTGCCCCCTTTCTGCTAAGTGGTGAGAGTGGGAAAAAGACATGGATCGCCTGCGTGCAGGAAAGTCCGTGCTGCGACGATTCCCGTTTTGTGTGGGTCGCTGTTAAGGTCGGCCAATTTTCACTGGCGCCGATGTGATGCAGCCTGGAAGTGCTGACGGCATGCCTTCTAGGGAAAACCTGCGACGATCTGATTATAGAGTGCAACCAGCTGCGCGCCAAAGAGGATGACGCCGGCAACCGCCGCCAGGGCAATAAGCAGCAAAATCAGCGCATATTCGCCCAGTGTCTGCCCATACTGATCGGCAAGGAATGAACGGAAAGCAAGCTGCACTGGCTGCATGTCCAGATCCCCCGATGCGAAACTGTGTGCATGATGAAAGAGGTTCCCCGGGTACTACCACAACTCCTGCTGCAGCAGGTAACAATTAAAAAAAGGGACCGGCTGAAAATGCCTTTTTGAGTGCCGCCAAAATGAAGCCTCACTTTGGGAGAGGGCTTTCCAGGGCGAAAAGCAAACTCTCCAGGGCTGTCCGGGCTCATAAGCCGCTGCTGCCTGCGCACAATCCCCCTGCTGCCGGTCCCTTTATCTTTTCAGGGTCAAGCCATGTCGCTGGGTTCAACCGATGAGAGAACAGGAAAAGTGTGAAGAAAACGTCTGGAGCGTTCTTGCGGAGAATTTGCGGCGTCGTCGAGGATTGGAAGTGTGCCGTGAGCGCGAAGTGAACGCAAGAACAGGCCATTTGTCCCGAACCGGTTCGAGAATCCCCCGCTCAATGTTGAGCGAGCCCATGTCCTGCTAAGCGAAGTGCAAGCCCCACGCCTGCACTATATAGTATAACCAGCAGAAAGCATAAAGTCAACACCTTTTTTCATTTTTTTTACTTTTTTCGCCAATTATATTAAATTATGCCGCTTTTTTATCCAGGAACCCGTTTTGTGGCGGGGGACAGAGGGTCACGGACCAGATCATGGTAAAATATCCCTTGAAATCTGGCTTTAAAAGTGTAAATTACATCGCTGACCATTCATCAATTTGAGGGAGTGTATGATCAAGATCAAACCCTTGCGCGGCTTGCGGCCGCGCGACGACAGTGCCGACCGCGTGGCCGCACCGCCCTACGATGTGATCTCCTCCGAAGAGGCACGGGAGATGGCCCGGGGCAATCCGCTCTCCTTTCTCCATGTCAACAAACCCGAGATCGACCTGCCGTCTGACGTCGATCTCCACTCCGAGCCGGTCTACGCCAAGGGCGCGGAAAACCTGCGCCGTTTTATAGCGGAGGGGATCCTGCTGCAGGACCAGGCGCCGTCGATCTATGTCTACCAGCAGGAATGGCGCGGCCGCATCCAGACCGGCTATCTCTGCCTGGCTTCCGTCGAGGATTACGACCACGACCGTATCCGCAAGCATGAGCTCACCCGGGCGAGCAAGGAGAAAGACCGGACCACCCTGATGGACCGGCAGAATGCGCAGATCGGACCGGTTTTTTTAATGTATCAGTCTGAACCGGAGCTGGATGGGCTTCTCGCGTCCGCCGCTGCGGGCACACCCCTGGTCGATTTCACCACCACCGACCAGGTCCGCCACACCCTCTGGCGCATCGAGGATCCCGCCCGAATCGGCGCCATCACCGCCGGTTTCGCCCACCTGGACAAGCTCTATGTCGCCGACGGGCACCATCGCTCTGCAGCGGCGAGCAATCTGTGCCGGCAGCGGCGTGCCGCCAATCCGCATCACACCGGTGAGGAGCCCTACAACTATTTTCTCGCGGTGATTTTTCCCCATAACCATCTGCGCATTCTCCCCTACAACCGCGTTGTCGCCGATCTCAACGGCTTGAACGCGGAGGAATTCCTGCGCCAGGTGGGCGAAAAATTCAGCGTCGCACCCGCAGGAGCCAGGCCCCCTGAGGTGCCGGAACACACCATCGGCATCTATCTTGACGGCCGCTGGTCCCTGCTGACACCCAAACCGGGGATCTGGAATCCGGCGGATGCCCTGGAAAACCTCGATGTCAATATCCTGATGAACCAAATCCTCGGGCCGCTGCTCGCGATCGGCGATCCGCGCACCGACCAGCGCATCGACTTTATCGGCGGCATCCGCGGCCCTGAGGAACTGGTCAAACTCGTCGATTCCGGCAAATTCAGGGTTGCGTTCCTGATGCATCCCACCTCGATCGAACAGTTGATCGCCGTCGCCGATGCCGGGATGATCATGCCCCCCAAGTCGACCTGGTTCGAGCCGAAACTGCGCAGTGGCCTGGTCATTCACCTGCTGGACTGATCAAAAGAAAAGGACCTGATGATGAAAATAGTACTCAGTGATAAATTCAACGCCTCTCTTCCCGGGCGGCTGGCGCCCTATGGCGAGGTCAGTGACAACAAGGAGATGATCCCCACCGCCGATGTGGTCCTCATCCGCAGCAAAACCAAATGCACCCGCGAGTTCATCGACGGTGCGCCGCAGCTCAAGCTGATCATCCGCGGTGGTGTCGGCCTCGACAATGTCGACCGGGAGTACGCCCGCAGCAAGGGGATCAAGGTCTACAACACCCCCAACGCCTCGAGCGTGGCGGTGGCCGAGCTGGCCTTCGCCCTGATGATCGCCCTGCCCAACAAGCTGATCCAGGGCCACAACACCACGGTCGCCGGTCAATTTCTCAAGAGCGAGCTGAAGCGGACCGAGCTGCTCAACAAGACCCTGGGCATCATCGGCTGCGGCCGCATCGGCCTTGAGGTGGCCAAACGCGCCCGTGCCTTCGGCATGACCGTCTATGCCTATGATGTCGTTCCGGTCAAGAGCGAGCACATCCACGGGCAAAAATCGCTCGAGGAGCTGCTCCCCCTCTGCGACTATTTTTCGCTGCATTTGCCGCTGACCCCCGAGACCACGGGGCTGATCAACCGGGAGCGGATTGCGCAGATGAAAAAGGGAGCCTATCTCGTCAACACCGGCCGCGGCAAGACGGTCGTGGAGGCGGATCTGGTTGCGGCGCTGGAGAGCGGCCAACTGGCCGGTTACGGCACCGATGTCTTTTTCGCCGAGCCGCCCGAGGGTTCGCCGCTGCTGCACGCTCCCAATGTCATCCTGACCCCGCATCTCGGCGCCTCAACCGCCGAAAACCTGCTGCGCATCGCCGATGAGGTGGTCCAGCTGATCGACAAGTTTTCCAGGGGGGAGCTGGCCTGAGCCAATCCCACGCCAACAGACCAATGATTGAGATTGAAGAAGGAGATCATCATGGGACGTGTTTATAATTTCAATCCGGGACCCAGCACCCTGCCGCTTGCCGCGCTGGAAAAAGCCCAGGCGGAATTCACTGATTACAAGGGCACGGGCCTCTCGGTCCTTGAGATGTCGCACCGCTCCAAGGATTTCGAGGCGATCCTCGCGGACACCCAGAATCTGCTCAGGGAGCTGATCGGCATCCCGGCCAATTACCAGATCCTTTTCCTCGGCGGCGGCGCCAGCCTGCAGTTCGCGATGGCACCGATGAATTTCATCCCGCCAGGTGGATCGGCCGATTTTGTGGTCACCGGCGAATGGGCCAAACGGGCGATCAAGGAGGCCAATATCATCGCCAAAGGGCGCGCAGCGGCCTCCTCCGAGGAGAAGAACTTTTCCTATCTGCCGCAGCCGGCGAGCTGGGATCTCGATCCCGAGGCCGCCTATGTGCACGTGACCTCCAATAATACCATCTTCGGCACCCAGTATCGCACCTTTCCGGACCTCAAGGGCAGATTCCTGGTTTGCGACATGTCGTCGGACATCCTCTCGCATCGCTTTGATATGCAGCAGTTCGCGATGGTCTACGCCGGCGCGCAGAAGAACCTTGGGCCGGCGGGCGTCACCCTGGTGATCCTGCGCGATGATTTCGCCGCCACCGCGCGTCAGGGGCTGCCGACGATGCTCTCCTATGCCACCCATATCAAGAACAACTCGCTCTACAACACCCCGCCCTGCTTCCCGATCTACATCATGCAGCTGACCCTGCAGTGGGTCAAGGAGCTCGGCGGATTGGCTGCGATCGAAAAGATCAACCACGACAAGGCGGAACTGCTCTATTCGGCCATTGACAGCAGCGACGGGTTTTACCGCGGTACGGTCGCGCCCGATTCCCGCTCCTGGATGAACGTGCCCATTCGCCTGGCCACGGAAGAACTCGAGGCGGCCTTCATCGCCGAGGCCAAGAGCCGCGGCATGATCGGTCTCAAGGGGCACCGTTCGGTGGGCGGCCTGCGGGTCTCGATGTACAACGCCATGCCCTTGGCTGGCATCGAAAAACTGGTCGGTTTTATGAAGGAATTCAAGGCGGGCCATTGACCGCTGCCGCACGGAATAAAAAAAAAGGCGCTGAATACTCAGCGCCTTTTTTTTATTCGGTAAAATTCAGGGCAGATAGGTCAGAGTGGAGTGGGTGGTGAGCGACTGCGGGAAGGTCATGTTGGCTGCCCCGGTCACTGCAATGGTCATATCCTGATCCGCGCTGCTTTCGGAGAAGACCAGCATCCCTTTGGCGGGATTAAAATAGAGGGTCCCCTGCTGTTTGCCCTCGCCATCGACGACCACATTGGCGCCCATCTGGCTGCCGCTGCCATTGAGTTTCATCGTCCCCTGAAAATCGATCTTTTGGCAGGGAACGCCGTTGTACTCCGCCGCACCCGCGAGAGTGTAGGTGATATTGGGCGCGACCACAATCGCAATCCCGCTCTGATGCACGGTGTCCACCCGGGTCTCGGTCCAGCTGCCGCCGGTGGCCAGCCCGTTTTCCGGGAGGCGGACCAGGAGCCGTTTGAAGAGGGTCGCCGGTTCGACGCCCAACTGCATCAGCATCGGATCGGCCGCGACGGTATCCACCATCACCGAGGAGAGCACCTCGCCCTGCGGGGTCTGAATGATCTCGGCGCGCTTGTTCGCCAGCTCGTTCAACACGAAGGTGGAGTCCATGCGGAAATTCTTGACCTTGACACTGAGCTCGGGGAAAGAGACCCAGCAGGTATAGTCGCCCTTGGCGGTGACGGACTGCGGTGCAATCGCCACTTTGGCATTCTGCCCCATCTCCGTGACCATCTCCTGGCCGTTCATCTCCATCGTGACGGTGGTCTGGGAGGCCAGGGCATAGGTATAGGTTTTCCCCATCTCATAGGCATAGCGCAGGGTGGTCGTGTTTTGTCCAAAAGCGAGAACAGCGCTGCAGAGCAAAACGGCCAGTACGATCTTTTTCATTCATTCCTCCAGAGAATTAGTTTTTCGGTTTTGCCGGCGCAACAAAGACCGGTCTTTTCTTGTCGTTGGCTACTTGCCAGGCAACCCGGCTGCACAGCTCCGCCACCCGGGCCATTTTGTACACATTGCATTTGTCCACTTCATCGCTGACCTTGTGGTAATCCGGATGCATCCCGGAGAAGAAAAAGAGCACCGGGATCGCTTTACGAACAAAGGGGGCGTGGTCGCTGCCGCCGCGCAGATACTTGTCGCTGCTGAAATCGAGCAGAAATCCGGTTTTCCGGTTGGCCTTGATCAGGTCCTGGTGCAGCTCGCGGCTCGTCTTGCTGCCGGTGATCGAGAGCGAGTCGAGGCGGTTGCGGCTGATCATGTCCATATTGAGCATGGCCGCGGTCTTGTCGAGCGGCCAGAGGGGCTCGGCCACATAATGGGTCGAACCGAAGAGTCCCTTCTCCTCGCCGGCGAAGGCGATGCAGAGGATGGAACGTTTCGGCTTTTTCTCGGCCATCGCCAGAGCCCGGGCGGAGGCGAGCACCCCAACCGTGCCGGAGGCGTTGTCGTCGGCACCGTTGTAGATGCTGTCCTGGCCGGCAGGGCTTTTGGCAATGTAGCCGGTATGATCGTAATGGGCGCCGATGATCACCACCTCATCCTTGATCCGTTTGTCGCTCCCCGGGATCAGCCCGACGACATTCCGGGTTCGCTGGACCGCATGCCGGGTTGAGGTGCGAACCTCCGCCCGGCAGCCGGCGAGCGGGTGCGAGTGCGGCGTCATGGTGCTGTCGATCGCCGCCTGCTCGGCCCGCAAGGCAGCGACGCTGCCGAAGAGCTGGATGACCGCCTCCTCCCCTACCTGGATGGCAGGAATCTTTTCACCCCCGCTTTTGCCGAGCGTGACCGGCACAGCATCGGCCGGAAATCCCGGAAAAAGGTTCGGCCAGGGAAATCCGCGCGGGGTGAGCATCCGGTTGTGCAGGGGATCGGTCACCAGCAAAATGCCCACGGCGCCATGCTCGATTGCGGTCTTGATCTTTTCCTCCGTACGGGTGAAACTGACATCCTTGTGGATGAAAAAGGGACTGGAGGGATCACTCTGCCGCGGCCCCCGCTTGAGGACGAGGACGATCTTACCCTTGACCTCCAGGCCCGCATAATCATCGTAACCCAGCTCAGGGGTGGCGAGGCCATAGCCGGCGAAGACGATCTCGCCGCTGCAGAGCTGGTCAGCGGTCATCTCGTAGGGCATGAACTCCTTCTTGATGCGATAGTCGCGGCCGAGGCCGTCGGCGCCGGTGATCCGGCAGCTGTTGCTGTCACCCAGAAAGATCTGGTGCAGCTCGACCGCCTGGAAATAGCTGCCTCCCAGCGGCTGCAAACCGCTGCTCTGGAAGGAGCGGGCGATGAAAGCCGCCGCGGTGTCGAGGCCCGCACTGGGCGTATTGCGCCCGCGCAGCGAATCAGAGGCGAGAAAGGTCAGCTGCTGGCGCATCAGATCCGGTTGAATGGCGGCCAGGGAGCGGGCCGGGAGATCGGCGGCGCGGCAGGGCAGAAAGCCGGCGGTGGAGAGCATGGCGAGCAATACGATGGAGGGGGTGCGCATGAAAGGCCTTGTCCTTTGCTGGTGGAGGGAAGATCCCCGATGGTCAGCTCAATATACACCCCTTCGCGGAGAAATGCAAGATTTCTTCGTGGCATGGCTGCCGATTCCGCCGGCAGGGCGTCTGCGGTAATTACTTGTGATTGAACTGCAGATTTAGTATATTTTTTCTTGTTACCATATAACAGGCATACGCAGGCCGGGCCGGGAGGTTTCATCCGCCGGATCTCTTGTGGAATGCACACCCCGTACCAAGCAGGGAATGGTTCTTCATGCCGCCCACCGATCAACTGCGCCGGTTTATTTTCCACTATCTGCTCCGCCACAAAGGGAGCCTGCTCCTCGGAGGCCTGCTGACCCTCCTGACGACGGGATTCCAGCTGGCCGCGCCGATGGTGCTGCGCTACGCCATCGAGTATGCGGAATGGCGTCTGGGCAGTGCCGAGGCCGTTCTGCCGCTGTGGCTGCAGCATCAGGTCGGCGGCTATTCGCCGCTGCTCGCGCTTGGCCTCTTTGCGGCCGCCATGGTCGGGATGACCCTGCTGCAGGGCCTCTTCCGCTACTATTTGCGCATGGAGTTGATCGGCATGTCGCGCAAGGTGGAGTACCATCTGCGCAACGACTATCTCCGTCATTTACAGCTGCTGCCGGCCTCGTTCTATCAGCGCCACAAGACCGGTGACCTGATGGCGCGTGCGACCAACGATATGGAAGCAGTGCGCTCGATGCTCGGGCCGGGGATCATGTATTTTGCCACGACCTTCATCGTCGCTCTCATTTCGATCGCCCTGATGGCGGGCATCTCCTGGCGGACCACCCTCTGGTCGCTGGCGCTGATGCCGCTCGTCGCCCTGATCGTCTACAGCCAGGCACGGCAGATCGCCCGCCTCTTTGACAAAATCCAGGAACAATTCTCCAGCCTGACCGCCAAGGTGCAGGAGAACATCTCCGGCATCCGGGTGGTCAAATCTTACGTGCAGGAGGCGCACGAGATCGAGGATTTCCGCGGCCAGAGTGAGGAGTACATCCGCCGCAATCTCAAGCTGGTCAAGGTGCGGGCTGGCATGTGGACCACCATCGATTTTCTCCTGGGCCTGACCACCCTCGCCGCGCTGGTCGCCGGCGGCCGCGAGGTCATGGACGGCCGCCTCAGCATCGGCGGTCTGGTGGCCTTCCTCTCCTACCTGGCGATGCTCGCCTGGCCGATGATCGCCATGGGCTGGACCCTGAATATGTGGCAGGAAGGCCTCGCCTCCACCGAGCGCATCCTCGAGATCTTTCGCGCCCAGCCGGATATCGGCGACGGTCCGGAGACCGATCACGGCATCAGCGAACTGTACGGCGAGATCGAATTCCGCGGTCTCACCTTCGCCTATTCGCCGGAGGCGGAAGCGGTTCTCAAGCAGATCTCGCTGTATATTCCCGCGGGACAGACTGTGGCCATCGTCGGTGCCACCGGTTCCGGCAAATCGACCCTGGTCAACCTCATCCCCCGCCTCCACCAGGCCGGTGCGGGCGAGCTGCTCATCGACGGCCATCCGATCGAGCGCATCCCCCTCGCCGTGCTGCGGCGCAGCATTGGCATGGTGCCGCAGGAGACGATCCTTTTCTCCGAAACCCTGCAGGAGAACATCGGCTTCGGCGAAGAGGAGATGCGCATGGCCGAGATCGAGGCCGCAGCCGAAACCTCGCAGATCCGCAGCGATTTTGACCAGTTCCCCGAGGGATTTGCCACCCTCGTCGGCGAGCGCGGCATCACCCTCTCCGGCGGGCAGAAGCAGCGGACCGCCATTTCACGCGCTGTCATTCGCAAGCCAAAAATCCTCATCCTCGACGATGCCCTCTCCGCGGTCGACACCTATACCGAGGAGGAGATCCTCAAACGGCTGCGCGGGGTGATGGCCGAACGCACGACCATCCTGGTCTCGCACCGGATCTCGACCGTGCGCGAGGCCGATCTGATCGTCGTCCTCAAGGAAGGCCGGATCATCGAACAGGGCCGGCATGACGAGCTGCTCGAGCAAAAGGGAGCTTACTGGCAGTTGTACCAGCGGCAGATGCTGGAAGAATCGTTGGCCGAAATCGGTTGAGGAGCGCGTGGCACAACACGAAGAAGAGATCATTGGCAAGGCCTACGACAGCCGTCTGATGCGGCGGCTGCTGACCTATCTTCATCCCTACCGCTGGCAGGTGGTGCTGGCCGTGATCGTTCTCATTCTCGGCTCGCTGGCCGAACTGCTCCTGCCCTGGCTGACCAGGGTGGCCATCGATCGCTACATCAGCACCCGGCAGTTTCACGGCCTGCTCGGGTTGGCGGCGATCTACTTCGCGGTGCTGCTGGTACAGATGACCTTCATCTTTTTCCAGACCTTCCTGACGCAAAAGATCGGCCAGAAGGTGATGTATGACATGCGCAACCAGATCTTCTCGCATCTGCAGCGCCTGCCCCTCTCCTTCTTCGACAAGAATCCGGTCGGCCGCCTGGTCACCCGCGCGACCAACGATGTCGAAACCCTCAACAGCATGCTCTCCAGCGGCGTCGTGACCCTCTTCGGCGATCTCTTTGTCCTCTTTGGCATCATCATCGTGATGCTGATCTTCAACTGGCAGCTGGCCCTGCTCAGCTTCACCGTGCTGCCGCTGATCTTCGCCGCCAGCGCCTGGTTCCGCATCAACGTGCGCGAATCCTTCCGCAAGGTACGCTTGCGCATCGCCCGCATCAACAGCTACCTGCAGGAAAACATCATGGGGATGTCGATCGTCCAGATCTTCAACCGCGAGAAAAAGAACCACCGCCGTTTCGATCAGCTCAACCACGATTATCTCGAGGCCTACCTCGAGACGATCTATTACTATTCGGTCTTTTATCCGGTGGTCGAGATCATCAGCGCCCTGGCCCTGGCGATCATCCTCTGGTACGGGGGGATCCGCGTCATCAGCGGCGCCCTGACCATCGGCGTGGTCGTCGCCTTCGTCCAGTATTCCCAGCGTTTTTTCCAGCCGATCCGCGACCTCTCGGAGAAGTATAATCTGATGCAGGCAGCGATGGCCTCGAGCGAGCGGATCTTCAAGCTGCTCGACGAAGCCGAGCAGGCCCCCATTCCCGAACATCCGGCGGCGATGCCGCCACCGTGCGGCGAGATCGAGTTCCGCGAGGTCACTTTCAGCTACAATCCGGATGAACCGGTGCTGAAACGGGTCACCTTCAAGATCGGCTGCGGCCAGAAGGTGGCCATTGTCGGCGCCACCGGTGCCGGAAAAACCACCCTGATCAACCTGATTGACCGGCTGTATGAGCCCAGCAGCGGGCAGATTCTTCTCAACGGCATCGATACCGCCCTCTACCCCCTGCCCGAACTGCGCCGACGGGTGCGCATGGTGCTGCAGGACGTCTTTATCTTCTCAGGCACGGTGGAGTACAACATCCGCCTCGGCGACCAGTCGATTCCGATGGAACGGGTGATTCAGGCCGCCAGGGATGTCCATGCCCACGAATTCATCGAAAAACTGCCGAACGGCTACCAGACCGAGTTGAGCGAACGCGGCAGCAACCTGTCGGTCGGCCAGAAACAGCTGCTCTCCTTCGCCCGCGCCCTGGTTTTCGATCCGGAAGTCCTGATCATGGATGAAGCCACTTCCTCCGTCGACACCGAGACCGAACTGCTGCTGCGCGAAGCCACGACCCGGTTGATGACCGGCCGCACCTCGGTCATCATCGCCCATCGCCTTTCGACCATCCAGAATGTCGACTGGATCCTGGTTCTCCACAAGGGCGAGGTGCGCGAGATGGGCACCCACGCCGAGCTGCTCGCGAGAAAGGGGATCTATCATCGTCTCTACCAGCTGCAATACCAGAATTAGACGCGCCCTCGCTTTCCTGCTGCTGCTCGCTGCGCCGGCCGGTGCCGGGGAGCTCGGGCCGGTCTGGCAGCCGCGCGTCACCCTGACCCGTTCGCCGTATCCCCGCCGGGCCATCGACTGGTCGCGGGAGAACCTCTATCTGATCCTCATCGACCGTTTTTACAACGGCGACCCGTCCAATGATGCCGGCCACAATCCCGCCAGCTACTGCCCCTTCGACAGCGCCCGCGGCAACCTCACCGCCCTGAAATGCTATCAGGGCGGCGACCTTCAGGGGGTCATCGACAAGCTCGACTACCTGCAGGGCCTCGGCGTCACCACCCTCTGGCTCTCACCGGTCTTCGACAACAGCGACAGCGCCTTTGTCGGCTGGTGGCCCTACCACGGCTATCATCCGATCGATTTCTTCCGGGTCGATGAACATTTTGGCGACATGGCGACCTTGCGGCGCCTGGTCCACCAGGCCCACCGCCGCAGCATGAAGGTGGTGCTGGACATGATCTTCAACCACGTCGCGCCCGATCATCCCTGGGTCACCCGGCCTGAATTATGGCAGGAGGCCGGCTATCGCTTCTGGTTCCATCCCCACAGCGGCAGCGACGCCTCGACCAGCATCACGGATTGGCAGGATCAGCAGCAGTTGGAGACGCGCGAACTCAACGGCTTGCCCGATCTCGCCCAGGAGAATCCGCACGTTTACGATTTCCTGCTGGATATGGCCAAATACTGGATCGTCGAGAGCGGCTGCGACGGCTTCCGCCTCGATGCGGTCAAGCATATTCCCAAACCCTTCTGGGAGCGGATCTGCCATGACCTCCATGACTTCGCCGGGCCCGACTTCCTCCTGCTGGGTGAGGTTTTTGCCGGTGAGACCCCCTATGTTGCCGGCTATTCCCAGCTCGGATTCAATGCTCTCTTCGACATCCCCCTCTATTACACCCTCAATCGCGTCTTCGCCCAGGGCGGCGCGCTCTCCCTGCTCAGCCGTCAGAGTGCCCTTAACCGCCGGTGGTACCCTGACCTGCTGCTCTCACAGGTTATTGATAACCACGACGTCGCCCGGTTCAGCTATTGGGCAGGCAGCCATGTTCGTGAAAAAATGGCCGCAGCCCTGACCTATACCCTGGTCCAGCACGGCCTGCCGATGCTCTATTATGGCAACGAGGTGGCGCTCGAGGGGGCGGCTGCGACCAACGAGCAGACGGGAGCGGGACAGGATTATCTCAACCGCCTGCCGATGCCCTGGTCGCGGGTCACCGGCGCGGACCGTGCGCTGGTCGGTCACACCCGCCGGCTCCTCCACTTGCGCAGCCAATGGGCTTGTCTGCGCAGCGAGGCATTGGTGGAGATATATCAGGATTACGGGGTATATGCCTTTATCAAATACACAGCCAGGGAGGCGGTGCTGGTGGTGCTCTCCAACTCCTCCGCGCCCGAGGAACGGCGTCTGCCGCTGCCGCCCGGCCTTTTTGCCGCCACCAGCCGTTTTGAGGATCTGCTCTCCCCCCTGCGGCTCAAACCCGTCGCCGACAGCCTCAGCCTGCAGCTGCAGCCCTGGGCCAGCCATCTCTTCCGCATCAAGGGCCGGTGGAACCGCTCTCTGCTGCATACCATGGAGTGGGCCTGCCGCTTCACGCCACGCATCAGCGCCGATATGGCCTGGGTCACCTTCCGCTATTCGGGCGCGGCCCAGCATCTCTCGCTGGCCGGCGATTTCAACGGCTGGGCTGCCGGGGTGGACACGCTGAGCCGGAGCAGCGCGGGTGACTGGGAGCTGAGGCTCCCGCTTAAAAAGGGCCGCTACCGCTACAAGCTGGTCATCGACAACAGCCAATGGATTGCGGATCCCGCTGCCGCGGAGAGCGAGCTCGATCCCTATGGCGGCAAAAATTCGGTTGTGGTTGTGCCATAACGCAAAACGGGCTGCCTTGGGCAGCCCGTTTTTGTTTGCAGCAGTGGGATCAGCGCGCGGGGATGACCTCGCCCGCCCCACGTTCAAAGATCACCCGGCCGTTAAGGACGGTCAGGTCGACCTGGGCTTCGCGGATCTTCTCCGGCGGGATGGCAAAGAGGTCGGCCGAGAGGACGATCAGATCGGCGAGATAGCCCTCCTTGAGCTGACCCTTGATCGATTCGTCATACGAGGCGTAAGCGCTGTTGCGGGTATAGCAGGCAATCGCTTCGGCGAGAGTGATCTTCTGTTCTGGGATCCAGCCCCCGGGGTGCTGGTCATCGAGAGTCCGGCGCGTGACCGCGGCATAGAGACCGAGGAGTGGATTGAGCGGCGCGACCGACCAGTCGGTGCCGAAGCAGAGATGTACCCCCTGGTCGAGGAGCGAGCGGAAGGGATAGGCCTCGTGCGAGCGCGTCTCGCCGATGCGCTTCCAGGCCCAGCGGCCGTCATCGATCGCGTGATAGGGCTGCATCGAGGCGATGACGCCGAGGCGCGCGAAGCGGGCCAGGTCCTTGCCGGCGATGTGCTGGGCATGCTCGATGCGGAAACGGCGGTCCCGGACGGGATTCTCCCGGACACAGCGTTCAAAGATGTCAAGCATGGCGCTGTTGGCGCTGTCGCCGATGGCATGGACCGAGAGCTGGAGGCCGCTGCGGTCAGCAGCCAGCGCCCATTGTTCGAGGCGGCCATCGAGGAGGATATCCATGGGCAGGCCGTGATGGGTGGTGCCCTCGTAGGGGGCGAAGAAGAGGGCTGTGGTCGAGCCGAGAGAGCCATCGGCGAAGGCCTTGAGGCTGCCGATGCGCAGCCAGTCGCTGCCGAAATGGGCACGGATGCCGGCATCGGCGAGCAGGCGGTACTGGCTGATGGGCAGGCGGCAATCGACGCGCACGGTCAGTTCACCGGAGGCGAGCAGGCTCTGGTAGGTGCGCAGATCGGCGGCCGAGCCAACATCCTGGATGCTGGTGACCCCGCAGCGCCGCGCCAGCTCCATGGCCGCGCGCGCGCCTTCGAGGCGTTCGGCCTCGCTTGCCTCCGGAATCACGGCATAGACCGCGCTCATCGCCTCGTCCTTGAGCAGGCCGGTGGGCTCACCGGTCGCGGGATCGTGGACGATCTCGCCGCCCGGCGGATCGGGCGTATGGCGGTCGATCCCGGCCAGGCGCAGGGCGGCGGTGTTGGCCAGGGCCATATGGCCATCGAGTCGGTTGACGAAGACCGGCGTATTGGGGGTTACGGCATCGATCAGGCCGCGCTGCGGCTCGCGCGCGCCCGGCCAGCTCTCATGGTCCCAATCGCCGCCGGTGATCCAGCGGCCGGGGTAGCGTTCCGCTCGCTCCCTGATCCGTGCCACGAACTCGGCTTCGTTGCGGGCCGAGCGCAGTTCAATGCCGAGGAGTTGCAGGCCGCTGCTGAGAAAATGAACATGATTATCGATAAACCCCGGCAGCAGAACCCGGCCCTGCAGATCGATCACCCGGGTGGTGCGGCCGATCAGGCCATCGATCTGCTGACGGCTGCCCAGGGCGAGGATGCGGCCGTCCCGGACCGCCAGCGCCTCCGCCTCCGGCCGCTGCTCATCGGCCGTCCAGATCCGGCCGTTGCGAAAGACCAGTTCGGCGGCTCCCGAGGGCTGCGCCCGGACCACCGCCGCCAGCAGGCAGCAGGCCAGGGAGAGCGCCAGAATGAAACGGCCGCCATGCAGTGCCCATTCTTGCAGCATCATGATGCCTCCTCTCTTTCTTGCACCCGCTGCGGGTGCCGGCCGAACCGGAGCAAACAAAAAAAAGGGCTGATTCACAGGAACCGGCCCTTTTCTATGGGATGGGGAGTGCGGGAAGCCTACTCGACGCTGATCGCACCAGCGGGGCAGTTGTCCACGGCGTCCTGGGCAGCTGCTTCCAGCTCAGGGGGAACCACCTCCGAAATGGCCACCGCCACATCGCCCTTCATTTCATAAAGTTCGGGATGATCACCAACACACAGTTCACAGCTGGTGCAGAGATCGGGATCGACTTTGGTCTTCATTACTTCCTCCGTATCATTGGATTTCTCTGTCATTCACGAAAGGCGTAAATGATCGCCGTAAATATACAAACTCCCTTCCAAGGATACAAGCGATTTATTTGCCGGCAGCCTTGCGCCTCGCCGCCGGACCGGGGCAGCGGCCGCCAGCGATATTTTGCTTGTTTCCTATTGCAAAAGGTGTAATTTAGGTGGGACAGAACAGCTTGCTGAGGAAACGCCTCCATGATGAATTATGTCTGGTTTGCCCTGGTATCCATCGCCTTTGTTGTCGGAGCATTCAAGGGGAACATCGATGCGGTCACCAGGGGCGCTCTCGACTCCGCCAGCACGGCGGTGAACATCGCCCTCGGTCTGATCGGGATCATGACCATGTGGCTGGGGATCATGAAGCTGGCCGAAGAGGCCGGTCTGGTGCAGCTTCTCTCCCGGGCGATCCGCCCGATCAGCAAGCGGCTCTTTCCGGATATCCCCGCGGATCATCCGGCCATCGGCGCCATTCTCCTCAACATCTCGGCCAACTGGCTCGGCCTCAGTAACGCGGCGACGCCGATGGGCCTCAAGGCCATGGATCAGCTGCAGAGCCTCAATCCCAAAAAAGAGTCCGCGAGCGACGCGATGATCATGTTCCTCGCCCTCAATACCGGCAGCATCACCCTCATTCCGATGACGGTGATCGCCGTGCGGGCGAGTATGGGCTCGGCCAATCCAACCGAGATCATCGGCTCGACCATCTTCGCCTCCACCCTGGCGACGATCACCGGCGTGCTCGCCGCCAAAAGCTTTCTCGCCCTCGACGCCGGCCGGGCACATTTTTTCACTGCCCTGCGGCGCGCCTGGCGGCCCCTGGCCGTCGCCGCCGCTGTGGTGGCGGCCATCGGCCTCCTCGTGGCCACCGGGCTCCTCTCCGCCGCTGCAGCCCTGCTGCCGCCCGAGGCCTTTCGCAAGGGCGTCATGCTGATCTCCACCTGGGCCATCCCGTTTCTTCTTTTCGTCATTCCGCTCTTCGCTTTTATCAAAAAGATCAAGGTCTACGAGGTCTTTATCGACGGCGCCAAAGAGGGATTTCAGGTGGCGATCCGCATCATCCCCTTTCTGACGGCCATCCTCGTCGCCATTGGCATGTTCCGCGCCTCGGGCGCCATGGAGACCTTTGTCACCCTCCTCTCCCCACTCACCAATCTGATCGGCATGCCCGCCGAGGTCCTCCCCGCAGCCCTGATGCGCCCCCTTTCAGGCAGCGGTTCGCTCGGTATCATCACCGAGTTGCTCAAGAATCACGGCCCGGATTCGCTGATCGGGCGAATGGCCTCGACCATCTATGGCTGTTCAGAGACCACCTTTTACGTCGTTGCCGTCTATTTCGGCTCCGTCCAGATCAAGAACATCCGCAGCGCGATCTGGGTCGGGCTGCTGGCCGATCTCGCCGGGATCCTGGGGACGGTCTTTATCTGCCGCTATCTTTTCGCGTGAAAAAGACTTTACATTTTCGCCTGCAGGTTGTAACTTCAAGATAGATGCCGGGGGGCAACCATGGATTTGGCTAACGGGGATTGAAGGGTAACGGTTCCCTATGTACATCGTGATCGCAGTCATCGTCGGCTTCATCGCCGCTATTCCCATCGGCCCCATCAATGTCTACGCCATCACCCAGACGATGAAGCGGGACTTTACCCATGGATTCCTGGCCGGCCTGACCTCGGCCGTGCTGGATGTCATCTTTTGCTTCATCGCCATCGCCGGCACGCACCATCTCACCTCGCGCATCACCGAACTGCTCCCCTACATCAAGTTGCTCGGTGTGATCATCATCCTCTCCATCGCCTTCCGGCTGCTGCATCAGGCCCGGCATTTCACCCCGATGCGGAACAGCGACCAGTCCAAAGTCACTACCGCGCCACGCCCGATCATCGGCGCCATGTTGCTCTATCTGACCAACCCCAGCCTCTACATGTTCTGGCTCGCGGTCGGCGGCACCATCAGCGCCCACCGTCTGGTTTCGCCGCGGGAGTGGAACGGCCTCATTTTTGCTCTGATGGCCGGAGTCGGCACGACGATCTGGTACCTGCTCCTCTGCCGTTATGTCGCCAAATACCATCACCAGTTCTCCCAGGCCACTTTTGCCAGAATTCTGCGTATCACCGCCCTCATCCTCATCCTCCTTGCGCTCTATACGGCGGTCACCCTGGTCCTCTAGCGGCCGGATGGGAACAGCTGTGATTTTTTGCAGGAATCGATTGACTGCTTGGTTTGCAAGGTGTATATTGAAAGAGGGGGTTTGCCCCCCATCCTGCCATACCGCTTCGACCTGCTCTGAAAGGAGGCCTTTTCATGGCTGCTATCAAGTATTCCATGGGCTGGCTGCCCGACTATCCGGATTTCCGCGACTATACCCCCGACCACGCCCTCATCCATCCCATGCTGCTAAAAATCGGCCTGACCGGCAAGCGCAAGAAAGCGCTGCCCGCGGCCGTCGACCTCCGGGCATGGTGCTCCGCGATCGAGGACCAGGGTGATCTCGGCTCCTGCACCGCCCAGGCCGGTGCCAGCCTGGTGGAGTATTTCGCCCGCCGGACGATGGAGCGCTACACCGATGTCTCGCGGCTCTTTCTCTACAAGGTCACCCGTAACCTGATGCGGCAAAAGGGCGACACCGGCGCCTTCATCCGGACCACCATGGGCGCCCTGGTGCTCTTTGGCGTGCCGCCGGAGCTCTATTGGCCCTACAAGGAGAAAGAGTTCGACAAGGAACCGCCCGCCTTTTGCTACGCCTTCGCGCAGAATTATCAGGCGATCAGCTATTATCGCCTGGACGCTGCCGGCACGAGCAAGGAGGAAGCCCTCGCGGCGGTCAAGACCAATCTGGCGGCCGGGCTGCCTGCGATGTTCGGCTTTACCGTCTTCAGCTCCATCACCCAGGCGAGCGAGAACGGCCTGATCCCCTATCCGACCGAGGGTGAAAAGATCCTCGGTGGCCACGCCATCATGGCGGTGGGCTATGATGACAAGATCGAGATCGTCAATGCCAATCCCGCAGGTCCCAAATCCCAGGGGGCTTTCCTGATCCGCAATTCCTGGGGTCCCAAATGGGGCCTGGAGGGTTACGGCTGGCTGCCCTATGATTATCTGCTCAAGGGGTTGGCGATTGACTGGTGGTCGATTCTCAAGAATGAATGGGTCGAGACCGGACAATTCGAGCCCTGAGCGGCAGGCTCAGATAGAATCCCCTGTGCGGCAGCCGGGCAAGATTTTTCTTGTATGGAACATTTTGAGTTTGTATACTAAAGCGTTTTATAAAACAGGTCCCGCCAACAAGGCCTCCAGTGATGCCGCCGGAGTCGTTCAGGCAGAAGAAGAACCATCGATCGCTATCGGCATGGGACTGATGGAAAAGCCAATCCGCAAGGAAAGAAGGAGGTGATTGCCCAGCTTCAGGAGCGCGTCTGTGTACCAATGAAAATCAGCGAACCCGGGGAGGTCTAACACTGGTTTTCGACGTGTGTACGTTAACAATCCCGCCTGTCATGTCTAACAAGGAGAGTAAAAAATGCGCATCCGAGCAGTTGTTACTATTCTGGCCCTCGTTCTGACAGCCTCCTGGGCCTTCGCTCAGGAGTATTCTGCCAGAGAATCCTTCGATTATCCCATCGGCGCCTCCATCGACACCCTCATGGGCGCAGCCGCCAACGGCTTTCAGGGCGGGTGGTACAAGATCGTCGCTGCGGCCCCCAATGCGGCCATCGCCTCCGATGCCGGCCTGCCCTACGATGACCTCAACTACAGCGTCCCTCACGCTGGTAATCACCTCGAGAGTGTGCCACTGGTCACTGCCACCGAGCAACGCTGGGGCCGCCGCCTCGACAAGACCTGGCCGTGCGAAGCTGGCAATGTCTACTGGATCAGCATCATTATGGATGTCAAGAACGCCACCGACAACGCCACCTGGATCGGCGTCAAATATTTTGACGGCGACACCGGCGAACTGGGCATGTTCGGCAAGGGCCACGGCCTGGACAAATATACCGTCGGCAGCGGCTGGCATGGCAGCGCCGGCCCCGAGGTCTCCACGGTCTCCTGGGATGCCGGCCCGGTCTGGCTGGTGGGCAAAACCGTCATGAAAGGCGTCGGCAATGCCGACTATGACACCACCTACATGTGGATCAATCCGGATCCGACTGCGGGCGAGCCCAGCACCACCACCGCCGATGCGGTTTCCAGCACCAGTATGGAGAACGGCTTCAACACGGTCCGCATCGAGTTCGGCGGCACCGTCGGTGACGGCCTGCAGGCCAGTTTCGACGAACTGCGCATGGGCACCTCCTTTGCCGCAGTCTCTTCCGATATCTATCTGGTCCGCGAATCCTTTGAGTACCCCGCCGGCACCTCCATAGACGCCGGCATGGGCGCCGCCGGCAATGGCTGGCAGGATGCCTGGTACACCATCGTCGCCTCCCAGGCGGGTGCTGCGATCGTGTCCGATACCGGTCTGCCCTATGACGATCTCAACTACAGCATCGCCAATGTTGGCAACCATCTCGAGGCCGTTCCGGCGGCAACCGCCACCGAACAGCGCTGGGGCCGCCGTCTCGACAAGACCTGGCCGTGCGTCGCTGGTCAGGATTACTGGATCAGCTTTATTATGGATGTCAAGAACGCCACCGATAATGCGACCTGGCTGGGCATCAAATACTTTGACGGCGACAGCGGCGAACTGGGCATGTTCGGCAAGGGCCACGGCATGGACAAGTATACCGTCGGCAGCGGCTGGCATGGCAGCGCCGGCCCCGAGGTCTCCAATGTCTCCTGGGATGCCGGCCCGGTCTGGGTCGTCGGCAAGACGGTCATGAAGGGCGTCGGCAATGCCGACTATGACACCACCTACATGTGGATCAATCCGGATCCCTCCGCCGGACAGCCTGCGGTTGCGGCCGCCGATGCGGTTTCCAGCACCAGCATGGAGAACGGCTTCAACACGGTCCGCATCGAATTCGGCGGCACCGTCGGTGACGGCCTCCAGGCCAGCTTCGACGAACTGCGCATGGGCACTACCTGGGGCGATGTCTCGACCCCGCTGCTCGCTACCGCGGTGGAATCCCGTCCGGTCGTCTCGCCGGAGTCGTTCACTCTCTCGCAGAATTATCCCAATCCCTTCAATCCAAGCACCTCGATCAACTACACGCTCCGGACCAGCGGCAGGGTCAAGCTGGCGGTTTATGATATGACCGGCCGTGAAGTGGCCGTTCTCGTGGACCAGGTCCAGAACGCCGGCGAGCACATCGCCCGCTTCGCTCCGAAGGAACTGCCCAGCGGTATCTACATCTACCGTCTCAAGACCGCGGATCAGCTCCTCAGCAACAAGATGGTCCTGGTCAAATAAGCAGGTTCAAAAAAAGACCAGCCGGCGGTTCAGCACTGCCGGCTGGTCTTTCAGTTAAATAGCGCGAGGGCTTTGCCTGACCGCGCCGCTGTGATTTCACGCTGTTCTTTGAGAGATCTAGTGTTGTTGCGACCCCCCCGCCACCGATTTCACCCGCGCGAGCAGTGCCCGGGCTGGCGGATAGCCCGGGAAACGGCGCAGGGTGCTCTCGAGCAGACCGGCAGCCAGATCGGTCTTGCCTGAAGCGAAATAAGCCAGCGCGAGCATGTAGGCGGTATCCGGCGCCGTGGCCGGATCTTCGGGGAAGCGCTCGAGGGACTCGTAATAGCCAATGGCCTCGGCGAGCCGGCGCTCCTTGAGACAGATATCGCCGAGAACCCGTGTCGCCACCCGGGTACGCTCGACCTGCAGCGAAGCCAGCAGCAGGGTCTCCGCCCTGGAAAAATCCTGGTCGTCATAATGGATTTTTGCAAGATGGAGATAGGCCATGACCTGGTGCGGCAGCTGGTTGATGATGGTCTCGTACTCTTTCGCCGCCAGGCCGCGTTCGCCCCGCTGCAGGTAATATGCCGCGGTGCGTTCATGCACGGTGACCCAGCCGATCTGGTTATGAACGGCCTGGTCGGCGAGCATGCGCAGAGTGTCGCCGGCCGGGACCGGCGGAACGGGCAGTGCCCGGCTCTGGAAGGGCCAGCGGCTGGTGAGGAGCGCGATCTTGCGCTCGGCCATGGCGTCATCCACCGGAGTGAGCGGCCGGTTCCGCCAGAGCAGGCTCTCTGCCGCGGCGCCGCCGCGCCCCCAGGCCGATGCCGGCGCCGGCAGTCCCAGCCCTTGCAGAATGCGGGCATACTCCGCGGCCATGAGGAACTGCCCCCGGGCGGTGGGATGCAAATGGTCGCTGATGAGGTTCAGGCCAACCAGCGAATCGGGCGAGGCCGCCATGAAACACCGCTCGATATCCGCCACCTGGCAGCCCGGCTGGTGCGCCATCGAGCGGATCAGATCGTTGAAGCGGCTGTCTGTGCGGAAGCGCAGCAGATCGAAATCCCGCGCCAGCCGGTATTCATGCAGGGCCTGCTCTTTGCGGCCAAGGAGATCGCAACATTGCGCCAACCGGTAATGCGCCTCGGCATAGGTGGAATCCAGCCGCAGCGCCTCCTGCAAGGGACCCTGCGCAGCCTCCACCTGGCCTCGCTCCTGTAGCGCCCGGCCCTCCTGCAAGAGCCGCTGAAAACGCTCGAGGAGGCCTGGATCCAGTCCTGCCGGATGCTGCGACACGAAAGGCGCCTGCTGGCGCAGGTTGGCGGCCTGGGTGGAAAGCAGCAGCGGGAGGTGATGCTGCCGGCACAGCTGTGCCAGATCGAGCAGGTTCTTTTCAAATATCTCGCTAGCCTGATGGTAGAGGCGGCTGTTCTCTGGCACGGTGTGTCCGCTCGCAACCTGTTCCATCAGCGTCGCCCGGCCGGCCGGCACCGCCGATGGTCCGCCGAAGAGGCCGCGCACCTTGACGATTCCCTCGCGGACCAGCTGGAAGGTGCGCAGATGAACCAGCCGGAGGTAGAGCAGATTGAGGCTGCGGAGGGGCGCCAGGCGCGCGTTCGAAGCGACCCCGAGCGCCCCGTAGAATTCATTGTGGCCATCATAGACGATCAGCAGATCCGGCTGATAGCGGAACAGCTCCCGGCCGATGTCAAGCACGGTATAGCTGTTGGTCGCCGTCATGCCGAGATTGATGACCTCGAGCGGCCGGCCTGGGCAAAGCGCTTGCAGCCGCTCCCGCAAAAAGCAGGCAAAGGCGCCGTTGTACCAGTAGGGATAGCCGACCGTGGTCGATCCGCCGAGACAGAAGATCCGGAAGGTTCCTGCCGGCTTGACCGCGGCGAGGTACTCCGGCGAGGGATCCGGCGTGAATCCGGTATTGCTGCCGAAATAGCGGCTCTTGCAACCGGGATTGAGGGTGTACCAGGAACGGCCCTGAAAACGCTCCTGTGCAAACAGGGCGAGGTGGGGGCCGTAATCGATCCAGCGCAACACAAGCTCCAGCAGGACGAGAAGCACCAGAGGTACGAGCACGGCGAGCAGGGTGAAGAGCCGCGTTCGCCGGGGAGTCATCGCCTGGAGCACTGCTACACGATCTTGCTTTTTCACTACGCTCTCCATTGGGGAAGCAGAACCAAGAGGACGGAAGAATATAAAGCAATAAACAATCCGATTCAATTCCTATTTATCAATTCCTGGAGGTAAGGAAGATGAAGCAGACGAAAACCCTGCTGGGATGGCTCGTGCTCCTCTCGCTCGTTCTGGCGGGTACGCTCCTCGCGGGAACGACCGGCAAGATCGCCGGAGCCATCACCGAAAAATCGACGGGGGAGGCCCTGCCCGGGGCCAACATCATCGTCGCCGGTACACGCCTGGGTGCGGTGACCGATCTCAGCGGTCGTTATACCATTCTCGAGGTCCCACCCGGGACCTATTCGCTCCAGGTCACTTTTCTCGGGCATCAGAAGACCATCGTCAATGATGTCCGCGTCTACATCGACCAGACCGCCCGCGTCGACGTCGCCATGGTCCAGGAGGCGATCGAGATCGGGGATGTGGTGGTGGTCGCCGAGCGGCCGCTGATCAAGCCGGATGTCGCCACCAGCGTGGTGGCGGTCTCCGGCGCCGAGCTTAAAAGCCTGCCGGTTGCCAATGTGACCGACGTCATGGGGATGCAGGCGGGCATCGACGGCACCAACATCCGTGGTGTCGGCCTCGATGAGGCCCTCTTCATGGTCGACGGCGTCACCATGCGCGATCCCCGCAACAACCAGGCCCTGACCAAGGTGGCGCTGAGTACGGTGCGCGAGATCTCGGTCGAGCGCGGCGGCTTCAATGCCGAATACGGCCAGGTCCAGTCCGGTATCGTCAACGTGGTCACCAACGAAGGCAAGGCCAGGGGCTACTCGGGCAGCCTCAATCTGCGCCTGACCCCGCCGGCGCGCAAGTACTTCCACGGCTCGGATATGCCCGATGTCAATTCGCCGGATTCGTACTGGCTGCGCCCCTTCTACGATGACGCGGTCTGCTGGACCGGGACCACCAGCGGCGCCTGGGACACCTATACCCAGTCCAAGTACCTTGAATTCGAGGGCTGGAACGCCGTCTCGCAACAGCTCTGCACCGACAACAACCCCAACAATGACCTCTCGCCGATCGCCGCCCGGCGGGTTTTTGAATACTACACCCGCAAGCGCCAGATCAACGATCAGCCCGATTACGAAGTCGATGGCGGATTTGGCGGACCGGTGCCGCTGGTCTCCAAAATGCTGGGCAACCTGCGCTTTTTCGCTTCCTACCGCGGCATGAAGAGCCTGCTGCTGTGGCCGAGCGCGCGGCCGGACTACAAGGATTACGACGCCCGCATCGTCCTCAATTCGGATATCAGCGAGAACCTGAAGCTGCGCATCTCGGGCCTCTCCGGCAACATCGTGACCATGGCCGGCAACCGCGCGTCCGAGTCCACCTACAAACAGTGGCCCTATGAACTGGCCGGCACCACCCTCGGCACCGGCGGCTACGCCCTCTTCAACATGTACAGCGACTGGACCTACGGCCTGGCCAACCGCAAACACAATGCCCTCTCCGCCAAACTGACCCACATGCTCAGCAAATCGACCTATTATGAGCTCTCCGCGGAGTATTTCAATCGCAAATACGACACCCACTCACCGGAGATGCGCGACACCTCCAAAACCACCGAGATTATTCCCGGCTACTTTTCCACCTCCACGCCGAACGGGGTTTTTTACGGCATCGACGGCATCGTCAGCGGCATCAACGAAGGCAACCAGAACGCCCTCGCCCGCGACAAGTCCAATGTCAGCGCTACCACCCTCAAGGCGGATCTGACCAGCCAGGTCAACTTTAATAACCTGGTCAAGTCGGGTGTCGAATTCGTCTATAACGATCTCAACCTCGATTACGGCTATATCCGCATGCAAAGCGGCGGCCTGCAGTACGACAACCGGATCCAGATGCACGATTTTCCCCTCCGCGCTGCCTTTTATCTGCAGGATAAACTCGAGACCAAGGGCTTCATCGTCAATGCCGGTCTGCGCGTTGATTACAGCAACTCGCGCACCGACTGGTGGGCCCTCGATCCCTTCAATCCCCTCTTCTACTCCTACAAGTATAAAGAGAGCACCGAACTGGGCACGACCAAGGCAAAGGGGCAGTGGCAGCTCTCGCCACGCCTCGGCATCTCTCACCCCATCACCGACCATTCCAAGCTCTATTTCAACTATGGCCATTTCAAACAGATGCCGACCTACGAATCCCAATACCGCTTCGACCGCTCCTCCGACAACACCCTGGTCCGTTTCGGCGATCCCAATCTGACCCTGGCCAAGACCATCGCCTATGAGCTGGGCTACGATCACGATCTCTTCAACGGCCAGCTCCTGCTCCAGTTGGCGGCCTTTTACCGGGACATCAGTGATCAGCAGAATACCACCTCCTACCGCCCGGCCTATGGCACCGCCTATACCGTGACCACCAGCACCGCCTATTCCGATATCCGCGGCGTTGAGCTCACCCTGCGCAAAACGGCCGGGCGCTGGTTCTACGGCTTTTTGAATTATACCTACCAGGCGACCTCGAACGGCGCCTTCGGCCAGAATTACGTCTTTGAGGATCCCAAGGCGCAGCAGGATTACGACGAGAACACGGTGAATATCTACCAGACGCGTTCGGTGCCCTCGCCCTTCGCCCGTGCCAACCTGACCTTCTCGACGCCGCGCCAGTTCGGCCGTCCCCGGCTCTTCAACCATCCCATCCTGGGCGATCTGATCGCCAATATTCTGCTGCGCTGGAACCAGGGCGGCTGGACGACCTACAATCCCAACAACGCCGGCACCACCAGCTTCAACAACAACACCAACAACAAGATCCAGAACAACGTGCAGTACCTGGATTACTTCGATGCCACCCTGCGCTTGAGCAAGGCGATCCAGATTCGCAAGGTCAATCTGCAGATCTTCGCCGACATCAACAACCTCTTCAACACCCGCCGCCTCAACAACAGCGGCGATCTGAACTACCGCAAGTCCCTGCATCTGCCCCGGAGCGATGCCTACAACAACATCCCGGGCGATGACAAATTCGGCGATTATCGCAAGCCCGGCACCGCCTGGCAGCCGATGGAGAACGGCGTGGACCTAAACTCCATCCCCTCCTCCAACCGCGCCTGGTATTATGACAAATCGACGAAGGCCTATTGGTACTATTCCGATAATGCCACCATCCCGGAGGTCAAGGACCGCTGGGCCAAGGTCGATCAGGCCAGGGTCAACAAGGCCATCGAGGATCGGGCCTATATCGACATGCCCAATCCCTCCACCTACTGGTTCCTCAATCCGCGGACGGTCACCCTGGGTGTTCGTCTCGCCTTCGATATCGATTGATGGCCGGCCACCAACCTAACGAATGGGAATGCACGATGAATAAAAAGAAAACAAGACGCTTGCCCCTGCTGCTGGCCTTCGCTGCCCTCTTGTGGGCCGGCAGTATGGATCGTTCTGCAGCCCAGGATCTTCGCTGGATCCGGGTGGGCCAGGCCCAGTGCTTCTTTATGGATTTCGGCAACGAATGCGAACTCTATCCCTTCACCACGACCAACTTCTTCGCCTGGCCCGCCCAGTACGGCGATGCCCAGTATGCCACCCGCGCCAAAGCAGTCTGGATGGGGGCGACCGACTTTAACGACCCGGTCGAGAAAAAGACCAAATCGGTCAAGGTGATCGGTTCAGGTCCGCGTTATGACGCGGACAATATGGCCGCAATGATCTTTTCCACCAGCATCAAACTGATCGGCCGCGAGGAACCCCCGAAGGTCGTCGTCGACAACCAGAACGGCTCCTCCAATACCCTCTATGATGCCCTCGATGAGATCAACCCCGATCTCCCCAGCGACCGCATGGTGGTCATTCATTACAATACCTCCATGGGTGTCTCGGTCACCAAAAAGGTCCTCGGCTTTGTCCAGCAGAACCATGACAGCTATTTCATCCATGACTATGTATTCAAGAATACCGGCATCTATAATGCCAGGGGGGATGTCAATACCCAAACCCTCCAGAACTTTTGGGTCTATTTTTCCTACCGCTACGCCATGAACGGCGTCTGCTCCAACGGTTACAGCTCGGCGTGGGGCGATTTCGGCATGGAATGGGGCTCGAGCACCGTGGCCCACGACTTTGGTCCCCCTTATCGCTCGCGTCCGGACAGCCTGCGCGGCTTTTATGCCTTTTACAGCCCGCTCAAGGGCAGCTACGGCACCCGCAATGCGGTCACCAGTCTCGGATATGATTACGACTGGGGCTGCCCGAAACAGACCGGCGGTGGTGTCAATCTCGACGGCCTCCTCGGCGCCGCCAAGTTCGCCGGCTGTGTGACCCTGCTCGCCTCCAAGGGCCCGGGTGCCCAGTTCAACCTCGATGACTATAATCAGCCGGCCACCGTCAATTATTTCAACGCGGACGGCTCAACCACCACCAATCCGCAAAGCCAGTATGACGAGACCGCGATGAAGCTGCGCTGGTCCCAGATGACCGAGGGCCACCTGCAAAAGTCGCTGTGGGAGGCCGTCGGTGACGGCCGCTATTACGCCGACTGGCTGAACACCGATCCCCTCCATCCCTCCGGCGGCATGTATGGCCAGGGCTATGGTCCCTATACCCTGGCCCCCGGCGACAGCATCCACATCGTCTTCGCCGAAGGTGTCAATGGCCTGAGCTGGGAAAAATGCCGTGAAATCGGCGCCAACTGGTATCAGTATTTCGTCGGCAGCGGTGCGCCCACTCTCGTCAAACCGGGCGGTGCCACTACCTCCAGCGTCTCCGAGTACCAGAAGGCCTGGGTCTTCTCGGGGGTCGATTCCACCATGCAGACCTTCAAGAACGCTCGTGCCAATTTCCGCTCCGGCTACAAAATGCCCCAGCCCCCGCCGGCGCCGGCCTCCTTCACCGTCGCTTCCGGCGGCGATGCCATCAGTCTGACCTGGGCTGATAACGCCGACAAGGCCGCCCACTTTAACGGCTATGTCATCTACCGTTCCGAAGGCCTGGTCAAGGACTACCGCGCGGTCTATGAAAAGATCTTCGAATGCGATGCCGCCCATGTGACGCACAGCTTCGATGACACCTCCGCAACCCGCGGCTTTAATTATTACTACTATATTCAATCCAAGGATGACGGGACACAGAACGACGTCAAACCGGGCGTGCCGCTCTACAGCAGCCTCTTCCTGACGATGACCTCGGTCTCCGCCAATCTGCTCCGTCCGGCCGGCGATCTTCTTGCCGAGGTGCGCGTCGTCCCCAATCCCTATGATATCCGCTCCCGGAAATGGCAGTTCGGCGAGATCGGCCCCTATGACCGGATCATGTTCTATGGCATCCCGCCCAAATGCAAGCTCAAGATCTTCAGCGATGACGGCACCCTGATCTGGGAAACCTTGCACACCAACGGCTCCGGCGATGAGGCCTGGGACTCCAAAACCTCCTCGAACCAGATCGTCGTCAGCGGCATCTACATCCTTTACGTCGAGGTCAGCGAGGATATTTTTGCAGCCGACGACCGCGTCGCGCGCTACGATATCACCGACGAGAATCTCAAAACGATCTACAAACAGGGCGATGTGCTCTATCGTAAAGGCGACAAGATCTTTAAGGCCGGACAGTCGACTTTCCGCAAGTTCGTCATCATTCGATAACGGGAGCAGATCAATGAAAAAAATAACCGCACTTCTCCTCTTTGGGAGTATCCTGGTCCTGCTCGCCTCAACCGCTGGCTATTCCCAGGATAATCAGAAACTGGCGCAAACCAGTTTCAAATTCCTGAGCGTCGTCTCCGACGCCCAGGGCGCCGCCATGGCCGGGGCAATGACCAGCCTGCCGCTGGGCTCGAGTGCCCTCTTTTTCAATCCGGCAGCGATGGCGAATATGGAAAAACGCGCCGATCTCTCGCTCAGCAACAATGAGTGGATCGCCGATATCCGGCATTATACCGTGGGTGTGGCCCTCAACCCGGCCGGCGGCAAATACGGCGTGATCGGAATGAGCCTGCAGTACGCCGATTTCGGGAGCTTCATCGGCACGGTGGTCAGCAAGGATCCGGCCAACCTCAAGGGCTATGAGGAGACCGGCCTGTTCGAACTCAACGCCTATGCCGTGGGCCTCGGCTATGCCAAAGCCCTGACCGACCGTTTCAGCGTCGGCGGGCAAGTCCGCCTGGCCCACCAGGATCTCGGCGAGAGCCGGATCCCCAATGAGTCCAGACACATTCCGATCTATGACGATTCGACCCATGCCATCATCGGTTACGAGGACTCGACCGCCACCGGCACCAACCGGCTCAATCCCCTGGTCTTCGACTTTGGCACCCAGTTCAAGACCGGCGTCAAGAGCCTGGTCTTCGGCATGTCGGTGCGCAACTTCTCCAAGGAAGTCCAGTACGTCTATGAGCAATTCCAGCTGCCCCTGGTTTTCACCCTCGGGATCTCAATGAACCTGATGGATCTCTTCGAAAATGTCCCGTATCACCAGTCCCTGGTGATGAGCGTCGATGCGAGCCATTACCGGGACCATCCCGAGCAGCTCAAGGTTGGCCTGGATTACCGGATCATGAACATGATCGCCTTGCGCGGCGGCTACGTCACCGCCAGCGATGAGAACAGCGGTTTTTCGTTCGGACTGGGCGTCTACAAGGCGGGCTTCGCCTTTGATTACGCCTATACCCCTTACGGCGTCTTCGATAAAGTCCAGCGCATAACCGCCCGGATCTCACTGTAATCAAGGCCAAGGAGAATACCATGATGAAACCTCGTCCCATCCTAACCTTCGTCACACTCCTGCTGGCGGCCGCCGGGCTCTTGCTGACCGGTTGCGAATTTGATGTCGCCGAGCCCAAGTGGGAGGAACCCGCGCCGACAACCGCCACCGTTTCGATCGCCTCGATCGATCCGGCCGCGGCGGCCGCAGGCGTGAACTATATCACGATCCATGGCGCCAATTTCACCGGCGCGATCGACACCCTGGTCGTCAAGAGCTCCGACAAGGACACCAGCTACCGCTATCTCTACAACGGCATCTATTTTGATGATGTCAAGGCCGATGTCGTCGAGTTCTCCGATACCATGATCAAGGTGCGCCGGCCCAGGCTGGCGACCAACGCTTGCCAGGTCAAGGTGGTCTCGAACAAGGCCATGGCCACGGCCAAATACGCCCAACCCTACAGGATCGATGCGGTCGTCGGCCGCTACGGCATGTTCAATGAGGACCTGCCGCTGGCCGTGGTCGCCGTCGATGCCGCCGAGAACCTCTATGTGGTCGAGACCAACACCCGCTATATCCAAAAGATCACGCCCGCCGGGGATAAAACCAATCTGGCCACCGCCCTGCGCGTCCCCTTTGACGCCAGCATCGGACCGGATGGTAATCTCTACCTGGCGGGAAACAACCGGGCCATCGACAAACTCGACGTCGCCACTGGCGCCATCGCCCGCTGGGTGAACCTCCCCTCGGGCAAGGTGGT
The DNA here is from genome assembly GCA_964436305.1 of uncultured Cytophagia bacterium. GTDB lineage: Bacteria > Zhuqueibacterota > Zhuqueibacteria > Residuimicrobiales > Residuimicrobiaceae > JAKPUX01. The sequence goes on along the minus strand of CAYTCI010000002.1, from coordinate 84,222 downwards.
CAAGTTCCTCGATTTCGGTCCGGGTGGCTATTGCTTTGCCGGCGGCACCCGCACCGACCTGGTCGTCGTTCCCGGTGACCTCTCTTCCACCGCGGTCTCGGCCGGCTTTTACGCCACCCAGGAGATCCTCGCCCTCCGCTCATACAACGGCGCGGTCTACGTCGCCGTGCGCGCCACCGCCGCCGATCCGGTCAAGATCTTCCGCCATGTCATCGGCGACAAGGGCAGCGTCGGCCCGCAGGAACTGGTTCTCGACCTCTCGAAAACCGGCGAGTTCGCCGGTCGCACCCTCAAGGCCATTTCCTTCGCAGCGGACGGCACCATGATCCTAGCGACCGATGCGGCCGATCCCCTGCTGAGCTATAATCCGGCCACCGGCCAGATGGACTATTTTTACAAGGGGATCCTCAATCCCTACTGCAAGCACTTTGCCTGGGGGAGCCAGAATTACCTCTATATGATCTGCGGCGACGATACCGCCGGTGAAGAGTGGACCATCTACCGCGTCGATATGGGGACGACCGCGGGCCTCTGATCCGTCCACCCTGTCCGTCCCGAGCCTGTGGCTGCCGTCACAGGCTTTTTTTTACAGCACAGTCTATCCCAGGGAGTCTCCATGCGACCTAATCTTGCCCTACTGCTCTCACTCTTCAGCCTCGCGGCAGCCGCCACCTTGCTGGCGCAGCAGGCCGATAACTGTTTCCTCACCGACTATGTCCCCCGGAACGCCTCGCTGCCGCCCGCGCAGACCTCCATCAAGACGACCGCCACGCCGGCCGTGACCGTGACCATCAGCACGCACGATACCCTCGGCACCGTTTCGCCCTACATCTTTGGCAACGCACTGGCAGCCTGGGTCGGCAATGACATCCTGAACCCGGTGCTGATCGGCCATATCCGCAAGCTCTCCCCCACTTTCATCCGTTATCCGGGTGGCAGCTGGGGGGATATCTTTTTCTGGAATGGCGATCCGGGCGACCTCCCCTCCACCATTCCGGACGGCACCAACAATGGCGCGCCGATCGCTCTCTCTCCGCAATACGGCCTGCACAGCTGGACCACCACCCTCGATACCTACTATTCCCTGCGGGAGCAGGCCAACCAGACCCAGGGCTTGATCACCATCAATTACGGTTATGCCCGCTACGGCCTCGGCGACCGGCCGGTGGAGCGGGCCGCGCATCTGGCCGCTGAGTGGGTCCGCCGCGACGAAGGCCGCACCCGCTTCTGGGAGATCGGTAACGAAAACGGCGGCCCCTGGGAGGCCGGCTGGCAGATCGACACCACCCGCAACCGGGATGGCCAGCCGAAAATCATCACCGGCGAGCTCTACGGCCGCCATTTCAGGATTTTCGCCGATTCCATGCGGGCAGCCGCCGCCGAGATGGATGAAACCATCTACATCGGCGGGCAAATCCTCCACTATGACGGCGCTACCAGCTGGAATATCGCGGACCGGAACTGGAACGAGGGATTCTTGCGGGAGGTCGGGGATGCCGCCGATTTTTATGTCATGCATAATTACTTCGGCAGCACCGGGGTCAACATGGCCAAAAGCCAGATCGATCTGGCGCGCAATGAGATCAATAAGAACATCACCTTCATCCGCCAGGATATCGCCCGGAAACAGGCCGTCAGCCGGCCGGTCGCGTTGACCGAATGGAACATGGTCGATCACCCTCAGGCGGCGACCTCCATCGCCAACGGCATGCAGGCCGTCGTCCTCAGCTGCGAGATGATCCAGAACAACTTTGGCCTGGCGGCCCGCTGGCTGCTGGTCCATTGGGAATCGGGCGGCATGTTCTACAAGGGCGCCAACACGGCCATCCCGGCCTGGAATCCACGCCCCGACTTTTACTACCTCTACTACCTGCAGCGCTTCACCGGCGATCACAGCGTCCGCTCCGCCGTCTCCGGTTCCAGCGATGTGCTTGCCTATGCCACCACCTTCACCTCGGGTGAGTTGGCCGTGGTGACCGTCAACAAGGGCGCCGGCGAACAGATCATCCAGATCGCGCCGCAGGATTTCGCCCCCGGCAGCCACTATTACCTTTACTCGCTCGCCGGTGAGAGCAGTGAGCAGTGGGCCCAGAAGGTGGTGGTCAATGATGCCGCACCAACGGGCGCCGCCTGGGGGCCGATCGACAGGCTGGAGAAAATACCCGCCCGGGCCTGCGAGGCCAGCGGCGGGATCCGCTATCCCTCTCCTCCCCTCTCGGTGCAGTATGTCCTCATCAGCCGCGCCGTGAACCATGTTGACACCGCGGATGGCCAGGCGCCGGAGGCCTTTCAACTCAGCCCCAATTACCCGAACCCCTTCAATGCGCAGACGGTGATCAGCTATAACTTGCCCCGGGAGATGGAGGTACGGCTGCGAATTTTTGATCTGACCGGGCGGGAGGTCTCTCTGCTCCTGCCGGGTGAGCGGCAAAGCGCCGGCGCCCACCGCGTCGTCTTCGCCGCGGATCGTCTGGCCGGCGGGCTCTATCTCTGCCGGCTCGAGGCCGGCCCTTTCACTGCGACGCGGAAGATGCTCCTGGTCCGCTGAACCGGTAAAAAAAAAGCCCTGGAATTCCAGGGCTTTTTTTCATGCGACAAGGCTCATTCGCAGGTGAGCTGCAGCGAGGCCTCCTGCAACCCCTCGGAGCGTGCCGTCAGGAGCAGCGAACCGGTGCTCTGTTGTGCCTGCACCACACAAAGGCACTTGCCATTGAAGGCCTTGCGGTAATCCGCCTTGAAAGGCTCCATGCTGGTCTGGAGACCATTGTCCACCCCGGCGATCCGGCCGGGACCCTGGAGGGCAAACCGCACCAGATGGTCGGCGTGCGGCACCACCACCCCGTTGGCGTCGACGATATCGACGGTGACGAACGAGAGGTCGCGGCCATCGGCCTTGATCCGCTCCCGGTCGGCGGTCAGGGCGATTTTGGCCGGCGCCCCGGCGGTCTGCACGCTCTGCTCGAGCACGGCCTGGCCGCCCTTATAGGCGACCGCCTTGAGGGTGCCCGGTGCAAAGGGAACCCGCCAGACCAGCTGGAAGGTGCCGGCATCCCTGGTCTTTTTGCCCAGGGATTGGCCGTTCAAAAAGAGCTCCACCGCCTCCTGATTGGTGTAGGCCCAGACATCGATAGGCTGGCCGGCTGACCAGTTCCAGTGGGGAAAGAGATGGAGCATCGGTTTACTGGTCCATTCAGCCTGATAGAAGTAATAGCCATCCTTGGGGAAACCGGCGAGATCGATCAGGCCGAAATAGGAGCTGCGCGCCGGCCAGGGATAGGGCGTCGGCTCGCCAAGATAATCGAAGCCGGTCCAGATGAACATCCCGGAGACATAGGCGCACTCGCGCACGATCCGCCAGGTGTCGACGTGGGTGGAGCCCCAGGGGACCCGGCAGTTGTCGTAGGCCGAGCAGGTGAGATCGTCATTCATCGGCCCGCGCCGGTTCCACTCGATCGGCCAGATCCGCACCGAATCGGAGGGCATGTCATAGGAGCCGCGGGTGGCGATGGCCGAGTTGGTCTCGCTCGCGACCAGTTTGAGTCCGGGATAATCCTGCGGGAAAGTCCGCAGATCCTTTTCGTGATAGTTGCGGCCGACGACGTCGAGGGCGCCCGAGCGGATGATCCGGTTCTGCGGTGAGGGATCGTTGCAGGCTGAGGTGATCGGCCGGGTGGGGTCGAGCTCGCGCACGATCGCGGCCAGCTCTTTGGCCATCTCGGTGCCGCTGTCATCCCACTGTTCGGGGATCTCGTTGCCGATGCTCCACAGCACCACGCAGGGGTGGTTGCGGTCGCGCCGGACCAAATCCTCGAGATCGCGGCGGTGCCATTCGTCCCAGTCGAGATGATAGTCGAAGGGGGTTTTGGCTATCTTCCACATATCAAAAGCCTCATCCATCACCAGAAAGCCCATGCGGTCGCAAAGATCGAGCAGCTCCGGCGCCGGCGGATTGTGCGAGGTGCGGATTGCGTTGCAGCCCATCGCCTTGAGCAGTTCAAGCTGGCGCTCGAGGGCACGTTCGTTAATCGCGGCGCCGAGACAGCCGAGGTCATGGTGATTGCAGACGCCGAGGAGTTTCATCGGCATCCCATTGAGGCTAAAGCCCTTTTGCAGATCGAAAGCAATGGTGCGGATGCCGAAGGGGGTCTCGTAGCGGTCCTCCTCCCGGTCGTCTGCCAAAATCCGGGTGACCGCACGATACAAAACCGGCTTTTCGACCGACCACAAGGCCGGCTGCCTGACCGTAAGGTTGCCGGCGACCGCTTCGACCGCGCCCGCAGGCAGGCTCAGGGCATTGCTCAGCGAGGCCACTGCGCGACCGGCCGGATCAAGGAGTTCGGTCAGCACCGTCACCTGCTGCGCCGCCTCCCGGTTATTGCGCACGCGGATCTGCAGGGCGACGACCGCCTGCTCCGCCGCGACCTCCGGCGTGGTGACGGAAGTGCCCCAATGATCGACATGGACCCGGCCGGTGAGGGTCAGCCAGACGTTGCGGTAGATCCCCGAGCCGGAGTACCAGCGCGAATTGGGCTGCTGCGAATTGTCGACCCGCACAGCCAGGAGATTGGACGCTGTGCCGAATTTCAGCCAGGGAGTCAGCTCGTAACGGAAGGAGCTGTAGCCGTAGGGGCGCTTGCCGAGGTAATGGCCGTTGATCCAGACCTCGCTGTTGCGGTAGACGCCGTCGAAATCGATGAAAACGCTGCAGCCGTCGTCACTCTGCGGCAGGGAAAAGCTCTTGCGGTACCAGCCGATGCCGCCGGGCAGGGCGCCGCCGTCGGTGGTGGCGGGATTATCCTGGTTGAAGCTCCCCTCGACACTCCAGTCGTGCGGCAGATCGAGGGTTCGCCAGCCGCTGTCAGCGAACCCGGGTTCCTGGGCACCGGGGAGATCCCCGAGGTTGAATTTCCACTCACGGGTGAAGCGTTCGATCCGCCGCGGTGACGGACCGGGGGCGGCGCACTGCATGCAAAAGCCCGCCAGCGTCAGCAAGAAGAACGCCATCGCCAGCCTCTCTCTCTTCTCCATATGCTCTCCTGATAACTGATTTCTGTTTTCAAGAATCCTTCGTGGCCGCCGCGGCAGCGGGCTGGCTAGGGCATGGTGACCGTAACCGCGACGCCGTTATAGGGCACGCGCGCTGCGGGCGCCGCGGTGAAATCGAGTCCTGCCGGTTTCTGTTGGCTCACCCAAACCACCTCAAAGGTGCGCTCGCGCAGCATGCCGGGGAACTCGCCCTGGCGCGCCCCCAGGGTCAACTGGTGCGTCTTCTCCGACCAGGTGATCGGGATGGTCGCGTACTGGCCCTTCTCATAGTTGTAATTGGTCCCTTCGTCCTCATACAGGGAGAAACGGCCATCGCGGCCGGTATAGACGAAGAGGCGGACGGGATCGGCGGGCTTTTCCATGACATACTGGAGAGCCGGCCCGCAGGGGACGATCGACCCCTCGCGGACGTAGAGCGGGATATCGGCCAGGGGCGCTGCGGCAGTAATCTCCCGGCCGCCCCGGAGATAGGCGCCGCTCTTCAGATCGTACCAGCCGGTGCCTGCGGGCAAATAGAGCGAACGGGTGCGGGCTTTGTAGGCCGTCACCGGATTGACCAGGATCGCCGGACCAAACATATACTGGTCGCCGATCGAGCGTACCTTGAGATCGTTGGGGAAATCCATCACCAGGGCGCGCATGAAGGTATAATCCCTGAAGGTCACCTCCGCGGCCAGGGAGTAGATATAGGGCAGCAGGCGATAGCGCAGCTGGTCATAGGCCAGCATCGCCTGATAGGCGGGGTGATCGGCCGGGGCGATGTTCCACATTTCGCGGTAGGGGAATTCGCCGTGCACCCGCAGCAGCGGTACAAAGCTGCCAAACTGGAACCAGCGGGCGTTGAGCTCGCGCCACTCCTCGAGGTCCTCGGGCTTGACGTTGCGCTCGAAGCGCGGCTCGACCGAAAACCCGCCGATATCCATGGTCCACCAGGGCACACCGGAGAGATTAAAGTTGAGGCCCGCCGAGATCTGCGCCTTGAGATCGTACCAGCGGGTGACGATATCGCCGCTCCAGGTCGCCGCGGCATAGCGCTGCTGCCCGGCGAAGACCGAACGGGTGAGGATGAAAACCCGCTGGTCCGGCCGGGTCTTGCGCTGATTTTCATAGATCCCGCCCGAATGGACCAGGGTGTAGCTGTTGAGATACCGTGAGGAGGAGCCCAGCCCGGTCGGGCCGATACGACGCCGCGTCTCCTCGAGCGAGAGATTGCTGTGAATATCGGGCTCGGTGGCGTCGAGCCACCAGGCGTCGAAGCCCTTGCTGAAAAGATGTTCGTTGATCTGGTCCCAGTAGAGCTTGCGCGCCTCGGGGCGATAGGGATCGTAGAAGGAGCAGGTATAGCCCGGGCCCACCCAGTCGCGCTCCTTGACCTCGACATTGCGCATATAGAGCCAGCCGGGATGGGCGGCGAACTCGTTGTAATGCTCGGTGCCGATGTAGAACTTGGGCCAGACCGAGATCATGATCTGGGCATGCAGATCGTTATGCAGCTGATCGACCATTCCCCTGGGATCAGGGAAGCGGCTCGGATCGAACTCGTGGCTGCCCCACTGGTCCTCTCTCCAATAGAACCAGTCGAGGACGATATTGTCAAAGGGGATCTTGCGGGCGCGGAACTCCCTGACCACCCCGAGCAGCTCCTCCTGCGAGGTATAGCGCTGGCGGCTCTGCCAGAGGCCGAGGGTCCATTTGGGCATCATCGGCGCCTGGCCGGTGAGGGTGCGGTAGCCGTGAATGACCTCGTCGAGGCTGCTGCCATGGACGAAGTAATAGTCGATCTGGTCGCCGATCTGCGACCAAAGGGAGAGGGTATTGGGCGGAGTGACCCGATCGGGCGGCAGATATTTGAGGCCGATGTAGCCGCCCATTGGAATCCATTCGATCCTGAGATCATAACGCTGGCCCGCGGTCATCTGCAGGCGCGGCAGGGTTGTCCAGGGCAGCCAGTTCTGCCGGTAGCCGTCGGCGACCAGCACTCCGTTGAGCCACATTTTATAAAAACCGGAGGCATAGAAACGAAACTTGAATTCGCCGCTCTCCGCCGCGGCGATCCGGCCGGAGTAGCGCACGCTGGCAACATTTTCCTTGAAGCCGTCGGGATAGGGGTCATTGACATCGATGAACTCGTGCTCGATCCGCGGCTCGCTGCGCGCGGTGAAGAGATCGGTGAAATCAGCGCGCTTGAAATACTCGACGGTGAGGCCGCCGGCGCTCCCGTTCTTGTCGAAGAGCTGCAGCCCGGAGAGCGAGCGAAAATCGCGGCAATCGCCGAAGCGGGTCTGTGAGGTATTGTCCCAGAGGATGCCGTAATTGCGGCTCGAGACCAGGAAGGGATTGACATCGAGGATGTTGAGTTGAAAGAGGTCGACATCCTGGCCCTTGTAGTTCATCATCTCGTTCTGCTGCTCGCCGAGGCCGTAAAAGGCTTCATCCGCCGGCGAGTGGAAGAGCTGTTGCACATGCGCGGCCTGCTCCTCCATGACCACCGCCGGGGTGAAGAGGCGGCCATTCGCGCGTTCGGCGAGAATGGGTTTGCCTTTAAGATCACGAAAGGAGACCGCGCCGGTGGTCGGGTTGACCCGCACCCGCAGTTTGGCGGTAGTCAGTTCAACCCAGGCCGCCGTCTCCCGGACGCTCCAGCTGGCGGGCGCGGAGTCAAGCGGGATGCGCATCAGGCTGGTCCGGGCCGAAAAGGTGTCGGCCGGCGAGGCGACCACGCGGATGAGCTGGTCGCCGCAGACCTGGATCCTGAGGCGGGCGGTTCCCGAGGCCAGCCGCTTGTCGAGGGTGAAGAGCAGGCCATCCGGGAGTTTCTCAAAACTGAGGGCTGCAGCGGCCAGGGCGAAGATCAACCAGGCCGCCAGGCAGAGGCGGGCGCAAAGACGGTTCATGGTTCGATCCTTTCAAGTGTGGGCAGGATGACAACAGGGGTGTTGTGGTTGAATCATCCCGGCACAAGATACGAAAAAACATCCTCTATTTCAGCAAAAAAAACTTGAATTTTCTGAAAAAGTATCGTATATTGATAAGTGAATCAATATTCATTTTAAAGCGACCGAGCTCATGCGTACCAAGCAAGGCAACAAGGAACAGGATATCCTCCAGGCGGCCGTCCAGCTCTTCTCCGAGAACGGCTACCACAAGACCCGCATGTTCACCATTGCGGAGCGGGCGGGCGTTGCCACCGGCAGCGTCTATCTCTATTTCACCAGCAAGGAGGAGATCCTCAACCGTATCTTTCACGATCTCTGGAAACGGCTGGCCGCGGAGATCGAAATTCTGACGCTGCGGCTCGACCTGGAGCCGGCGCAGAAACTGGAGCGACTGATCGATCATGTCTTTGATCTCTTCCTCAACAAGCCCGCCCTGGCGCTGGTCTTCGTCAACGAGCAGAATCATCTGTTGTTGAATCAGGACAACGCCTTCCTCCCCTATTATGAGCGCTTCCTCGAACATGCCGAGGCCATCCTGATCGAGGGGACGGAACGGGGGGTTTTCCGCAAGGATATCGACCTCAAGATCACCCGGCTCTTCGTCTTCGGGGGAATCCGCTTCCTGATCCACCAATGGGCCCAGGATCCCGAACAGATCTCCCTGCAGGGCATCTGCCAGCAGGTAAAACACATCGTCCAGGCAGGTATCCAGACGGCCGCGCCCTCGCCGGCGATGAAGTAGCGCCGGCTGCGAGACCGATCCCCCTGCGGCCCGGTTTGCCGATCATTAATGAACCAATATTCATTTTTAATCCGGAGCACACCATGCACCGTATCTCTCTTAAAATTCCGTTGCTGCCGGCCTGCGTGCTGCTGGCGGCCCTGCTGCCGGCTTTGGCCCTGGCGCAGTCAATGACCCTGGCGGAGGCGGTCGACACCGCCCTGCGGGGCAACGAAAAAATCCGCCAGTATGAAGAGCGCTGCAAGCAAAAAAAGCAGGCGAACAAGGCCGCCTGGGGCAACTTTATGCCCACGGCCCGGGTCGAGGCCAGTTACCGTCATCTCGACGCGCCGCTGGCGATCGATCTTGATCCCATTCGCGAGGCGATCATCACGATCCAGGCGGGCAACCAGACCGAGATGGCCAACATCTACTCCCTGCTGCAGGGCAAGGCGCCTCTGAACGCGGCGCAACGCCAGGCCCTGAGCGCGCAGTACTATGGCGCACTCGATGGCCTGCTGCCGCCCTTCTCCGAGACCCTGAAGAAGCAGGATTATCCAAGCGCCGCCCTGGTCGGGGTGCAGCCGCTCTTCGTCGGCGGCAAGCTGATCGCCGCCAAGAAATATGCCGCTGCCGAGGAAGAGGCCGCCGGGGCTGAGCTGCTCCAGGTCCGCAACCAGGTTTTCAAGCAGGCGGCCATTGACTATTTCAACCTCGCCCTGCTGCAGCAGGTGATCGCCACGCGCGCCGATGTGCTCGCGGGCATGCAGCGCCATCGCCAGGATGCCCAGCGCCTGTTCGACGAGGGCCTCATCCCCCGCTATCATCTGCTGCGGGCCGAAGTGGCGGTCGCCGATGCGGAACGCAACCTTCTCGATGACCAGAACAAGCTCGATCTGGCGCGCATCGCCCTCGCCCGCACCCTGGGGCTGGAGTCCGCGCCCCTGCTGATGGCCACCGATACCCTGGCCTTCGCCGCCGCGGGCGATTCGCTCGACGCCCTGCTGCATGCGGCGCAGGAGAATCAACCCCTGCTCCACCTGGTGGCGATGAAACAGCGCGCCGCCCGGCAGAATTATGCCGCCGTCCGGGCCGACCTGCTGCCGGAGGTGGCCGGCTTTGGCAAATATGAGCTCTATCCGGAGTATCTCTCGGCGCTGGAGCCGCGTTGGGTCGTCGGCGTCCAGGCCAACTGGACCCTCTTTAACGGCATGAAGCGGGTCCACGCACTGCAGCAATCGGTGCATCTCGAGCGTGAGGTCGAGCACATCCAGCAGGATGCCCGGCAGCAGGTGGATCTGTGGGTGCAAAAAGCGTGGCGGGATGTGGCCAATGCCCGCGCCCGCTATGAAAAGCTCGCCCCCACCCTGGCTCTGGCGGACGAGAACCTCCGCCTCAACGACAAACGCTTTGCCGCGGGACTGGGAACCTCCCTCGAGGTTGTCGATGCCCGGCTCTCGCAGGAGCGCATCCGTATGGAACGTCTGAACTCGCTGCACGCCTATTATGCGGCCCTGGCGGATATCTATGTCGCCGCCGGCGAGCCTGAAGCCCTGTTGCAGGTATGGAACCGGAACAAGCCGGTCCACTAGAAGGTTGTCAAGCGCCGGCATGCCGGCTGGAGGAAATCCGATGAAAACAAATGCCAAATCCCTGTTACTGGTTCCGGCGGCGATCGCCCTGATTGCCCTCCTGACCCTGACCATCCGTGCCTTCACGGCCAGCAAGGTCATCCTGACCGGACAGGTGGAGTGCACCGAGGTGGACGTCGCATCCAAGCTGCCCGGACGCATGGACTCGGTCTTCGTGGAGGAGGGCGCGAAGGTGCAGCGCGGACAGGCGCTGGCGCGCTTGCAAAGCCGCGAGATCGACGCCAAGGTGGAACAGGCCCGCGCCCTGATGGCCGCCGCCCGGGCCAAATGGGAGATGGCCCGCCATGGCGCCCGTCCCGAGGAGAAGGAACAGGCCGCCAGAGGGTACGAGACCGCCAGACACCAGTTCGAGCTGGCGGAGAAGACCTGGAACCGCGTCAGCGCGGTCTATCGCGACAGCGTCATCTCGACGCAGGAACATGACCAGGTTGAATTCCAGTATAAAGCGGCCCGGGAGCAGCTTGACGCGGCTCACGCCAAATACCAGATGGTGCTCAAGGGCGCGCGCAGCGAGGAGATTCAGGCGGCCGAGGCCCTCTTCCATCAGGCCGAGCAGGGCGTGGCCGAGGCCCTGGCCTATCAGGACGAGACGGTAATCAAGAGTCCGCTGGACGGCGAGGTGTTCAAACGGATCAGCGACCCCGGTGAGATCGTCGCCGCCGGCTATCCGGTCTTCACCCTTGTCGATCCGCAGGATGTCTGGGTGGTGCTGCAGGTGCGCGAGGACCAGATGGCCGGGATCCGCAAGGAGCAGAGCATGGCAGTGGTCATCCCGGCGCTGGGACCGGAGAGTCATCTCTTCAAGGTGACCCATATCGCCGCGATGGCGGACTTTGCCACCTGGCGCGCGACCAATCAAAAGGGCGACTTTGATCTCAAGACCCTGGAAATCCACCTGCGTCCGCAGCAGGCCATCGCCGGACTCGTACCGGGCATGACCGCCCGGGTGACGCTGTAACTGGCAGAATCGGGAAGAGCGTAATGACAGCCTATCTCAAGGCGGTGGGACGGATCATGGCGCGGGAATGGCGCCGGATCGCCGGCCGCCGCAATCTCTACCTTTTGATGATCGTCCTGCCGCTGGTCCTCTTCGTCGCCGTCGCCGCTATCTACTGCGAAAAGGTGGTCAAGGCGCTGCCGGTGGCGGTCGTCGATGCCGACCATTCCGAGCTCTCACGCAGCCTGACGCGCGCTGTCGCCGCGGACCGCCTCTTCCGGATCGCCGAGGGAGTGAACTCCACCGCCGGCATCGCGGAGGCGATGCGCGCCGGGCGCATCCAGGGGGCCTTTTATCTGCCGGAAGGGATGGAGCGGGATATCAAGCGCGGGGTGCCGGCCCGGATGGTCGTCTACCGCAATCATTTCAATCTGCTCTCGGGCAACATGATCTACAAGGAGGCAACGACCATCGGCCGCATGGCCTCGGCGGCCGTACTGATGAAAAAGTTGCGGGCGCGCGGACTGGGCGAAGAGCAAGCCCTGGCTCTGGCCAATCCGGTCAGCGTCGACACCCAGGTCCTTTTCAACCCCGCCTACAATTATGCCAACTATCTGGTGCCCGGCCTCTTGCCGGCCTTCATGCAGATGCTCATCATGCTGGTGGCGGTGCTGGTGATCTCGGCGGAGTACCACGAGGGGACGCTCGCTGAGCTCTTCGCGGCGGCGGATGGCCGTGCCGGGGCGCTCCTGCTCGGCAAATCCCTGCCGCACCTGCTGGTGCACAGCGCCATGGGCCTGGGCTTGCTGGGGATCCTCTTCCCCCTGATGCAGATTCCACTGGCCGCTCCGGCGCTGACGATCCTGGGCCTCTTTGTCCTCTTCATCGCCGCCTCGTTCTTCCTCGGCCTGATGATCTCGTGCCTGGTTCACAACCAGATGCTGGCGACCGAGGCAGCCGTCTTTATCAATACACCCGCTTTCATGTTCAGCGGCTATACTTTCCCCCTCTGGGGGATGCCGGGCCTGCACCAGGGCTTCGCCCAGATTATGCCCTTCACCCATTTCCTCACCGCTTTTATCAAACTCTACCAGATGGGTGCGCCGCTGCACAACCTGCGCCGGGAGATGGTCATCCTCTCCCTCTTCATCGTCGTGCCCGCGGCGGTCAGCTGGGCCCTGCTGCACTATCGCTGCCGTCATTTGCCGCTGGCTGCAGGCGAAGGAGGTGCCCGATGATCCAGGCCAAACTGCATGGCTGGTGGCGGGTGGTACGCCGGGAGGTGCGTCGCATCCACGGCGACACCAACATCTTCGCGGTGATCCTGCTCGCCCCCCTCTTCTACGCCTTTTTCTATGGCTCGATCTACGGCCTCAAGAGCGAGAGGGATGTGCCCATCGCCGTCGTCGATCAGGATCATTCCGCGCTGGCCCGCGAGCTGATCCGCTATCTCGACAGCAGCAAACTGGTGCGCGTCGCGGAACAACCCGTCACCTATGCCGAGGCGGTCGCGGGACTGATGGAGATGCGCGTTCACGGCATCGTCTATATCCCGGATGATTTTGCCGGGCAGATCAAGCGCGGCCATACCGCGCATCTGCCGGTTTACCTCAATGCCAGCCGTTTCCTCATCGCCAACGACATCAGCAAGGCAGTCGCCGAGGTCAGCGGCACCCTTGGCGGCGGCATCCGGCTGCACTACTTTGAGAGCGCGGGCTACAGCCGGGAACAGGCGCTCGAGCTGGTTGAACCTCTTCAGATCGAGCACAAGTCACTTTTCAATCCCGCCGACAGCTATGGGGATTTTCTCATCCCCGGGCTGCTGGTGATGATCCTGCAGCAAACCCTGCTCATCGGCCTTGCCGAGAGCATGGCTCGCGAGCGCGAAGGGGGCACGCTGGGGGATCTCTACCGCAGTTCCGGCAAGAGCACCTGGGCGGTGATGAGCGGCAAGGGCTTCTTTTATCTGCTCCTTTATCTGGCCTATGCCCTCTTTTTCTACACCACGCTCTTTGCGCTCTTCAGGATACCGCTGCGCGGCAGTCTGGCAGCCCTGGCACTGCTGACGTTTCTCTTTTTGCTGGCGGTGATCTATCTCAGTCTCTTCATCTCCTCATTCTTCAGCAAAAAGATCGTGGCGATGCAGTTCTTCGTCTTCACCTCGTACCCCCTTTTCCTGCTCTCGGGATACAGCTGGCCGCTGGATTCGATGCCCTGGGTGGTACGGAGTTCAAGCCAGCTTATGCCCGGCACCCCCTATTTGCAGGCGTTTGTCCGGATCACGCAAATGGGGGCGGGCTGGCGGCATGTCGGCGGTGAGCTGCTGCAGCTTGGCTTGCTGGCGCTGGCCGGGCTGGTCCTGGCGCGCTGGCGGATCCGGGGGCTGCTGCATGACGCGGTGGAGGAGAAAAAGGGATAGAGCCGGAAAGGTGCCGAGGTATGGTCAGGCCGGTGGTCGCAGAAATGCAGCCACCGGCTTTGGCGTTTAAAAGCGGGTTTGCAGGGAGAAAAGGCAGCGGGGCTGGAAGATGCCGTCGCCGAATTGCAGATGCCACTCCGTCCGGCCGGCGAGCTTTTTATTATAACGGCTGACGCTCCAGACCGCGTCGATGGCGCTGACCAGATGGTTGGCGAAGATGGCGCCGAGGACGAAGGTGGCGCGGTTGCGCCCCTTTTCCGAGGAGATGCGCAGCTGGTCGAAATGGGCCTTGTTGGCAGCGGTATCCCATTTCCAGTAATAGCTCGCCACATCGGCGTAATAGTCATCGAGGTTACGCTGGCGCAGTTTGGCGGCGTTGTACTGCCCGATGTCGGCATAGTTGCCGATATTGGTATAGTAGGTATCGTTCTTGCCGCGCGGATCCACGCCGGCATGGCGGGCGGCGAAGCTCTCGAGCTCATCGCGCCGCCAGCTGGAGTAGGTCGTAAAGCCGGCATAGCCAAGCCACAAGCTGATCTCGGTACCGAGGAAGAGGTGCGATTTGGTGATCGCTCCGGCATAGCGTTCACCGAGTCCTGGCAGCAGGAAAGAGAGCATCATCGCCTTGCCTTTCGACCGGGCCTCCAGAGAGAGGGGAGCCTTCTCCTCTTGCGCGTCAAGTCCGCCGCCGGTGGCCAGGGGCGCGGTGGCGAGGAGAATCGCCGAGCAGATCCAGAATGCGATTCGCTTCATAGGGTTCACCAATCCACGCGCAAGGTTAAGGCGCTGTAACGCTGCTGGTCCATCTGCCGCGGCTCGAAGTAGAGGCGGGCCTCGGCGATCTCGCGGTTGTGGTGGCTGACGCTCCAGGCCGACTCAAGGGCGCTGGCCATGTGATTGAGAATGACCACGGTCAGGCAGGTGGTTGCATGCTTGAAATTGCGGTTGCTGGCGTCGCGGCGGGTTTCGTAATAGAGCCGGCGCGGCGAGCGGACCTGCTCCTTGAGATAGGTCATCTTGTCGGTCGGACTCGGGGTGGTGGTATAGATATCATTCCAGCCATAGTTGAACTGGTTATACTTGCCGATCATCTCGTAATACTGCTGATCCTTGGTCAGATGCAGGCCGTGGCTGAAATTGAGGTGTTCCCATTCGCGCAGCGCCTCGATATCATCGGCCGGTTTGCCGGACATCGACGCGATGGCTTGCCAGTATTTATCCTCGCTCCAGTGGGTGTCGGCGTACTTTTCATACTCGTCCTCGATATCATTGCCCTTGCCCTGGTAGCCGCTGTAGAAATACCAGCTCGCCGCTTCGACCGCGAGGAATCCGAGGGCCTTGAGGTATTCACCGTCATAGATCTGGCCGGCGCCCGGCAGGACGGCGGAGAGGAGCAGGGCTTTGGCGGGCATTTTGGGTGTGACCCAGGTCTCAGCGGACTGATCGGTCGAATCCTGAATAGCCGCGGTATCGGCCAGAGCCAGCCGGGTGCGCGGACTGGTGAGGATAAAATCGTGCCAATCTCCGGCCTGTGCAACAGCCGCCGTTGTCAGCAGGGCAGCCAGAAGGACCTTCTTCATCTTCAACTCCCTTCCATTCAATCCATAAAGTCAAACAATGCCATCAGATAGTAGCGCCATTCGCGGCCGTACCGCTGTCCGCCATTTTCGACGCGGTCCAGCCCGTAGGCGGCCTCGAAGGAGAGGGCGGTTGGGAATCCGTAAAAGGAGAAAACCCCTGCGCGCAAGGAGCCGCCAACCGCGCGTTTGAAGTGGCTGAGGTCCACCTGGTCCTCGTCGAAGGCATTGCCATAGTCGAAAAAGGCGCCGAGCACGAGATTATCGCCGGTCAGGTGGAGGAACTGCTTCTGGAAGCCGGTCAGCACGGGCAGACGATAGGAAAAACGGCCGAGCAGCAATTTGCGTCCCTCGATGCTGTAATAGGGATAACCGCGCAGTCCCGGCAGGCCGCCGGCAAAAAAGTTAAAAAAGCTGTCGACCGGCCGATCGATCCAGCCCGCCTGGAGATTGGCGGAGAGGCCATGACGGTGGGCCCAGGGGGCCGGCCTGTACTCGTGCCAGTTCACCTCCAGCTTGTGGTAATTGTACTGCGCATAGACCTCCTGGAGGGTGCCGTAGCTGTTGTCGGTGGCGAAATCCTCAAAAAAGCGGTTGCGCTCGTAGCCGTAACGAATCTCTGCCTTGCGCCCGAAGCGTGGATTGATGTCGGATGTCACGCCCGGAGCGACGGCGTTGAGGTTCCAGGTGGCGGATAGCTGGTTGCCGATGAAATAGGTGTTCGCCGGTGAGACCCAGTCAATCCCCTTGAAAAAGAAATTGCCGATCTTGCTGGTGTAACGGCTGTGGGCAAAGGCCGCGCGCAGGGTCTGTCCCTCGGCCAGATTGATCCGGCCGCCGAGATCGGCTTCGAGGATGTTGAAACGGATGTCGACGCCGGCCTTGATCGGGTAATCCTCGATCACCTCGATATCGCGCTTGATATGGCGCGAGAAGGCATAGAGTTCGATGAAGAGGGTCGGCTTGAACCGGCGCATTTCCGCGATGGCAAAGGCATCGAGATCCATCTGCCTGTTAAGGGTCGCGCCGCCGAAAATGGAGTAACGATCGAGGATGTCACTGGCGGTGAAATAACTGCCGAGCTTCAGGGTCTTGTAGTCGATCATGGCCCGCGGCAGCAGGGAGATCTGGCCGTAGGTCATCTCGTAGGGTTCCGCCTTGTACTCGGGCAGGCGGGTGTCGTCGAAATCGCGCAGGGCCAGCAGGC
Organism: uncultured Cytophagia bacterium; assembly: GCA_964436305.1. Taxonomy (GTDB): domain Bacteria; phylum Zhuqueibacterota; class Zhuqueibacteria; order Residuimicrobiales; family Residuimicrobiaceae; genus JAKPUX01. Next base: position 67,727 of record CAYTCI010000002.1, on the reverse strand, counting down.
TGGCCGGGGTTTCCCGCTCGGTCAGGCCGAGTTCATCGGCGTTGTCCGCCTGGGGATAGCGGGCCCATGCCGCGGGAACGGGCTGCGGGTTGCGCAGCCGGGCGATCTTGTAGCCGTCGTACTGGAACTCCGACCAGGCCAGTTCCCCGGTGTTCGCAACCGTGGGCATGAAAGCCCCGCCCGGGGTGTTGGTCCACAGCGTCAGGTCACCGCCATCGGGCCGGACGCTGTAGATATTGAAAATGCCGCTCCGGTCCCAGGCGAAGTAGATCCGCTGGCCGTCCGGTGCATAGACGGGATCGCGGGCATCGCCGCTCTCCGCCACCAGGGGATGACGTTCGCCGGTTGCGATATCGAGCAGGACCAGTTCCCGGCCGTGACGGCGGGCCTGCGAGTAGACAATCGAACGGCCGTCAGGCGAGAAGCGCGGCGAATCGACCGCTTCGCCCTGGCTGAACGTCGTCAGCGGGCGGATCACGTTGCCCTCGGCATCCAGCAGCAGCAAATTATCGGTGCCATCCTTCTGCACGGCGCAGACCAGGCTGCGGCCGTCCGGCGCCAGATCGGGGGCGAAGGCGCGCATCCGCCGGGTGAGGCGCTTCTCCTTGCCGCTCTTGAGATCGTAGCGGAAGAGATCGCTGAGATGGGAACCATAGCGGCCGCGCTCGATGCGGCAGTAATAGAGCGACTGGCCGTCCCGGCTCCAGGAAATCGGACTGTTGACCCCGCGTTTGAGCACCTTGCGTTTGCCGCTGACCGCGTCATACAGGCAAAGATGGGTGAGGCTGAGGTAATCGTTGGCCTCGCTGCCGCAAAAGGCGAGCTGTTTGCCGTCCGGCGACCAGGCGGCGTGGGTATTGCCCAATCCCCTGAGGGTGAGGATCTCGCTCACGACGCGATGGGAGTCGATCACCGCCAGACGCTGGCCATAGTAGCGCCGCATCTGCTCCTGCCACTGCTGATAAAGCTGTCCGCCGTCCAGGCCGGTGGCCTGCTTGAGGGCGCCGTTCGCAGTGAAGGAGAGCGGGCTCGATAGGCCATCGCTGAGCTTTTGCAGCGCCTCAGGACCGTGCTGGCGGATGATGTAGCGGATCAGGGCATAGCCGGAGTTATAGGTGCGTTCGTTGCCCAGGCTGTTCTTGCCGAAGACGCCCATTTCGTCGTAGCTGAGGGCCTTGCCGGCGGTGATGGCGCTGCGGATGAGCATGTCGCGATGGCTGTCCCACAGGTCATACTGCAGGCCCGGGACCTGCATCTGCGCCATGCCCTCGGCCATCCACATCGGCACCGCGGTCATGGCAATGGGATAGGAGGCGATGACGTTCGGATACCCATAAAGGACGTCCTCGCGTTTTTCCGGTTCATAGCCGAACATCTGCAGATAGAGGGCGGGAATCTTGCGCGGCATCTTGCGCGCCGCACCAAGCGAAATCATATGGCTGAACTCGTGGGTGACGACGTTACGCAGCCAGTCGTGGGTGCCGCGCAGGATAAAGGTCATCTGCGGCGCCCAGATCTCGACCTTGTTGTCATAGTAAAAGGCGGCGCCGTTGGAGTTGTCGTCATAGTCCTTGATGATAAAATGGATCAATCCGTTCGGATGGTGGTGGTAGAGCGCAGTGATCGGCCCATAGATCTCCTCGGCCACCTTGGCGACGGTTTGCGCGCTGCGCTCGGCGCCCTGGTGAAAGTGTACCTGGAAATGCTCGGTCTTGATCGTATACCAGTCCAGCTCGGTGTGATTGATCGGCTCCTCCTGGGCGAAAAGCCGGGATACCGGAAGCAGCATCAGCATCAGCCCGGTTGCGAGAAGCGCCTTGATTCTGGTCCGTCTCATAAGCAGAAATATCCTGTGATCGCGTCCACTACAGATCGAGTCCGGCGGCTACCGTTCAGTTGGTCACCGCTATCTTGATGATTTCGAAACGGCTGGTACCGCCAGCCTCGGCGGTGACTTTAGCCAGATAGACGCCGCTCTGCACCCGTGCGACATTCCAGACGATCTCGTGATCGCCGACGCCGAGTCCGCTGCGCACCAGTTCCTCGACAAAATTGCCGGCAAGGTCAAAGAGGCGTACGCGTACCGCATCGGCCGGACGGCTCAGGGTGAAGCGGATGGTGGCCAGGCCCTCCGCCGCGGGATTGGGATAGCAAAAGACCTTGCGCGCCGGCAGGAGATCGGAGACCGGGACCGGTGGTGTGGAGCTTCCGGGCAGGCAGAAGGTGCGTCCTGCGCCGCCGGTCTGGCCCCAAATCGGGAACGCGCCGGCCTCGAAGCCGGGATCGAAAAGGTTGAGGCTGCCGTCGCTGCCGGCGGCCGCCAGCTCGAGAGCGCCGTCGCCGTCGAGGTCTGCAAGCAGCAGCGCCGCGCCGGCGGCGGTATTGGCGTCGAGCGGGAATCCCGCAGCGGCCTCACCACGCGCCGTAGCGGCATGGATCAGACCGTCACCGCCGGTGAAAAGGAGTCTGGTGTCACCCCCCGCTTTCACCTTGACAAAGAGCGGGCTGCCAGGGACAACACCGCCCGAGGCTGCGGCGACCGGATAGTTGAGCACCAGCGCGCCGTTGAATTCAAAGGCGGCAGCGGCTTGACGGGTGGCGCAGAGGATTTCCGGCAGGCCGTCGAGGTCGATATCGCCGAGAGCCGGGGCGCCGGCGCCGGTGAGTGGTACGGGCGCCTGATAACGGCCGAGCAGGACGCCGTCGGCGGTGAAGGAGGCGAGTACACCGCTGGTGTCAAGAGCGGCAATCTCATAGCCGGGGAGACCATCGAAATCGGCGATCAACGGCTGGCTCGGGCCGAGGCCGCTCTGCCGCTGCCAAAGCAGGGTCAGAGGATCGAACCGCAGCGCGGTGATCCGGCCATCGTCAGTGGCGGCCACCACCAGGCCATCGGGCGTCACGGCCAGTCCGGAGATGGCGGAGCCGTTGCCCTCGAGGCTCTCGGCCGCCTTGAGCGGACCATCGGCGCCGTCGTAGCGGAGAGCCGAGATCCGTCCGCGGCTGTCGCCGAGCAGCAGGGCGGGATGATCGCCCGCCAGCACGGCCAGGGGTGTGCGCGGGCTGTCGTTGAATGAATAGATGCCGCGCAGATCGAGCAATCCCGGGGCGGAGGCCTTTTCGGCGAGGTTATAGGCATAGAGTTCGCCGCTGACGGCGGGGTAATAGAGCTCATCGGTGCCGTTCTGGTCGAGATCGGCAAACAGTGAGGCGCCCGCCGGTGCAACGAGTGGCCAGGCGGCGACATAGCCGCTGCTGAGGAATGCGCTGCCGTCGCTGCGCCAGAGATAGAGCTGGCCCGATCGGGTGGCTGCGGCCAACACGCCCGTCTCCCCCCTCTTGCCAGGGCGCGCGGCCAGGGTGGCGGGATCCAGACCACTTCCGACCGCCTCCAGGCGCGGGAAGCCAGGCTTGATGGCGCCGGAGGAGATATCGAGGGTCATGACCGAATCGAGGTGCGAAAAATGGTCGAAGCGGATCCGCGTGACCGCGTCGTTATAGCCGTTGCTGTTGGGGATGGAGGTAGCCGAAAAGACCACCTCATCGGCATGGTTGACATAGAGATGCGATTCGTTGCCAGCCCACCAGGGGTCCCACCAGTCGCCGTTTTCGGTGCCATAGCCGGCATCGAGCATGCTGTAGAGGTAGCCGATATCCTGGGCGCCGTCGCACTCGACCAGATCGACGCCGCGGTGGTTCATCTGGCCATTGACGGTATTGCTGGCCAGATTGGCCTGAATCACGGCCTCATCGATATGCCAGATCAGCAGTCCGCCGCCGGGGAGGCCGAAATCGTATTCGTCAACGCGGGTCAGCACGCCGATGCCGGCTGCGGCAACGACGCGGCCGGTCGAGTCGAATTCAGCCTTTTTGCCGTTCTCGTCGCGGCCGATGGTCCGGTGGTCCTGGTTGGGATCGCGCTGACGGTTTTCGATGAGATAGTATTCGCTGGCCGTCACCGGCACCTTGATGATGTGCGGGGCCGAGACGGTTCGCGATGCGCCGATGCGCACCCCCTTGCCGCTCTGGACGACGACCGGGCTCTCCCAGCCCATATAGATCTTTTCCCAGGCGCTCGGCTCGGCGGGGATGTACCCCTGGAAATTGTAGGAGCCCTGGTCCATCAGCCCCCAGGAGCCGATGCCGGCGCGGCCGCTGCGGGTGTCAAAGAGGCTGGGCATGCCGAGCTGACTGCCGAAGAGCAGGGTGATGGTGCCGAGCAGGCCGAGGTTGTAACCTTCCTGGTTCTGGGTTTCGGGCAAAATGATGCCGTTGCGGAAGTAGACGCCGCCCGGGCAGGCGATACCCTTGAAGGTGGCGGGATCCTCACCGAGGCCGCCGGCGAGCGCCGCCGCATCCATATAGACCGACTGGATGTCGTAGGGGGTATAGTCGATGTCGAAAGCAAAATCCTGGCCGGCGCCGGCATGAAAGACCATCAGCGCGTCGTAACGGCTGAAATCGATCCCGCCGCCGGCGGAAGCCAGCTGCAGGGCATCACGCAGCAACTCCGCCCAGCGCTGCTGCTGCAGGGTTTCGTCCTCCATGCCGCTGTACCAGACCATGTCGTGCTGCAGCTGGTAGGCCTCGTTCTCCGCCTGCGGGAAGGTATCGGCCGAAATCTGAACGCGGCCGCCCGAGACGCGGGCAAAATAGTTGGCCAGACCGAGCAGTTGGTGCTGGAAATAGGTGCGGTTGTGCGGCGGCGGGTCCAGGGGATTGCTGGAGGTGCTGCCGAGATCGAAGCGGCCGTTGCCGGTCGTGGTGGCGAGGTCATCGGCGACGAATTCGACGCGCAGGGCGAGGATGCGCACCGGCCCCTGGGTCAGGCGTGGCGCGGCCAGGGGTGCGGCGAGGATACGCGCGCCGGGCATGCCGGCGGCAAAGAGCGGCGAGGCTGCAGCGGCCAACAAGGCCCCGAGAAGGCAAAGGGCGGGGAGAAAGCGGAAAAAGCGTCGTTGCATGATCCGACCCGGAAAATGAGAAACCAAGATACTGCGCGGGGTACAATATGCGAAGGGCAAAAGCTTTTGCAAGCTTTTGCCCTTGTGCGGAACCGCCAAATGATCGCTTAAAAGCCGATGCTCAGCGAAAAGCGCATGGTGTTGGCGAGGGGATGGCCCTCATCGGCCGAGACATAGCTGAAATCGAAGCGGTAAAGGTTGTAGGCGATACCGGCGCCGAGGCTGAAATAGTCCACCTTGCCGTCCGGGTCCCAGTAATAGCCGGCGCGCAGGGCGAAGAGGTCGTTGTACCAGTATTCGGCGCCGCCGCTGACGATTCCCTTGAAAACGTTGTCATACTGGACGTTGCTGGTGTCGTTGGAAGCGCCCGTGCGCTTTTTCTCGACCCAGGGAGAGGTGAAGATCGCCTTGTAAAAGGGATCGGAGGTGCCATCCGAGTAGCGTTTGACCATCGTCTTGTTGAGATCGGCGACGAAGGTCAGCTTGTTGTACTTGTTGTTGATGGCATGTGCGGCGAAACCGACGCGGAGGTTGGTCGGCAGGGGGTCGGCCTGAGAGGCGTCGATATAGGTGATTTTGGGACCCATATTGGAGAGGTTGGCGCCTGCGCTGAAGGTGTTGGAGATCTTGTAGAGGGCAGCGAGGTCAAAGCCGAAGGCGCTGGCGCGGCCATCGCCCTGCTCGGAACCGGCGCCGAAGGGCGACAGGTTGGATTGAATGAAGCGCGCGCCCAGACCGACGGCCAACTTTTCGCTCAGCTGGGTGCCGTAGGTCAGCGAGATGGCATACTCGTTGCTGGAGAATTCGCCGATCGGATCGGGGCCCGATTCATCGGTGCGCGACTGGGTACCAAGATTGAGATAGGTGACGTTGATACCGATGGTGCCGATGTTTTCGAAATGCATGCGATAGGCGCCGAATTCATAGAAGAGGTCGGTGCCGAGCTGCGGCAGCCAGTTGGTATGCATCAGGGTGAGTTCCCGTCCCCGCTGGAATCCCAGGCCGGCCGGGTTGTAATAGACGGCGGTGGCGTCATCGGCCAGACCAACGAAGGCTTCGCCCATGCCGGCGGCGCGAGCGCCGGGCGAAATCTGCAGGAACAAGACGGCGGATTCGCTGACTGCAAAGGCCGAAGCGAAAGAGCCGAGAATGACGACCGCAATCAGACATTTAAACAGGTTTTTCATGACATCCTCCCGGTGAACACACGATCCAGTTTGCTGCTCTTCAAAAAAAAATCCGAATGTCGGGCTGAATCATTACAGCTTCTCGCCCATGGACATTCGGAAAATAGTGCAAGAAGCCTATACGTATTCGTTAAAGCAACACCAGTTAAAGCGTGTCTTGATCAGACTGGTTTAAAAAACTCTAACGAATGGATATAGGCTTTCTCCTGTACGGTCAAACTCGTTTTCAACACTAAAAAGTAACAATGAAAAAAGAAATTTGCAAGTATTTTTTTACATTTACGGTATGAGGTACAATAATCATACCAAAAAGCTGCGTCAGATGCAGCCGGCTGGCATCGACAATGATGTACTGTTTTACTTGTACTTAAAGCCATTTCCTCCACGAGAGGCAGCGGGCCGCCGTGACCTGGGTGTCTCATTTTTGAAACAGTCGGCCAACTTTCAGCCACCATCGGCGCGCTACCGCCGTGATCCACGACTCAGCCGATCATCGCCTTGTAGGCATCGGCCTTCATCAGGGATGCCATCTCGCCCGGATTGGAGATGTGGAGTTTGACCATCCAGCCCGCGCCATAGGGATCCTTGTTCACCGTCTCCGGGGCATCCGTCAGCTGCGCGTTGGTCTCGGTTACTTTACCCGAAAGCGGCGCGAAAAGATCCGAGACCGCCTTGACCGCTTCAATGGTGCCGAAAGAATCGTTCTGGGTCAGTTCGGCGCCGACTTGCGGCAGCTCGACAAAGACGACATCGCCGAGCTCGCCCTGGGCATACTCCGTGATGCCGACCACCGCGATGTCACCTTCAACACGAACCCACTCATGTTCCTTGGTATACAGCAGGTCTTCCGGGGCTGTCATGATGCACCTCCATTGTTGGTCAGGATGAACTGTTCAATATACTTCGTGTTGATGTTGCCGGAACGAAAATTCTCCTCGGCGAGGATCTGCTTCTGCAGAGGGATGGTGGTCGAAATCCCCTCCACGATGAACTCGTCGAGTGCCCGCTGCATGCGAATGATCGCCTCCTCGCGGGTGGGAGCATGGACGATCAGTTTCGCGATCAGGGAATCGTAGTTGGGCGGTATGATGTACTGCGCGTAGGCGTGGGTATCGACGCGCACCCCCAATCCCCCGGGCAGGTGCAGGGTGGTGATCCGCCCGGGCGAGGGACGGAAGCCGTGGGCGGGGTCCTCGGCATTGATGCGGCACTCCAGCGCATGACCGCGCATTTTCCAGAAACGCAGGTCGGCGCGGAGCCGGGCGCCGGCAGCGAGCCGGATCTGCTCCTTGATCAGATCGAGGCCGAAGACCATCTCGGTGACCGGATGTTCCACCTGGATGCGGGTGTTCATCTCCATGAAATAGAAATGGCCCTTGGGATCGAGGAGGAACTCGATGGTCCCTGCGCTGTTATAACGCACCCGTTTGGCGCCCTTGACGGCCGCCGCACTCATCTCGCGGCGCAGGCGCGGCGAGACGGCGGACGAGGGGCTCTCCTCGATCAGCTTCTGGTGTTTGCGCTGGATCGAGCACTCGCGCTCGCCGAGGGCGACGCAGTTGCCGTAATTGTCGCCGAGCAGCTGCACCTCGATATGGCGCGGGGATTCGAAGAATTTTTCCAGATAGAGTTCGTCGTTGCTAAAAGCGGCTTTGGCCTCGGCCTGAGCGGTGCTGTAGGCGTTGGCCAGTTCGTGGGCGTAGCGGACCACCCGCATCCCCCGGCCGCCGCCGCCGGCGACGGCCTTGATGATGACCGGATAGCCGATGCGGGCGGCGATCTCGCCAGCCGCCTTGATGCTGTGGACGACGCCGTCGGAGCCGGGGATGACCGGCACGCCCGCGGCCCGCATGGTCTCCTTGGCGCGCGCCTTGTCGCCCATCATCGAGATCACCTCCGGCGTCGGACCGATGAAGGCAATGCCGCAGGAGTTGCAAATATCGGCGAACTGGGCGTTCTCGGCGAGAAAACCGTAGCCGGGGTGAATCGCCTCGGCATTGGTGATCTCGGCGGCGCTGATGATGTGGGGAATATTGAGATAACTTTTGTGACTGGGGGGCGGGCCGATGCAGACCGCCTCATCCGCAAACCGGATATGCAGACTGTTGGCGTCGGCTTCGCTGTAGACCGCGACGGTCGCAATACCCAGCTCCTTGCAGGCGCGGATGATGCGCAGTGCGATCTCACCGCGATTGGCTATGAGGATCTTTTTAAACAATCGTTTCCCTGACATAGGTTCACAGGTTTGCTCCGGGCCGCTCAGGAGGCCGGCTCGACAAGAAACAAGGTCTGGTTGTATTCAACCGGCTGGCCGTTCTGCACCAGGATCTTGACGACCTTGCCGCTGCACTCCGCCTCGATCTCATTCATCAACTTCATCGCCTCGATGATGCAAAGGACCTTGCCGGGGGCGATCATCTCGCCTTCGCGCACATAGGGCTCCGCATCCGGCGATGAGGCTCGGTAAAAGGTGCCCACCATGGGGGCCTTGATCTCAAGATAGTTGCCGGAGGATTCAGGGAGTTGGGCTGCGGCTGCCGCAGGCGAATGATGCGGCTGCGGAATCACCACCGCCGGACCGGGCGCCGTTACGATCTCGACACCACCTCCCCGGCTGTTGCTGACCGCAGAGACCGCCTTGCTGATGCGGATCTTGCGGCCCCACCAGTAGGTGATCTCCAGCTCGCCGATCTGGCTCTCTTCGACAATTTTGACCAACTCGCGGATCTCTTTGGCACGCATGTAAACTCCCTTATCTCACGCGCTCGACGTAAATCCCCGTGCGCGTATCAATTTTCAGCTTCTCCCCCTCTTCGATGAAAAGCGGTACCAGCACAACGCCGCCCGTTTCCATTACCGCCTTTTTGGTGGCGCCTGAGACCGTATCCCCGCGCACACCCGGCTCGGTCGAAGCGACCGTCAGCTCGACGAAATTGGGCATCTCGACGCCGATCGGATTCTCCCGGTGCAGCAGGACGGTGACGCGCTCGCTCTCCTTCAGAAAGCCGACGTTGGCGCCGATCATCTCCACCGGTACGCTCAGCTGTTCATAGGTTTCGTTGTCCATCAGCATCAGGGCGTCCTCTTCCCGGTAAAGGTACTGCATGGGCCGGCGTTCCAGATCGGCCTCCTCCACCTTGTCGCCGGCGCGAAAGGTCTTCTCAAGCACCCGGCCGCTGCGCAGGCTGCGCAGTTTGGTGCGCACATAGGCCCCGCCGCGGCCCATCTTGAAATGCTGAAACTCCACTACCGAACAGAGGTCCCCTTCCAGTTCGATCACATAGCCCGTTTTGAAATCTGCTGTCGTTGCCATACCAGAGCCTGATTCTCCTCTATACAATCCGTATTTGCGCTAATTTATTTCTCTGACGGCCGATTAGCCGCCCTTTCTTCGTGCAGCAGCGCCATAATCTGGCGCGGGTCGGCACTGCCCCGCAGCGACTGCAGGATGAGACCGGCGAAAAAGGAGAGCAGCTTATCTTTGCCCGCCAGCCAGGCCGCCTTCTCATCCGGATGGGCATCGAGGATCGCCCGGATGTGCGCGCGCAGCGCATGGTCATCCGTCACCCGGGCCTGCTCCTCGCGGGCGATGGCAGCCGCCGGCGAAAGACCGCTCTCCAGCGATTCGGCAAAGATCTGCCGCGCGGTCCGGGCGGGAATCCGCTCCTGAGCGAGGGCCTGCAGCAGCTCCGCCAGATACTCCGGCGTCACCGCCAGCTCATTGACCGGGCAATTCCGGGTTTTGGCGGCCCGCAGGACCTCGCCCATGACCCAGTTGCTTGCGGCTTTTTTATCCTCCACCTGCGCGGCCAGCCGCTCGAAATAATCCGCCACGACCGGATCACTGGTCAGCACCCCGGCATCATAGGCCGGCAAACCAAAGAGCTGCTGATAGCGCGCCTTGCGCGCCGCCGGCAGTTCGGGCAGCAAGCCCTGCTGCGCCGCGATCCACGCCGCGGAGAGGCGAACCGGCATCAGATCGGGTTCCGGAAAGTAGCGGTAATCGTGGGCCTCTTCCTTGCTGCGCATCGGTTCGGCCACAGCGCGCAGAGGATCCCAAAGCAGGGTTTGCGCCTCGATCCGGCCGCCCCCGGCGAGCAGGGCGCTCTGGCGTTCGATTTCGAAGGCGAGGGCGCGCTCAACGTGGCGGAAGGAATTCATATTCTTGAGTTCGGTCTTGACCCCCAGCCCGCTGCTGCCCGCTGGACGGAGCGAAATATTGGCATCACAGCGCAAACTGCCCTCTTCCATATTGCCGCTGCTGATCCCGAGATAGCGCACCAGCTGACGCATCCGCTGCAGGAAATCGGCGGCCTCGGCGGGGGCATGGAAATCAGGCTCGGTGACCAGTTCGATCAAGGGCACCCCGCAACGATTGAGATCGAGCAGGGTCTCACCGGCGCCGACGAAGGGCTCGGCATGAATCGACTTGCCGGCATCGTCCTCCAGATGGATGCGGCGGATGCGGATCTCCCGCTCCTCCCCTTCCGTCAGGCTGATCGCCACTATTCCGCTCTCGGCGATGGGTTGATCATACTGCGAGATCTGGTAGCCCTTCGGCAGGTCCGGATAGAAATAGTTCTTGCGGGCGAAGAGCGAGACCGGGTTGACCCGGCAGCCGGTAGCCAGAGCCAGCCGGCAAGCGGATTCAAGGACCTTTTGGTTCAAGACCGGCAGGGCGCCCGGCAAGCCCATGCAGACCGGACAGACCTGGCTGTTGGCTTCCGCGCCGAAACGCGTGCTGCAGCCGCAAAAGATCTTGCTGCGGGTCTGCAGCTGGATATGGACCTCCAGGCCGATGACCGGCTCGAATCGGTCGCTCATGAATCGGCGCCTCCGGCGGTCACCGCGGCGACCCGGCCTTCAAGATAATGGCCGGTGGCGAGCAGGAGCGGCTCCGCAAAGGCCGGCCCGATCAGCTGGGCGCCGATCGGCAGTCCCGCTGCATCCCGGCCGCACGCCAGCGCCAGGGCCGGCAGCCCCGCCATATTGACGGAGACCGTGTAGACGTCCGAGAGGTACATCGCCAGCGGATCGGCGGCCTTTTCGCCGATCCGGAAAGCGGTGGTCGGGCAGACCGGTGTCAGCAGCAGATCGCATTGCGAGAAGGCTGATGCGAAATCGCGCTGCAACAGGGTCCTCACCCGCTGCGCCTTGCCATAATAGGCCTCATAATAGCCGCTCGAGAGGACAAAGGTGCCCAGCATGATGCGCCGTTTGACCTCTTCGCCAAAACCCTCGCTGCGGGACTGAAGATACATCGCCTCCAGGTTGCCGGCAGCGGGAGCACGCCGGCCGAAGCGGGCTCCATCGAAGCGGGCGAGGTTGGCGGAGGCTTCGGCGTCGGCGATGATATAATAGGCGGCGATCGCATAGCGCGTATGCGGCAGCGAGACCGGCATCAGCTCGGCGCCGGCCGCGCTCAGAATGCGGCCGCATGCTTCCACGGCGCTGCGCACGGCGGGGTCCAGCCCCTCCTGGAAATACTCGCGCGGCAGGCCGATGCGTACTCCCCTGAGGTCCCGCTGCAAGGCGGCGAGATAGTCGGGGACGGCCACGGTGGCGCTGGTGGCGTCGGCGGGATCGTGGCCGGCAATGACCTGCAGCACCTCCGCGCAATCGGCAACCGAGCGGGTTAGCGGTCCGATCTGGTCCAGAGAGGAGGCGAAAGCGACCAGGCCGGAACGCGAGACCCGTCCCCAGGTCGGCCGCAGACCGGCAATGCCGCAGAATGACGCCGGCTGGCGGATCGAACCGCCGGTGTCGCTGCCGAGGGCGGCGGTACAGAGCCCGGCTGCGACCGCCGTCGCCGAACCGCCCGAGGAGCCGCCGGGGACCCGTTCCGGATCCAGGGGATGGTGCACCGGTCCGAAAGCGGAGTGTTCGCTGGATGAACCCATGGCGAATTCATCCATGTTGGTCTTGCCGATGAAAAGCGCATCCTCGGCCGCCAGGCGCTGCAGCACGGTCGCAGCGTAGGGCGACCGATAACCGCGGAGAAAATGCGAGCCGCAGGTAGTTGCTCCCTCGGTCCAGGCCAGATTGTCCTTGATGGCGAGGACCATGCCGGCCAGCCGTCCGGCCGTGCCCTGGCTGCGCTTGCGATCGATGGCCGCAGCCTTTTCGCATGCGCTCTCGGCGAATAGAGCGACAAAGGCGTTCAGATGAGCGCCTTTATCGATTTGCTGCAAATAGGTCTCCACCAGGCGGGTGCAGCTGAGCGACCCGCCGGCGAGAAGAGGTTTGAGAGACTGGAAATCAGCGAGGCCGGTATGCAATCGATTGATCCTTGCAGAGCGAAGGCTGGCGCCCCGCTGCTATTCCGGTTTCCGGTCGGTCGGCGGCAATTCGCTGCGGCTGCCGGTTTGGGACGTGGATTCGTTGATGTCGTTGGCGGCTTTTTTGAATTCCTTGATGCCCTGCCCCAGTCCCTTGGCCAGTTCGGGGATTTTCTTGGAACCGAAGAGCAGCACGACCAGGAAAATGATAATCAACCATTCTGTTGGGCCGATGCCCATATTAACCTCCGTTTGATTCTGATAGCGGTCACTTGGGAAGATGATCGGTGAGATCCAGCTCCCGTTTGACATCATCTGTGGCTTTTTTAAGCTCGCGCAGTCCCTTGCCGAGGCCGCGAGCCAGCTCGGGCAGCTGTTTGGAGCCGAACAATATCAACGCGACCAGCAGGATGACGAACATTTCATCCAGACCAACACCGGGAAGCATGATCTCCTCCAACGATAGAATAGAGCAATATAGGGCACCGGCTGTTCAGAAGCAAGTTAAATTGTTCATGCATACCAGCGGAAGATGTAAGCCGCAAGGATGATGCCGATCACGCCGATGATGTTGAGATTGAAGGTGAAGCCCAGGGTGAAGGAGACGATGGCGAGATTGAGCTGAAAGGGGCTGAAGCCAAAACTGGCCGAGCGCAGCAGAAAATCGTGCACCACCCCTTCGGGCAGGAGAACGCCGATCGCCTGGCCGATCGCCGAGCCGATCAATGCGCCGAGCACAATGGCCAACAACAAAGTTCCGAACGAGAGTTTCCGTTTAATGCGGTAGCGGTCCTTGGATATCATCGATTTCTCCCTCCCCCTCAACGGTCAGCAGAAAGTTCGTCCGCTTCGGGGATGATCGCAATTTCACCATTCTCGGCGCCGCGCAGCAGGGAACGCAGGGCATTGAGGATGCCGACGAGGATGTAGAGGATCATGAAGGGGAAGAGGACATAGGACGGATAGATGAGAAAGAGTACGAAAACGGTGACGAAAAAGAGCAGTTTCAAACGGTTGGCGCCCCTTTCCCGGATCGAGAAACGCGGGAATCCTTCGTAACGGATGGTGCTGGCCATCAGCAAACTGACGACGGGGACCATTACGATCAGGCCGCGGAGCAGGAGTGTCCATTCGGTGGCATCGGCGAGAATGACGCAACTGGCCAGGGTAACTCCCGCCATCGGCGCGGGCAGACCCAGATAATCGGCTTTCTTGCCCTCGGCCATGGTGAAGACATTGAAGCGGGCCAGGCGGAAGGCGGCGAAAAGGACGGGAAAAAAGGCAACGATCAAGCCCACCGGCGGATGCAGGGATTTCAGCTGCATCATGTAGACCAGGACCGCGGGGGCGAGGCCGGCCGAGAGGACATCGCCGAGCGAATCCATCTGCAGGCCAAAGGCATTGCTCTGACCGGTGGCGCGCGCGATACGTCCGTCCAGGGCATCAAAGACCGCCGAGAAAAAGATCAGCCAGGCGGCGGTGACATAGTTGCCTTCAATGGTCTGGATCACGGAGACGAACCCGCAAAAGATATTCAGAGCCGTGAAGAGATTGGGAACGTTGATGTAGGTGCGCTGCTTCCGTGTCCGTTTTTTTCTGGTATTCATGGTTTTTTACGATCGTCTTCCCCGAAGCGATCTTGCTCCCGGTTGGTTAGGGTCAGGGCCGCGCGCGGCGGCTGTTATCGGCTTGCGCCTGTCTTCGGAGGCCGCGAAACGGCGCGGTCAGGCGGTGAAGAAGCGGCTTTTCACATCGGCCAGATGTTCCAGTACCTGGGGATTGTCGCCGTCGAGAATATCCATTTCAGGGTGCCGTAAATCGATACAACGGATGGTGTTGAGGCTGATCTCATCGGCAACCAGCAATCGGGTTTGATGGCGGCCGAATTCGAGACGGATATCCACCAGCTGCAGATCGCGGCGCCGCAGGAAGGCCTTGAGCACCGCATTGATCTTGGAGGCCAGACGATGCATCTCCTTGATCTCCACCGAGGTCGCATGCCCGAACGAGACGATGTGATCCTCGTTGATCATCGGGTCATCGCGCTCGTCATCCTTGAGATAGTATTCAATGATCGGGCATTCCAGCTCCTTGCCCTGCGGCAGGCCATAGCTCTTGACCAGCTTGCCGGCGGCGACATCATGGACCATGACCACGACCGGAATCATGGCCAGCTTTTTCACCAGCATCTCCTTGTCCGAGAGTTCGCGAATGAAATGCGTGGCGATGTGGTAGCTGTCGAGCAGCCGGAACATGTAGGACGACATCTGATTGTTCAGGCCGCCTTTGCCGCGCGCGTGCACTGCTTTCGAGCCGGTCAAGGCAACGGCATCGTCCTTGAATTCGAGTATGAGCTCGGTTTCATGTTCGGCTTCGTAGACCTTTTTGGTCTTGCCTTCATAGACCTTTTTCTTTTTCAAGCTCCTCTCCTCTCATTGTCGAACATCCGGAGTGACCTGTTCTCTCATTGAGAAATACCGGCCTTGCGATAAATTTCATCCACCTGTTTGAGTCCGACGCGCTCGTTGAAGCAGCTGCTGATTTCCGCGGGCGTGAGGAGCGCCAGGACACGCTGATCGGCGAGGAGGATCTCGCTGAACTCCTCGCCGGTGCGCCAGCAGCGCATGGCGTTCTCCTGCACAATCTTGTAGGCCATTTCACGACTTAACCCCTTGCCAGTCAATGCCAATAACACCGGCTGGGAAAAGATTAATCCCCGGGTGCGGCGCAAGTTGGCGATCATGTGGTCGGGGTAGACCACCAGGCCCTCGAGGATCCGGCCGAGGCGATGCAGCATGTAATCCAGCAGAGTAAAGCTGTCGGGGAAGATGATCCGTTCCACCGAGGAGTGGCTGATATCCCGCTCATGCCAGAGGGCGATATTCTCGAGGGACGCCAGGGCATTGGTGCGCAGCAGGCGCGCCAGTCCGGTGATGTTCTCGCTGCCGATGGGATTGCGCTTGTGCGGCATCGCCGAAGAGCCCTTTTGCCCGGCGCTGAAGGGTTCCTCCGCCTCGAGGACCTCGGTGCGCTGGAGGTGGCGGATCTCGACCGCCATCTTTTCCAGGCTGGCGCCACAGAGGGCGATGGCCATCTGCACCTGGGCGTGAATGTCGCGCTGGATGACCTGGGTGGTGACTGGCGCCGGCCGCAGTCCGAGGCGCTCGCACGCCGCCGTCTCGATGCGCGGATCGATAAAAGCGAAAGTGCCGACCACCCCGGAGACCATGCCCACTGCGGCGCCGGCGAGGGCACTCCGCATCCGCTCGAGATTGCGGCCCATTTCGTCATACCAGAGGGCGAACTTGAGGCCAAAGCAGGTCGGCTCGGCGTGGATGCCATGGCTGCGCCCGACGCAGATCGTCTCGCGGTGCTCAAGAGCCTGACGGCGCAGGATCTCGCGCAGCCGCTCCATGCCCGCCAGCAGAATGACTCCCGCCTCCTGAATGTTCAGCGCCAGAGCGGTGTCGAGCAGATCCGAGGAGGTCATGCCGAGGTGGATGAAGCGCGCCGCGTCGCCCGTCTGCTCGCCCACCGCCGTCAGAAAGGCAATGACGTCGTGCTTGACCTCCTCCTCGATCGCCTCGATGCGCTCCAGCGAATAGCCGGCCTTCTCCCTGATTTCGGCGACGGCGGCAGCCGGGATCAGCCCAAGATCGGCCTGGGCTTCACACACCGCGATCTCGACCCGCAGCCAGGTCGCATATTTGTGTTCATCCGTCCAGATGGCGGCCATCTCCGGCCGCGTGTAACGCTTGATCATCGGTTTTGCCCTCTTGTCCTGGCGTCGCGATACTCCAGCTGAATGCCAAGATTGAGATAGCGCTGTCCGCGATAAATGCGAAAGACCAGCGTATCCCCCCGCTTCAGGTCCAGTCCGTCGATAATCCCCTTGACGTCCTCGAACTCCTCGACCTCCTTGCCGTTGATGCCCATGATGACATCGCCGATCTGCAGGCCGCCGCGGGCGGCCGGGCTGTCGGGCTCAACCTCCGAGATGATCACCCCGTGGCGGCGCGCCAGTCCGAGGTAACGCGCCGTGGCCAGCGACATCGCCTCGTAGCGCAGCCCGGTGTACCAGCGCCGCTCGACCTTGCCATAATTGATCAGGTCGTCGAGGATGCGCTTGACCCGGTTGACCGGCAAGGCGAAACCAATGCCGGAATTGGTGCCGGTATTCGAGAGGATCCAGGTATTGATGCCGATCACCTCACCATTGCAGTTGACAAGGGGGCCGCCGCTGTTGCCGGCGTTGATCGCGGCGTCGGTCTGGATCATGTCCTCCATGATGCGGTCGTCCTCGCGCCGGCCAAAATCGCGGTCGGTGGCGCTGATCACCCCCACGGTGACGGTGGCCTTGGAGCCGATGTCAAAGAGGCCAAAGGGGTCGCCGAGGGCGATAGCCCATTCGCCGATGACGACGTCGTCCGAATCCCCCAGCAGCACGCTGGGGAAGTTGGTGCCCTCGATCTTGAGGATGGCGACATCCGAGATATAGTCCTCGCCCACCTTGCTGGCGACATACTGTTTGCCGCCGGTGCGGGTGACGATGATCTCGGTCGCATCCGCCACCACGTGCTGGTTGGTGAGGATATAGCCCTCGCGCGAGATGATAAAACCGGACCCCAGGCTCTTCACTCGTTTTTCCACCGGATTGTTCTTGAAGAACTGCCGGAAAAAGGGATCGTCATCGAAGGGTGAGCTGGGATAATAGCGCCGCACCTGCACCACATTGATGCCCACCACCGCCGGGCTGACCTCGGCCACCGCCCGGGTGATAGCGTTGTGGCGTGAATTGGCGATCTGCTCCTGAACGGTGGCCTCGCTCCCATCGCCAGCCGGCCCGCGGCGCTCGCTGGTGCTCCAGATCCTCGATTGGGCCCGGGCGGCTGGAACGGCAAAGGCAAGGCAGACCAGCCAGCCGGCCAATAGGGCCAATTGCCCGCGCCGGCGGCTCGTCAGCGGCCGGATGAAGGCGGCGGGCCGACCTGTTGTCATCGGTTTATACGGCATCCGTCGTCACCAGGCCTCAGGATTGACGCTTCTTGACGCTCTCCCAATCCTTGAGAAAGAGCTGAATGCCCACATCGGTAAGCGGGTGCTTGACCAGCTGTTCGATCACCTTGAGGGGGATCGTGGCGATATGGGCGCCCATGGTCGCGGCATCCAGGACGTGCAGCGGATTGCGGATGCTGGCGACGATAATCTCGGTCGGAAAGTCATAATTGGCGTAGATGGCGAGGATCTGCTCGACCAGCTCCATGCCCACCTGGCCGGTATCATCGAGGCGGCCGACGAAGGGGCAGACGAACGAGGCCCCCGCCTTGGCGGCCAGCAGGGCCTGCAGCGGGCTGAAGATCAGGGTCACCAGGGTGTGGATGCCCTCTCCTTCGAGCACCTTGACGGCGATCAGGCCTTCCCGGGTCACCGGAATCTTGACGACGATATTGGCGGCGATTTTGGCCAGTTCCCGCCCCTCGCGGATGATCCCTTCGCTGTCGAGACTGATCACCTCGGCGCAGACCGGTCCTTCGATCAGGCCGCAGATGGCGCGATAAATCTCCTCCGGCTTGCCGCTCTCGCGGGCGACGAGGGTGGGATTGGTGGTGACACCGTCCGCGACGCCAAGGGCCATCGCCTTTTGGATCTCTTCGAGGTTGGCGGTATCGATGAAGAATTTCATGTTTGCTCCTTTGGCAAGGGGTGGATATCGGATGGATAGAGAATCTGCAACAGAAAGAGGCCATGCGCCGGGGCGGTGCGTCCCGCCGCGCAGCGGTCGCGGGCGGCGAGGATCTCCGCCATCGCTTCGCGGGCCAGCGCCCCGCGGCCGATCTCGACACAGGTGCCGGCGATGATCCGCACCATATTGTGGACGAAGCGGTTGGCGCGGATTTCGAAGATGAAGGATTCCTGCTCGTGGCGCCAGCCGGCTTCATAAACCTGACAACGGTGATGCTCCAGCTCCGTACCGCTGTGGCAGAAGGAGACGAAATCATGCACGCCGAGCAAGGCCGTGGCGGCCGCCTGCATCGCCGCCAGATCCAGCTGCAGCGGCAGAAACCAGGCATACTGCCGCCCGACGGCCAGCGGACGGGTTACGATCCGGTAACGATAGGCCCGGCTGATGGCATCATAACGGGCATTGAACCCGGCAGCCGCCTCCTCTCCGGCGATCACCCGCACATCGGCCGGGAGCAGGGCATTGGCACCGCGGACAAAGGTCTCGACCGGTAGTTCGCTCGCCGTATGGAAATTGGCCACCTGACCAAGGGCGTGAACGCCGGCATCGGTCCGCCCGGCGGCGATCACCGGGGTTCTGCTCTGGGTGAGACGGCCGAGGGCCTCCTCCAGCGCGCCCTGCACCGAACGCTGCCCGGGCTGGAACTGCCAGCCGCAAAAGGCGCTGCCGTCGTATTCCAATGTCAGCCTGATATTGCGCACGCCGTCTCAAAGCCAGATGCAAAGGGTGAAGAAGAGCAGGGAACCGGTCATCACCAGATAATCGGCCGAGGCAAAATGGAGCCGGGTGTAGACGCTCCGTCCCTCGCCGCCACTATAACAGCGGGCATCCATCGCCAGCGCCAGTTCGTCGGCCCGGCGGAAGGCGGAGACGAAGAGCGGCACGAGCAGCGGCAGCAGGCTGCGGACGCGATGGCGCAGGGAGCCGGTAAAGCGCGCACCGCGCGAAAGCTGGGCATTGCGGATGCGCTGGGCCTCCTCGAGCAGCGTCGGAATAAAGCGCAGTGAGAGGGTCAACATCAGGCTCAGTTCATGGGTCGGCACGCCGAAGCGTTTCAGCGGCCGCGACAAACGCTCCAGGGCATCCGTCAGCTCCAGCGGTGAGGTACAGAGGGTGAGCAGAGCGGCATAGAGAATCAGCAGCCCCAGCCGCACCACATAGATCCCGCCGAGCGACGCGCCCTCCCGGGTGATGACCAGAGCGGTCCCGGGCACCACCCAGAGCACCTGCCCATCACTCCAGAGCAGATGGATGATCCAGGTCAGGGCAAAGAGCCAGAGGAAGGGACGGAGGTTCCTCATCAGCAGCGGGAGGGGGATTTTGCCACTGCGCGCCGCAATGAGAAAGAGTCCGGCCATCCCCGCCAGGACGTAGGGATCATAGGTCAACAGCAGTCCGCCCATCAGGCAAAAGGCCGCCGCCAGTTTGCTGCGCGGATCGAGCCGATGGAGAAACGAGACAGCCGGATAATATTGACCAAGGGTGATATCGTTGAAAAAGGCCATAATTAACTGTCGGTTAAATCACGGAAATATACAGAATATGCCGGGCAAATACAATATAAAAGTGGCCTGGTTGGCCGGCCCGCTCTCCCCCGCCTCCGCAGCGGCCGCTCGCCCAGGATGACGATTTTTCACTTGACCTTTTCTCATATTATTGCTATGTTGCGGCGGCCGGCAGAATTATTGGACAAGTCAACCCACATGAACAAACTGGAAAAAGCGGCGCATATCGTGGTCAGCCGTGCGCTCGATCTCCGCAAGGGCGAGGCCATCCTGATCATCGCCGATGAACCCTACCTCGACCTGGCCCACCTCCTCTTTACCGCTGCTGAAAAAAAGACCGCGCACGTCCACCTGCTCCAGGTGGGTCGTGACTATCTCCAGCACAATGCCCTCTGCGGGCCGGTGGAGCGGCTGATGCTCGAGATGAACGTCATCCTCGCGCTGACCTCCACCTCGATTTCCCACAGTGCCAGCCGCCGCGAGGCGTGCCGGCAGGGAGCGCGCTGCATCACCATGCCGGCCATCACCAACGACACCTTCGCCCGCATTGCCGAGATGGATTTCGCCCGCATTGACCGGCTCAGTCGCAAGCTCGCCGACATCCTGACCATCGCCCGCCAGATCGAGATCTCGGCGCCCAACGGCACCCGGCTGCGCATCGCCGCGGCCCGGGCCAAAGGCTATGCCGATACCGGCGAGGTGACCCAGCCCGGGGCCTTCTCCAACCTGCCGGCCGGAGAGGCCTCACTCGCACCCGAATTCGCCGGCACCACCGGCGAGGTGGTTGTCGACAGCGGTATGGGGGTGCAACCCGATGACCGCGAGCGCACGGTCCTGCACATCCAGGATGGCCGCGTGGTGCGCATCGCCGGCGGTGCGGCAGCCAATCGTCTCCGCCGCCGGCTGGCGCCCTTCGGCCCCGAAAGCCGTCTGATCGCGGAATTCGGCATCGGCACCAACGAGAGCGCCCGCCTCAGCGGCTACGCCCTCGAGGATGAAAAGGTGCATGGCACCATCCATATCGCGATCGGCAACAACCTCTCATTCGGCGGCACCAATGATGTGCCCATCCATCTGGATGCCATCGTCTACCAGGCCAGCGTGGCTATCGATGGGCGTAAAATTCTCGAACATGGCAAGCTGGTCCTGATGTAGCGGAGCCGCCGGGACCGGCCGATCGGAGGAGATATGAAGATCTACATCACTGCAGATATGGAGGGTGTCAACGGCGTGGTCCTGCGCGAGCACGTCGACCCGGCCACCCGGGAGTATGAGATGGCGCGCGGCTGGATGGTCGCCGAGGTCAACGCGGCCATCGAGGGTGCAGTGGCCGGCGGAGCGACCGAGGTGATCGTCAACGACTCCCACAACAACATGGCCAATCTGCCGGTGGACCGCCTCCATCCCGTCGCCCGCCTGGTATCCGGACCCGGCAAGCCCTTCTCGATGATGCAGGAGATCGATGGTTCCTGCGCCGGTGCTTTCTTCCTCGGTTATCACGCCGCCTTCGGCACCCCGCTGGCAATCCTCGAGCACACCTGGGCCTACTCCTACGTCGAGGCGATCCGTATTAACGGCGTGCACGTTGGTGAATTCGGGCTTAACGCCGGCCTGGCCGGCTATTACGGTGTGCCCGCCCTGCTGGTGACCGGCGACCGCGCCCTGGTCACGGAAGCGCGCGCCCTTCTCCCCGGCGTGGCCGCTGTGGCCGTCAAGGAGGGACGCGGCCGCAACTGCGCTGTTTGCGAGCCCTATCAGACAAGCCTTGCCGCGATTCGCCGGGAGGCGGAAGCCGCTGTCCGGACCATTTCGAGCCACCAGCCGCTCCGCTTTGCACCGCCCCTGACCCTCGAATATGCCTTTCCCAAGGCGGAGATGGCCGAGGCTGCGATGCTGCTGCCGGGCGCGGAGCGCAGCGGCGGGCGCAGCGTCCTCTGCCATCCGGACGATTATCCCGGCCTGTACCGCCACTTTCTCGCCCTCTTCCGCCTTGCCAGGTCGGTTTGACCCCCGGCTCTCTCCCCTCCTGAAACGACAAAGCCAGGCGTTCGCACAGCCGCCTGGCTTTCCGGACCCCCTGAAAGCTAAAACGCGAAGAAACGCAGATACAGATAGAGATAGACCACCGGCGCCGTGATGGTCAGGCTGTCGAAGCGGTCCAGGATCCCGCCATGTCCCGGAATGAGGTGCGAGGAATCCTTGACCCCGGCATCGCGCTTGAACATCGACTCAAAGAGGTCACCGTACTGCCCCAGGCTGCCGCCGATGGCGCCGATCACCAGGGAATCATGCAGTTGCAGCCCGCGCACGAACCAATGATGGCAGAGCCAGGCCGTGAGCAGGGCGAAGAGAAAGCCCAACAGTGAGCCTTCGATCGATTTGTTCGGACTGATGCGCGGCATCAACTTGTGGCGGCCGAGATAGGATCCGCCAACGTAGGCGGCGGTGTCGCAGACCCAGATGCTGAAGATCAGGACGAGGATCCAGCCGCCGGCAGGGGAGCTGTCGAGCCCGAAACGCGCAGCCGGCAGTTCACGGATGAGGATAAAGCTGCCAAAGGCGAGTGGATAATAGAGGGCCGCAAAGGCGCTGACCGAGGTGTCGAGCAATGCAGATCCGCTGCCGCGATAGAGCGCCGCGAATTGCACGCCGACCAGATAGAGCAGAAGGATCGGCAGGATCAGATGCACGTCGTAAAAATAAAGGGAGATGACCAGCAAGGTAGCGCAGATCAGTCCCGGCGCGACATAGGCTATACTCTCCTTGTGGCGGGACAGGCCATAGAATTCAAAGACCGAGAGGACCGAGACGATCAGGACAAAGGTCAGCCACCACAGTCCACCTTTCAGGACGGCAAGGACAATGAGCGGACCGAAGATCAGAGCGACGAGGGTGCGAATGCCAAAGGATTTGTAATTCAAGGTTCCTCCATCGGAGTAAGGGTGCAGCCGGGCGGAGGCCACACAGGGTCAATGCGGCAGCTGGATCACTCTGATCTCGACCATGCCGCTGCCCTTTTCGGCGAGTTCGAGGTCGCGGGCTGCCTGAAAGGAGAGGTCGATAATGCGCCCGGGCACATAGGGACCGCGGTCATTGATCCGCACCTCCACGCTCTTGTTGTTGGCGAGGTTCTTGACACTGACGATGGTGCCGAAGGGCAGGCTGGGATGGGCGGCCGTCAGCCGGCGCATATCGTAGAGTTCGCCGTTGGCGGTCATCCGGCCATTGATCTCATCGGCCATGTAGGAGGCAATGCCGGTCTCGGTCTCGCGCAGACGCACTGGCCCGCGCTCGGCCCGGAGCTCGTCATGCCCGGCGGCCGCCGGCCGGGCCGCTTCTGCCCCATCCTTTTGCTCCGCTGTGGGCTCGACATCCCACCAGCGGGTGTTCGGATAGCAGGCCACGATCAACAGAAAAAGGGAGCAAAGCACGAAACCACGCCGTTTCATGTCAGCCTCCAGCACACAAGATCAGAGCCGCAGGGAACCGCGCAGCCCGGTCAGGCTGCCGATCCCCTCCTGGCGGCAAAACGTCTCCAGCCCTTGCACCACCTCGACTGCGGCGGCGGGATTCATAAATCCGGCCGTACCGATCTGCACAGCGGCCGCCCCGGCGATGATGAATTCGAGGGCATCGGCCGCGGTGGCGATACCGCCAATGCCAATCACCGGGATGGCGAGGGCCTGTACCAGTTCGTAGACCTTGGCCAGGGCCACGGGCCGGATCGCCGGTCCGGAGAGCCCGCCGGTCACCGTGGCGAGCCGGGGTTTGCGGGTACGGATGTCTACGGCCATGCCCACCAGGGTATTGATGGCCGAGACGGCATCGGCACCCGCGGACTCGCAGGCACGGCCGATCTCGCTGATGCGGGTGACGTTCGGAGTCAGTTTGGCGATCAGCGGCCGGCGCGTGACCGCGCGGATCTTGCCGGTCAATTCGGCTGCCACCCGCGCCTCGCTGCTGAAGGCCAGCCCCCCCTCCTTGACGTTCGGGCAGGAATAGTTCAACTCATACGCTGCTATCCCCGCCACCGGCTCGAGCGCCTCGATGGCGGCGACAAAATCATCCATGCTCCGGCCGGCGACGTTGACGATCACCGCGGTGTTCAGCGTGGCCAGAAAGGGCCACTTTTCCTCAAGGAAACGGGCGACGCCGAGATTCGGCAAACCGATGGAATTGAGCATGCCCGCCGGGGTTTCGCAAATCCGCGGCGCGGGGTTGCCCGGCCGGGCTTCGATGGTGACCGTCTTGGTGATGATCCCGCCCAGCCGGTTCATATCGATGAAATCGGCGAATTCGCTGCCATAGCCAAAGGTGCCGCTGGCGGTCAAAACGGGATTGGCCAGCTGCAGCGCGCCGATCCGGACGGAGAGGTCAGTCATGCAGCAGGATCTCCTCAATGGGGAAGACAGGACCATCCTTGCAGGCCAGAAGATACTTTTGCCCATCGGGCCGGGGCGTCGCCAGCTCCACCGGGCAGCCAACGCAGGCGCCAAAGCCGCAGGCCATGAGATTCTCCACGGAGATATACCCCTTCAGCCCGGTCTCCAGGGCGAGGGTGCGCAGCGCAGACAGCATCGGCGTCGGGCCGCAGCCATAGAGGATCCGGCCGGCATGGTCCTGATTCTCCCCGAGATAGCGCCTTAGCGGCTCCAGCACCCGGCCGTGGTGGCCGACACTGCCGTCCTCGGTGGCGAGACAGAGTTCGACACCGTACTCCTCCCAAAGCGGGCTGCGGCAGAGGTGCTCGCCGCTGCGGGCGCCATAAAAGAGGGTCTTGCGGCAGTGAATCGCCGCGGCATCCTGCAGCAGCAGATCAAAGGGGGCGATGCCGATTCCGCCGGCGACCATGATGATCTCGCGCGCCGCCGGATCGAGCGGAAAGGTATTGCCGAGCAGGCCAAGTGTGTCGAGCCGGTCGCCGGCCTTGCAGCGGGCGAGGGTCTGGCTGCCGCGGCCGGCGGCGGCGACAAGCAGATCGATCGTCCCGCGCGCCGGGTCGGCGCGGTGCAGGCTGAAAGGACGCCGCCAGAGCAGATCACTGCGCTGCGGCACCTGGATATTGACAAAATGGCCGGCATGCGCCGCCACCGCCCAGATGGGCGCCTCGAGGGTCAGCCGCACCGTCCCGGCAGCCGCCGCGTTCACCGCGATCACCGGCGCCTGCAGCATCGATTTGGACACGCAATCACTCCTTCTTCGTCGGGAACGGGCGGCTATTCCACCGGCGGTGGCTTGGGCTTCTTGTCACCGGGCGGGCCGGCATCCGGGGGCTTGAGTCCCGCCGGCGGCGTTCCCGTCGGCTGGTCGCTCGCAGGCGGTGCCGTTCGCCGTCGTTCGACCTGCTGCTCCCGCAGCAGATCGGCATCCACCGACGAGCTATCCGGGACCGCTGCCGCCGGCTGCACCACGCCCTGCGCCGGCGCGGCTGCACTGCTGTCGGGGCCGGCCGGCTGCAAGGTGGAATCGGGCACGGCCGCATGGGCGGTACTGTCCGGCGCAACCCCCTTCTTCAGGGAATCGGCTGCCGCCCGCGCCTGCTCGGCCGCCAGCTTGATCGAATCCGCAACCGCCTTCTTGCGCTCCTCGATCGCCTTGATCGCCTGTTCATGACGCGTCAGCTTGTTTTTCAGATTCTTGCCATAGGCCGATTCGGGATACTTCTCGATGATCTCCTTGTAGGTGGCCAGGGCCTTGTCATAATCGTGCAAATCGTGCTCATAGAGCCACCCCTTGCCGAACTCCGCCTTGATCGCATAGGGTGACTGCGGATAGGCGGCTGCGATCGAATCGTAGAGCGTGAGGGCCCGCTTGAGGTCCTTCCCGTCCCAGTAGGCCTTTTCAGCTTCGCGGTAGGCCACGCCGGCGGAGTCCACCTTTTCGCTCAGCAGCGGCCAGCCCAGAATCCGCCGCGCGCCTTCGGCGTGGGGTGAATCCGGATAGAGGTAGACCAGACTGCGGAAGAGGGAATCGGCCTGCACCGTATCCTGCTTGATCGCATACATGATGTAACCGATCGAATAGAGGGCACGCGCGGTCATGATGCTGTCGGGTTTGCTCTCGACCACCTGGAGAAAGAGCTTCATCGAAGAGTCGGGGTGGTTAAAGCTGAACATCAGCAGTTCGGCCAGTTCAAGGCGTTTTTCGGCGAGGGTGACGCTCTTTTTCTTCTCCGCCGTTTCCCTGGACAAGAGTTCGCGCAGGCTGTCGGGCACGGCACCCTTCCCCTTGAGGGAATCGGCTTCGTTGCTGGTGATGCTGCCACCGGCAGCGGCGAGCAGGGCGGCCGGATCCTCGCTGGCATAATCCCGCGGCGGCCGGCGGCCGCGGCCGGCATAGTTCATCCACATGCCCTCCGCTCCCAGATCGATCGGCGCGTCATCCAGATCGGCTTTTTTCTCCCCTTTGGTCGAGGCCCCGGTCGAATCCCTGGCCGTGGCGATGCCGAGCAGCTCGTTGATCGACTGGCGCAGTTCGAGCATCCGCTTGATGTTATCGGAACGTTGTTTGGCCGTGGTGGCAACCAGGGAGGCCGATTGCTCGCCGCGCACCAGATCATAGAATTCCTTGGCCTTGGCAAAATCCCCCTTGCTGTACTCCTGGATCTCGGCCAGGTTGAAATAGCTGCGGGCCGAGGCCTCCGTCCCCTTGTGTTCCTCGATGATGTTGTTGTACCACTTGACAGCGGTCGGTTCATCCTCACGGAGGCGGTAGCTGTTGGCCAGCATCAGCTTGATCATCGGGATGCGCTTGACTTCCAGTTCCTTGGCGAGCAGGAGAGAAAAAGTGCGGATGGCCGCGTCGTATTGCTTGAGCAGGATCTGCGCTTCGCCGAGCTTGTAGGAGGCCTGGGATTTGAAATCCTCGTTCGGGCTTTCCTGCACGGCGCGCTTGAAGATGGGCACCGCCTCGCTGTAGCTCTTGAGCTGGAGCTTGCACTCCCCCAGACGGTAGAGCGACATGGCCTGGGTCAGACGATCGTCCGACTGTTTCGCTGTGCGCGTATAGACCTCGGCCGCCGCCTCAAAATTATCCTTTTCGAAATAGAGGGATCCCAGCTCATACTCGGCTTGCTGGCGGATGCTCTTGGGAAAATGATCGTTGAGGGTGATCGCGCGAAATTTTTTCTCGGCCGCATCGAATTCGCGCAGGGCGAGAAAGGTTTTGCCCAGCAGGATCTCGGCTTCCGGGATGTATTCGCTGTGGGGATAGAGGCTGATGATCTCTTCAAACTTGCGCTGGGCCTTGGTATACTCCTGGCGATAGAAGAAGCATTCGCCGACCATGATCAGGGCATCATCGACCCACCGGCTTTTGGGATAGTATTCGAGGACACTGGAGGCCTTCTCGATGGCCTTCTGGTAATTCTGCATCTCGGTGGCGCCGGGCTTGCTCCCCTGGCTGGCGTCAGCCAGGTTGCCCTGGCGCCGCGCTTGTTCTTTCTCTTCCGGCGACAGTTCGACGACCTGAACCCGTTCGCGTTTTTTGCGCTCCTTGACGGCGTCGTGATAGAACTGCCTGGCGTTGTAAAAGGTATTGTAATAGGCGCACCCGCTGAAGAGATTCAGCGTCACGGCGATGAGCAGGAAGGCGTGATTTCGGCGCATGCGATATCCAGTTTTCGGCGGCGACATTTCAAAGTTTAAGATACATCATGCCGGGCAAAATAACAACTGAAAAAAGAGCGCTGCCGCGGTGGGCCGCTCCACCCGGTTAAACCGCCGGCAGGGCCTCAGGTTCCCCAGGCATTGCGATTGCGAGCGGCGAAGAGGAGGAGAAGCCGGGCGGCGAGGCCGACGGCCAGCCCGGTGGCGACCGCTGGCAGCCAGACCAGGGGCAGAAGGAAGAGGACTTGCTCGCCCCGTACGATCCAGAGGGCGACCAGGGCCAGCTGGGTGAGATTGTGCACCAGGGCACCGATCACGCTGACCCCGGCGATGCCGATTCTCCCCCTCCCTGTCCAGCGGACCGCCGCCATGGCCAGCGCGGCCGTCACTCCCGCCGGCAGGGAGAGCCAAAAACCCGGGCCGGCAAAGGCGCCGGTCAGCAAGGCCGCCAGGACGACCCGGCCCACAACGACCGCCAGGGCCTCCCGCCAGCCATAAAGATAGAGCGCGGTCAGGGTTGCGATCTGGGACAAGCCCGGTTTGATCCAGGGAAGAGGACGGGGGATGAGGCTTTCGAAGAGGAAGAGGGCCAGGCCGGCAGCGGTCAAGAGCGCCAGGCGCGCGATCTTGCGGGCATCCATACGCACCATCGGCCTACTCCGTGACCATATCGAGCGGATTGCCGCCATCGGCGATACGCACGACCACCCGATTGGGAACGCAGACGATCAGACTGCCGCGGCGCTGGATGGCGCCGCTGTGCACACAGCGTTGTTCGGGACAGGGGGAGGCGATGATCCGCGCGCGACCGTCGCGGATCTCCAGCCGGGTGACGCCAAGGGGACCGGGAATGGCATAGTGAGCGGGGTGATCGAGGTGGGCACGGGCGTAGAGCCGGCCGCCGGATTCGATCAGCACCTCGTTACCCAGGCCGCGACCGGTCAGCAGCACTCCCCAGAGCAGCACGCCCGCCAGCAGCGCCAGACCAAGGATCCACCCGTCCGCCCGCGTCAGCCAGGGCGCCGCGCCCGCCGGCCGATCCGGAGAAGGCCCCTCCCTCCTGCCCGGTTCCGCCCCGGCAGCCTGATTTACTTCACGGCAGTTGATTGAGGGCATCCAGCCGCTCCTGGGCACGGCGTTTGTATTCGATGGATCCCTCATGCGCCGGATTGATCAGCAGCGCCCGATTCCATTCAGCGATGGCAGCGCGGTATTTCTCCTCGGTATAGTAATTGAGGCCGCGATTGAAATAGGTGTCCACCAGCCGGGTGACGCTGCTTTCGCACAGCTCCGCCAGCTCCCGGGCATCCTGTCGCCCCGGCTCCTTTCTCAGGGCCTCACGCGCCACCTCCAGGGCCTCCAGATAACGCGCCGCCTGGTAGCGCGCCCGGCCGAGCGGCACCAGCCGGTCCACCGGCAGATTACCATAGCATTTCCGCCGCAGGTCGGCGATCTCCGGCGCCTCCGGCTCGTAGCGGCTGAGCGAGTCGAGGGCCGAGAGCGTGGCCTCCCAGCGCCCCTGGGCGAAATGACGGCGGCTCAGATCGAGAAAATACTGTCCCTTGTTGGCCGTGGCCGGCTGCAGGTTCTCCAGATAACGCAGCGCCCCGCTGTGGCCGGGTCGGATATCCAGGATGGCACGAAAGAGCTTGCGCGCATTCTCGTTATCGCCGGCGTTGAAGGCGGCCTCAGCCTTGGCGTACTGCTGATTAATGTAGGCTGTCACCTTGTTCTCCATCTCGGCCTCGCGCTTGCGCGCATAGGCAAAATCAGGCTCGATCCCGAGGATCTGGCGGTAGAGCTGCAGGGCTTTGAGCCAGTCGCCGGCATCCTCCCGCCGCCGCGCCTCGAGCAGGAGATGGTCGACCGCCTGTTGGCTCTGTTTGCGCTCGGCCAGAATGCGCTCCACATACTCGGCGGCCTCACGAAAGTCGGGATTGAGACCGAGCGCCTTGCGGAACTGCTCCTCGGCGTCGTAGTATTTTTTCTGGGTATAGTAGCCCAGACCCGCAAAGTAGTATTCCTGGACCTTCTGGTCGATCTGGTCGTCGATCCGGTCGAGATACTCCTTGACTCCGGCATGATCCGGCAACACCTGGCGGACCGAGGTGAGGACCTCGCGGGCGCGTTTGAGATCGCCGCGCTCGAAGAGCTGCCGGCCGTTCTGGTACCAGCGCTCGCCGTTCTGCGTGACATTCGGGGCGATCGTCTGCAAGGCCAGGTGGGCGAAGCGGTTCTCCGGATCGATCCGCAATACCTTCTGATATTGCACCGCGGCACTGATGTACCACTTTTTTTGCAGGTCACGCTGGGCGCGCTGCAGCAGCGAATCGATGGCGCTGTCCTGGCTGCGAACATGCCCCGAGAGAGTGCGGATGATCTCAAGGGCTTCGCCGCTCGCCGGATCGTAGGCCAGGGCATGCTGGGCGTAATGCAGCGCCTGACGCTGATCGCCCTGCTGCAGCATCTGCGCGGCGTGTTCCCGGGCGCGGCGGGACCGCTCGGCCGGCGCCCGGCCGATCTCGAAGGCCAAAGCGACCTTGCCGCTCTCGCTGCCGAAATCGTAGCCGGCATCGATTTGCAGGTTCTCGGCATGGATGCTCACCCCGGCGGCGACCGCGTCACTGTGAAAATCGGCCATCCCCGCCATCAGGGTCAGCCAGGGGGTCGGAGCAAAAGCCGCCCCGAGATGGTGCCAGCCCGCTCCCTCTTGCCAGCTGTAACCATAACTCAAACGGGGACCCTGACGGGTGAGGGTATAGGCGAGGACGGCCGAGCCTTGAAAGGGGGGACCGGAGGAGGGATTGAGCGAGAGATCCCTGATCGCAACGCCGGCAGCAAGCGGAGCCAGCCAGCGCGGGAAAGCCGGGGCGTGGGGGCTGCCGAGATCGAGCGGCTGCCAGATCACACCAACCCCGAGGGCCGTATAACTGGTGCGGCCATCGGGATGATTGGTGAGGCTGATGCCGGTGTGCAGGCGGCTGAAGAAGGAGCGGCCGAGGCCGGCCGAGGTGAAACTGCCCCCCGAGGGCAGCGGCTGGCGGCCGGCCGCCACAGCAGCCGTGCCGATGACCGGAAAGAACCCGGAAAACCCGCCATATTCAATGCGATAGGATTCGGCGAAGGAGAGATAGCCCTGCATGCCGCGATGAAGAGCCAGGCCCGCGGGATTCCAGTAGAGGGCCGAGAGGTCACTCAGGCCGAGCGTGCCCTGCGCCCCCTGCAGCAGAGGCCGCACGCCAGGCTGATAGGATGGAACCGGACGGGAAAAGAGGCAAAAAGGCGAACTCACTCCAAGAGCCAGGGCCAGGACGCTTATTCGCAGGAGACTCCTCATCCGGATCTGCCTAAACGATCATCGATCGATCATAATCCACTTCATAGATCTCAACCGGCTGGGTGCGCCCCTTGACCTGGACGTGGTCGAGATGCAGGGTGGGATACTCGCCATTGAGCTGTCCCACCATCTCTCCCGGCACGATGATCTGGCCTGGCTTGGCCAGAGCACAGAGCCGCGAGCCCAGATTGACCACCTCGCCAATTACGGTGTAATCGAGGCGGTCTTGCGAACCCATGTGGCCGAGAATCGCCTCGCCGATGTGGAGGCCGCAGCCCACCTGCAGCGTCACCTCGCCGTGCTGGCTGCGACGCAAATTCAGCTCGCGGATCGATCGCTGGATCTCGACCGCCGCGTGGATCGCAGTGTCCGCCTGGCGTTCCCCCAGAAAGATGGCCATCACCTGATCGCCCATGAATTTGTCGACAATGCCATTGTTCTCCTCGACGATGCGCGCTTGCAGGTCGAGATAAATATTGATCAGCTTGATCGTCTCTTCGGCCCCGAGCCGCTCGGTCATCGCCGAAAAGCTGCGGATGTCGGAGAAGAGCACCGTGATCACCCGGCGCTGTCCCGCCGACGCGGAGCGGAGCTCGCCGTTGGCGCTGGAGCGGATCATCTGCAGCGTCAGCTTGGAGACAAATTTTTGCATCTGCAGCTTTTCGCGCAGCTGCACGATCATCGCGTTGAACTCCATCGTCAGCCGGCCCAGCTCATCGGCCGCCAGCACCGGAATCTGCACGGCGAGATTGCCGCCGCTGACCTGGCGAAGCCCGCTGCCGAGCATCTCGATCTGCGCGGTCATCCGCCGCGCAATGATGAAAATGATGACAATCGAGACGATGATGATCAGCGCGGTCGCCGAAAGGATCGCCCGCGTCACCCGCTGGATCGGATGCATGACGATGTCTTTGGTGAAGCCGAGCACCGCGATCCCGAGAAAGATCCGCCGGTCGCCGGCATTTTCACGGCGGGTGAACATCGGGTGAATGTACTCGATGTTCTCGCCCCGCTCGCGCACCATGGTGCTCTCGAGCGACAGCAGCCAGCTCGAGTCCGCCGGCGCCAGCTTGCGATAGAGCCGCTCGGTATTGGTGTGCGCGAGGATGGTGCCGGTGCGGTCGATCACGCCGACGTAGGCCAGACCGGCGATATTTTCGTTATAGACCGAGAGGATCGATTCGCGGATATGCCCCAGCTGCAGGGAGCTGCTGTTGGGATTCATATCCGTGCGGTAATAGAGGAGCAGGTCATCCTTGATCGCCACCGAGACGTGCCGCATCACCATGGTGCAGGTTTCCGCCAGGCGCTCGTTGAGGATACTCTTGCCCTGCTGGATGACGACGAAACTCAGAATCGACATCAGACCGATGAAGAGAAGACCGATGGTCAGGATCAGCTTGACCCGTAGCGGGGCCGAGCCCAACCAGCGTGTGATATGTCGCGGTCCGAAACCCATCATCCCTCTCGCCTGTCGCGCATCCAGGCCGGTCTCACCCCGGCATCCCCGTGCAAAATAGAGCTCGCAAGCATCGATTACGGCATCCGGCGTCCCGCCGGCCCCTCATTTCCGGGTGAAATTGGCGAGGCGCTCACAGACCAGATCCTGCAGATGGTTTGCGGTGCCCGTCGGGACGCTGTAATTATTGACGATCATTGAAAAGACCAGCAGTTCATTATCCTTGGTGGTCACGTAGCCCGACAGGGCCCGCACGCGGCCGATGAAGCCGGTTTTGGCGTGCACCGTCCCCTTGGCCGCCGTGCCGCGCATCCGGCCCTTCAGGGTGCCATCCACACCGGCGATCGGCAGGCTGTCAAAGTAAGGCTGTCCCGCCGTTTGTTCACGCATATAGCGCAGCAAGCGGATCACGCTCATCGGCGAGACCAGATCCTGCCGCGAGAGCCCGGAGCCATCGGCGGCGTAGAACATCTCGGGGGTGATCCCGGCCGGTTCGAAAAGGCGCTTGGCCGCCTTCTCGCCGCCCGCCGCGCTGCCATCCTGTTCCAGTTCCCGCCCGACCGTTCGCAGCAACAATTCGGCGAAAAGATTGTTGCTGTTCTTGTTGACCTCACGGACGATTTCACTCAAGGGTGGCGAGGTATGCGAGGCCAGTTGCACGGTCTTGTATTCGACCGGCAGGTAGCCTGGCAGTTCATCGATTTCGAAAGCCTCTTCCATGACGCGAATCCCGCGGCTGGCCAGGAGTTCGCGCAGCACGGTGGCGGCGTATTTTGCCGGATTCTCCACGGTGATCCAGTCGCGACGGTCTTTGCTTTTGAGGCCGATCGTGCCATCGCAGATGATCTTGTTGCTGCCCGGATCACGCCAAAAAGAGAGCCGGGTGCGCGTGTCGGTCTTGACCCGGTTGACGATCTGGACGTAAGCGGTATTGGGATAGAGGGCGAAGCGCGCCGGAGCACCGAGCGAGTCACCGGGGTTGAAAACGATATCGATGCAGTTGTCGTTGAAGGTCAGGGCGCTGATCTGCGCCGAATAATAATCGGTCAGATCGTCCCAGGCCCAGCCGGAGCCGATGCGGCTGTCATTGAAATAGCGGCCATCGCCGATGACCTTGCCGGTGATGGTGGTGATCTTGCGCGCCTGGAGGCTGTCCGCCCAGCGCTCAAAGACCGCGGTGATCTTGTCGTTCTCCCAGCGCCCGCTGATCGAGGGGTCGCCGCAGCCGCGGATGATCAGATCGCCCTCGAGAACCCCCTCGGCGGTGATCACTCCATGCGCCACCAGTCGGGTCACAAAACGGTAGTCACTGCCGAGGCCGAGCAGAGCCGCGGCGGTGGTGAAGAGCTTCATGTTCGAGGCCGGCATGAAGGCCTTGTTCTCGTTGCGCAGGTAAAAATACTCACCGGTCTGCACCGACTGGACCGCGACCCCCCAGTGCGCCGCACTGAAGGAGGGGTCGGAAAAGATATACTCGAGATCGTTGCGGACCTGCACCAGTGCCTCCTGGGAATCGGCGACCGGCACACCGGCATGCAGGGTGAAAACGACAAGGAGCAGCGAAAGAAGAACCAGATTCTGGCGTCTCATCTTCATAAGCCCAAGGTAAGAAAATCAATTTACTGAAATTAGATAAAAATCACCAAAGAATCAAGCCTTTTATGCCAGCAGGCAGGCTGCAAAATATGGCGCCGACCGGGCGGAAAACAGACAAGAACCGTGTGGGCCTGGTGCATCCAGCCGCGGAAAATCGGCCTGACGGGCACGCGTCGGATGGACGCCAGAGCACGGCAAGTCAGCTGTTTTCTGGCCATGCAGCCTTGAGCGAGGATTCCCTTTTGTTTTATATGCAAAAAATCGTAAATTTGCGGAAATTAATTTGACGGAGTTACGCTCAGGATGAAACACAGCGGTTTTATTATCTTTCTCTCCATCGTTCTCGGGCTCTATGCCCTGATGAACTGGTACATTATCCGCCGCGGTCTGCAGGCCCTGCCGGCGCAGGGCTGGCCGCGCGGCCTCTTCACCCTCTTTGTAGTCGTGCTCGCGGCCGCCTACCCGCTGGGCCGCTGGCTAGAGCGCAGCGCCAGTGCCTGGTTCGGCGACCTGCTCGTCCACATCGGCGCCTATTGGGCTGGCCTGCTCGTCCTGGCCCTGGTGACCCTCGTCGCCATCGATCTGGTGCGGCTCGCCGATCATTTCTTCCGCTTCATGCCCGCCGGCTGGCGGGGCATGCACTCTGCAGCCAGCCTCAACTTCTTCTGGCTCACCACCGCCCTCGTCGCCGGTCTGACCCTGGCCGGGGCGATCAATGCCCGCTATCCGCGCGTCCGGCATCTCACTCTCGAGATCGCCAAACCGGCACCGGTCGCCCGGCTGCGCCTGGTTCTCGCCACCGATATCCACCTGGGCACGATGATCCATAATTCGCGCATGCAGGAAATCGTCACGTTGATCAACGCCCAGTCACCCGATCTAATCCTCCTCGGCGGCGACCTCTTCGACGAGGATGTCCTCTCCCTCTCCAAACAAAACATGGCCGGGGTGCTGCGGCAGCTCTCGGCGCAGTATGGCGTCTATGCCATCCCTGGCAATCATGAATATTTCAGCGGCATCGAGCACGCCCTCGACTATATGCGCAGCGCCGGCATCGTCGTGCTCCGTGATCGTGTCGTCAAGGCGGCCGATGCCGTCTGGCTCATCGGCCGCGACGACCGCCAGGGCCGTGCCTTCGGCGGCCGCCGTATGGAACTCGGCGAACTGCTCGCCCCTGCCGACAAGAACGAGCCGCTGATCCTCCTCGATCACCAGCCCTTCCACCTCGAGGAGGCCGAGGCACAGGGTATCGATCTCCAGCTCTCCGGCCATACCCACCACGGCCAGATCTTTCCCTTTCAGTATATCACCCGCGGGATCTATGAAATGAGCTGGGGCTATCTGCGCAAGGGTGCAACCCAGTATTACGTCTCCTGCGGCGTGGGCACCTGGGGTCCGCCATTGCGCCTCGGCAACCGCCCCGAGATCGTGACCATCGATCTGACCTTCACCACGCCAAAATGACGAGGCAGATCATGATCCCGGCAGATCCCTACGCAGCATACCGGCACTGCACCCTCTGTCCACGCGAATGCGGCGTCGATCGCAGCTCCGGCAAGCTGGGACTATGCGGCGAATCGGACGAGCTGCGCATTGCCTCCCTCGAAGCCCACTTCGGTGAAGAGCCGCCCCTCAGCGGCCAGCATGGCTCCGGCACCCTCTTCCTCAGCGGGTGTTCCCTGCTCTGCACCTTTTGCCAGAACTATCAGATCTCGGGCCTGCATCTGGGGGCGATCAGCGAGGTCGGGCAGCTCGCGGCGCGCATTCTCAATCTCGTCCGCCAGCAAAAGATCCACAACCTCAACCTGGTGACGCCGGACCACTTTTTGCCGCACCTCCTCGACCTCGTCGAGCGCCTGCGCAGCCAGGGATTCGATCTCCCTGTCGTCTATAACTGCTCCGGGTATCAAAAAGTAGAGATGCTGCGGTGGGTTGAGTCGAGCGTGGATATTTATCTGCCGGATTACAAATACAGCGATGCCGCCCTGGCGCACACCCTGTCGCGCTGTCGCGATTACCCTCTGGTCGCCCTCGATGCCCTTTGCGAGATGGTGCGGCAGAAGGGTTTTCTCGACCATTTCACCGCCGGCAAGCCCCTGGCCAGCCGCGGTGTCCTGGTGCGCCATCTGGTCCTGCCCGGCCAGGTGGCCAACTCCGTGGATGCCCTCTCCACCCTCTTCGCCGAATTCGGCCGCGACCTGCCACTGAGCCTGATGTCCCAATACCGGCCGGCGCGGATGGTGCGGCAGGCGGAGCTCAATCGCCCGCTCGAGCACGGCGAGTTTTACCGCGTCTGCGAGCATGCGCATGAACTCGGCTTCCGCAACCTCTTCATCCAGCCCCTTGAGGGCTCGATCGAGGCCGAGGATCCCTTCCTGCCTGATTTCAACCGCGAACGTCCCTTCAAGGGCAACGTACGCTGATCCGCCCTATTCCAGTCCGTATTCCTTGAGTTTCTCCCGCAGGGTCGAGCGCGAGATGTTGAGCATCTTGGCGGTCCGGGATTTGTTGTTATGGTACTTTTCCAGGGTGCGCAGGACGTGCTGGCGCTCGATCTCGGCCAGCGTCTCCGCATCGCCACCGGCAACGGCGGCACGGACCGGCGGCGGCGCTGGCGAGGCCGCCGCGGGGAATTCGATCGGTTCGAGATGCAGCAGCTCGGGGGTGATCTCCTCGCGCTTGCAGAGGATGACCGCGCGCTCGAGGACGTTCTTGAGTTCACGGACATTGCCAGGCCAGGGGTAGCGCAGCATCATCTCCGCCGCCTCGGCCGATATCCCCTTGATCGAGCGGTTGAACTCACGGTTGTTCTGTTCGATGAAAAGCTTGGCCATCGGCAGGATATCCTCGGGGTGCTCGCGCAAGGGCGGCAGCTGGATCACCATCACCTTGAGGCGGTAGAGCAGATCCTCGCGGAAAAGTCCGTCGCGGACACAGGATTCGAGATTCTGGTTGGTGGCGGCGATGACGCGCACATCGACGGTGATGTCCGTCGTCCCGCCGATACGGCGGAAGGTGCTGCTCTCCAGCACCCGCAGCAGTTTGGGCTGCAGGGAGAGCTTCATGCTCGAAATCTCGTCGAGAAAGATGGTGCCGCCGTGGGCCAGCTCGAAGAGCCCGCGCTTGGTCCCCTTGGCATCGGTAAAGGCCCCCTTTTCATAACCGAAGAGTTCGCTTTCAAGGAGATTCTCCGGAATGGCGGCGCAGTTGATCTTGATGATCGGCTTGTCGGCGCGGGCGCTCGCTGCATGGATGGCGTCGGCGGCCAGTTCCTTGCCGGTGCCGCTCTCGCCCTCCAGCAGCACCGAGGTGCGCGGGGTTTCGGCGATGATCTTGACCAGATTGAGCACCTCCTGGATGGCCGCGCTTTCACCATAGAGGCCCGACTCCGGCGCCCGGCGGCGCTGCTGCTCCTTGAGGCGCGCCACCTCGAGCTTGAGGCGATGGGTCTCGAGCGCTTTGGCCACCACCAGCTTGAGCTCATCCAGCTCGAAGGGCTTGAGCAGATAGTCATAAGCCCCCGACTTGAGCGCCTCGACCGCGGGACGGGCATCGGTCAGGGCGGTGATCATGATCACCAGCAGCTCGGGCTGCAGCTCGCGAATGCGCGCCAGCACCTCCAGCCCGCTCTTTTTGGGCAGCTTGATGTCCAGCAGCACCAGATCGATCAACCCCTTCTCAATCCGGGCGATCGCCTCCTCCCCACTCGCCGCGGTCTTGACCCCATACCCCTCATGCTTCATCACGTCGGCGATGGTTTTGCAGAGATCCTCATTATCCTCGACGACGAGAATGCTCGCCTTCATCTTTTCTCCTCCTCCGTAGGCAGTAGTACGCGAAATGTGGTCCCCGCTCCGACCCGGCTGGTGACGGTGATCTCCCCATCATGGGCGGCGATAATGCGATAGACTATCGAGAGGCCGAGCCCGGTCCCCTGGGCCTTGGTCGTGTAAAAGGGATCGAAGATGACCTCGAGATTCTCCTCCGGGATCCCCTCCCCGGTGTCGGAGACGGCGATCTCCACCCCCGCCCGCGCCGGTGCGGCGGCACCGCCGGGATAGGAGGCCGGCGTGCTGCGGCGCAGCTGCGCCTCGATGAGCAGCTCGCCCCCCTCCTCCATGGCGTCGATGGCATTGATGATCAGGTTGAGCAGCACCTGCTGGATCTGGTGAAAGTCGGCGAAGATCGGCGGGGTCTCGGCCGGAATGCGCGCGACGAAGCGGATCTCGTGTTCCTGCAGTCGCTTGTCGACCAGGGTCATCACCTCGTGGAGGATATCCTGGATGCGGTGGCGCTTGCGCTGCGGCGGCCGTGGCCGGGCGTAATCGAAAAAGGTTTTGAGCAGGGCGTCGAGGCGATTGACCTGGCGGACGATGCGTTCGAGATAGTCAAAACTCTCCTCGCGCGGCAGCACGTCCTGCTGCAGGGTCTGCGCCATCGCCTTGATGCCCGCCAGGGGATTCTTGATCTCGTGGGCGATTCCGGAGGCGAGCACCCCGAGAGAGGCGAGACGGTCCATGCGCATCACCTCGGCCTGCATGCGTTTGATCGCCGAGATATCCTTGAAACTGAGGATCGAGCCGGTGTGCGCGCCGCTGTCATCGAGCAGCGGGGTGGCGGTGAAGCCGATGTCGGTTTCATGGCCGGCGCGGGTTTTGAGCGGCATTTCGCGGTTGGTGGGAAAATCACCGCGTGGCGCCTGCTGGAGAAAGGTCCGCGCCGCCTCCTCGCCGACGATTTGCGCCAGCGGCAGGCCGAGAGCTTCGCGGGCACCGATCTTGAGCACCTCTTCGGCCCCGGCATTGAAGGAGGTGATCCGGCCCTCGAGGTCGACGGTAATCAGTCCCGCCTGCATGCTTTTGAGGATGCTCTCCTGAAAATTCTTCAGCCCGGTGATCTGCTGTTCGAGCACGATGCGTTCGTTGATGTCGCGCGAGATGCCGACCGCGCCGGTGACATGGCCGTTTTCGACGATGGGGGTCAGATTGGTGGAAAAGTAAAAGGGAGTCCCCTCGCGGGAGAGAAAGCGCGCCTCGAAACTGCGCACCGCACCGCGGCAGGTCTCCTGCAGGATATGCTGAACCCGGGGACGGTCCGGCGGATGGACCAGCTCGATGAGCGGAAAAGCGCGCAGACCGCTTTTGCTGCGGCCGGCGAACCCCGCAAACTGGCGGTTGCAGTAGATCAGTTTGCCGGGTCGGCTCACGGCAAAGACCATATCCTGCACGCTCTCGATCAGTTCCTCATAGTCGAATTGCATCGCTCCAGCCTCGGGAAAGCGGGTGATCAGGCGGTCAGCGTCGGCTCGGAGAAGAGCTCGCTGGCGGGAAAGTGTTCCTCGATCAGCCGTACGAGCCGCCGGCTGCTGGTCAGGACCGCATCGAGGTCGAGGTGCTGCTGGTCGCTGAGACCGGCGGGCAATTCCTGGCGCAGCTCGGCGACCAGGCGGGCGATGGTATTGGCGGCGATGCGCAGATCGTCGGCCCAGCGCAGGCTCGGTGCCACGAGGGGGCTGGCAGGGGATGCGGCCGCAGGGGCCGCCGGCGCCGCAGCAGCGCTTTGCCGCAATCCCTTGAGGCTCTTCTCGAGCCGGAGGACGTTGTCAACCACATTCACCAGCTCACGGTGCCCGAAGGGCTTGGTGAGGATGGCGCGCAGATTGAAGGCAAAGTAGGGATCCAGCTCCTCGAGATAATCGGTCCGGGCGGTCAACACCACCACCGGGATCGAGCGGAGAGCGGCATAGGCCGGCTCCGCGCCGAGGGTCTGGAGAAATTGCTGGCCCGTCAGATCGGGGAGCATATAGTCGAGGATCACCAGATCCACCTCGCCACCCGCCATCTTGTCCAGCCCCTCCTGGCCGCTGCGCGCCGAGAGATACTCAAAGCCGGCCTTGGTGAAAATACGCTGGCCGATCAGCAGCATGTCCAGGTTATCGTCCACCATCAAAACCGTACCCTTTTTCATCCTTCTCGCCTCCTGGATCTCTTCGTCGTGGTATCAGCGGATCATGTTTTCGGTGTCTTCTTCCGGCGCCGGGTCATCGGCATGGCCCGGCTGGGCCTTGGGCAGGTAGACGGTGAAGACCGAGCCCTTGCCGATCTCGCTCTCGACCGTGATGCGGCCGCCGTGCAGTTCGACGATCTGTTTGACCAGGGCCAGCCCCAGCCCCGTCCCCGTGTTCGCGCGCACCGCTTCGTGCTCGGTGACGCGGAAGAACTTGTCGAAAATCTTGCCGAGGGCATTGCGCGGAATGCCATAGCCCTGATCGTGCACCTCGGTAATCACCTCCTTTTCGTTCTGGCGGATCAGGAGGGTGATACGGGTATTTTCCGGACTGTATTTGATCGCGTTGGAGAGGAGATTGAGAAAGACCTGCTCCATCATGCCGCTGTCGGCCAGGACCTCCGCCGGCAGGTCGGGCGGGTGCACCTCGACCTCGATGTTCTTGCGGGTTGCGAGGTAAGAGTTGTTGCCGACGACCATTTGCACCGTCTCGGCCAGATCGATGGCGCTCTTCTTGGGCTGGATCCGGCCCGATTCGATGCGCGAGATATCGAGAAACTTGTTGATCAGTTCGCCAAGGCGGTTGGATTCCTTGAGGATGATCCCGGCGTACTCCTCCTGCTGCTCCCGGCTCAGCTCGGGATCGAGGAGCAGTTCGCTAAAGCCCGAGATGCTGGTCAGCGGCGAGCGGAGCTCATGCGCCACCATCGAGACCAGTTCGGTCTTCATCTTGTCGATCTCTTTCTGCTGGGTGATGTCGCTGAGGATGGTGACGATCCCGATGAGTTCGCCGTCCTCCTGAAGAACGCGGGCGGCATGGGCCTGGAAGATGCGCGGTTTCCATTCATCAGGCGGCCGCAGGGTGATTTCGAGCGGCGGCAGGGCGTTGAGCTTGTTCTCGCCGGCATCGGCCAGGAGCTGCAGCATCTTCTCCTCTTTGATGAAATTTTCGAGGGGCTGCTGCAGGGCGTCGCGTTCGCGCAGACCCAGCCAGCGCTCGGCCGAGGCGTTGAGCAGCAGGATTTTGCCGCGCGGATCGGTGACCACGACGCCATCGGCGATGTTTTTGATGATGGTCTGGGTCTTGTTGCGTTCCGCGATGATCTGGGCCAGGTTCATGTTGTCGAGGCGGCGCAGCTCGGTGGTCATGTAGTTGAAGAGGCGGGCGAGGCGGCCGATTTCGTCATTCGAGAGCACCTTGATCTCGTGGGAAAAATTGCCGCGGGCGATCTCGGTGGCACTTTTGGCCAGATCGGAGATCGGCAGGGTGATATTGCGCGAGAGGAAAAAGGCGACGATGCCGGCCAGCAGCAGGGCGAGGATGATGACACTGAAGAAGCCCGGAAAGAGCACGGCACTGCCCCCGTCGGTCCACCGCAGCCAGTAAAATCCCATCAGGACCAGCGGCAGCATCGCGGAGGTGAAGGTGTAGAGAAAGAGCTTGCGGAAGAGTTTGCTCTTGAGTTGTAGTGCGATCCAGTTGCTCACTGATGCAGTCTCCCATTACAGATCCACAACACAATTCCGTCCTTCCGATTTGGCATGATAGAGTCGCTGGTCGGCGATATGAATCAGGGTATCGGCCGTCTTGGCGTCCTCGGTGTAAGTCGCCACACCGACACTGACGGTGAGATGGGCCTGTTCCACGCCGATTTTTTGCGGAAAGGGGAAATTCTCCACCAGGCGGCGCACCTTGTCCGCGACGATCCGGGCCTGGGCCTTGTTGGTCTCGGGCAGAATCAGGGCGAACTCTTCGCCGCCGTATCGGGCCACCACATCGATGGCGCGGGTATGGCTCTTCATCAGCCGGGCGACGATGCGCAGCACCTCGTCACCGGCCAGATGGCCATATGCATCATTAAACCGCTTGAAAAAATCGATATCCAGCATCGCCAGGGAGACATGCAGCTGGTGCCGCTCGGCCCGGCGGATCTCCTGCGTGAGATACTGGCGGAAGTACCGGTAGTTATAGACCCCGGTCAGCCCGTCGGTGACCGCCAGGGCGCGCAGTTGCTCCTTCATCTGCTCGAGCTGACGGATCTTGACCTGGAGCTGGTCGTGCAGGGTCTTGACGCGCAGCAGCGATTTTACCCGGGCGAGCAGTTCGAGACGATTGAAGGGCTTGCTGATGAAATCATCCGCCCCGGCCTCGATGCCGCGAATCTTGTCGTCCAGCTCGTTGAGCGCCGTGACCATGATCACAGGTATGTACTGGGTGGAGAGGTTACTCTTGAGGCGCCTGCAGGTCTCGAAGCCATCCAGCTTGGGCATCATCACGTCGAGCAGGACGAGATCGGGCAACCGCTCACGGATGCGCGAGAGGGCTTCTTCGCCATTGTTGGCCGCCATGGTGTCATAGCCCACAGCGGAAAGGTAGTTTTGAATCAGCTGGATGTTAACCGGGAGATCATCGACGACCAGGATCAACGGCCGGTTGACGCGATTCAGTGGGTCCACAGCATGGTCCAGGCATAACCTCATGATGAAAACAAAGCGCTTCATGGGCGTTGCTGTGGCCGCCGACACGCTCCCTTGCGGGAGATCCACACCACCCCGCCCTGCGGCTTGCCGCCATCAGCGGACAAACCATTCCCGTCGGAGTCAAGACTGGCCGGAAACCGACCAGTAAACATACAATATATGCAAGACTATGTCAAGCTCTTTTTTGGGATTCTGCGGCCTCGCGGCAGCGGGAGGAGAGGCTTATTCGTGGGTAAAAGGGGGCAAAAGGGGATCGGGCCGGTTTCAGCGCCGGATGAGCAGGCGGGCGCGGTGCCAGTAGCGGGCACAGCCCTGCACCTGCTTGTCCTCGAGGACTGTAATCATGGTGCGCACCTCTTCGCCCCAGATCATGGCGGCGATTTCACGCTTGAGCAAGAAGCGCACCGACTCGCGGTTGCGGCTGAGATCCTGCGGGGTAAAGTGGACACCGGCCTGGCGGGCGGCCTGCTGCAGGTCACGCAGCAGGGGTTCGGAGGGCTGAAACTCGCGGATGAAGGCATCGCGGTCGCGGGCCAGTTCAGGGTGGGCGGCGGCAAAGGTCTCGCTAAAGATGGCGAGGGGATTTTCGCGGGCTGCGAGCAGGCGCTGCAGGGCCGGCGAGTGATCGAGCGAATCCTCGGGCAGCTCGACGTCGGGGACGATGCAGCCGCTGGCCGGCAACAGGCGGCCGCTCGCGGTGCGCACAAAGGCGGCTTCGCCGCCGGCGCTGCTGTCGCTGGCGCGCGACATCGAACGGCCCAGGGGGGTAAAAAAACGCGCGGTGGTCAACAAAAGCGCCGAGCCGTCCTGAAAGGTGAATTCGCTCTGGACCAGCGCCTTGCCAAAACTCGGGCGGCCGATCAGCAGGGCGCGCTCCCAGTCCTGCAGGGCGCCGGCGACGATCTCGGCATCGCTGGCCGAACCGCCGTTGATCAGGACGATGACCGGCAGGGCGGGAAACTTGTTCTCCGCGCCGGCGCGAAATTCCATATTTGCCCCGGGGCCCCGCCCGGTGGTGTAGGCGATCATGCGGCCGGCGGTGAGAAAGCGGTCGGCCACCTTGATGCCGGCCTGCAGATCCCCGCCAAAGTTATCGCGCAGATCGAGAAGGAGATGGCTCGGTTTGGCGGCGCGCAGCCGGCCCCAGGCCTGATCGAATTCGGCCGGGGTCGTCTGAATGAAACGCTCGAGGCGGAGATAGGCGACCGAATCGTTGAGCATAAAGGCACTGCTGATGGTTTGCGGCACGATGACCCGCTTGCTGATGGCGAAGGGCAGCAGATCGCGCACCCCCTCGCGCTCGATCTCGAGGCGCACAACCGGCTCCTGCAGCAGCCCCGGCAGCTCCTTGTCGTCGATATACTGCGCCATCCGGCCGCTGATGCGCATGATCTTGTCGCCGGGGCGGATGCCCGCCTCTGCAGCCGGGCCGCCGGGCACGACCGCGGCGACCAGAAGTTTCTCGGGCAGGCGGTTGTACTTCAGCCCGATCCCCTGATAGCCCTGATAGGAGCCCTTGTAAGAGGCAAATTCCTCCGGGGTGAGATAGACCGAATGGGGGTCGAGGGCGCCAAGAATTCCGCTGATGGCATGGT
The DNA here is from genome assembly GCA_964436305.1 of uncultured Cytophagia bacterium. Classification (GTDB taxonomy): domain Bacteria; phylum Zhuqueibacterota; class Zhuqueibacteria; order Residuimicrobiales; family Residuimicrobiaceae; genus JAKPUX01. Next base: position 23,969 of record CAYTCI010000002.1, on the reverse strand, counting down.
CGATGAGATCGTTGGGGTCATGATCGTCCACATAAAAGCGCTCGATCTTGTCGAGGACCATCGAGAGGATCATCATCTTGCTGTAGGCGCGCTGGGCCGCCTGCAGCAAACGGGGAGGCCCGATCCAGAGGATGATCGCAGTCAGGGCGATGCCGGCGGCGAGCAGGCGCCGCGATTTGGGGCGGAGGTGAGCCATGCGTAAAGTTAAGGATAAAATCCAAGTTATACAAGTCTCAAGAGAGAATTCTCTTGACATTTTCAAAGTTTAGAAGTAATTTTTTGGGATATAATCGAAAGCAGCCTCGCATCCGGGGAGCCCGGGTTGGGTCACCCCTGTCCGGTTTTGACCCGGCGGCGACACCCGGATTTGCTGCTGGAAAAATTGTAATAATAATATAATCATTTTTTTACAGGTATATTATTTGCCGACGCTCGATGCGCATCTGAATAAAGTTGCAAATACAATGCCAGAAAACTGCGCCATGGTTTTCGGCAGCCAAAGAATTGAGTATCGCCGTTTTTATGCAGCCGTCCGCCGTCTGGCCGCCGGACTGCAAAGTCTCGGGATCCAGCGCGGCGACCGCGTCGCCCTCCATCTGCCCAACCTCCCCCATTTCTGCATCAGCTATTACGCCTTGCTGCACATCGGCGCCGTCGTCGTCCCGCTGAATATCCTCGCCCGCGAGGCCGAACTCGCCGCCGTCCTGCAGCACAGCGGCTGCCGCGCCATCATCTCCTGGTCCGGCTTTACGGCGCAGGTGCAATCCGCCCTCACCCAGGCGCGCGGCTGCACCCTCTGGCTCCTCCTCGGCGAAAGCGTGCCCCACCCGGCCCTCTCCCTCACCCAGTTGATCGCGCGCTCGCCCGAACAGAGAGCCGATCCGGTCAGCGGACCCGACGATCTGGCGGTCATCAACTATCTCGCCGGCAGCACCGAAGAGGCTCTCGGGGCGGAATTCACCCACGCCGCCCTGGTGGCCAGCGCTACCACCTATTCCGAGATGTTCCGCATCACCATCGACGACCGCATCCTGGCGCTGCTGCCGCTCTACCATCCGCTCGGCCAGACCCTGGCGATGCACGGCGCTTTTTATGCCGGCGCCAGCGTCGTCCTGCAGCCGCGCTTCGTCGCCGCGGAAGCGATCGCCGCTCTGCGCGACCAACAGATCACCTATCTGCCGGCCGTGCCCGACATCTTCCGGATCCTGGCAGAGATGGATCCCCCCGATCCGCCAGTGACCACCCTGAAATATGCCCTGAGCTACGGCGCCCAGTTGCAGGCCGGCGTGGTCGAGGCCTTTGAGTCCAAATACCACGGCCACCTGCTCGAAGCCTATGGCTTTACCGAGGCAGGTCCGCTGGTCACCTCCACCCGCATCAACCGCGAGCGCAAGGCCGGCTCCGCCGGCTTGCCCCTGCTCGGCGTCGAGGTGTGCATCCTCAATGAAGAGGGGATGCAGCTGCGCCCGCATCAGAGCGGCGAGATCTGGGTCAAGAGCCCGAGCATGATGCAGGGCTACCACAACAAGCCCGACAAGACCCTGCAGCGGTTGCGCGACGAATGGTTCTTTTCCGGGGATATCGGCTACCTTGACGACGAGCACTTTCTCTTTGTGCAGGAGCGCAAGGAGGATATCATCACCAAGGGCGGCTTCCAGATCTTCTCCTTCGAGGTGGAAGAGGTCCTCACCCGCCATCCGGCGATCGCCGAAGCAGCGGTGGTGGGCATCCCCGACCCGGCGCAAGGCCAGGAGGTCAAGGCCGTGCTGGTGTTGCACCCCGGCGCCAGCCTCAGCCGCGACGAGGTGATCGCCTGGTGCCGCGAGTCCATGCCGGTCTACAAAAGCCCACGGCACGTCGAATTCGTCAGTGCCCTGCCGAAGACGCCGACCGGCAGAATCCTGAAAAACAAGCTCCGCAGCGACGCCGCCCAGAGCCGCGCCGCTCTTCATGGCAAACAATAGTTCAGTTCAGCATAAAACGGACCGCCCCCTCTCGACACAGGGGCAAACAAAAGGAGAACCATCGTGAAAGATTACGGCCCCAATGATATCCGCAATGTCGGCCTGGTCTCACACCAATCGACAGGCAAAACGACCCTCGTGGAAGGCATGCTCTTCGCCGCCGGCGCGGTCACCCGTCTCGGCACGATCGACGATGGCACCACCACCTCGGACTATCGCCAGGATGAAATCGAACGCAAGATATCGATCAGTACCGCCCTGATGACCGTTGACTGGAAAAAGTGCAAGTTCAACCTCCTCGACCTGCCGGGCTATCCCGATTTCATCGGCGAGGTACACTGCGGTATCCGGGTCACCGATCTGGCGGTGGTCCTGATCAACGGCGTCTCCGGCATCGAGGTCGGCACCGATATGGCCTGGGACGTTCTCGAGAAGAATAAGTCGCCGCGTCTCTTCTTCATCAACCGCCTCGACAAGGAGCATGCCAATTTCAACAAGATCGTCGCCGAGACCCAGGAGGCCTACGGCTTCAGCGTGATCCCGGTGCAATTCCCCGTCGCGGAGGGCGAGGGTTTTAACGCCGTCATCGATCTGCTGGCAATGAAAAAGCTGACCTTCCAGAGCGATGGCAGCGGCAAGTACAAGGTCGAGGAGATCCCGGCCGACCTGAAGGGGCGCGCCGACGAGATGCGCAATGCCCTGATCGAAAAGATTGCCGAGGCCGATGACGCCATCCTCGAAAAGTACTTTGAGGCGGGCGAGCTGACCGCCGACGAGATCACCCGCGGCCTCCGCGCCGGCATCTGCAAGGCGACGATCTACCCGGTGCTGTGTGGAGCGGCCAATCGCAATATCGGCAGCATGCCGCTGCTCGACTTCATCGCCGATTACGCTCCCGCGCCCAGCGATCGCCCGGCCGCAGCAGCCGTCGACGGCAGCGGCGCCGCGGTCCAGGTCGCCACGGATGTCAAGGCCCCTTTCAGCGGCCTGATCTTCAAGACCCTCTCCGAAATGCACGTCGGCGAGCTCTCGCTCATCCGCGTCTATTCCGGCCAGATCAAGTCAGGCGATGAGGTGCTCAACACCTCCAACAACATCACCGAAAAGATCGGCCAGATCTATGAGCTCAACGGCCGCAACCGCAAGGAGATGGGTACCCTCATCGCCGGCGATATCGCCGCCCTGGTCAAGCTGCGCAACACCCATACCAACAACACCCTGGCCGACCGCAAAAAACCGGTGGTCTTTCCGGCGGTCCTCTTCCCCGAACCGGTGGTCCAGGTGGCGGTGACGCCGAAGAGCAAGGGCGATGAGGACAAGATCTCGTCCGGTCTGCACACCCTCAACGAAACCGACCCGAGCTTCACCATCGAGATCAATCCCGAGCTCAAGCAGACGGTCCTCTCCGGTCAGGGTGAGATCCATCTTGCGGTCATCGTCAACCGCCTCAGGGAGCGCTATGGCGTCGAGGTGGAACAGAAGAAGCCTCGGATCGCCTATCGCGAGACGATCACCGGCAAGGCGGATGAGAAGTACCGTCACAAGAAGCAGACCGGTGGCGCCGGCCAGTTTGCCGAAGTCTGGATGCGCATCGAGCCGATGCAGCGCGGCGCCGGGTTTGAATTCGAATCCCAGATCGTCGGCGGCTCGATCTCCGGGCCCTTCATCCCCTCGATCGAAAAGGGCGTCCGCCAGATCCTCGAGGAGGGTGCCATCGCCGGTTACCGCATCGTCGACGTCAAGGCCATCGTCTATGACGGCAAGGAGCACCCGGTCGACTCGAAGGATATCGCCTTCCAGATCGCCGGCCGCGAGGTCTTCAAAATGTGCGTCCAGTCGGCCAAGCCGATCCTGCTCGAGCCGATCTATGACATCGAGGTCAAGTGCCCCGAGGAGAATATGGGCGACATCATGGGCGATCTCAACAGCCGCCGCGGCCGCATCATGGGCATGGAATCGATCGGCCGCTTCCAGGTGGTCAAGGCCAAGATCCCCCTCGCCGAGCTGCATAACTACAGCAGCACCCTGCGCTCGCTGACCCAGGGGCGCGCCTCCTATACGCGCAAATTCTCGCACTACGATCCGATGCCGAAGGAGGTCGAAACCAAGGTCATCGCCGAAGCCCAGGCGGAAAAAGCCGCTGCCCACTAGGCAAGGGATTGTTCCCGGTACGCCCTCCCGCTGCCTCGCAGGGGAGGGCTTTTTATTATAAAGGAGAAGGCATGGAAAAGCTGTGGGCGCCGTGGCGCATGGAGTATATCCTGCAGGAAAAACCGGTGGGATGCATCTTTTGCGACAAACCGCGCGAAGCGCGTGACCGCGAGAACCTGATCCTGCATCGCGGCGCCGCCTGCTTCGTCATCATGAACTTTTATCCCTACAACAACGGCCATCTCATGGTCGTCCCCTACCGCCATACCGCCGATCTGGCCGGCCTCAGCGCAGACGAGCAACGCGAGATGATGCACCTGCTCGGCCGCTGCACCGAGGTGCTCGGGGCGCAGATGCATCCGCAGGGCTTCAACATCGGCATGAATCTGGGCCGGGTCGCCGGGGCCGGCATCGACGAGCACCTGCATTTCCATATCGTGCCGCGCTGGAACGGCGATACCAATTTCATGCCGGTCACCGGCCACACCAAGGTGCTCTCGCAGGGCTTGCAGGAATCCTGGGAAGCCCTGCACGGCCTCTTTTAGCCACGCTCCGCCCGCTTGACCTCTTCCCAGATCCGGTCCATCTCCGCCAGGGTCGACTCTTCCATGCGGCGCCCCTGGCGGGCCATGGTCTCCTCCACTGCATGAAATCGCCGTGAGAATTTTTCGATCGTGCCGCGCAGGGCATCCTCGGGATTGACCTTGAGGAACCGTGAGATGTTGACGATGGAAAAGAGCAGGTCCCCGAGTTCATCGCTGATCCGTTCCGGGCTGGCGGCGCCTACCGCCTCCTCGAGTTCGCCCATCTCCTCACGGATCTTGTCCCAGACCGGCGCCGTCTCCGGCCAGTCAAAGCCGACCGCAGCCGCCTTGTTCTGGATGCGATAGGCGCGGATCAGGGCCGGCAGCTCTTTGGGCACCCCGTCGATCGCCGATTTCTTGCCCTCTTTCCTGAGCTTGGACTGTTCCCAGGCCATCACCTGCTCCTCTGCGCTCTTGATGACGGCGTCGCCAAAGATGTGGGGGTGGCGGCGCTCCAGCTTGGCGTTGATATGCTCGAGGACGTCCTCGATGGTGAAGCGCCCCGCCTCGGCGGCCATCTGGGCATGAAAGACCACCTGCAGCAGGACGTCGCCGAGTTCGCCCGCCAGGTCGTCGAGGCGTCCCTCATCGATGGTCTCGATGACCTCATAGCTCTCCTCAAGCAGATGCTGGCGCAGCGAGGCGTGCGTCTGCTCGCGGTCCCAGGGGCAGCCCTCTTCGCTGCGCAGCAGGGCCATAATCTCCACCAGCCGGTTAAAACGGCGGTTATCGCTCTCTTGTTTTGCCATCTCTTTTACCATGCCCTTCCTTTCCGGATTGAACCTTCTTAAAGAGAGAAAAATATAGTCATTTTTCGTCTGCCCTGCAATCATTCTCCCAATAAGGGCTTGAAAAACTGCCAGAATTTTAGTAGCTTCAGGGGATTTGATCCACCAGCAGAGGGAAGAGCGATGACCTTTCGTGAACAACTGCGGCAGCACCGGGTGTTGCTGTTCGACGGTGCCATGGGCACGCAGATCCAGGGGATGGCGATCACTGACGCGGAATGGGCCGGCAAGACGGGCTGCAACGAGATCCTCAATCTCACAGCCCCGGAGCGGATCGGCGCCATCCATGACGAGTATTATGCGGCGGGAGCCGATGTGGTCGAGACCAACACCTTCGGAGCCAACCGCATCGTTTTGGCGGAGTACGGTCTGGAGGCGGAGACCCGTGTCATCAACCGTGCAGCCGGCGAAATCGCCCGGCGGGCGGCCGCAGCCGCAGGCGGGCCGCGCTATGTGGCCGGCTCGATCGGGCCGGGGACCAGACTCATCTCCCTCGGCCAGACCACCTTCGCCGACCTGCATGCCAGCTATCTCGAGCAGGCACTGGGCCTGATCGAGGGCAGGGTTGACCTGCTGCTGATCGAGACCTGTCAGGATCTGCTGCAGATCAAAACGGCCCTGCTCGCCTGCCGCGATGCGATGCAGAGCCTGGGGCGCGATCTGCCGCTGGCGGTCTCGGTGACGGTCGAGACCACCGGCACCCTGCTGGTTGGCTCCGAGATCAGCGCGGTCCTTGCCGCCCTCGCCCCTTACGGGATCGAGATTCTTGGACTGAACTGCGCCACCGGGCCCGAGGCGATGCGGCCCTACATCCAGCAGATCGCCGCGGAATTCCCCGGCGCCGTGCTCTGCCAGCCCAACGCCGGCCTGCCCGAGAATGTCGGCGGTGAGATGGTCTACACCCTGGGTGAGGAGGCCTTTGTCCGTCCTCTGGCAGCAATGGTGCGCGAGGAGGGGGTGCAGCTGGCCGGCGGCTGTTGTGGCACCACCCCGGCCTACATCCGCCGCCTGGCGGCCGAACTCGCCGGCGTCGTGCCCCCTCCCCGCCGGCCGCAGCCAGCCGCCGCGGTCTCCTCGCTCTTCAGCGGCGTCACCCTGCGCCAGGAACCCGCCCCCTTTTACGTCGGCGAACGCGCCAATACCAACGGCAGCAAGCTCTTCCGCGACTATCTCCTCGCCGAAGACTGGGATGGCGTGGTCACCGTCGGCATCGAACAGCAGCAGACCGGCGCCCATGGCGTCGATCTCTGCGTCGCCTATACCGGCCGCGACGAGCTGGCCGACATGCGCCAGGCCGTCAGCCGCTTCGCAACCCGGGTTCAGCTCCCCCTTTTCATCGACTCCACCGACGTCCGCGTCATCGAAGCGGCCCTCCAGCGCTATGGCGGCCGCGCCGTCATCAATTCGATCAACCTCGAGGAGGGCGAAGCCCGCGCTGACACCATCTGCGCCCTCGCCAAACGCTATGGCGCCGCCCTCATCGCCCTGACCATCGACGAAAAGGGCATGGCCCTCGAGGTCGATCGCAAGCTCGCCGTCGCCCGCCGCCTCTACGACATCGCCGTCGGCCGCCACGGCCTGCGTCCCGAAGACCTGATCTTCGACACCCTCACCTTCACCCTCGGCAGCGGTGACGCCTCGCTCAAGAGCGCCGGCATCGCCACCCTCGAGGGCATACGCCGCGTCAAGGCGGAACTGCCCGGGGTTTTCACCCTCCTGGGCGTCAGCAACATCTCCTTCGGCCTCGCCCCCTATGCCCGCGAGCGTCTCAACTCGGTCTTCCTCGCCGAAGCGGTCGAGGCAGGGCTCGATCTGGCCATCGTCAACGTCAAAAAGATCATCCCCCTCTTCCAGATCGATGCGGCCGACCTCGAGCGCTGCCGTGATCTCATTTTTAACCGCGGCGACAATCCCCTTTTCGATTTCATCAGCCACTTCGACAGCCGCGCGGGCAAACCGGCTGCGACGGTCGATGACGACAGCCGGCTCGCGGTCACGGAACGCATCCGCAAACGGGTCATCGCCGGCAACCGCTCGGGCCTCGAGCCGATGCTGATGGAGGCGCTGCAGAGTGCTTCCGCCCTCGAGATCATCAATTCCCAGCTGATCCCGGCGATGCGCGAGGTCGGTGATCTCTTCGGCAGCGGCCGCATGCAGCTCCCCTTCGTCCTGCAGTCGGCCGAGGTGATGAAATTCGCCGTCGACAAACTTCAGCCCTTCATGGACCGCAGCGAGGCCCCCGCACAACGCAGCATCGTCCTCGCCACCGTACGCGGGGATGTGCATGATATCGGCAAAAACCTGGTCGACATCATCCTCACCAACAACGGCTACAAGGTCTACAACCTCGGCATCAAGTGCGAGATCGAGACCATGATCCAGAAAGCCCTCGAGGTCGGTGCCGATGCCCTCGGTATGAGCGGCCTGCTGGTCAAATCGACGGTAGTGATGAAGGAGAACCTGGAGGAACTGCAGCGCCGCGGCCTGCATTGCCCCGTCCTGCTCGGCGGCGCCGCTCTCACCCGCAGCTATGTCGATGGGGTTTGCGCGCCTCTCTACGATGCGCCGGTGGTCTACTGCGCCGATGCCTTTGAGGGGCTGGCGGCCATGGACCGCCTTCGCGAGGGCACCCTCACCGCAACCCCGGCGGCTCCTCGCCCCACAGCGATGCCGGCCGCCGCCCCGGCCCGCGAATCCGCCCCCATCCGCCGCGACATCGAGATCCCGGTGCCGCCCTTCTGGGGCGACCGCATCGTCGAAGAGATCGATCTCGACACCGTTTTCAGCTATCTGACCGAGTCGGTCCTCTTCCGCGGCCGCTGGGGCTACCGCCGCGGCAAACTCAGCGCTGAGGAGTACCAGCGCCTCCTCGAGGAGCACGTCGTGCCCGAATTCGAGGCGCTCAAGGCGCGCTGCCGGCAGGAGAAGCTGCTGGTGCCGCGGGTGGTCTATGGCTATTATCCCTGCAACAGCGAGGGGGACGAGGTGATCCTTTACCATCCCGAAGAGGCGACCGAATGGGTGCGGTTCTCCTTTCCGCGCGAGCGCCAGGCCCCGTACCGCTGCATCGCCGACTATTTTCTCCCCCGCTCTGCAGGCCGCCACGACCTCATTGCCCTGCAGGTGGCGACGGTCGGGGATCGTGCCGCCGCCGAGACCAAACGGCTCTATCAGGAGAATGCCTACAAGGAGTATCTCCTCCTGCATGGTCTGAGCGTCGAGAGCGCCGAGGCCCTGGCTGAATACTGGCACCGCAAGGTGCGTGAAGAGCTGGGCATCACCGCGGAGGATGGCCGGAGCGTGGAGGAGTTCGTCGTGCAAACGTACCGCGGCTCACGCTACTCGTTCGGCTATCCGGCCTGTCCGGACCTGGCGGAGAATCGCAAGCTCTTTGCGCTCCTCCGGCCCGAACGCATCGGCGTGACCCTGACCGAGGGGGACCAGATGGAGCCGGAGCAATCCACTTCGGCGATCGTTGTGCATCACCCGCAGGCCAAGTATTTCAACATCCAGTAAACCGGGGCGCTGCCATCCGGCTCCTGGCCGGATGCGGCAAACCGGATACAGAGAAGGAATCGACCAATAGGAGGAGAGGCATGGAACAGTACATTTGCACGAATTGCGGGTTTGTCTATGATCCCCTCGTCGGGGATCCGGATCGGGGGATTCCGCCGGGAACGCCTTTTGAAGAGCTGCCGGAAGAGTGGATTTGTCCGGTTTGCTATGCGGCCAAGGAGCGTTTTGATCCGCTATGAGGTAAAAAAAAGGCAGGGCAAAAAAAATGCCGAGCCGTCCATGGCGTTGGAATTAGGGGGGTTACCAACAACCGAGGGGACGCCCGGCATTAAACCAAGCAGAAACGTTTCTTCTAACAGTATTAATATACGACTGGTTTGCCAAGAAAACAATAGGGAAAATTCTGTATTGTCCTGTAGGGATTTTCCCCTGTTTGCAGGTGCGGGCCTCTTTTCCCGTCACATAGTCAATATACGGTATTTTTTGCAGAAATGCAACAACTTATAGATCGACCAGGCCGTTCTGGATCGCATAACGCACCAGATCGGGGACCGAACGCAGTCCGAGCTTGTCCATGATACGGGCGCGGTGGGTCTCCACGGTTTTGGGGCTGATATTCAGCAGCCCGGCGGCCTCCTTGCTGGAGCGGCCTTCGGCGATCAGTTTGAGTACGGCCCGCTCCCGTTCGGAGAGTTCCGACTCCTCCGATTTGCCGATCTGGGGGTGCTGATCATCCTGCACCAGTTTCCGCACCACGTAGCGGGCGATCGCCGGACTGAGATAGAGTTCGCCCTCCATCACGTGGTGGAGGGCCGAGATCAGTTCGGAAGCGGCTGATTTCTTGAGAATATAGCCATCGGCCCCGCTCTTGAGCGCCTCGAGGACGTACTTCTCGCGGTCGTGCATGCTCAGAACCAGGATGCGGATCTGCGGCACCAGCCGCTTGATCTCGGGGATGGCCTCGGTCCCGCGCATGTTCGGCATCTGAATATCGAGCAGCAGGATATCCGGCTGGAGTTCCGCCGCCACGGTCACGGCCTTGAGACCATCCTCCGCCTCGCCGACCACCTCAAATCGGGGCTCGGAGGCGAGCACCAGCCGCAGTCCATCGCGCAGCAGGGCATGATCATCCGCAAGCATGATCCGGCAGGGTTTCATATCTTCTCCCCCGGTTCAACCGGCAGCAGGGCGGTGATCGTCGTCCCCTCGCCCGGCGCGCTTTCCAATGTAAACTCGCCTCCCAGCAATTCGATTCGCTCCTTCATCGTCATCAAACCAAAATGGCCGCCGCGGTCGAGCCGGCGCACCCGTTGTGGCTCGAAACCATTGCCATCGTCCCGGATCTGCAAACGGACCTGGTGACGGATCCGCCCCAGGCGGATCTGGACATGACGGGCTGCGGCATGCTTGAGTACATTGTTGAGCGCCTCCTGCGTGACCCGGAAAAAAGCAGTCTCCGCATCCCGGCTGAGCAGATGGTCGAGCGCCTCGGTCTCGAATTCGATGGGGATATCCCACTTGTCCTGAAATTCGGCGATCTGATCACGCAGGGCCGCTTCGAGGCCGAAATCATCGAGCAGCGGCGGCCGCAGATCATAGCAGAGATTCTGCGCCAGGGTGATCGACTCCTCGATCGTCCGGACGGCGGCCGCCATGGCCTGGGAGGGTTTGCCGACAGCGTCAAGGGACCGGCTGGCGGCTGCCACCTCCAGCTGCAGCGCGGTCAGATGCTGACCGAGGGAGTCGTGGATCTCGGCCGCAATCCGGCGGCGCTCCTCCTCCTGCACCTGCACCAGCCGCATCGAGACCCGGCGCAGACTCTCCAGGGTCGTCACTTGCTCGGTGACGTCCAGGTTCATCCCCACCAGGCCGATCAGCTGGCCATCCTTGGTCAGGACCGGACTGAGGGTGGCGGAATAATGGACCAGGAGGCCCGCCCGCTTCATCGAGAAGGAGGCCTGCACGGTCACCTGGGTGGTGAGAACCCGCCGGACCAGCTGTTTGAAATTCCGCGCCGCGGTGCGCTCCTTGATCACCTCCGCCACTGTCCGGCCCAGCGCCGGCCCCCACGCCTCCTGAAAGGCGGCGTTGGTCTCGCGGTAGCGCCCGTCCGGATCCATGGCGTAGACCTCGTAGCGGATGCTGTCGAACAGGGTACGGTAACGCGCCTCGCTGACCCGCAGTGCGTCGGCCACCGACTTTTGTTCGGTGATATCGCGCATGAATCCTTCCACCCCGATAACGATGCCATCCTTGATCACCCGGCGGGCATTGAAACTGAGCCAGCGGATCTCGTCGTGCTGCAGCGGAACGTTGATCTCCTCATTGGCGATGTTCCGCCCGCTCTTGACCTTGGCGAACAAGACAGCCAGCTTGGTATGGATCTCCGGCGTGGTGTTGGCGAAGATGTGCAATCCCTCCACCTCCTCCGGCCTGAGCTGAAGAATCCTGAGAAAGGCTTCATTCCAGCCCTGCAAAATCCCGTTCATGTCGAGGAAGTAATAGCCATCCACCGAGCGTTCGATGGTGTCGCGAAAGCGCTGTTCGGATTCGGCGAGGCGCTGAGAGGTCTGCCTGTGCTCGGTGATATCCCGGGCAACGCCGAGGACCTGGACGACGATGCCCTGCTTGTCGACGATGGGCGCGAGCCAGGTGCCCAGCCAGAGGGTACGGCCGGGAAAGTCGGTCCTGGATTCGGTGTAAATCGGCTTGCCCGTCCTGAACACCTTGTGCAGGTTGAGCATCTGGTGTTTGCTGGCCTCATCGTTGAAGAGCAGGACGCGGGGTTTGCCGATGAGCGCCTCGGGATCGACCTGGAAGTGGTTGGCCGCATAGCGGTTGGCGTAGACGACGCGGTCCTGCGCGTCGATGATGAAGATCATGTCATTGGCAGCCTCCGCCAGGGTGCGGTAGCGTTCCTCGCTCTTGCGCAACGCCTCTTCCATGAACTGGCGTTCGGTGATGTCGCGGACGATGCCGATGACCGATTCGATCTGCCCACCCCGGCCGCGGATCATCGAGGCGCTGATCTCGGCCATAAAGAGCGATCCATCCCGCCGCACCATCTGGCCGCAGACGTTTCGCATCGAATCGCCGGGTTGCAGCCTCTGCTGGCAGAGGGTCAGGTCGGCACGAAATTCGGGGGTCATCAGCTGGCTTGTTTGCGGCTGGGCAGCGAGAAAGTCGGCGGCGGATTCGTAGCCGAAAAGCTGGGCATACCGGTCATTGGCGATCTGATAATTCCCCAGAGCGTCGGTCAAGCCCACTGCTTCCGGTGAGGTATCGATGATCTGGCGATAGAGGGTTTCACTGGCGCGCGCTGCCGCTTCGGCCTTGCGGCGCTCCTCATTCTCACGCTCCAGATTTTTCAGTAGTCCGGCATGATCGATCGCCACCGCGATCTGGTTGCCAATGCTGATCATCGCCTCCGGCGATAAAAGCTGCAAGGGCGTGCGATTGCGCATGCCGAGATTGAGCGAACCCAGGGGCCGGTCCTTGCACCAGAGCGGGATGGTGACGAAACTGGTGATGCCCACGCTCAAGATCGGCGGATAAACCTCACCGGCTTTGACTTCGGGGACATGGATAACCTTGCGCTCCCAGATCGCACGCCAGGTCCGCGAGGAAATATCCCGGGGGGGGATCAACGCTTCCGCCTCGTCCGGACTCAGCCCCAGATTACGGCTGGTTGTGAGTTTCTCGGGCTCATCCGGGCTGAACAAATAGATGACACCCATGTCAGCCTGAACGGCATGCACGACACTTTCCAGTGCGGTATCCAGGATGGCATCCAGATCGAGCGAGGCATTGGTGAGAGCGACGATCCGGTTGATCGTCTCCAGCTCTTCGGCCTTGCGCTTCAGCTGCTCTTGCACCCGCTGCAGTTCGGCGATCTCCGGCGCTCCCGGTTGTGACGGATCAGCCGGCGCAGGAGACCGCAGGGCGCTCCGGCTTCTGCTCCTCTTTTCAGCGGATTTTTCTGATTGACTGCCGCTCACCGTGTGTATCCACCTGTTGAATGAAATTCCAGTTGGGGACAGGTCACCACCCTGCACCTTTTCAGAAGAATTTCATCATAACCGGGGACAATTGCAAGATAATTTATCTCCTTCAGCGCAGGAGCAGCATCGCGCGGCGCTGGCTCTGACCGTCGCTGCGCAGCACGCAGTAATATACTCCGCCGGCAACAGCCAGGCCCGACGCATCACAGCCATCCCAGCGCACCGTGTAGGAGCCCGCTGCTTGCACCCCCTCCGCCAGCCGGCGCACCAGCTGACCGCGGCTGTTGTAGACTGCCAAAAAGAGCTCGCCATCAGCCGCCAGATCATAGGGGATCGTCGTCACCGGATTGAAGGGATTGGGATAATTCGCCCCCAGCGCAAAGGCCCGCGGCTGCGTCCAGGCCACCTCGCGCGCGGGATGATAACAGGCCGTGCCGTCGAAATCGATCTGCCGGAGCCGGTAACCGTACGTTCCCTCGGAGCGAATGGGGTCGAGAAAATGGTAGTTCTGCCGGCTGCTGCTGTTGCCGTGCCCCTCGCAAAAGCCGATCTTGCGCCAGGCGCCGGCCGTTTCGCCCTCGCCGCTGCGGCGCTCAATCTCAAAGCCGAAATTTTCGGTCTCGGTGGCAGTGGCCCACTCCAGAGCGACCCCCTCGGCCTTGACCGCTGCCGAGAAGGAGAGCAGTTCCACCGGCAGCTCGGCCGGCTGCAAGGTCGTGAATTGCCATGCCGGCGACCAGCCACCCGCGCCACGGGAGCTGGCCGCGCGTAACCGCCAGTAATAGATGGTGGCGGCTTGCAGACCGTTAACCGGCCAGAAGAGCAGCGAGAGTGCCGGCTCGTCGACAAGGAGCTGGCTGAAAGTGGAGTCCGCGGCCACCTGGAGGTGGTAGGTCAGCGCTCCCGCCGCAGCCTGCCAGGAAAAGACCACCGAGAGCGGAATATCCCGGGCGCTGTTCGCGGGATTCGCCGCTACGGGCGCTTCGGGCAACTGCATCGCCAGCGAGAAGGAGATCGTCTCCCCGGCCGCGCCGACGGCAAAAAGATCGAGATGGCCGGCAGCGCCGTCGGCGAGAAAGGGGGCCGGATTACTGCCATCATTGATCGCGGTCCGCCCGGATTCGGCACTCAGGGGGGCGCTCCACAAGCTGCCATTCTCTGTGAGTGTGCCGTTCGGCCGGTAAATATAGACCTCGTCCGGCAGGGCGCTGTCTCCCTCATGGCCGGGATCTCGCTGGTCGATGCGATAGAGCAGCAGCCCCGCATCGGGGAGCGCCGACTCGAAGAGGCTGTCGCTGCGGCGGCGGTATTCGACCACATAGAATTGCCCGCCGGCCGGATCAGCCGGCGAGGGAATCCGGTAAGCACAACCGCCGGCGCTGGTCAGGGGATTTAGGGTGTAGGTGCCGTTGCCGGAGATCTCCGGCGGGGCGGGCAGCCAGTGGCCATATTTGTACTTGCACCAGGCGCCGGGATGCTGCGGCGGCGCGGTCGGACTGGCCATGACATCCCAGACCCCGACCGGGTTGAGGCCGTCATAGCTGTAATGGTAGAGATCGGGAAAGCCGATGTTGTGCAGCATTTCGTGAACGAGGGTCTGGGTGCTGCCGTTGCTGACAAAACTCTGGGTTTGCAGGTTATAGGAGTAGGCCCGCTTGCCGTTGATGGTCACCGCATACTGGTAGAGAGCCCAGGCATGCGGCCAGAGCAGGGTATTCCAGGCCGAGGGGGTGCCCTGGACGATGATCACCACATTGTCGATCAGGCCGTCGCCATCGGCATCCAGGTCAAGGTTGGCCGGGATCTGGCTTTTGATCGCCTCGAGAGCGTCACGAATCAGGGTTTGCTCCCGGCGGGTGCGCTCGGTCTCGTCGGCATAGCCCAGGGGGTTGTCGCTCAGGGGTTTGTAGTAACCGCGCGGATGGGAATCCTGCCACGCCAGAATCATGCTGCCTGGCACAGGATAGAAATGGGACTGGACGGAGAGCTGCTGATAGGAGATCTCGCGGAAATAATTGGCGACCGAGTTGACCCCGGCACTGCTGCTGTTGAAGGAGGTTTCGTAGAGGGTGGTGGCATCGCCGAATTCGGGATCATCGGCGCAGCGGATAAAGACGACCAGGTTCTCCATCACCCCCGCCTTGGGCGCGGTCTGGGCGGCGATCCGGGTCGCCAGGCCCGGCGCCTGCCAGTATTTGCGCCGTACCCCCTCGAGTTTCGCAGCAGCCAGGGGAATGCCGGGCGTCAGACCCGCTGCGGAGGGATCGTCGAGACCGGCACGGAGCGCTGTTGGCACCAGTTCCTCCCCGGTGCGCCGGGCATAGACATACCAGCCATCCGCCTGCTTGAGCAGCGGAAATCCCGCCCCATCGTGCAGCCAGTTGCAGAATTCATCTCCGGTCATAAAGGCCGTGACCTCACGGCCGTCCGGCTGCTGCAGATTGACCGGGACTTTCTCCAGCCAGGCCGGCTGCCCGGCCGGCGCCAGCGCCAGCCAAATGGCGCATGCGGCCGCCCGTCCACCTCTCCATCCCATTTCGCCTCTCCACCCTCTCCGTCATCCGGCCCGCCACACGGCGGCCGCTGCCACCTGTTCCATCGCATTGTCCCGTCGCAGGGGACATCTCGCGGATCTGGCTGTCCACTGCACGGGCCGGACGGAGGAAGCATCAGCCCGGGTCATTCTCCATTATTATATTGTTTTTATAATGGATAGAACAATCCTGCCTCGCTGCCGGCTCGTCCGTCATAGCCCTCTTATGCAACGGGCATGCCAAAAACAGGCGGAAAGGGTGCACCACCGCTCAGGGCACCAGCAGGACCTTGCCGAGCGCCTGGCGGGAGGCGAGATACTCCTGGGCCGCGGCGGCCTCGGCCAGGGCAAATCGCCGGGCGATCGCTGCCTGCAAACGCCCCGCCTGCAGCCAGGCGAAGAGATCGCCGCAGCGCTGCCGCACCTCGGCCGCGGAGGTCGCATAGCTGGCCAGGACCGGCCGGGTGAGATAGAGCGATCCGCCAGCGGCAAGCCGGGCGGGATCGAAGGGTGGGACCGGCCCGCTCGCCTGGCCGAAGAGCACAAGCAGACCGCGAGGACGCAAGGCAGTCAGGCTCCCGGTAAAGGTCGCCTGTCCCACCGAATCATAGACCACATCGACGCCACGGCCGCCGCTCCAGGCCCGCGCCTGCTGCGGCCATTCGGGATCGCGCGAGAACAGCACCTCTTCAGCGCCGCAGGCGCGGGCGACCTCCGCTTTCCCGGGGGTCGAAACCACCGCCACCACCCGGGCGCCGCGCAGCCAGGCTATCTGCACCAGCAGCTGGCCGGTCCCCCCCGCGGCGGCGTGGACCAGCGCCAGGGTGCCGCTCTGCAGCGGAAAAGTATCGTGGGTGAGATAGTGCGCGGTCATCCCCTGCAGGAGCACCGCCGCGGCCAGATCGGCGCCCACACCCTGCGGCAGCGGCACCAGCTTCCAGGCCGGGATGATCGCGAACTCGGCATAGCCGCCCGCGTGCATCGCCCAGGCCACCCGGTCGCCGGGCTGCAGCCCGCTCACCCCCTCCCCCTCCACGTCCACCACGCCGGCCCCCTCCTGCCCGGGGATATAGGGCAGCGGCACCTGATAGAGACCGGTGCGGTGATAGATGTCGATGAAATTGACGCCGCTGGCGGCCAGCCTGACCCGGACTTCGCCGGGGCCGGGTTTGGGCAGGGCGACCTCCTCCGGCTGCAGCACATCCGGGCCGCCGGTCTGGTGCATGCGTATCGCTATCATGGCTTCTCCCTTTTTGCTGATAGGGGTAAAAATTGTCTGGATTTTGTCCTAAAATAATGGTAAATTTGGTCTTGTGCAACAGTTTCCATCCACCGGCGGGGGCCGCACGACAAGGAATTCAACCGCATGGTCGCAGCCAAACAACTGATCCAGTCCATCAACCGGAGGCACCTTTTCCGGGATTATCTGGCGATCCTTTTCGGGGCCTTGATCATGGCCGCCGGGATCGCCATCTTTCTGGTCGACGCCAAGGTGGTTCCCGGCGGCGTCAGCGGACTCGCCATGGCCATCCACTATTTGACCGGCGACCGCTTTCCCGTCGGCATGATGATGTGGATCTTTAATATTCCGCTTTACATCTGGGGCGTCCGCGAGCTGGGCAAGCAATTTGGCGCGCGCACCTTCGTCGGCTTCACCGCCAACTCCTTTTTCATCGATCTGCTGCGCGGTCAGGCGCCGGGCCTCGGCTTCATCCATTTGCACGATCACCCCGCCATCGTCAACCTGCGCCAGCACGATTTTCTCTTCCTGATCCTCATCGGCAGCGTCCTCCTCGGCGTCGGCCTCGGCATCATCTTCAAATTCCGCGGCAGCACCGCCGGCTCGGATGTGCTCGCGGCGGTCGGACAGAAACGCTGGGGCCTCAAACCGGGCATGGTCTTCATGGTCGTCGATTCGCTGGTCATCACCTTCGCCGGCTTTGTCATCCAGTACCGCCACCTGAGCGCGGAACGACCGGCCCTGGTGCTGACCCTCTATGCCTTTTTCCTCCTTTTTGTCTCCAGCCGCCTGGTCGATGTCATTATCGATGGCTTCGATTATGCCCGTTCGGCGATGATCATCTCCACCAGGCCCGAAGAGGTTTCGCTCCACATCGTCCAGGATATGGGACGCGGGGCAACCGCCATCACCGCCGAGGGTGTCTATACCAACGAGCCCCGCAAGGTGCTCTATACCGTGGTCAGCCGCAAGGAGATCGCCACCCTCATCGAGGTGGTCAAATCGATCGATCCCCAGGCCTTCATCATCGTCAACAACGTTCACGAGGTGCTCGGCGAGGGATTTCGCGGCCGGATCTAGCCTGGGGTCCGGCGTTTCGCTCAGCGGCCCGCCCTCCGGTTCGCCGGGGAGCCGGCTGCGACACCTGAAGCTTCATCATGCGAGGGTGCGGCCATGCGCGTGCTTGTCGTCAATCCCCCCTTTCTCCCCCGCTTCTGCCGCAGCCACCGGGTGCCGGCAGTCGAGAAATCCGGCAATCTATTTTACCCCCACTGGCTCGCCCTGGCCGCCGCAGTGCTCGATGCGCACAACCATACCATCCAGCTCTATGACTGTCCCGCCGACGGCATCACTCTGGATCACCTCCTCCAGCTGGCTATCCGCTTTGATCCCGACCTGATCGTCCTCGAGACCTCAACCCCGAGCTGGTACGCCGACTGCGAGACCGCCCAGGCCCTCAAGGAGCAGCTCCGCCACAGCCGGATCTGCATGACCGGCAACCACGTTACCACCTTTTGGCGGGAGACTCTGGAACGCGCGCCGGCGGTCGACTACATCGCCCTCGGCGAGTACGAGGAGAGCGTGACCGAGCTGGCCGACGCGCTCGAGGCCGGCGCCGACGACCGCACCATTCCCGGCCTGGCGAGACGCAGCCACCTGCACCAGGGCCGCCCGCTGGAGCGTCCGCTCATGGAGGAGCTGGACACACTGCCCTTTGTCTCGCCCATCTACCAGCGCTTTCTCACCCCCGCCCACTATACCTTCAATCTCTCGCGCCACCCCTTCGTCCAGATCATGGCGGGGCGCGGCTGCTCCTCGACCTGCTTTTTTTGCCCCTTTCCGCAGATCAGCCACGGCCACACCTACCGCCATCGCACCGCGGAGAATATCGTGCGGGAGATGCTCTGGATCCAGGAGCATATGCCGCAGGTGCGCCAGATCAATTTCGAGGACGAGAACTTTGGCGAGGACCGGGCCTTCGCCCGCCGCCTCGGGGAGGTCGCGCAGGTGCGCGGGCTCACCCTGCCGATCTTCGCCAACATCAGCGCCCAGCTCGACAGCGCCAGCCTCGACGCCCTCAAGTCCGCCGGCCTGCATAATTGCGCCGTCGGCTTTGATACCCGGCGTTTCTCCTTCCTGGACAAGATGGCCAAACCCCAGAGCGACAAGAGCATCGCCGCCTTCATGCAGGCCGCCAGCCGCCATGGCATCCTGGTCCACGGCTGCTTTCTGGTCGGCTTTCCCGGCGAGACGCGGCGCAGCATGCAGGAGCTCTACCGCTGGGCCCGCCATATCAGACCCGACAGCGCCCAGTTCTATCCGGTCATGCCCTATCCGGGGACCGGGGCCTGGCGTTACTACCAGCACCACGGTTACCTGGCCACCCTCAACTTCCGCGACTGGCTCACCCAGGCGGGCTGGTCACGCTGCGTCCTCAATCTGCCCGGCCTGACTCCGCAGCAGATCGACCGGTTCTGCGACCGCGCTACAATCCGCTTCCATCTCCATCCCCTCTATCTGCTGCGCAAGCTGCGTCAGGCGATCCGCTGGCCCGCCGAGGGATTCCGCTCCCTGCTCGCCGGCCGGCAGCTCCTCCACTACTTTCGCACCCGGCGGCAGCATCCCCAGCCTCCACTCAAGGTGCATCCCCTCCCCCTGTCCGATACCTGGCGGATGATGCCGGAGATCCCTGACGGCCGCATGCAGGTGCAGGCGCAAGCTTTATTGCGTTCGCGCCCGGCGGATGCCCGCCAGCCCGATCAGCAGTGACAGCACCAGACCCGGATACATCGGTTCGATCCCCAGCCAATAGCGGCCGTCGTGCAGCAGGCCCCAAAGCAGCCAGGTCAGCGAGAGCAACCAGCCACCCAGCATCGCTGCCAGGGCATGGCGGGGCTTGAGCACGATGCCCGGCAGATAGCCAGCCACCACCGGCAGCAGCAAACCGGGGATGCAGGCGGTGCCCACGGCATACCAGATGCGTACCACCGAGGGCAGCGCCAGGGCGAGCACAATGCCATAGAGCGAAGCGATCAGCAGGCCGATCTGCGTCCAGCGCCTGATCAGGCCGTCGAGCGCGGCGGCCTCGCCCCCCGGTTCGTGCGCATCCGGCGGCGTGCTCCCGCCCCCCCTCTCATGCTGACCCGACAAGGCCCGCCGCCTCTCCCGCCGCCAGCGCACCAGCCGTCCCGCGATGTCGTTGCCGATCGTCATGCCTCCGATGAAGGCATAGCTGCTCAGCGTCGACATGATGGTGGCCAGCAGGCCGATAAAAAAGAGCCCCTTGGCGACCGGCGGCAGGAGCCGCTCCGCCAGCAGGGGATAGGAAAAGATCGGCGATTCCAGCCCGGGCATCGCCGCGCGCGCATAAAGGCCGGTGGTGGTGGTGAGGAAATCGAAGAGCATCCAGAAGAGGATCGAGACGAGGATCCCGCGCCGTGCGGTGGCGCTGTCGCGGGCGGCATAGCAGCGCTGATGGAAGCCGGGATCGACCAGAGTCCACAGGGCGATGAAAAACCAGACCAGGATGAACTGGGGGGGATTACCGCCGCTCCAGGTGAGGTTCGCCGGCGGCAGGTTGAGGCGGAGAAAGCCCAGACCGCCGAAGTGGTGCAGGGCGAAGCCGACGATGAGAAAAAAGCCGAGGAACATCAGCAGGAATTCGACCAAATTGACCATGACGTTGGCGCGGAAGCCCCCCTTGATCAGATAGATCATGCTGACCAGGGTGGTCAGCACCAGGGTCAGCGGCAAGGGCAGACCGAATATGAGCCGGGCCAGCACCCCGAGCATCAGCAGATAGGGCGCCGGTGTGACCAGCAAAAAGACCAGCAGCGCCCCGAGCAAGGCCGCGGGCTGGCCGTAATGATGCGCCAGCTTGTCGGGAATCGTCAACAGTCCGGTCTCCCGCACCCGCCCTGCCAGAAAAAGGGCGAAGATCAGGGCAAAAAAGTAATAGGGCGCGCCAAAGATCACCCAGCTGGCCAGGCCGAAGGAGTAGGCGTACTCCCCGGTGCCGAGGATGCCACCGTACCAGGTCGAGACCAGGGTGGCGACGAAGACCGGCAGGGTCAGGCTCCGCCCGGCGAGGATGAAATCGGCCGCCCCGGCCGTGCTCCCGCCGGGACTCTCGCCAGCCCATGATCCCTCCCCCTCACGCCGACCCGCCGCCATGCTCCCGCCGCGGCTGCGAAAGCCTACCCACAAAATAGCAGCAAAGTAGGTTACTATCAATACGATATCAACAGCCGAGAAATGGATCATCGTTTTGCCATCCCGAGGAATCAGAGCCGGTCGATTATGAAGAGCAGCAGCAGGCCCGAGCGCAGGCGGATCTCGACCGGGGAGGCATTCACCCGGTTGCTGATCCCTTCACGGACACCCGGCTCGAGACTCTCGTCATTCAGGGGCCACTCCAGCCCCCGGGTCGTGATCCCGGTGCATCGCCCCAGCGGCAGCAGGGAGAGGGTGGTGCCAATCGCCAGGGGCAGCGAGATCTCGCCGTCAATAATCCGGAGGCGGCACCAGGCGTCCACGAAGGAGAGCTCGAGCCGGCGATGGTACCGGGCGAGGATGCTCAGATTGGCCAGCGCATGATCGGGCCGTCCACCCGTGGCGCCGATGACGACGGCCCGGCCGATGCCCAGCTGAAGCACATGATCGAGGACCTTCTCCAGGTCGGTGTTCTCCTGGTCCCGGACCCGCAGCAGCTGGACCCCGGGCAAGGCGGCGGCGGTCTCCGGCCGGAGCGAGTCGAGATCGCCGATGATGAGATGGGGTCTGATCCCGCGCGCCAGGGCGCGGTTGGCGCCGCCATCGGCGCAGACGATCAGGGTGCCGGTGGTGATCAGCGGCTGGATCCGCCGCCGCGGCGTCAGCGGCCCGTTGCCGATGATCAGGGCGTTGCTCCAGGGATTCATGGCTCACAACTCCACATTCATCCCGGCGTAGAGCGACCGCGTCGCCCCGGGAAAGTATTCATCGCCTTCACCGCCGGCGGCATAGAGACGGTCGAAGAGGTTGGTGACGCTCACCTGCCAGGAGAGCGACTGCAGCCCGGGCACCCGCTCCAGGGTGTAGCTGATCTGGAGGTCCGCCAGGGTGCTCGCCGCCACCCGGCGGGCGGGATCACGGAAATTGGTCGTATAAAAAGCGCCGACGTGGCGGCCGGCCAGGGCGATGTTCCAGGCGCCGCTGTGGTAGCTCACCCGGCCATTGGCCAGCAGATCGGGGAAACCGGCGATGGGATTGCCGTCCAGCCGGACCGCCCCGGCTTCGCCATACTGGGTGTGATGCACCAGGGCATTGCGGCTCCAGGTGAGGTTGCCGCTGACCTGCCAGAGCGGCCCCAGGCGCACCCGCCCCACCAGCTCGATCCCCTGATGCCGGGTGCGCCGGGCGTTGCCGGTGACCGGCTGGCCGAAGCGGTCCAGCCGCCCGCTCTTGACGATCTCGTTATGAAACTCCATCCGGTAGTAATTAGCCGTCAGCGCGAGCCGGCTGTCGGCATAGCCGCCGCCGGCCTCGAGGTTGTAAAGGGTCTCGTGTCGGACCAGGGGGGTCGAAAAATCATAGCTGTCACCGCGCGCGGCGAACTGCGGCCGCACCGGCGCACCCCAGCTCTCCGGCGTGCTCGCCTCGGCGGCATCGTAGAGGTTCTTGAGCCGCGGCTCGCGGCTGGTACGGGCGAGCGTGAGATAGCCGCTCCAGCGCGGACTGAAATGATAGTTCGCACCGATCCGGGGATTGAAAAAGAGATAGGGCACTGAGAAGGCAGTGCCGACATACTTTTCGTCATCGAGCCGGTAGGTGTGGTGGACCAGGGTCGCCTCGCCCAGCAGACGCAGCCGGGCGGAGGCCGACCAGACTTCGTTGGCATAGAGCGAGAACATCCGCTTGCCACCGTGATACTGATAGTAACGGTAATCCGGTGTGACGCCGGCGGGCAGCTCCTCGCCCCACTTGAGAGTGCCATAATGCAGCGAGCGGTGCAGGCGCGCCTCGCCCCCCAGGGTGAGTACCCCGCGGTCGTGATGGATCTGCGCCCGCGGCATCCAGCCGTACTGGTTATTCTCCACCACGGCGTGGATCAGGGCGTTCGGGATGTAGAGGTCGTCGGGATCGCCCGCCAGCGTAAAGCCGTTCTCCGGGGTGATGCGGAAATAGCTGTAGGGGGCCCAGGAGCCGTCATAATCGTAAAAGCCCTCGCCGCGGATGTAAAAAAGGGTGTTGTGCATCGTGGTCCGGCCGAGCCGCCACTCGTGGATCAGCTCATAGTGGGGCTGGGAGAAATTCTCGATCTCCTCCTTGCGGCGAATGGGATTGTCGCGGCGGGCGTTCCGGTCGCCCAGCGCCGCTGCGGGCACGCCATAATAGGCGAGATGGTCGGAGACGGGGCCGCCGTAGGCGTTGACCTGGGTGGTCATATTCTTGTCAAGGCGCGCCGCGCCGAGGAAATAGCTGCCCAGCTCGACCCAGCTGTTTTTGCGGTAGCCGTCGCTGCTGATCTTGCTGAGGCGTCCATAGATGGCGTAGCGGTTGTCGACCAGGCCGGAGCTGGCGGTCAAGCCGTACTTGCGTGTGTTGAAGCCGCCGTAGCCGCCGGTGAGAGAGATCCCGCGCCGGCGGCTGAAATTGGAGGTGATCAGATTGATCGCGCCGCCGATGGCCGGGGTGCTGCTGAAGGAGCTGCCGGCACCGCGCTGGACCTGGATATCCTCGAGATTCGCCGCCAGATCGGGGAAATCGAGCCAATAGACCATATGATCTTCGGGATCGTTCTGCGGGACGCCATTGACCAGCACCGAGACCCGGCGCTGGTCAAAACCCCGCAGGGAAAGGTAGGTGTAACCGATACCGTTGCCGCTCTCCGAATAAAAGGTGGTGGAGGGCAGCTCGGACAGCAGCACCGGGAGATCCTGGACGGTATAGCGCCGCTGGATCTCCTGCTGCTTGAGTGCGGCGGTGGAGGGTGACCAGTCGACCTCGCGGCTGCGCGAAGCGGTGATGAGGATGCTTTGCAGGGGCAGCACGGTCGGTTTGAGAGCGATCGCCGGCGTCATCAGCGGCGACCTGCTCACCGAAAGGTGGGCCGTTTCGTAGCCCAGCAGGCGGACCGTCAGATCGGCCGATTGGGTGGCCAGGTGGAGAAGATGGAAGCGGCCGTCGTCGCCGCTGATGGCCCCCAGCCGGG
>CAYTCI010000001.1:0-180999 GCA_964436305.1 uncultured Cytophagia bacterium | reverse complement strand
AAGGGTCGAATGACCATGCTCAATGACATGCGCGAGACCATCGGCGCCGCGCTCAAGTACCTCGGCTACAGCCTCAACAGCATCGACGAGGCCCAGCTCGCCGCCGCCAAAACGGTGGTTATCGGCTGGAAGAAGAATCTGGCCAAATTCGAAAACGAACAGTACAAGACCGGTCTGGCCTCGGGCGAATTCCAGCTGGTACACGGCTACAGCGGCGACATTCTCAAGGTCAAGGAGGAGAATCCGCAGGTCGAGTTCATCCTGCCCGCAGAGGGCTTTTCACTGGCTTCCGACGACCTGGTCATTCCCCGGGCGGCGAAGAATGTCACCCTGGCCTACAAATTCATCAATTTTATCCACGAGCCGAAGGTGGCCGCCGCCAACACCGAATTCATCACCTATCTCTGCCCCAACAGTGCGAGCTACACCCTGCTGAGCGAGGAGATCAGGAACAATCCGGGCATCTTTCCCGATGGGGCCACCCGCGCCCGCGGTGAGGTGATCCAGGATCTGGGCGAGAACAACCAGAAATATATCAGGATTTGGGACGAGATCAAAGCGGCCGGGGAGTGATCCCCGCCGCTGGTCACCAACAGGGCTGCAACTGTATGCCGGAAAAGGCCCTTCCGGAACGGGGGGAGATCCCATTACATCCCTTGAGGAGGAGCATTAAATTGGAAAGAATCAACCATTTCATTCCCAAGCGCATGTTTTTTACCAAAGGCGTCGGCTATCACAAGAACAAACTGCAGAGTTTCGAGCTGGCCCTGCGCGATGCGGACATTGAAATCTGCAATCTGGTGACCGTCTCCTCCATCTTCCCGCCGGACTGCAAGATCATCACCCGTTCACAGGGGATCAAGCTGCTCTCGCCGGGCCAGATCACCTTTGTCGTCATGGCGCGCGAGGCCACCTGTGAACCAAACCGTCTGGTCTCGGCCGCCATCGGCCTGGCCACCCCCAAGGATACCAACCAGTATGGTTACCTCAGCGAGCACCACGCTTTCGGTGAAACGATGAAAAAATCGGCCGACTTCGCCGAGGACCTCGCGGCGACCATGCTCGCCTCCACCCTGGGTATTGAACTCGATCCCGAGGTGGCCTGGGACGCGCGTAAAAAAGAGTACAAGGTTGACCAGAAAAACCACTTTGTCAGCCGCAGCATCTGCCAGTCCGCCGAAGGGCACAAGGATGGTCTCTGGACCACCGTGGTCGCCTGCGCGGTCCTCATCCTGGAGTAGCGGCAAAAGGAGCCTATGCACCCGCACAACACCTCCTACTTTCACGACGCGCCGGATATCATCCCGGCCCGTGTCAAACGCCGGCAATCCATTGCCGAGCTGGTCGACGCCATGGGCGCCACCTCTTTCGAGGCGCGCAACCTCTGGCGCGGCGCCCACCTCTTCAAACACATGGTCAGCGACGGCGATACCATCTGGCTCGGCATTGCCGGCGCCGGCATCGCCGGCGGCATGGGCGGCCAGGTCCTCTCCCTGCTCGAAGCGGGCTTTATCGACGTCATCTGCTCGACCGGCGCCCAGGTCTATCATGACCTTCATTTCGCATTCGGCCTGCCGGTCAAGGCGATCAGCCCGCATGCCGACGACGATGCCCTGCGCGCCGCCGGTGACACCCGCATCTACGATGTCGGCATCCGCGAGAAGGAGACCCTCGAAGCCCAGGACGAGATCATCCGCCGCTTTGTGGTCGAACGCTACAGCCGCCTCAAGGGCAAAACCCTGAGCAGCTGGGAATTCAATCACGAGATGGGCCTCTGGGTCGCAGAGACCGCCCCGCATCCCGAACTCAGCTTCGTCGCGGTCGCCGCCCGGGCGGGCGTGCCCATCTTCTGGGACTCTCTCTCCAACCATTCGATCGCGATGAACCTCACCCGCACCGACCGCGAAGGATATCCGGTCGTCCTCTCCGGCCAGAAGGACATCTTCGACTCGGCGGCGATCAGCTACGGCGCCAACGGCACCGGTTTCGTCGAGCTCGGCGGCGGCGGTCCGAAGAATTTCATCCAGCAGACCGGACCGACCATCAGCCAGATCCTCGGCATCGAGTTCGAGGGCGCCGACCGCGGCCTGCAGATCGGCACCGCCGTGGAACGCGAGGGCAGCCTCTCCTCCTGCACCTTCAGCGAAGCGGTCACCTGGGGCAAATACCGCTCGACCGGCGAGGACAAGCTGGTGCAGATCTGGGGCGAGTACAGCATCCTCTTTCCTCTCCTGGTCGGTTTCGTCCTTGACCAGTGCCCGGACCGGCCGCAGAAAAACCTCATCGGGCGAATGCCCGCTTTCATCGATGCCCTGGCGGGCGCGCAATGAAAGCGCACGAACAGCCCTTTCTCGCGCCGGAGCCTGAATTCTGCGACTATGCCACCGCCGCGGCGGTGATCCTGCCCTTTCCCTATGAAGGCGGGGTCTCGTACGGTCATGGCACCGGCGCCGCCCCGCAGGCCATCCTCGAGGCCTCAGCCTATGTCGAGTTCTACGATGAGGTCCTCCGGGCCGAACCCCACCGCATGGGCATCGCCACGGTGGCCGCGCCGCCGATCCCCCGGCAGCCGGAGGGGATGATCCGGAGTCTCTACGAGACCACCCGGACGCTGCTGGATGACGACAAGTTCGTCGTCGTCCTCGGCGGTGACCACTCGATCTCGAGCGGCTACTTCAAGGCCTTGCAGGAGAAGCACGGCCGCCTCGCCTGCGTCCAGCTCGATGCCCACTCCGACCTGCGCGAGGAGTATGAGGGGAGCCGGCTGAGCCACGCCAGCGTCATGGCGCGCATCCGCGAGATGACCCCCCACGCCCTGCAGCTCGGCATCCGCGCCCAGTGCATCGAGGAGGCGCAGGCCATCTCCGCCAACCACTGGCCGGTCTGTACCATGCACGACTACCGCAAGGGGCTCTTTGATGTCGATGCCGCGCTGGCGGAGCTGCCGGATCCGGTATTCATCACCGTGGACGTCGATGCCTTCGATCTCAGTGTCATCCATACCACCGGCACGCCCGAGCCGGGGGGATTTGCCTGGGATGAGGCGCTGGCGCTGCTGGAAAAGATCTTTATGCGGAAAAATGTGGTGGGATTTGACCTGGTCGAGCTGGCCTATGACCCGGCCGATCGTAATTCGGCCTTTTGCACCGCTCGCCTGGCCTACAAGATGCTCGGCTTCAAGCTCGCCGCCGAGGTGACGCGAGGGAACCTGAACTGGCCGGAGAGACCAGCCGGTCCCCTCTTCAAATAGCCATGCTCCCGCCCGCGGCGGGAAGGCAGTTGCCCCGCACGGCTGCTGAGTACCCCTCCCTTACGGCCTGATCACTCCGTTCCGGCGGAGAAACGCACGGATCGTCGCAAAGCTTGCGATCAGCTCCTCGCGACTGAAACCGCCGTGGCCGCCGCCGTGGATGGTGACCAGTTGATTGGGAACCCCGGCCTTGTCCAGGGCCGCGTGCAACCGGACGGCTTCATCATAGGGCACGATCGGGTCGGCGTCCCCGTGCACCGTCAGGATGGGCGGCAAGCCGCTGCGCACATAACTCAAGGGTGAGAGCTGTTTGGCCAGCTCCGCCCGATCCGCGCTGCTGCCGAACCACTCAATGGCATAATGCTTGGCGTTGACGCCCTCGAGCACATCGTTGACATCGGTGATGCCAAACCAGTTGATGATGGCAGCCGCTTTCACCTCCGGCTCGACCCCGTCCCGCCAGCGGTGGCTTTCCTCCGAAGGGCACTGGCGGTTGAAGGGCGAGGCCTCCGGCAGCATGCCGGCGATCAGGGCCAGATGCCCGCCGGCCGAGTGGCCGGTGAGGACGATGCGGCTGGAATCGAGGCCATACTGCCGGCAATGCACACCGATCCAGCGCAAGGCACAGCGGACATCCTCGACCGCCGCCGGGGCCGGAGCACTGCGCGCCAACCGGTATTCCACGTTTACCGCCGCCCACCCCATCGTCAGCCAGGGCAGCAGGTGCAGAGAATTGCCCTCCTTGCGGCCCTCCACCCAGCCGCCTCCATGAAAATAGACCACTACCGGCACCGCTCCGGCGGGATTGCGCGGCAGATAGAGGTCGAGCTTGAGCTCGGTGTTGCTGGCGGTGGCATAGGTGACGTTCGGGACCAGGGTATAATTCCAGCCGGCATAGTCCGCCCAGGCGGCGGATTCGTTCACCTGACCCTGGCCAAACAGCAGGGCGCTGCCCACCAGCAGCAGGCCTGCGATCCACACGAGTCTTCTCATCATTTGTCCTTTCCGCTTGTCTTTCCGATCCCGTATCGGCTCAGGATCGCCCTGAGTTCCTCTATGGGCAAGGCCTCGACAGAGACCTCCGCGCCCGTCTGGCTCGTCGCCCGCAGCAGTGAATTATAGATCGCCTCGACGGTGGCATCGACGGCCGCTTCGAAGAGGGGATTCATCTCCGCATTGCCCAGCTCAGCCGCCCGCAGGGTGTCCCGGGCGGTCGTACGCCGCACCCCGGGATGGGTCGAGAAGGCGATCACATAGTCGCCGGAGCCGTTCGAGGCGAAGCCGCCGCTCCGGCCGATGCCGAGGAGCGCACGCGAGGCGAGGCGCTTGAGATTGCGGTCAGAGAGCGGGGCGTCGGTGGCGATCACGACGACGATCGAGCCGTCGCCATTCTTGTTGGCGTTGGGATGAATCCCGCTGCGGCCGAGCTCCCGCCCCACCGGCGCCCCCTCGATGCGCAGGTCCTGCCATCGGCCGAAATTGGACTGCACCAGCACCCCCAACCGCCAACGCCCCTGCGCAAGCTCGCGCGAACTGGTGCCGATCCCCCCCTTCCACTGAAAGGCGACCGTGCCCGTCCCCGCTCCGACGGATCCCTCCGCCACCGGCCCCTCCGATGCGGCCGCCAGCGCCGCAAGGAGATCCTGCTGTGTCAGCGCAACGGTGCGAATGGCATTGAGCGAGCCATCGTTGGTTTCGGCGACCACCGGATTGATCGAGCCCACCCTCTCCATGCCGGGGCGATGGAGCATCCACTGGGCCAGGGCATCCGCCACGCGCCAGACGGCGAGGGTATTGGTGAGGGCGATCGGGGTTTCAAGTTCGCCGAGCTCGGCGATCTGGGTATAGCCGATCAGCTTGCCATAGCCGTTACCGACCGAAATCGCGGCAGGCACCCGGCTCTCGTAGAGATTACCCGCATGCGGCAGGATCACGGTCAATCCGGTGCGCACCGAATCCCCGCGGATGAGGGTGACCTGGCCGACCCGCACCCCGGGGACATCCGTGATCGCATTGAGGGGGCCGGGAGGGAGCGCCCCGACCACGATGCCG
The DNA here is from genome assembly GCA_964436305.1 of uncultured Cytophagia bacterium. GTDB lineage: Bacteria > Zhuqueibacterota > Zhuqueibacteria > Residuimicrobiales > Residuimicrobiaceae > JAKPUX01. The sequence continues at coordinate 175,697 of CAYTCI010000001.1, read as the reverse complement.
AGGTCGCGGGCGCGCGGGCGCTCCGCGGCCCGGGCGCTGGTGAACAGGGCGGCGCAGAGGCCGAGCAGGGTTAGAAAGCGGAAAGGCATCCTCGATCTCCTCATCGTAAGCCGCAGCATCGGAGTGCGGCCAGTGGCTTCATTTCCTGGCACAGAAGGGCGAGGCCGGCAGCCCCGCGGCGTTGCAGAGGTTGGCCTCCGCCGGATTATCCGCCCAGGCATACCGCACCGCGACCGGGCGGGTGAGGGTATCGTTCCAGACCACGACCTTGTCGCCGCGGATCTCGGCCCTGGCCCAATGGTAACGGCCGTCCGCGCCGGCAATGGCAAAGGCCCCCGGCGCCGCACCGTCGCGGGTTTGCAAACCGCCCTCCGCATGGTCGAAATAGAGCACGATCCGGCTGCCGCGGATCTTCATCGAGCGATAGATCGGTCCGGACCAGGCCAGCTTTTTCTCGCCATAGGCGACCTTGCGCGCTGCCAGCGCCAGGCGCCGGCCAACCTCCGATTTGTTGAGCGGGTGAATGTCGTTCCACTCGCCGATATCGATCGCCACGGCCATGCCGGTCCGGTCGACGGTGAGGCTGGCGCGTTGTGCCTCCCGGAATTCGGCCCACAGGCTCTCGGAGGGCTCGGGGCGGGCCTCCATAAAGTTGGGCAACTGGACGTAAAGAAAGGGGAAGGTACCCTGGTGCCCGTGCTGCCGCCAGTCGGCGATCAGCGCCGGGAAGAGGCGCCGGTATTCCTGCGGCCGGCTGGAGTTGGCCTCGCCCTGATACCAGATCACACCCTTGATGGCAAAGGGGAGCAGCGGGGCGATCATGCCGTTGAAGAGGCCGAGGGGCTTCCACTGAAAAAAGGTCGGATCGGGCAAGGGCTGCTCCATTACTGCGCCCACCTGATAGCGCCATACGCCCTTGAGATCGAGGGTGGTGCCGCCAACAACCAGCTCGTAGGGCTTGTCGGTGACAAAACCGCCGCGGCCGATCTTGTTGACGACGCGGACGACGAGGGTATTGCTGCCGGCCTGCAGTACACCGGTGGGCACGCTGTAACGGCGCGGGGGATACTGATAAGAGGTCGTCCCGACAAAGCGGCCGTTGAGATAGACCGAATCGCTGTCGACGATCCGGCCGAGATAGAGCTTCGCCGGTCGCCCCGCCAGGGAGTCGGGCCAGGTGAATTCCCGCCTGAACCAGACCACGCCGTTGATCGGTCCGAGGCCGGCATCGGCCCAAAAGCCGGGCAAGGTCATCACCGGCCAGGCCGCGGCATCGTATCGGGGATCGGACCAGGGGCGCGCTCCGGTAAAGCCCTGGTCGCGCTGCTGCAATGTAGCGTACCAGCGGTCGTTCAAACGCTGCTCCTGCTCGCGGATGCCGTTGAGATAGGCTTGATCCGCACACTGGCGGGCGGCGGCCAGATGATCCGGGAAGGCGGCAAGCCCCTCGGCGCTCATCCAGGCCTCGACCGGCGAGCCGCCGACGCTGGCATTGATCAGGCCGATCGGCACATGATAGCGGTTAAAGAGTTCGCGCGCAAAGAAATAACCGGTGGCGGTAAAATTGAGGACGTTTTGCGGTGAGGCGGCCTCCCAGCGGCCGGCAGGCAGATCGCTCTGCGGATGGCTGAAATCGTAGACCATCGGCACGAAAAAATGGCGGATGGCAGGATTTTCCGCCTGTGCGATCACCTCGGAATAGCGCTCCTTGACCCGTTCCATCGGCAGCGCCATATTGGACTGCCCCGAGCAGATCCAGACATCGCCGGTATAGATCTCCTTGAGCACGATCCGGTCGCCGGCGGTAATCTCCATGGCAAAGGGCCCGCCGGCCGGCTGCGGCGGCAGGGTCAGCTGCCAGCGGCCCTGCTGGTCGGCCGTGGTGACGAAAGAGCGGCCGGCAAAGGCCAGAGTCACCCCCTCGCCGGGATCGGCCCAGCCCCAGAGGTACAGCGGCGTATCGCGCTGCAGGACCATGCCGTCGCTGATGAGCCGCGGCAAGCGCACTTTCGCTGATACGGGTGGCCCGAAGAGCAACAGGAGCAAAAGAGGAAGCAGAAGGGTGTCACGCAAAGGTTTCATTGCCGGTTCTCCAGTAGAGGGGGTGCCGTTCTAGTATACGAAACCGGAGCGTTGCAAGCAAGCGGAATCCTGCGGCGGGGTGGGCGCGAGGGGCGGGGGCGCACGGGAGCGGTGTGATGGCCGCGCTTTGCCGTTCATGCGGTGGACGATGGTATTTTTTCTTGCTTCTTAAGGCTGGAATTTCTATTTTTTCGCTTGATTAATCAACGGTTCCCTCCCCTATTTCATCTGCTTCCGTTTCCGAAGGAGATGTTCTGTGTTATTCCATTTCAGCATGGTCGTCATGTTCCTCCTGCTCGGTGCAGCCTTTGTGCTGATCGCCATGGAGCTGGGCCGCTGGATCCGCCCCCGGCGCATGGGCAAGAACCGCAACGCCACCTATGAATGCGGTGAAGTGCCCACCGGCATCGGCTGGTACAACTTTAATCCGCGTTTTTACATGCTCGCCCTGGTCTTTTTGATCTTCGATGTCGAGGTGGTGCTGACCTTTCCGGTGGTCACCGTGCTGCGGGAATGGGCCGGGCTGGGCAAGGGCTGGATCGCCTTTTCCGAGATCCTGCTTTTCGTCGTCATTCTCGTCGCCGGCCTGGCTTTTCTCTGGAAAAGGGGCGATCTCGAATGGATCAAGAAAATCGAAAGCCGTTAGGAGTTCCCATGGAGCCTCTGATCTGGGATGCGGGTTTTGCCATCCCCACCAAAATCGATGATCTGATCAATCTGCCGCGCAAGAACTCGCTCTGGTATCTGCTCTTCGCCACCGCCTGCTGCGGGATCGAGCTGATGCAGACCGGCGGTCCGCGCACCGACCTCGATCGCTTTGGCATGGTCTTCCGCGCCACCCCGCGCCAGGTTGATCTGTTGCTGATCGCCGGCTCGATCACCTACAAGATGGCCGAGGACGTCCGCCGCCTGTATGACCAGATGCCCGAGCCCAAGTATGTCCTCGCCATGGGCTCCTGCGCCAACTGCGGCGGCCTCTTCTCACGGGGCTACTCGGTCGTCAAGGGCATCGACAAGGTTATCCCGGTCGATGTCTATCTGCCGGGCTGCCCGCCGCGGCCCGAGGCCCTCAACCACGCGATGATGACCATCCAAAACCGGATCAAGAAAGACCACTGGGCACAGCGCATGTTCAATGAAGCGGAGGCCATCGCCAAATGACGCCGAACGAAATTCTCGCCTTGCTGCAAAACCAGTTCCCCGGGAGCCGCTGCGAACTCCAACAGGGTCAGGCCGGCGATCCCTGGATCCTCATCCCGGCCGACCAGATCATCCCCACCCTCGAATATCTCAAATCCACCCATGGCTTCATCTACCTCTCCTGCCTCGGCGGCATCGACTATGGCAACAGCCTGGGCGTCGTCTATGTGATCCGCTCCTTCGAGAAAAAGTGCGAGGTCACCCTCAAGGTGCTGTTGCCCTATGATCAGCCTGAGGTCGCCTCCGCCCATGCCCTCTATGGCAACGCCGACTTTTTCGAGCGCGAGGCCTGGGACCTGCTCGGCATCCGCTTCACCGGCCACCCCAACCTCATCCGGATCATGATGCCCGAGGACTGGGTGGGCCATCCCCTGCGCAAGGATTATGTCGAGGCCCCGGACTATCACGGCATCCCGACGACCCGGCCGGACAGCCACAAACTGCTCGATCCGCTCTACCCGGCCAAACCCGCGCCGGAATCCGGCCCCGCTCCGGAAGGCGCCTGACAGGACCCCGGCGCCCCATCGCGCCGGTGCAAGCCCCGCTTCCGGAAGGTCTGTTACTGGCACTCTATAATTCAGGACAAGAGCCCCATGAAAGGTACAGCGGAATCCCTGCAGCACGACACCACCATCGTCAATATGGGACCCCAGCATCCCTCCACCCACGGCGTCCTCAATCTCACTCTGACCCTGCGCGGTGAAATCATCGAAAAAGCCGAGCCAAAGGTGGGTTTCCTCCACCGCGCGATCGAAAAGATCGGCGAAACGACCCAGTACGTCGGCTTTATCCCCTACACCGACCGCGTCGACTATCTCTCGGCCATGTTCGGCAACCAGTGCTACTGCATGGCGGTGGAAAAACTGCTCGGGATCGAGGTGCCGCGCCGCGCCGAATACATGCGTGTCGTCGCCTGCGAGCTCAACCGCATCATCAACCATCTCATCGCCTGCGGCACCTTCGCCATGGATCTCGGCGCCTTCACCCCCTTCCTGCACGGCATGCGCGAGCGCGAGATCGTCAACGACCTGATGGAAAAGATCTGCGGCGCCCGCCTCAACTACAACTATATGCGCTTCGGCGGCGTCTCGCGTGACTGGGTGCCAGGGCTGGACAAGGAAATCCTCGCCTTTCTCGACCGCTTTGAGACCTTTCTCCCCGAGTTCAACCGCCTGATAACCGGCAACGAGATCTTTGTCAAACGGCTGGTGCACGTCGTGCCGATCTCGGCCGCCCAGGCGATCAAGTACGGCCTGGGTGGTCCGAACCTGCGCGCCTCCGGCGTCGACTTCGACCTGCGCCGCGACTATCCCTACAGTGTCTACCCCGAATTCCAGTTCCAGGTCATTACCGGAGAGGGTTACCGCGGTGAGGCCGGCGATACCTTCTCGCGCTATATGGTCCGCCTCGACGAGATGGTCGAGTCGGCCAAAATTGTCCGCCAGGCGGTCGCAGGCATCCCCGAGGGCGACTGGCTGGCCAAGGTGCCGCGCAACCCGGTGGTGCCCGCCGGCGAAGTCTATACCCGTGTCGAGAGCACCCGCGGCGAGATGGGCTTTTACCTGATCAGCGATGGCAGCGACAAGCCCTTCCGCTGCAAGATCAGGACCAGCTCCTTCTGCGCCATGGCGGCGATTCCCGAAGTGATTCCCGGTTTTATGGTGGCTGACCTCACGGCTTTCTTTGGCAGCCTCGATGTGGTCGCGCCCGAGGTGGACCGCTAGAGCACGGCCCGCTCCTGCTTGCACGCTGAATAAAAACAGAATGAGCCTATGAAAAACTGGTTTGACGCACTGATCGCCCATTTCCAGCTCGATCCCTGGGTGATGACCCTCGCCCTCGGCTTCTGGCTGCTGATCGTCGCCGCCGCGGTGCTGGTCTTCATGGCCAGCTTTGCCGGCATCACCTCCTGGCTTGAGCGCCGCATCGCCGGCCGCATGCAGTCGCGCATCGGCCCCAACCGCGTCGGCCTCGTCGGTTTCTGGCAGTGGCTGGCCGACGGCCTCAAATCCTTTCTCAAGGAGGATGTCATCCCCGACGCGGCCGATCGCACCCTTTTCAAGATGGCGCCCTATCTGGTCTTTCCCGGGGGCTTCGCCGCCTTTGCCGCCCTGCCCTGGGGCTATGGCATCATCGCCAGCAACATCGATATCGGCATTTTCTATATCACCGCCATCACCACCCTGGTGGTGCTGGGCATCCTGATGGCGGGCTGGTCGAGCAACAACAAGTGGTCGCTGATCGGCGGGGTGCGTTCGGCCTCGCAGATGATCTCCTATGAGATCCCGGCGGGCCTCTCGGTCCTCACCGTCGTCGCCGTCGCCGGGACGCTCAATATGCAATCCATCGTCGCCCAGCAGGGCGGCTGGCCCTGGCAGTGGTTTTTCTTCAGCAATCCCTTCACCTTCATCGCCTTTTTCATCTTTTTCGCCTCGATCCTCGCCGAGGGCAACCGCACTCCCTTCGATCTGCCCGAGGCAGAGAGCGAACTGGTGGCCGGCTATCTGGTCGAGTACTCCGGCATGCGCTTTCTCTTCTTCCTCTTCACCGAATGGGCCAATGTTTGGACCATGTCGGCCCTGCTCACCACCCTCTTCCTCGGCGGCTGGCAGATCCCCGGCATCGCCGATCTCGGCGCGGTCATCGCCGCCTCGCCCTTTGCGGTCAGGATCCTCTGGGTTGCCGCCAGCATCGCCGTCTTTTTCATCAAGACCAGCGTCTTCGTCTTCATCGTCATCTGGGTGCGCTGGACCTTGCCGCGCCTGCGCGTCGACCAGCTGATGCTGATGTGCTGGAAGTATTTCGTGCCGATCGGTTTTGTCTGCCTGCTCGGCTCGGCGCTCTTTGTCATCCTGCCGCAGACCGGCCTCTGGCACTGGGTCTGGCTGGCCATGCGGCTGCTGCTGACCGGGCTCGGCCTGGCCATCGCCATCGGCCTGATCTGGCGGGCCTTTTTCAACCTCCGCGCCATGAAGGACCAACTTTATATCAAAATCTGGGCATAAAAGACCTAACCTGGAGCCGATAGTGCGCGAATATTTCAACAACATCAAGAATTCCGCGGTCTCGATCTTTGAGGGGTTGGCGGTCACCCTCTCCTGGTGCCTGCGCAAGCCCTATACCGTCCAGTATCCCGATCGCACGCCCAAGCCGGTTCAGGAGATGCTCCCCCCCGGCTTTCGCGGACTGCTCGAGGTCGACACCACCATCTGCACCGCCTGTATGGCCTGCATGAAGCGCTGCCCCCTGGGCGTGATCCTGATCGAGACCGAACGCGATCCGGAGACCAAGAAGAATTTCCTCACCCGCTTCGAGATCGATTTTGCCATGTGCATGGTCTGCGGCCTCTGCACCGAGGTCTGCCCGACCGGGGCGATCCGCCACAGCACCGATTTCGAGGCAAGCACCTGGCACGCCAACAATCTCCTCCACTGCTATATCAAGCCGGGCGACAAGATCCCCGCCTACCGGGTCGTCAAGGACCAGGAACCGCAGGGGCTGCCGCAAAATGCCCCCTATTATGCCATCAAGAAGGCCTGGGACGCCCCGGCGCTGGTCTCGCCCGACGCCGCGCGCGGAGCCGTGCGCTGGAAGAAAAACAAGGAGGACGCCGCATGAACTTTACCATTCCGGATCTCCTTTTCTTCCTCTTCGCGGCCCTTATCCTCGGTTGCGGCCTGATCGTGGTCTATTCGCGCAACATCATCCACTCCGGCTTTGCCCTGCTCGGCACCTTCGCCGGGGTCGCCGGCTTTTATGGCCTGCTCTCGCTGACCTTTCTCGCCGCCGCCCAGATCCTCATCTATGTCGGCGGCGTGTTGATCGTCATCCTCTTCGCGATCATGCTCACCCGTGGCATCGAAAATGCCAGCCAGTCCAATCCGAGCCGGGGGGTTCTCCCGGCCACCCTCCTCGGCGCCATCGCCGCCGGGCTCCTGATCTACCTGGCCCTGGCTTTCCCCTGGCAGCTGAAAACCCCCGCCGAGATCGAAGCCTCCGTGCCGCCGCTCGGCAACGCCCTGCTCAGCACCTATGTGCTCCCCTTCGAGATCCTCTCGCTGCTCCTGCTGGCGGCGCTGATCGGCGCGGTGATGCTGGTGCGCAAGGAGATCAAGGATGAGGAGGAGGTGAAATCATGACCCTCACCATCGGCCTGCCCGCCTTTCTGATCGTCGCTGCGCTGCTCTTCGTACTCGGCATGATCTGCGTCCTCACCCGTCGCAACGCCATCGGTCTGCTCATGGGGGTCGAACTGATCCTCAATAGCGCCAATATCAACCTGGTCGCCTTTGCCCGTTTCGTCGAGAACGGCCTCTCCGGCCAGGTCTTCGCCCTCTTTGTCATCGTGCTGGCCGCCGCCGAGGCCGCCATCGCCATGGCGATCGTCCTGGCCATCTACCGGTCCTACAAGAATATCGATGTGAACCTGACGGTGAATTTGAAGGAGTAGCCTGGATGGAAAGCATACATGTCAGCTGGCTCTGGCTGATCCCGTTCCTGCCGTTGTTGGGCGCTTTTATCAACGGGGCCTTCGGTTTGAAAATTCACCGCCGCTGGGGGGAAACGCCGATCCATACCCTGGCGATCCTCATGCCAGGACTGGCCTTTGTCATCACCGCCCTCTATTTCCTCCGTCTGATGGGACTGCCCGCTGAGGAGCGGCAGATGGTCAATACCCTCTTCGACTGGATCCGCGCCGGTGATTTTCATGTACCGATGGCTTTCTGGTTCGATCCCCTCTCCGGGGCCATGACCCTGATGATCACCTTTGTCGGCACCCTGATCCACATCTACAGCATCGGTTACATGCACAAGGACGAGGGCTACTGGCGCTTCTTCGCCTATATGAATCTCTTCATGTTCGCCATGCTGACGCTGGTCCTGGCGGATAATTTTGTGCTGATGTTCGTCGGCTGGGAGGGGGTCGGCCTTTGCTCCTATCTGCTGATCTCCTTCTGGTACAAGGACCTCAAGAACGCCTCGGCCGGCATGAAGGCTTTCATCACCAACCGTGTCGGCGATTTTGGCTTCCTGGTCGGCCTCTTCGGCCTGCTCTGGGCCCTGGGCGGCTCCTGGAGTGGCAGCGGCTACACCCTGGAGCACGGCTCCAGTCTGACCTTCATCTTCCGTGAGGTCCAGCAGCTGGCGCCGCTGCTGGCGGGCAAGAGCATCCTCGGGATCGCCGCCCCGACCTTCATCGGCCTCTGCTTTTTCTGGGGCGCCACCGCCAAGAGCGCCCAGATTCCCCTCTACGTCTGGCTGCCGGACGCGATGGCCGGCCCGACGCCGGTCTCGGCCCTGATCCACGCCGCCACCATGGTCACCGCCGGCGTCTATATGGTCGCCCGGCTCCATTTCATCTTCATCCTCTCGCCGGTGGCGATGACCACCATCGCCGTGGTCGGCGCCCTGACCGCCCTCTTTGCGGCCACCATCGGCCTCTTTCAGTACGATATCAAAAAAGTGCTGGCCTATTCCACCGTCAGCCAGCTCGGTTTCATGTTCATGGCGGTCGGGGTCGGCGCCTACTGGGCGGGCATTTTCCATCTCCTCACCCACGCCTTTTTCAAGGCCTGTCTCTTCCTCGGCTCCGGCTCGGTGATCCACGCCATGCACCAGGCCCTGCATCACGCCGGGGATCACGAGAGCGATCCCCAGGACATGCGCAACATGGGCGGTCTGGCCCGCTATCTGCCGACGACGCGCTGGACCTATCTCGCGGCCTGTTTCGCCATCTCCGGCTTTCCCTTCCTCTCGGGATTCTTCTCCAAGGATGAGATCCTCTGGAAAAGCTTCGCCAACGGCACTACCCTGCTCCCCGGGCCGCTGATCTGGGCGGTCGGCGTCACCGCCGCTATCATGACCGCCTTTTACATGTTCCGCTCCTATTTCATGACCTTCTCGGGCTCCTTCCGCAAGGGCCACGAGATCGAGCATCATCTGCACGAGTCGCCGAAGAGCATCACCGTCGTGCTGCAGATCCTCGGAGTATTGTCCATCCTCGCCGGGGTCATCGGCCTGCCCCATCTCTGGCATCTGCCCAATCTCCTCGAAAACTGGCTCGAGCCGGTTTTTGCGGCCGCGGCAAGCCTGCAGTGGCATGAATTCAGCGTCGGAATCGAATGGCTGTTGATGCTGATCTCGGTGCTGATCGCCTTCGCCGGCGCCGGATTGGCGCTGAGCCTCTACAAGGATGCCCGTTCCAACGTGCCGGCCCGGTTCATCCAGCAGTGGCCCCGCCTGCACCGGGTGATCTATAACAAGTATTTTGTCGACGAATTCTATCAGGCGACCTTCATCCGCTTCACCCTCTGGCTGTCGCGCGCCAGCGACTGGTTCGACAAGACCATCATCGACGGCGTGGTGAACGGCGTCGCCTGGGTCGGCAAAAAGGCGGGCTTTCTCAGTGGCGCCACCGACACCGTGGTCATCGACGGCGCCGTCAACGGCATCGCCCGGGTGACCGGGGCCGGTGGCCAGGCCCTGCGCAAGGTCCAGACGGGACGCATCCAGACCTACCTCTATGTGCTCTTCGGCGCCGGTCTGTTGGCGGTGCTGGTGATCTATATTCTTCTTTAGCGAACCGGTCCGCCTGCCGGACCAGCCGCGATCGAGTTTTGCGATGACGCTATAACCGAACCTTGGAGTACCTACTATGACCGAATCCACGCTGTTGACCTGGATCATCTTTTTACCCCTGCTCGGCATACCGGTTGTGCTCCTGCTGCCGGCCGCACAGAAAAAAGCCATCCGCTGGGCGGCCACGATCTTCAGCGGACTGGCCCTGCTGCTCGGCATCCAGATGCTGCTGCAGTTCGACCCGTCCCTTGCCGGGATGCAGATGCAGCATCATCTCGTCTGGATCCGCTCCTTCAACATCGAGTATTTCGTCGGTGTCGACGGCCTCTCGGTGCTGCTGATCTTCTTGACCGTACTGATCAGCTTCATCGCCGTCATCGCCTCCTGGAGTATCGAAAAGTACGTCCGCGGCTACTTCGCCCTGCTGCTCCTGCTCGAGACCGGCATGTTGGGCACCTTCTGCAGCCTCGACATGTTTCTCTTTTATGTCTTTTGGGAGGTGATGCTGCTGCCGATGTACTTCCTCATCGGCATCTGGGGCGGCCCGCGCAAGGAGTATGCCGCGATCAAGTTTTTCCTCTACACCCTCTTCGGCTCGGTGCTGATGCTGCTGGCGGTCATCGCGCTCTACTACAACTCCAGTCCGGCGATGCTGGTCGATGGCACCCCAACCCTGCACACCTTCAACATCGTCAAGCTGATCGCCGAGAATGACTTCGCCAGCAAGGCGCCGCTGCTCGGCATCCAGTTCAGCCATCTGATCTTCATCCTCCTCTTCATCGGCTTCGCCATCAAGATCCCGATGGTCCCCTTCCACACCTGGTTGCCCGATGCCCACGTCGAGGCCCCGACGCCGATCTCGGTCATCCTCGCCGGCATCCTGCTCAAGATGGGCGGCTATGGCATCCTGCGCTTCAACTTTGGCATTTTGCCCGAGGCGACGCAATGGGCGGCCCCGGGGATGGCCCTCTTCGGTGCCATCAGCATCGTCTATGGCGCCTTTGTCTGCCTTGCGCAGAAAGACCTGAAGAAGATGATCGCCTACTCGTCGGTCAGCCATATGGGTTTTGTCCTCCTCGGCATCTCGGCCTTCACCGCGCAGGGGATCGTCGGTGGGGTATTTCAGATGTTCACCCACGGTCTGATCAGCCCGATGCTCTTCCTCATCGCGGGCGTGATCTATGACCGCGCCCACCACCGTGAGATCGAGGGCTTTGGCGGCCTGGCCTACCAGATGCCCGAATATACCGGCCTCACCGGCCTGGCTTTTATGGCCTCCCTCGGCCTGCCGGCCCTGTGCGGCTTCATCAGCGAGTTCCTCGTTTTCACGGGTGCCTTCCCGACCTACCGCGTGCTCACCATTCTCTCTGCCCTGGCGGTCGTCATCACCGCGGCCTATTACCTCTGGGCGATGCAGCGGATGTTTCTCGGCAAGCTCAACGAAAAATACGCCGGCCTGCCCGACCTGACCTGGCGTGAACGCATCACCCTCTATCCCCTGGCGGCGTTGATCGTGATCATCGGCATCTTTCCGGGTCCGGCGCTTGACCTGATCAACAAAACCCTGATGACCATTCTTGCCGTATTCAAAGGCTGAGGGAGGATACCCGCATGGCTTTGGCACAACTCCCCCTGCTCTATCCCCTGCTGGCGCTCACGGCCGGGGTGATCATGGTGCTCCTGACCAGTATGGGTCCTGCCAGGGGCCGCCTGGCGCGCACCCTGATCGTGGCCCTGCTCTTCCTCGCCCTCGCCGCCCTGCTGGCGCTGCTGGTGCCGCAGGATGGCGCCATCGGCGACCTGCTCCAGATGGACGCCTTCAGCCGGTTCTTCCTCTGGCTGGCGATGATCGCTGCGGCCCTGGTGCTGATCCTCGCGGCGCAATCGGCCGAACTCGCGCGCGACCGCTTTCCCGAATTCGCCGCCCTGCTGCTCACCATCGTGATTGGCATCAGCCTGATGGCCGCTGCGCGCAACCTGCTGATGGCCTACCTCGCCATGGAGATGGTCAGCTATGCCTCCTATATTCTGACCGGATTCAAACGGGCCAACCTCTTCTCACATGAGGCGGCGCTCAAGTATGTCATCTTTGGCGGCGTTGCTTCGGGCGTGATGCTCTTTGGCATCTCGCTGCTCTATGGCCTGACCGGCTCGACCGGCTACAACGCCATCGCCGCAGCCCTGACCCAATCCGGACCAGTGCTGGCTGCCGGCAAGACCGGAATGCTCGGCGCTGTAATCGCCCTGGTCATGATCCTCACCGGCCTGGGTTTCAAGACCGCCGCCGTGCCCTTCCACATGTGGAGCCCGGATGTTTACCAGGGCGCGCCGACCCCCTTCACCGGCTTCCTCAGCGTCGCCCCCAAGGCCGCGGGATTCGCCCTGATGCTGCGCTTCTTCACCGCCCTGCTGCCCCAGGCCGGGCCCGATCTGCGCACCCTGCTGCTCATTCTCTTGGGGATGATCTCGGCGATCACCATGACCCTCGGCAACCTCACCGCCATTCACCAGAGCAACATCAAACGGCTGCTGGCCTACTCCTCGATCGCCCATGCCGGCTACATGCTGATGGGCGTAGCCCTGATCGACCAGATCGGCGCCGGCGCAGTGCTGCTCTACCTCGGCATCTATCTGGTGATGAACCTCGGGGCCTTCGCTGCCGTGCAGATCGTCGCCGACAAACTGGGTTCGGAAGAGATCGCGGACTATCGGGGCCTGGGATACCGGGCGCCGCTGCTCGGCTTCGTCCTGAGCGTCTATCTCTTCTCGCTGGCCGGCCTGCCGCCGCTCGCCGGCTTCATCGGCAAATTCTTCCTCTTTGCCGCCCTGATCCACAACAGCGGCTTCTGGTACATCGCCCTGGCCTTCATCGGCATCCTCAACAGCGTGGTCGGCCTCTTTTACTACACCCGGATCATGCGCGAGATGTACATGGGCAGCCACGAGGAGGCGCCGCGCTGGCGGATCGCCCTCGCTCCCCTCTTGGTGATCCTGGTCCTGCCGGTCTTTGTCCTTGGCCTCTACTGGGTGCCCCTGCAGAACTGGGCACAGGCCGCAGTGCAGGCCCTGCAATAAGGTTGCGATATGAAAAAGCCCCTGACCGGTTGACCCGGTCAGGGGCTTTTTAGTTTCAGCTGGGAGCGCGGTGAAGGGCTGCGCTATTTCCGGTTTGGATTATAGCGCAGCGGCTTGCCGGCGACCCGTTCGATCGGATCGTTGACGTAGACCTTGCCAAGGCCGATCGCCGAGGTGAAGGTCCCTCCCTTTTTGTCCTCGCTGATACCGTCCGAATAGCCCAAATCCACCGGAATCTTGCCCCGGCCGCCCTGCGCATCAATGACAAAGGTGGGGCGCAAAAAGCCGGTGGTCGCGCCGCAGAGATCCCGGCAGATCTCCTTGCCGCGGTAGACCTCGGTGCGGAAGTGGCCGGTTCCCTCGACCAGATCGGCATAATAGAGATAATAGGGTTTGATCCCCATCCGCCCCAGGCCGTGCATCAGCTCGCGCATGATGTCGGTATCGTCATTGACCCCCTTGAGCAGCACCGTCTGGCAGCCAATGGGAATGCCCAGGTCCCGCAGACACTTGACCGCCTGAAAGCTCTGCTCGGTGATCTCATTGGGGTGGTTGAAATGGGTGTTGATGAAGAGCTGCGGCTCTTTCAGGGATTTGGGGGTATGTTTGCGCAGCATCTCGATGAATTCCTGGTCTTCGTAGATCCGCATCGGCCAGACGCATGGCACCCGGCTGCCGATGCGGATGATGTCAAGGTGCTTGATCTCCCGCAGCTTGCCGAGTATCTCATCGAGCTTTTTGTTGGCCAGCAGCAGGGGATCGCCGCCGGAGATGAGGACATCGCGGATATCCTCGTGCGTGGCTATATACTCGATACCCTTGTTGATCTCCTCGCTGGTGACGCTCTTGTGCTCATCGCCCACCTTGCGCTTGCGGGTGCAGAAGCGGCAGTACATCGCGCACTCGATCGAGACAAAGAGCAGGACACGGTCCGGATAACGGTGAATGATGGTCCGGGGCCCGCCCAGGGGGATATCACCCTCTTCGTCAAGGGGATCCTCGCTGAGATCCATGTAATGGACCAGTTCCTCCACATCCGGCACCGCCTGCTTCCAGATGCCATCGTTCATTTTTTCGATCAGTCCGAGATAATAGGTGTTGATCCGCATCGGAAATTTTGCAATGACATCCCTGAGACGGGGATCGACCCGCGCCTTTTGACTCGTCAGCCATTGTTCCAGATCATCATAGCTTTTCAGTGAGTTCTTGAGAATCTCTTTATACGCCATGGTACCTCTCCAGTATACAGCTGTTTCCGTTCAAGCGCGCCCACACGCTAGTGGGTCGCCTCCTCCTCATAGCGTTTCTCGCCGGCGTGAATGGCGATGGGTAGCCGGTTCTGCGGCGGCGGCAGGGGACAGGTCGCATAGGGGGTGAAAGAACAGGGCGGATTATAGGCTTGATTAAAATCCAGCACCGTCATGCCCGAGGCATCGGGTCGGTTGGCATAGAGGAAACGGCCGCCGCCATAGGTCTCCTCGCCGCTGGTCGCATCGGCCATGACGATGAAGAAGGGCTCCTTGGCCCCTTCATCGAGCACATCGAGGCGGTACTCCTGACCGCCGACCGTAAAGAGCAGCGCGCCCGGACAGGGCTGCTCCTCCACCTGGCCGACTACATTGACGATCTTGAGCTGCTTGACCGGATCATAAGGGAGAAAGCGGGCCTGGAGCCGCCAGGCTGGATCGACCGGGTAGCGCTGGATGCCCTTGAAATTTTTAAGACGCTGATTTTCACGGTCACGCAGGCGGATCGCATAGCGCTCGCCGCGCTTGATGAGATGCCAGGAGAGGCTGCCATAGGACAACATCGTCGGGGCCTTGCCGGCGTCATCCTGGAGGAGCATCGCCGTCACGCGGCTGCTGTCGGCCGTCAGCACGCGCACCTCCGGCAGAACCCGCACGCTGACCTCCCCCTTATCGAGGATGAAAACCCCCATCCGCTCGGGGCAGCTCCCCGGGGGGAAACGGACCCTATTCTCCGCACCGCTGCCAAAGGGATTCTCCCCCTCCTGCAGCCAAAAGCGCCCCGCCAGGCTCAACCAGCCATCCGAACGTGTGAGCCGGGCGACGCGATCGCGGTGCCAGGTGTCAATCTGCTGGCGATAGGCTGGATCGACCGGTTTGTCGGTTGCGGAAGAACAGGCAAACAAAAGGCTGACACTCGCTGCTACGCCTAACAAAAGGATTCTGGACATGGGAACGCTCCGGTGTCATGGAAAATGGATAGCGCGTAAAAAGTACATCATCTGCGCGTCAAAAACAATGGCTTTTTCAGGGGAACTGCGCCGCGCCACCGCAAAGAGGGTGTGTTCATAAAAAAAAAGCCCGGGAGAAGATCTCCCGGGCCCCCTTGGCCGGTGCTCGTCGCGGGTGTAGATGAGATTTATTTGAGCAGCAGCATCCGCTGCACGGCCGCAAAGCCGCTGGCCTGGAGACGGCACAGATAGATGCCCGAAGGAAGGGTTGCTGCATTCCAGGTCACCTGATAGAGGCCGGCCGGCTGCTCCTGATCGACCAGGAGCGCCACCTCTTCGCCGGTCAGGTTGTAGACCCGCAGAGAGATCCGGCTCGCCTCGGCCACCTCGTAGGCGATCGTGGTCACCGGATTGAAGGGATTGGGATAATTGGCCTGCAACCTGAAAAGAGCCGGGAGTGCTGCCAGCGATTCGGCCTCCGGCGCTTCACCGGCCGGCACAGCGCCCTGATGGCTGGTATGATCGACGCCGAACTCGGCCACCTGCATCCAGCCGCCGTCGCCCCACCTGGGCTCGGTCACCCTGAGCATCAGGTAACGGGCGGTCACCTCGGTGCCGAGAGTGTAGCGGGTCATCTCGGGATGCTTGACCCGGAAGGTACCCACCGGGCTGAAATCGGCCGGCTCAGTGCCGGTCGTCGATACCAGCAGCTCGAAACGGACCGCCTGACGGTCGGCGACACCATCATCCTCGGCGCCGTTGTCGGTCTGCAGCTTGAGGTAACGGAAGCGGTACAAGCCCTCATCGCCGAAGCGGAAGAGTGCCCAGGCCGCACCCGACTCATCGGGACGCACCGTGGCCGTGCCCTCCCAGCCCTCGGTCAAACCATCGACCGCCTTGCTCCACGGCTCCGTGCGGTATGCGGGTGAGCCCTTGACAAAGACCAGGGCATTGGCAGCCGCGGCACCACTCGTCGCCGCCGTCGATACAAAGCCGGGGATCGGCTCGAGCAGGAATTCATGGCCGATCACCGAATAATAGGCCTGGGCATCCGGCACCTCCAGATCCATCCCCGACTCGCCGACGAAACGGTAGCCCGCGGGCGGGACGAAAGTGAAGTGATAGCTGCCACCCGGGACGGGGAAGAGCCCGCGGAAGAGGGCATTGCAGGGATGCGCACCCCAGAGGAGCTGCAGGGTTTCGCTGCTCAGGACCTTCCACTCCTGCTGGCCGGGAATCTGCAGGTAGGCGAGCACATCCCCCACCGCCTGGCCTGCACCATTCTTGAAGGTCAGCGCGACGACAAAGTCGTCCGGCTTGACCTGGTTGCGCAGCTCGCCGTAATAATGGCTGGGGTCGCTGGCAAAGAGGCTGTCGCACACCTCCTCCGGCATATCCACCCCGGGGAGGGAGTCGATCCAGCAGAACCGGCCCGTCACCCGGCCGATGTTGGCATACTGCCCCAACTGTGCCAGACCGGTCGCCCGATAGTGCCAGGTTTCGCCGGGTTCGAGAGCGCCGTCACCGTCATCGCCGCTGACATAGGCTGGCATGAAATCATCCGTGAGGTTGGCCGGTGTGCCGTTGTCATCGGTAACCTGCACCTGGGTGATCTGCTCTGCGGATTGGGGCGCGAAGATGCCGGTGACGTCATAGGTCCACACCACCTCGGCATCCTGCAGCAGCACCGGTCCGGAGGGGGTATCGGCATCCTGGCCGTTGGTATACTTTTTTATCTGGATGCCGACGTGTGGCGGCTCCGGCGGGCCTTCCGGCCCTTGCGGGCATTGCAGCGGGATGTTGTTGTTGTGGATCATCGGATCGCCCGGCGCCAGGGTGAAGCTGAAATAATAGGGATTGCCGGTGCAGCTGAAATCGCTCAGATGGGTGCCGGAACCATCCGGCGCGGAACCGAGGACATAGGGATCCGGCTGGCCGGTGGGATCCAGGGGGCCGCTCTGCGGCAGACAGCTGGTGCTCAGGGGGTAACCCGCCGGCGGATGGATCGTCAGGGTATAGAGGCCCGGGGTGCCGTCGGTGAGAAATTCGTAATACCCCTCAGAGCCATCCTCATTGATCATGATCGCGCCGGGTCCGGCAACCTCGATCGAGCCGCCGATGAGGATCTCGCCGGTCGTTTCACAATAGAGGTACCCCATCGGATCATGGTGCTGGTTGAGCTGCACCAGATAATCCTCGACCTCGCCATCCGGTGCTGTGCCAAGCGGCGTCAACCCGCCCGCACTGCTAAAGCGGAAGCGGGCATAGACCGGCTGAAACGGAACGGCATCACAGGGTACGGAGAACTGCAGCAGGTTCGCACCTGCCTGCACGCTCTGGCTCGAGTAAAGCTGTTCGCCGGCATCGTTCCAGTCGCCGTCGCTGTTCCAGTCCATCCAGGCATCCAGATGCCCTGCCGCCGATGCCGTAACCTTGATCACGGCGCTTTTACAGACGGTCAGAGGGGTGAGGAACTGGACGCCATCCTCGTCGCCGTTTTCGGCCTGGTCATCACCCGCAGCGCCGGTGCCCGGGTGGCCATCGCTGTCGGCATCAACGCCAGCGCCGAGATAGAAACCCTGGACGATCTGGTGGCGGGCGCCGCTGCTCGCCAACAGGGTGCCAAAACTGTCGGGAGCGTCGCCATAGTCATAGAGCGGAGCAGGGGGTGGCGGAGGAGGAGGCGGCGGCACCGAAGAACAGTCATAATTGACCGCGACATCCGTTGGCGTGCCCGAGGTCTGCTGACCGCCATCCTCGATCTCGATATGGGCCTTGATCGAATGGGCTCCCGGGGTCAGCGGGAAGGAGGCTTCATAGCCCTGGACATGGTCAGCATTGCCATCAAAGCCGACGCCGACCCAGGCGAAATCGGGAGGTACGCCATCATCGCCGCTGGCGCTGGAGACCTGCGGACTGTTTCCCAGATCGGTTGCCTTGATCCAGGAGTTGGCATCCTTGAGGCCCGGGTAGCCAGCCCTGGTCAGGACCAGGGCGAAAAGGGTGTGCGTCGAACAGTCATAGCGAAGGTAGAGGTCGGATTGATAGGGCTTGTCCGCATTCCAGGCCCGGTGCATCTCGGCGGCCCAGTCAGAGCTCAGGTTCCACTCCGAGATCTGGCCATCGACCGTGATGCCCGGAACTGCAGTGGAATAAAGCGGCGCTATGCCCGCTATCAAGAGCAGAAAAAAGGTTACGGTCCTGCAGAGGGGTCTGGCGGATCGATACGGTTTCATTTTCGTGTTCACTTTCTGATTTGCGTTGTCGGGTTGTCATGCTTCATCGGATTACTCACTGTCACCGATCACGGGCCTCGTGCATCAGCCAGTCGATCGCAGCGACTCCCCCGACCCCCGGTCTAGTGTGCTGCTTGCAAAACGAGAAAAAAGAGGAGGGCGGGGTGAGTGGATCACCCCGCCCTGTATAGGATCCCTCACAAGCGCCAAGGCGCAGGATGGTCCTGGACGGACCAATGGCCTCCCCCAGCCTGGAGGAATCGTGGGTGATGTGGAGATGAGGACTTGATGAGAAAGGGTGGCGCCGCAGCAACGGCGAGGCAATCTTTCGGCCAGAAAAGTAGGCCGAGAAGAAAGATGCAAGGAAAGATGGCGACAGTACCCAGGGTCATACGAGAATCCCTTTGGTCATGGAAGCCCGAAAGTGCTGCGGACGCGCACACCATCTCGCTGCCAGACCAAAGAGCTGCCTGAATGAGGTGGGTGCTCCTGCATGCGGAAAAGCTTGGAACCGGAACCTAAGCTTTAACCTTCAGCGGCAACAGCCGCGGTGTCGTGCAACAGATAGAGCCGACGTAATCACATCTTCCCCTGCCCCGATCCGTGCAGCACAGAGCCCCAACTTCCCCAGGTACGTCGAACGAAGAATGAACAGAGCGAACCACTGATTTATTACTATTTTTGCGCTTTTTCGTTACATATTAATATATATCAAAAGTTGGCGAATGTCAAGCACATTTGTTCTAATTTTGCACAATTTTTATGCTGGATTCTCTGATACAGGATTGGTAACTTTAACCGGCCGCAGGCACAACACCGCCCCGGCAGCCAGGCGGGTTCGGGAAGCATCGCGCAGGCGTTGACCGGTTCCGCAGCAATCACCGCACCAGCGAGAGAGGTCTATCATGATGATGAGAATGGGGATGGGGCACGGCATGCGCAGCATGATCGATGCCACCGACGAGAAGCCGCAGATCACCTGGCCGCTGCTGAAACGCGTGCTGCACTATGCGCGCGCCTACCGCTGCCGCATCCTGGCAATCCTCCTTCTCATCCTGACCCAGACCGGCCTGATGCTGCTTACCCCGCTGATCATCCGCGATCTGCTCGACCACACCATCCCGGCCGGAGATCTCCTGCGACTCATCCGGTTGGCCCTCGCCCTGCTGCTGATTCCCGCCTTCTCGGGGATCATCGGCGTCAGCCAACGGCGGCTGAATGCACGCGTCGGCGAAGGGGTCATTTATGATCTGCGCCGCGAGCTTTATGCCAATCTCCAGCGCATGTCGCTGCGCTTTTTCACCAACACCCAGACCGGCGAGCTGATGAGCCGGCTCAATAACGATGTGATGGGGGCACAGACCGCCATCAGCAGCACGATCGTCGGGATCGTCACCCAGCTGGTCCAGGCAGTCGCCGTGCTGACGGTGATGCTGACCCTAGAATGGCGGCTGACGCTGATCAGCGTCATCATCATGCCCCTCTTCATTCTGGCGGCACGGCTGTTGGGCAATCGGCTGCGCGAGATCGCCCGCCACCAGATGGAGGCCAACGCCCGGATGAACGCCATGATGAGTGAGACGCTCAATATTGGCGGGGCGCTGCTGGTCAAACTCTTCGGCCGCCGCCAGCTCGAGGTCGAACGCTTCGGCGAGCGGGCCGCGCAGGTGCGCGATCTCGGCGTCCGCCGGGCCTTCACCGGCTCGATCTTTATGGCGATCATCGGCCTGATCAGCGCAGTCGGTACGGCCCTGGTCTACGGTTTGGGCGGCTTTTTTGTCATCAAGGGGGCCTTTACGGTCGGGACGATCGTGGCCTTCGGCTCCTATCTGGTGCAGCTTTATGGCGCCCTGCAGTCGCTCTCCAATGCCCCGGTGGAATTCGCGACTTCAATGGTGAGCTTTGAGCGGGTTTTTGAGGTGATCGATCTGCCGGCGGGCATCCCTGAAAAGCCGGGGGCCCGGGTGCTGCCGCGCGTGCAGGGGGAGATCCGTTTCGAGGAGGTCTCTTTTCGCTACGATAACAGCGAAACTCAGATGCTTAGCGATGTGCATCGATACGGCAGCATGGAGCAGGTCGCCGGAGTACTCTCGGGCAAGCTCGCCGGCAAGGAGGAGGAGGCCGCCCCGCGCAGTCAAGCGCGCGCCTATGCCCTTGAAGGGATCAGTTTTTGCGCGGCGCCGGGTCAGATCGTCGCGATCGTCGGCCCGAGCGGCGCCGGCAAGACCACCCTCACCTATCTCATCCCCCGCCTCTATGATCCGACCGCCGGCGTCGTCCGCCTCGATGGTAAGGATCTGCGCGATGTAACCCTCGAGTCGCTGGTCGCCCAGATCGGCATGGTCACCCAGGAGGTCCATCTCTTCCACGACACCATCCGCACCAATCTGCAGTATGCCCGCCTGGATGCGGATCAGGGCGCGCTGGAGGCGGCCTGCCGGATCGCCAACATTCATGATTTCATCCGGGAGCTGCCGGAGGGCTATGACACCATTGTCGGCGAACGGGGATTCCGCCTGAGCGGCGGCGAAAAACAACGCCTGGCCCTGGCGCGGGTGATCCTCAAGGATCCGCGGATCCTGCTGCTGGATGAAGCGACCAGCAGCCTCGACAGCCAGTCAGAGGCGCTGATTCAGGATGCCCTCGAAAAGGTCATGGCCGACCGTACCAGTGTGGTCATCGCCCATCGGCTCAGCACCATCCTGGCCGCGGATCAGATCCTGGTGATGGACCGCGGCCGGATCGTCGAGACCGGCACCCATGACGCGCTGCTCGTGCAGGGCGGGCTCTATGCCACCCTTTACGAGACCCAGTTCCGCAAAGACCAGCCGGAGTGAGCAAAAAAAAAGGCGGAGGGAGCGCTCCGCCTTTTCCACCGCTGAAGGATCGACCCAAGGTTATTCCACCGCCACCTTGACCACCGCTTTCCGGATCACGCCGCTTCCGCCCATCGGGGCATGGGCATCTTGCGGAAAAAAGATGGCAAAAGAGCCCGGGGCGACCTCAGCCCAGCGCTGCGGCCGATCCCCGAAAAAGAGGATATCCTTGCCCGGATCGAACGCACCTTCCGGCGCCTGGCACGCCGCCATTGGGCTCCAGCCCATCACCTCGCTGCCGGCGATGACATACTGGATATCGATGTACTTGCGGTGGGCTTCCAGCCGCGCCCCTTCCTTGCCCTTGCCGTTCGCCTCGCTGATGGAGCAATAGATCCGGTCGCCGTCGATCTCGTGGCGGCCGGGCGCCAGTTGGGCCAGACCCGGCTGGCGCAGAAAGGCAAAGGCCCGGGCAAAAGCGGGATGCAGCGCAAAATAGGCTTCGGCGTGCGGCAAGGTATCGGTGATCAGGGTGGCACTCTTCATATTCTTCTCCTTTCTATCGCTCGAGGGCGGGGTGCCTGCGGGCGGGAAGGGCGGTTCAAAGCCGGCCATCGCCGGCTTGCGCGGGATCTTGTCGTCGCGCATGGCGGCGTTATAGGCAAAGGCCGCCATGATCACCGCCGCCTGCTGCAAATCCCCGGCCGGGCAGCGTTCATAGAGATCCATGTCCGAGTGGTGGACACGGGTGTCGTAATCGAGATCGTCCTGGATAAACTGGAATCCCGGCAGCCCCACGCCGTCGAAGGCCTGGTGATCGGTGCCGCCGGTGTTGGCCAGGGTGACGGTGGCTGCGCCGAGATCATTGAAGGGTTTGAGCCAGGAGCGGAAGATGGGCCGGCAGGCCTCATTGCCCTGCAGGTAGATGCCGCGGAATTTGCCGCAGCCGTTGTCCATATTGAAATAGACCGAAAAGTTCTCTCCCTCCGGCTTGAGGAGGACCTGTCCGCCGCGCTCGGTGAGGCCGCCCTCCCGCGTGGCCAGATGCTTGCTGATATAACCGCGCGAGCCGAGAAAACCATACTCCTCGCCATCCCAGAGGCCGATCCGGATGGTGCGGCGGGGTTTGAGATTGAGGCTTTTAAGGATGCGCATTGCCTCCATCGCCACCGCGCAGCCGCTGGCGTTGTCGGCCGCGCCCGTTCCCCCATGCCAGGAGTCGAAATGGGCGCCGATCAGGACGATCTCCTGCTTGAGGTCGGTGCCGGGGAGTTCAGCGAGGACATTATAGCCCGAGTCCGCCTTGTTGAACGCCGCCTCGATCTCCAGCTCCAGCCGCGGTTTCTCTCCATGCTGAATCATCCGGACCAGACGATTGTAGTGTTCAGCCGCGACGGCAATCTGCGGCACCAGCCGGGGTGCATCGGCGGCGTAGACCCTCGGGCCCGAACTCCAGAGGGAATCGGGATGCTGCGGATAGGCGGCCGCGGCGACATCGACAATACCGCCATCGCGCTGGCTTGAGGTGAGGATGGCCTTCGCCCCTTCGTCAAAGCAGAGTTTCATCTTGCGCCAGGCCACGCGCTGGCGCCGCATCATCTCGGGGCTGCGTTCAAAGCGGCGGAAACCGCGGCGCTGACCGTCCGAATTGGCCAGCTTGAGCAGCGTCGAATCGGGGATGCGGCTGGCATAGGCGGCTAAAGGGAGTGGCAGCTCATGAGCGTCGTGGATCAGGATATAGTTGCCCTTGATCCGTCCGGAATAGCTCAGGACCGCGCTGTCGCTCTGCGCATCCAGATAGACCAGATCGGCCACGCTCTCCGCCAGGGAAGGCGACCAGGCCTTGGGCCAGGAGATCAGCGGAAAATGCTGCCGGCCGAAGACCGTGGCGGAGTAATTTTTCAGGGTCCAGCCGCGGCCAAAGGCGCCGCATGCCTCCAGACGGGCTTGCGCGAGTCCGATCGTTTCCAGCTCGCCGCGTGCCCACTGCGCCGCCGCCAGATAAGCGGGCGATCCGCTCAGGCGCGGGCCATAGATATCGGTCAGGATTTCAAAAAAATCCATCACCCGGGAATGGGTGAGCCCCTCGGCACGGATGCGCGCCACGGCTGTTGAATCGTACCCCTCCCGTTTGGGCTGCGCCAGCGCGCAGCCGGCGGCCGCCAGGATCACAAGGCTCATCCATCGCTTGCTCTTCAAAGCTTCCTCCCGTCAGTCGATGTGTTGGCAAAACACTTCGTTGCATGGCGCGCCCGCAGGGTCATCGAGGCCGAAACCGTCATTGACAATCGGGCACAGTTTTCGTATGTTATGGCTCAATACTCCTCGGTCTACAGGCCCTGGGACAAACCGCCTTCAGGAGAGCCCATGGAATTTCAGCAAGTTCTGCAATCCCGTTACAGTGTGCGCGCCTACAAACCGGACCCGGTGGAATCCGAAAAACTGACCAGGGTGCTCGAGGCGGCCAACCTCGCCCCGACGGCCTGCAATCGTCAGCCCTTCCAGCTCCTGGTGCTCGAAACCCGCGGGCATGAGGCCGAGC
Source organism: uncultured Cytophagia bacterium (assembly GCA_964436305.1). GTDB lineage: Bacteria > Zhuqueibacterota > Zhuqueibacteria > Residuimicrobiales > Residuimicrobiaceae > JAKPUX01. The sequence continues at coordinate 151,970 of CAYTCI010000001.1, read as the reverse complement.
TGGGGCGGATCTACAGCCGGCCCTGGTTCGTCCAGGCTCCGCTGATCCTGGCCATCGTCGCCTTCCCGGGTGAGGCCTGGTCGCGCCGTGATGGGGCCAACTATGCCCTGGTCGATGCCGCCATCGCCTTCGATCATCTCATCCTGGCGGCGACCGATCTTGGGCTTGGCACCTGCCGGGTCGCGGCCTTCGATCCCCAGGCCGCGCGCAGCGTGCTGCAGCTGCCGGAGAGCGCCGTCCCCGTCGCGTTCACCCCCCTTGGCTATCCCGCCGACACGCCCGGTGCCAGACGGCGCAAGAGCCTGGCCGAACTGGTACGGCGGCCGGAATAGATCCGGTTACTCGAGCCGGATCAGCTGGCGCTTGCTCTCGTTACCGCTGCGATCGACGGCGCTGACGGCAAAGGCGGTGAGTTCTCTGCCGGGCCAATCCGTTTGCGTCACCGCCGCCGGGAAAAGCTGCTGGCGCCAGCGTCCGCCGCTGCTGAAATACAGCACATAGAGGAAGGGCTTCTCCTTGCCGTGGGGCTGCCAGACGAGGTGATGGCCGCTGTCGGTTGGGGTGACCTGCAGCAGCGGCTGCTCCGGTGCCTTGTCGTCAAGCCAGCGGCAGGGGGGCATCAGCGCCGGCCGGGCGAAGGGACCCTGCGCCAGTGCCTTGAAATAGAGGCTGTCGCTATTCATCAGCGAACGCATGCTGAAGAGGATCGTCCCGGGCGCCGCGGGCAGCATGCCGCGCGTCACCATGATCTGGTTGACGATCTCCAGAGCCATCTGCCGGCGCTCGACCTCGGGGCGCATATAGAGACCCGGCCACAGCTGCCGTCCCTTGCGGTTCTCCCCTTGCCACCATCCCAGCAGTACCGGATAGCTCGTCTGCAGGTTCGAGATATTCCAGTAGAGCTGCGGCGTATAATAATCGACCCAACCCTTGTTGAGCCACAGCCGCGCATCCGCATAGAGCACGGCGTACTGATCGAATCCCCCGCCATAGCCCGCCGGATAGCCCGGGCGGTAGACCCCAAAGGGGCTGATGCCGAACTTGACCCAGGGCTTGAGCTTTTTGATCCCCTTGCAGACCTTTTCGATGAAGCGGTTGACGGCCTCGCGCCGCCAATCGTCGCGTGCGAGTTTGCCGCCGCTGGCGCGGTAAGCCTGCCAGGCTGCCTCGTCGGGAAAATCCCCGCCGCGGTTGTATTCGCGATAGGGATAAAAATAGTCGTCGAAATGGATGCCATCGACATCATAGCGCCGCACCACATCCAGCACCACCGCCAGCGAGTGCTCCTGCACCTCCTTGAGCGCCGGATCGAGCCAGTAGTAGCCCGTATCGGCGAGGGCATGCACCCATTCAGGGTGGCTGCGGACGACCGACTCGGCCGAGAAGGCATTGTGCATCGCCGGGTGACCGGCGCGGTAGGGATTGAACCACGCGTGCAGTTCGAGCCCGCGCGCGTGCGCCTGAGCGATCCAGAATTCGAGGGGATCGTACCAGGGCTCGGGGGCCTGGCCCTGCTCGCCGGTCAGATAGAAAGACCAGGGCTCGAGCACCGAGGCATAGAGGGCGTCCGCCTGGGGGCGCACCTGCAGGACCACGGCGTTCATCCTTAGGGCCTGCACCCGGTCGAGGATCGCCAGCGCCTCGGCCTGCTGCTCCGCCACCGGCAGTCCGGGGCGGGAGGGCCAGTCGATGTTGGCCACTGTAGCCACCCAGACGCCGCGCATCTCCCGGAGGATCGCCGGCGGTTCATCACCCGCCTGGAGGGTGCCACTGATTCCCGGCAGCAGGAGGCCAAGGGCGGTCAAAGCCGTTGCAACGAATAGAGGTTTGCTCATGATGGTATCATCCCAGTTTCTGCGAAGAGTTAGTGATCTGCTTCCGGGAAAAAGAGGCGAAACTGATCCCGCAACACCACGCGATAGGCGGGATGGTAGAGGGCGAGGTAACCCTCGGAGTGGTGCATCGCCGGGTAGCGGGCGCTTGCCACCTCACGGGTAAAGGAGGCATAAAGCCCGGCGTCGTGGCTGAGCCGTCCGCTGCGGATCAGGGCGCCGACACATGCCCAGTCGTCGCGGAAAGCGATGGTATCGGGCCGGGTGGCCTGCAGACTGGCGATCATGGCCTCGAGGAGTGTGCCGGGGTCAAGCCCGCGCCTGACAAAGGGGCGCAGGTTAACCCGCACCATGCGGCCGTCGGGCGAGCACGACTCCAGCAGGGGTTCATCCGAACCCGGCGGCAGGGCGGCGATCTCTTCCAGCAGATAGTCGCGGGCGGCCTCGCGTGAGGAGATGAGGTGGCCGATGCCGAAACGCCCCTGATGGAGCAGCTTGTACAGGTCCCGGATCTCCATGCCGGGCCGTTCCTGCACCGCGGCGAGGATGAAGCGGTCCTTGCCGGAGCGGCTGGAGACACAAGCCACCAGGGCGACCATGAGCAGTACCAGATAGCGGGAAAAATGCTGCATGCCATCCCTTCACTTGGTTAAGCCATGACGCACCCCCGATAAAGCAAAAAGAGCCCGGGAGTCCCGGGCTCTAGTGGAGACCCCAGGCCGGTCAGGCCAGGGGCTTGTAGGTGTCGATGAAGCGGATCTCCATCTTTTCCAGCTCATCCAGCACCGGTTCATAAATCTCGGGTACGATCGGGATATGCACCCCGGTGAGGGTGATCTTGCCCTGGTTCATCAGCTTGACGGCGACCGCGGCGGGCAGGCTGACCGTGCGGGCCATCGAGGTATCCCCGTGCGGGATGCCGTAATCGACCAGCAGGCTGGTGATCGCCTCTTTCTTGCCGCCCGGGTACTCGGCGATGAACTCGTGCTGGAGCACGACCAGGTCGCGTTCGCCCGGACGATAGGCCATCTTTTTCTCCATCAGGGCGGTCAGGGCATCGAGGATGCTCGGCGGATTGCTCACCACCGGCTCGTTGCTGAAAAGGCCCAGCCATTCGAAACGCTTGATCACATCATGGACCTCCGGCAGCTCGAGATGGCGGGCCATCGCCGCCTTGACGTTCTCCGCTTTGGCGCCGATCAGGGAGGCGGTCAGCTGCGCCCAGTTCCAGTTGAGGATTTCCGGGCGTTCGCTGTCGTTGAGAAAACCGAGCAGCACGATCTTTTCGAGGGTCTCGCACCAGCCGGGATTGCGGAAGGTGCCGCGGAAGATGGTTCTGGCCTCCTTGAGGCCGTAGAGATCCTGATAGAGCATCGAATCGCGATTGGGATAGACCTCGAGCCAGCCAATGCCCTTGACGCTCTTGATCATCACCGTGCGGAAGAGGTCGCGGTTCTCGATCACCCGGTCCATGCCATCGCGCAGGAAATGGGCGGAGTTACGGCCCGCCAGCAGCACGCCGCGAGGGCTCCATGAAAATTTGTAGCCCCAGGGGTTGTCGTTGGCCTCGGGCGCCGGCAAGCCGCCGCAAACCGATTCAAAGGAGGTCACCCGTCCCCCCTTGTGCGCCACCTCGTGGATCATTTTCATCGCCGACATATGGTCGATGCCGGGATCGAGCCCGATCTCGTTCAGGAAAAGCAAACCCTGATCCTTGGCCTGCTGGTCGAGCGCCCGCATTGCCGGACTGACATAGCTGGTGGTCACCAGATGGGTCTTGTTCTTGAGACACAGCTCGGCCACCTGCACATGATAGATCCAGGGCAGCAGGCTGATCGCCACATCGGCTTCCGCCACCAGGCTCTCGAGTTTCTCCTTTTCCTGAACCGTCGCCGCCACCGCCTTGCCGGCGGGATGGCCTTCGATCAGAGCCTCGGCCTTGCTGACCGTACGGCTGGCGATAATGACTTGCGTATCCGGCTGATCGAGCAGGTAACGGACCAGGGGGCGAGAGACCAGACCAGCACCCAGAACCAGAACTTTTTTCATACCAATCTCCTTACGCTTTGGTTAGATGGTCCTGCAAATAGCGGTATGCAGGCGACAACGTACCTTGATGACATATGATCGCATTCCTTATTTCCGGCGGCAGGCGGAGGGCGGCGTGCGGCTGGGTATAGTCGGCTGTGCAAAGGGCCGGCATGAAGGGGAGCAGCGACTCGCTGAAAGCCTGCGAGGCATCCCGGGGCACCTCAGCTGGCAGATTATCCACCGCCATGATCACCAGCCCTTCCCCTTCAACCCCGTCCTGGATGGTGTCGAGGCGGGGATCATAGACATACATCGGCTGGTCGGATGGGGTGGCCTTTTCGGTGCACTCGATCGAGCCGTTGATGTCGCAGCTGATGTCGCCGACCACCTGCAGCTTGAGCGGTTCGCCTTGGGACCAGCGCGATTTGAGGAATTGTTTGGTGAGCAGCCGGGGATAACGGTCGTCCCAATAGATACCGTTCACCAGGGCACTGAGATGGGGCAGGTGCTCCTCGAACTGCGAGTGGTAGCCCTCCGGCCGTGTAAAATAATCATTCAGATCGAAGGTCCTGTCCGGGTCGACCGGCCGGACCATGTCGCGCTCGGCAAAGACCACCTTGTGCAGGAGCCCGTCCGGATGGGGGCTCAGGGTGCTGATCTCCTGCGGTTCGACCTCCTGATGGGGCAGGAGATCAAAGACCTCCTGGGCGCCCTTGGAGACATGGCCGTAGCCGGAAAAGCCGATGACCATCGGGCGGAGGGCCCTGGGCAGGCCGGTGGCGGCGATCCTGGCACCGACCCGCTTGATCTCGGCCTTGGCTTCGGCGATGTCGCGGTATTCATAGGCCATGCGGATCTCGGTGAGCGGGGTCTCATGCCCGAGATGGCGCAGGCGGAGTCCGAGGGTATGCAGGGTATCGACCATGCCGGCCATGCCGGCGAAGCGGCCGAAAAAGACCAGCCGGCGGCCCTGCTCATCCTTGATCAATTCATAATCGATCAGGGTGCAGCCGAGATCCAGCAGGCGCTGCAGCAGCGGCATGTTGTAGGGCTGCCCCTTGACGGTGTGGGAAAAGAAGAGGTAGGTTTTCTTCGGCATCAGCAGCTCGACGGGTATTTCCTTGATGCCGAAGATGATGGCGCAGGAGGAGAGATCCTCCGCGATGCGGGCGCCGGCGCGTTCATATTCCAGGTCGGAGAAGGCGCGGGTCGGAAAGGGCTGACAGAGGACCTCGAGCGGAAGGGCCTCTCGCAGTCGGGTGAGATGTTCAGGGATGATGGCCGAACGGCGTTCCCAGATGTTCTTGTCTTCGCGCCGGATCCCGATGCTGGTTTTCATGTGCGCTCCATTCGCTTCATTCGTCAGTCGGGCCAGGAAGCCGCCGGCCGGAGCGGTTTGCACTCCATTCGAGGGGCATGCAACAATCGTCCCCTATTCTAGCAAAAATCGCCCAGAATGTCAATGGATTTTTGGGGACCGGGCGAGAATCCATCCGGCCACTGTCTCCAGTACCGCCGGCGAGAGGGTCTCCTCGATCTTGCCATACTCGGACGGGGCGCCGGTGGTGGCTTTCTGGAAAAGATGATTGAGACCAGGGAAGAGGCGGACCGTGTAATCGCGGTTGCCGCCAACCTGGAGCGCCCGCTCGATCGCCTGAAGATTCTCCCGCGGCGGCACCTGCAGATCGAGGCTGCCGTTGATCGCCAGCACCGGGCATTTGACCTTTTTCAGGGCTGGCACGGGATCGTAGGTAAGAAAATAGCGGAACCAGGGCGAGGAGATCTGGCGGATCTGGCCGTCCATATAACGGTCCACCGGACCCAATGCCTTTTTTTGCTCTTCGTCCATTCCGGCGACCGCCTCCGCCAGGATCGGGCGCATTCTTGCCGCTGCCAGTGAATCGTTCGGCACGCTTTTCAGGACCGTAAAAAGCTTTTCCTGCATGGCCCGCTCCGCTGCGATGTCCGCAGCACTCGCCCCGTTGGCCTGGAGGATCAGCTCACCCTGACGGTAGAGGATCTCCTCGCCGGTCAGGCCGGTGCCCGCCAGCAGCACGATCCAGGCGACATCCCGGGAGCGGTTGGCGGCCATGGGAGCGATGATCCCGCCCTCGCTGTGGCCGATCAGGCCGATCTGCCGGGGCCGGATGAGGGCATGGGCCCTGAGAAAGGCGACACCCGCCAGGGCATCACCGGCAAAGTCGGCCGAGGTTGCGCCAGCGAAGGTACCCTGCGATTTGCCGATGCCGCGGTCGTCCATACGCAGGACGGCGATACCGTGGCGAGTCAAATAGTCGGCCAGCACGAGAAAGGGGCGGTGCCCCATGAGGGCTTCATCGCGGTCCTGCGGACCGGAGCCGGTGATCAGCACCGCAGCGGGAAAGGGCCCATCGCCGGCTGGCAGGGTGAGGGTGCCGGCCAGATCGATCCCGGCGGCAGCGTTACGCACCGTCACCTCCTCACTCCGGTAGGGCAGGGGCGGCACGGGCTCCTGCGGGCGCCGCACAACCACCTCGCCCCGTCGCAGATCGAGGGGAAATCGCATACCGCCCTGCTCCCAGCGCCCGGTGACGACCAGGCTCTCGGGATGATACAATCCCTGATAGAGGCCCTGGATCAGCGCCGCCTCGATCCGCAAGGAATCCCCGGTAAAAATCACTTTGGAGGTCGGGATATCCTTGGCTCCCTGATCCGGGCTGTCGAGCAGGGCGGTGAGGGCGCCTTCCGCGCCCTGCGCGATGCGGAAGACCAGGCGAAGCTCCGCGCCCATCACCTTAAGGGTTCCCTGCCAGGAGCCGGTGATCTGCTCTGGCGGCGTGAGGTTTTGACCTTGCGGCTGCGCCATCACGGCGACAGCGGCGATCAGTGAAAGAGCCAGACCGATGGTCATGCTCCGGTGTGCTGGATTCATGGATTTCCTCCGGGATTACGTTTGGTGGGAAGAGGCCTTGCCGGCCAGCTGTCCGCAGGCCGCCTCGATATCGGTCCCCTTGCTCCAGCGCACCGAAACCGGGGCATGCAGCGGCGCCAGCCAGGCGGCGAAGCGCTCCACCGCGCCGTCATCGGGCCGACGGAAGCCGGCGAGCGCCGGATTGTAGGGGATCAGGTTGACCTTGCAGGGCACCTCGGCCGCCAGCCGGCGCAGGGCGGCAGCATCCTCCTCGCCATCGTTGAATCCGGCGAGGAGGACATACTCGAAGGTCGGGCGGCGGCGTGATTTTTTGGCATAGTACTTGACCGCATTGAGCAATTCGGGCAGGGGATGGCGCCGGGCGATCGGGACGATCTGGCGCCGTTTGGCGTCGATGGCCGAGTGCAGCGAGATGGCGAGGCGGAAAGGCTGTCCCTCATCGGTGTAGCGCAGGATCGCCGGGGGGATTCCGACCGTGGAGATTACGATATGGCGGTGGCCAATGGCGAGGCCTTCGGCGTCGTTGAGCAAGGCCGCGGCCGCCATGGCCGCCTCATAGTTGACCATCGGCTCGCCCATGCCCATGAAGACGATATTGGTCGGCGGGGCGCCGGTATCCCGGGTGGTCTGCAGCACCTGATCGACGATCTCGCCGGTCGTCAGGCTGCGTTTGAAGCCCAGGGCGCCGGTGGCACAAAAGGTGCAGCCGAGGGCACAGCCCACCTGCGAGGAGATGCAGAGCGTCCGCCGCCCGGCCTCGGGAATGTAGACCGATTCGATGAGGGCGCCGTCACCCAGCCGGAAGAGATATTTGACCGAGCCGCTGGCGGCCGAGACCGCCTTCTGTTCCAGGTTGAGCCAGCCCAGCTCCGCCTCTTGCGCCAGTCTCAGGCGGGTGGCCTTGGCCAGGTCGCTCATCTCCGCAAAATCGGCGGTATGTTTGGCATAGATCCAGCTGAAGAGCTGCCGGCCGCGGAAAGGTTTCTCCCCGATCGCTAGCGCAAAGGCCTGCAGATCGGCGCGGCTCATGCCGACAAGGTTGGTTTTCATGATCTCCTGACGGTCCGCTCCCGCAGGAGGGGCCTTGTTTTACGCTCCTAAATTACTCCTTCTTGAGCAATTTTCCAATCTTTTCCGCAATCCGGAACAACAAACTGTATTGGCCGGTTATAAAAGGACGATCGCGGCGGTTGATTTTTGCCGCGGATTTGCGTATGTTGTGCAAAAGCAGAAACCCTTTTCGCGGAGGCGGCATGGAAGCGCGCGGTGCCCATGATCTGGATGCAGTGCAGAAGTTGAACCAGGCCTACCAGGCCATCAGGGAGGAGATCGGCAAGGTGATCATCGGCCAACACCAGGTGATCGATGAGCTCCTCATTTCTCTGCTGGCCCGCGGCCATGCCCTGCTGGTCGGGGTTCCCGGTCTCGCCAAGACCCTGCTGATCAGCACCCTGGCGCGCGTCCTCGACCTCCAGTTCAAGCGCATCCAGTTCACGCCGGACCTGATGCCCTCCGATATCACCGGCACCGAGGTGATCGAGGAGGAGCCGGGCAGCGGCCGCAAGACCTTCAAGTATGCCAAGGGCCCGATCTTTGCAAATATCGTCCTGGCCGACGAGATCAACCGCACGCCGCCCAAGACCCAGTCGGCTCTGCTCCAGGCGATGCAGGAGCATGAGGTTTCCGCCGCCGGCGTCACCTATAAACTCGACGAGCCCTTTTTCGTCCTCGCCACCCAGAATCCGATCGAACAGGAGGGCACCTATCCCCTGCCCGAGGCCCAGCTCGACCGCTTCATGTTCAACCTCTGGGTGGATTACCCTGAGGAGGCGGAGGAGGAGCAGATCGTGCGCGCCACCACCAGCGCCTATCAGGCCGATCTCAGGGTGATCCTCAAGGCGGCTGACATTATCGCCCTCCAGGAGCTGGTGCGCCGGGTGCCGGTGGCCGACAACGTCATCCGTTATGCCGTGCGCCTGGCGCGCAGCACCCGTCCGGGTTCCGGGCATGCGCCGGCCTTCATCCGCGAGTGGATCACCTGGGGCGCCGGGCCGCGCGCCTCACAGTATCTGATTCTCGGCGCCAAAACCCGCGCCATCCTGCATGGCCGGCCCACCCCCGATATCGCTGATGTGCACGCCCTGGCCAAACCGGTGCTGCGCCACCGCCTCGTCGCCAATTTCAACGCCGAGGCCGAGGGCGTCACCACCAGCCAGATCATCGACCGCCTCATCGCGGAGCAGGAGCTCTAGTCCATGACCGCCGCCGCGACCAACTACCGGCAGTTCCTCGAGCCGGCGACCGTCTCCAAGCTGCACAATCTGAACCTCGTCGCCCGGCTCGTTGTCGAGGGTTTTATCACCGGGCTCCATCGCAGCCCGTACCACGGCTTCAGCGTCGAATTCGCCGAACACCGCCCTTACATGCCCGGCGACGATATCCGCCACATCGACTGGAAGGTCTACGCCAAGACCCACCGCTATTATCTCAAGGAGTACGAGGAGGAGACCAATCTAAAGGCCTACCTCCTGCTCGATGCCTCGGCCTCGATGGGGTACGGATCGGGTGCGGTCAGCAAGCTGCAGTATGCCACCTGGCTGGCGGCTGCCCTTGCCTACCTCATGATCGGCCAGCGCGACGCCGTCGGACTGGTCACCTTCGACCAGATCATCCGCCGCTACCTGCCGCCGCGCTCGATCTCGAGCTACCTGAACCTGCTGCTGCAGGAGATGCAGAACACCGCCCCTTCAGCCACGACCGATGTCGCCCAGACGCTGCACCAGATGGCCGAGCGCATCCACCGCCGTGGTCTGATCCTCCTCTTTTCGGACCTGCTCGATGAACCGCAGCATATCATCTCGGGGCTCAAACATTTCCGCCATAACCACCATGAGGTCATCGTATTTCACCTCCTCGACCCGCTCGAGCGCACCTTCGATTTCAGGCAGGAGGGTCACTTTATCGATCTCGAAAGCGGCGAGAGCATGACGACCCAGCCCTGGCATATCCGGGGCGATTATCGCCGCCTGATGGCCGGCCACATTGAAACCCTGCGGCGTCAGTGCCGTGAAAACCGCATCGATTATGTCCTGATGGACACGGGGAACTCGTTCGAAGGGGCGCTGCTGCAGTATCTTGGCAAACGCCAGCGGATAGGCGGCTGAGCGCGGCGCCAGGGCGGGGGGCAAAAAAAAAGCCCGGAATTCCGGGCCTGTAAAATCACTGCCGTCTCAACGAAACATCGCCTTGATGCTGCCCCAGGTCTGCCGGGCTGAGGAGATTTGCGGCATCAGGCGCAGAACCTTGTCGTATTCGGTGGTGGAGCCGTCTTCGTTGACCAGGCGCAGCTTGTAATAGAATTCGTGATTGTTTTCCTTGAAGACGCTTTTGTCGAGGTAGGTATAGGTTTTTTCACCGCTCTCGAGCTTTTTCGCATCGAGGACGGCAATGGTCTCGAATTCGCGGTTATCCAGAGAACGCAGCAGCTGATAGCTGCGGAGATTGTTTTCGGCAGCGACGATCCATTTGATTTCAACCTGATTATAGCCTGCTTCGCCCTGGAAAGAGGAGATAATGGCGCCCGCAAAAAGGAGCGAGTTGAGCAAGATCAGCGCGACAGCAATCAACGTTGCGGCAAGTCGAGGCATACCCCTGTCCTGATAATGAAGGTGCGGAAAGCTCACATTTATAATATACAAAGATTTCTGTCAAAGTCAATTCTTTTCTGCAGGCCGGCTTTTTAACAGGGCGGCAATTACCCCCTCCCGGAGAAATCAAACCTTGACAAAGAGTCCCGCTTTCCTTATATTAGCGCGACAAGCCCGCAGGAGCCAAGTTCTGAAACCCGGGGAGTGAAGATTGGCAGGGACAGGGATGCTATTTCAGATCGCGAACGTCGAGGACTCCCTCGACCGCTATTTGCGCGAAATCAACGAGATTCCCCTCCTGACCGCCGGTGAGGAGATCGAACTGGCGGGCCGTATCCGCTCCGGCGACCAGGAAGCGCTCGAACTCCTCACCAAGTCCAATCTCCGTTTCGTCGTCAGCGTCGCCAAACAGTATCAGAACCAGGGACTCTCCCTCGGCGATCTCATCAATGAAGGCAACCTCGGCCTGCTCAAGGCGGCCACCCGCTTTGACGAAAGCCGCGGCTTCAAGTTCATCTCCTATGCCGTCTGGTGGATCCGCCAATCCATCCTGCAGGCTCTGGCCGAACAGTCCCGTATCGTCCGTATCCCGCTCAACCGCATCGGCGCCCTCAACAAGATCGAGAAGCTCTTTTCTTCGCTCGAACAGGAATACGAACGCGAGCCAACCAACGAAGAGCTGGCCGAAGAGATGGACATGAGCCCGGCGGACATCTCCGACCTGATGAGCAACACCAGCAAGCAGCTCTCCCTCGACGCCCCGATCGACGAAGAGGAGGAGAACAAGCTGATGGACGTCATCGAGGATTATGAGATGCCCGCGCCCGACTCGCAGCTGCAGGCCGAATCCCTGCGCATCGAGATCGAACGCGCCCTCGCCTCCCTCGAAACCCGCGAGGCTGAGGTCATCCGCCTCTATTTCGGCCTCGGCATGGAACACCCCCTCACCCTCGAAGAGATTGGCCAGCGCTTCGTCCTTACCCGCGAACGCGTCCGCCAGATCAAGGAAAAAGCCCTCCGCCGCCTGCGCCATAACTCCCGCAGCAACCTGCTCCGCAAGTATTTGGGCTAAAGATCTCCATATATATCAAAGAGTTACAATTCAGGAAGCAATTTTTGCTTGACTATTTTCTTTGCGATTTGTACATTATTATATTACCCTCCATCTTTATTCCCATGCAGGAGATCTCTAAATCGTTCAGGCTGCCAAGAATAGGAGAATCCATCACTTAACCAAAGGAAATAGGAATGAGCAACAAACAATTGAAGCTTCTCTATTTCTCTTTGGGGGGTACGGAACTTAAGGAAATCAGTTTAGGCTGGAAAAGAATCGTCGGGTTGATTGCGTTGGGTATCGCCGCGATTGTGCTGGTGGTTGTGATCAGCGCCGCTCTGATCAATCTGCTCTACAGCGATTATCAGATGGCCAGCCTCAGCCGCAGCAACAGCCGTTTGCAGTCTCTGCTGTCGGACATGAACAAGCAGGTCCGCAGCCTTGAAGCCAAACTGCAATCCGTAGAAAAACAGGATGATGATCTGCGCGTGTTTGTCGACCTGCCCGCCATCAACAGCGATATCAAGAAGATGGGGGTTGGTGGAAATGTCAACGCTGCAGCGATCGACCTGACCTACGGATCCGGCAACGTCAACCAGCAGGCTTTCCAAATGAAGACCCTGCTGGACAACCTCTCGCAACGTGCGGAATTGGCCGTGGAGAGCCGCCAGGAGATCATGAAGGAGTATTTTGGTAACCTGCGGCGGCTGAAACAAACCCCCTCCATCAGGCCATTGGGCGGAGGAAGAGTCACGGATAAATTCGGCTACCGGCTCGATCCTTTCATCGACCGGTTCAAACATCACGAAGGTGTCGATTTTTCTGCCCCCCGCGGCACCGAAGTGTATGCCAGCGCCGACGGCCGGGTGATTGAGGTGGTCACCAGCTACCGGCCCAACCATGATTATGGCAAATATGTGCTGATCGATCATGGTTATGGGCGCCTCACCCGCTACGCCCATCTCGAATCCATTGCGGTCAAGGTCGGCCAGACCGTCAGCCGATATACGGTGATCGGCCGCGTCGGCGACACCGGTCGCTCTACCGGTCCCCACCTCCATTACGAGGTGGTGGTCAACGGCAAACCCGTGGATCCTTTCCAGTACATCATGGACTGATCCAGCCTGTGTGTTACAAAGCCTGTCGATCGGACAGGCTTTTTTTTTGCCCGGAGTCCTATGCCCCCCTCTCATCCACTGCCGCTCCGACTGATGGCCGCCCTTGCCCTCCTCCTGGCCCCTCACCTCCTCTTCGCCGGTGCGCCCGACGTAGAGGTGCTTCGCCAGGGCATCGAATGGGGCGTGACCCATGACTATGACCAGGCGCTCGATCTCTTCAACCGCATCAGCCGCGACTATCCTGGCCGCCCGGAGGGCCCCTTTTATCGCGCCGCAATCTGTCAGTCGATGATGCTCGATTTTGAATCGGGTGAATGGCGCGATTCGTTCTATCAGTCCATCGATACCACCATCGCCCTCGCCAAACGATTGCTGCGTGCCCAGCCTCGCGATCCCGATGCCCAATTCTATGCGGGCGCCGCCTACGCCTACAAGAGCGCCCAACTAAGCCGCGAGGGGAAATACTGGCCCGCCTATCGCGCCATCCAGTCGGCCCTCGACTACCTCGAGCCCCTGCTCAAGCAGGACAGCACCTGCTGCGACGCCCGTCTCGGCATCGGCACCTGGCAGTACTGGCGCAGCCGCGTCACCCTCCATTTTTCCTGGCTGCCCTTCTTCCCGGACCGGCGGCGTGAAGGCATCGCCAACATCCAGCGCGCCAGCGAATGCACCCGCTTCTCCCCTGCCTCCGCCTGGTCCAACCTCTGCTGGATCTATATCCGCGAGAAGCAATACGGCCGGTCGATCGCCTACGCCCGTCTCGGCCTGGCACGCTACCCCACAAGCCGTTTCTTCCTGTGGCCGCTGGCTGAAGCCCAGTTTCTCGAGGCGGATTGGGCGGCCGCGCTTGCAAGCTATACGACCCTGTTGGGCGTGACGCGCAGCGCGGCGCATAGCAACGGCTACAACGAACTGGTCATCCTCTGGAAAATCGCCCAATGCTGCGATGCCCTCGGGGAGAAGGCGCAAGCGATCGAATGGTACCGGCAGGTGGTCACCTGCCCGGTAGCGGCGGAGGTCGCCGGACGTGCGCAGGATAAAAAAGAGCGGGCCGCCGAGTGGCTGAAACGGGAGGGGGAGAGGGCGCAGGCAGCTACACCCGGCGCTGGATAAGCCGAAGCGACAGCCGGACCCCTGCTTCAGGCGGCGGAGCGGCGCCGATACCGGCGCCACCAGAGCAGCGTCTCGGTCATCAGCATGAGGCCCAGCCAGAGCGGGATCCAGGAGACCGTTGCCTCGGGCCAGAACCATCCCAGTTCAAAGCTCTGCCAGGAAAAGGGAAAAAACCAGTAATAACCGGCCCCGAGATGGCTCTGCAGAAAATCGAGGGTAAAGTGGAGGAGCACCCCGGCACCGATCGCCAGACGGGCCGGACGTCGCAGCGCCGGCGTCACGAATTCGGCGAGCAGCAGCGCACTGAGGAGCGCAAAGAGCGGGGTATGCAGGGCAACCGTATACCCCTGCAAGCGGGGTTGCAGGATATAGAGAGGGCGGGAGATGATATCGGGCAGAATGGCGCCGGCGAAGAAGAAAAGTCGCACCGTGCGCCAGCGCTCGGGCCGGGCCAGCAGCCAGGCGGCGAAGGTGTGAGTCACCAGGTCCGGCATGATCGGCGCTCCTCCCAGCAGAGGGTGCTGAACCTGAAACGATAGGTGGCCAGCCAGAATCCGGCCAGGACCAGCGGTGGCCAGGCCGACCAGAGGATTTTGGCGCGGCGGCCCTTGGCGGGATGTAGTTGCTCCAGCTCCAGCCGGGCGGGGGCGCGGAAGATGGCGACCAGGCTGAGATAATCGCCCGGCTGCGCCGTGCCGGGTGGCCCGATGACCGTGCAGAGTCGCCCCATTTGCCGGATCCACAGACTGTCCGGCCAGGTTCGCACCACCGTCACCTCAGTGGCGAGAATGACGCGCTGGCCGTCATACCGCTCCGGATCATTCAGACACGCCTTCAGGGTGATCGCCGGATTGCCCGTCTGGCCATACCAGATCATCCCGGCCATCGCCAGCAGCAGCACCAGGATGCGATGCGAGCGGCGCACGCCTCAGGCTCCTGCGACCAGCGGTACAAGATGGCGGCGGGTCACCTGCAGCATCATCTCATGCAGCAGCCCGTTGGACGCCACCATATTCCCGCTCCAGACCGCCCCGTCGCCGCCGTTAAAATCGCTGAACCGGCCGCCCGCTTCGGTCAGGATCAGGCTAGCCGCTGCCGCATCCCAGGGCGAGAGACCCAGCTCCCAATAGCCCTCGAAGCGGCCGCAGGCCACATAGCAAAGATCGAGGGCGGCCGATCCGAGGCGCCGGACCCCACTGACCTGCAGAAAGAGCGCGCGAAAGGCCTCAAGATAGACCTCCAGCTTTTCTTTCTGCTTGAAGGGAAATCCCGTCGCCAGCAGGCTTCGCGCGGGTTCCGCGGTGGCCGAGACCGTGATCGCCGCACCGTTGCACGAGGCCCCGCCGCCCTTGTGCGCTAAAAAGAGTTCATCGTGCACCGGATCCAGCACCAGGCCGAACCGGATCTCCCCCTCCACCTCAAGTGCGATCGAGATCGAGAAGACCGGAATGGCGTGGATATAATTGGTGGTGCCGTCGAGGGGATCGATGATCCAGCGGCAGCCCCCGCCCGCCGCCCGGCTCGATTCCTCGGCATAAAAGGTATGCCCGGGAAAAGCGCGGCTGAGCCGGTCGATGATCAGCTGTTCGGAGCTCTTGTCGACAAAGGTGACGTAATCGGCGGCCCCCTTGAGATCGATCTGCTCCCGTTGAATCGCACCAAAGTGGCGCATCAATATGCCGGCGGCGGCCCGCGCCGCGGCGATGGCCTCCAGCTGTTCCCGCTCCAGTGATTGCATACCCTTCCGATCCTGAATTCATGCCAGCGGCGTCAACGACGGTCAGTCGGGCCGCAGTTCCACCACCGTCACCCCGGTATTGCCCTCGTTCCAGTTGCCCAGGCGCGCGGCGGCCACCCTTGGGTGGTCGCGCAAAAATCGGCCGATCGAGGCGCGCAGGGCGCCGGTCCCCTTGCCATGAATGATGCGCACCTCCGAAAACCCGGCCATGACCGCCTCATCCAGATAGTGTTCGACGCGCTCGATCGCCTCCTCGGCGCGCAGGCCGCGCAGGTCGACTTCGTTGCGCACCGTCTCCGATTCATCGAGGGAGATGCGGGTGCCACCCTGCCGTCGCAGCTTTCTCCGGCTCACCTTGACCAGTTCGGCCAGCGGCGCCTTGATCTTCATCCCCTCGACGCGCACCAGCACCCGCCCCTGCTGGTCGGGCGGCGCGACCACCTCGCCAACGCCGCTCATCCGGGTCCAGCGCACCGCATCGCCGGGCTGGATCGGCCCGGGCTCTTCCGCCTCCTCCGGCGCAGGCGGCTCCTCCTGCGTCTGCGCCAGCGTCGTCTCGACCTGCCGGCGCTGCGCCTCCAGGGCCTGCTTGGCCGCCCGGATCGCCTCGGTGGCGGCCTGGCTCTCGCGGATCTCGCGGATCGTCTGCTCCATGGTGCTGTTGGCCTGGCGCAGGATCTCATCGGCTTCCGCCGCCGCCTTGCGCTTGAGGGCCTTCTCCTCGCGCCGCAGGGCCTCGCTGCGCTCCTGATAGAGCTTGGCCAGGTCGCGGTATTCGCTCTCGCGCCGATCCGCCTCGCGGCCGGCTTCGGTCAGGTGCTGGATTTTTCCCTCCAGCTCGAGGATCAATCCCTCCAGGCGGTCTTTCTGGGCGCCCACCAGTGCCTGCGAGCGGCTGATCAGGGCCGAACCGAGACCCATACGACCGGCGATCTCGAAGGCATAACTCGATCCGGGTATCCCGGAGCGGAAGTGATAGGTGGGCGTGAGGGTGGCCACATCGAAAGCCATCGAGCCGTTTTCAACCCCTTCGGTGCGGTAGGCAAAGGCCTTGAGGGCGCTCTGGTGGGTGGTCGCCAGAGTCAGGACGCGCTTGGCGGTAAGTTCTTCTAGGAGGGCCATGGCGAGGGCCGAGCCCTCCTCCGGATCGGTGCCGGCGCCGATCTCGTCGATCAGCACCAGACTGCCGGCGCCGGCGGATTCGACAATGGTCTTGAGACCGGCGAGATGCGAGGAAAAGGTGGAGAGATCGTTGTCGATCGACTGCTGATCGCCGATGCTGGCGAAGACTGCGGTGATGGTACCGATGCGCGAGTGGGGCAGGGCGGGAATGTGCAGGCCGCTGCGGGCCATCAGCGTCAGCAGGCCGACGGTCTTGAGCGCCACGGTCTTGCCGCCGGCGTTGGGGCCGCTGATGATGATGGTGCAGTGACTCTCGCCAAGGGTGATATCGAGCGGCACGACCTCTTTCTCCCCCATGCGCAACAGCAGCAGGGGATGGCGGCCGCCGGCGATCTGCAAAAGGGGCGCATCGACCAGCTCGGGGGGATGGGCATTGAGGCGGCGCGAAAAAAGTCCCTGGGCATAGAGCAGATCGATCTGGCCGAGCAGTTCGTGATTGATCTCCAGGGCCGGCAGGGCTTCCCGCAGGAGATCGGCAAGACGGCGGAGAATGCGCTCCACCTCCCGCACCTCCTCCGCCTGCAGCTCGCGGATGCGGTTGTTATCCTCCAGTGCCTCGATCGGCTCAACAAAGAGGCTGGATCCGCTCGCCGACTGATCAAGGACCAGGCCGCGGACCTTGCGCTTGTACTCCTCCTTGATCATCAGCACCAGGCGCCCGTTGCGGACGGTGACGACATTCTCCTGCAGCACCCCCTGGCCCGCCAGGGTGCGCAGCATGGCCTCCATCCGCTGCCGGGCCTGGTTTTGTGCCCGCGCCAGCTGTTTGCGCACAGCGGCCAGCTCGGGCGAGGCATCGTCGCGGATCTGCAGGGTGTTCTCGTCGACGCAGCGGCGGATCTCCTTTTCGATGCCCTCGCGTAGCTCAAGTCGGGCGGCGACCGGATGCAGATGGGGCGTCTTCTCGCGGCGAGCGGCAAAATAGAGGTGCAGCCGCCGGGCGGCGCCAAGGCACTGCAGGACCTGGATCAGTTCTTCGGGCGGCAGGAAACTGCCGCCGATGCGCAGGCTTTTGATGTGCGGGGTGAGATCCTGAATGCCGTCGACCGGCAGGGCCTGATCGTAATCGAGCAGGTCGCGCATTTCGGTGGATTGCGCCATGCGTTCGCCCAGCAGCGCAGCGGCGCCGAAGGGTTCGAGGGCAAGGGCGCGGCGCCGTCCCAGTTCGGAACTGGCGCAATCGGCGAGTTTTTCGCGCACCCGGTCAAATTCGAGCGTGGTAAAAGCGGAGATCATTGCCGCGACGCATCCTGTGCTGAAGTGCGGCGGCCGTTACGTTCGGGGGCCACCACCTTGTCGACCACAAGCTGGGCAAAGCGGGACATATGCGGAAAGAGCGAGGAACGCTCCTGATAGGCGGTCATGGTGGGGCCAAGTTCCAGGCTGTTGATGGCCAGCGCGATGATACTGATGATGAAAGCCCCCCGGATGAAGCCGATCAACCCGCCGCCGGCCTTGTCCAGAAAACTCTGCCCCTTGTCGCCCACCAGTTTCTTCAGCATGAAGCCGAAAATGCGGAAGCAGAGGTGGGTGCCGAGCAGCGCGATGATAAAGCCGCTCACACGGGTGGGTACGATCTTGATGGCGGGCAGCAGGTTTTCCGCGGTAGCGCCGGCCCAGCCGCCGTACTTGAGGGCGACCAGCACGGCAATGAGCCAGCCGGTCAGGCCGATCAGCTCCTTGGCCATGCCGGTCTTGGCGCCCTGGTAGACGAACCAGATCAAGGCGGCGATGATGACGAGATCAAACGGACTCATTCTCAGGCCCTGTCGTACCAAATAAAAAAAGTGAATAGTGCGCCCCGATCGTGACGCCCTATCCACTCAATTCAGCTGCGAAAATCCGATCGCTACAGACTCAATTTCCGGCGCACCATGTCGCTGACCATTTTACCGTCGGCCCTGCCCTTGGTCTGGTTCATCACCAGCGGCATCACCTTGCCGATGTCGCGGATCGACTGGGCGCCGGCTTCGGTGATGGCGCGGTCGACGATCGTTTCGACTTCGGTTTCGGTCAAGGCCGCGGGCAGATAGCTCTGGATCACCGTCAGTTCGGCTTCTTCCCTGGCGGCAAGATCGAGTCGTCCGGCATCCTGGTAGGCTTGAATGGCTTCCCGGCGTTTTTTGGCGGCATTGGCAAGGACACCCAATTCCTCATCATCAGTCAGGTCGGCGCGTTTATCGATCGCGGCATCCTTGATCTGACCACGCAGCAGGCGGATGGTGCCGAGACGCACCGCTTCGCCTGCCTTCATGGCTGATTTCATATCCTCAGTGAGTCGGTCGAGAAGACTCATGGTCGCTCCAATGGCCCCAAAACATCACATCCAGCAGCGATTTAGCGTTCCATCATCTGCAGTTTGCGCATCTTGCGACGCGCTGCATTGAGCTTACGTTTGCGTCTTTCGCTCGGTTTCTCAAAGTGCTGATGCTTTTTAATGTCAGACATCAAGCCTGCTTTTTCGCAAGCCTTGGTAAAACGCTTTAAAGCTCTTTCGAAGGGTTCGTTTTCACGAATGCGAACTCCCGGCATTCAGAAATCAACCTCCTTTCGGTTCGATTTTTTTAACGCTGTCCCAAAATTTAAGAAAAAACAAGCAGAGAAGCAAGGAGTTTTTCGCTCTTTCGGGCCGGTGCTGCAGGCCGGCAATTTGACCGGCTCTGCGCTTTTTTATTGCATTGTTCGCGTTTTTGATGTAATCTATAGGCAGCGTCCCGTTCGCACCTTCAGCGTCTGAACCTTCATCCTGTGGAGGTCTTATGATCAAAAAGATCCTGCTCGCCATCCTCATCCTGCTGGTCGCCGGCATCGCCTACCTCTATGTCAACAAGGACAAGATCGCGCGCATGGCGGTCGAAAAGAGCGTCCCCCTGATCGAAGCCTCGCTGCTGGATAACATCCCTGCGGATGTCAGCAAGGAGGAGGTGAAAGCGGTTTTCGCTCAGGTGGAAGCCAAAGTCAAGCAGGGCCAGGTCGATATCCTCCGGATGCAGGGCCTGATCGTGGACTTTAGGGACGCCCTCAAGGATCAGAAGGTGGATTCGGCCGAGTTTCACAAGGTCTATGAAGAGGTGAAGAAACTCGCCGGGGAATAGGGTCCTCCGCCTGAACGGGCGGACCAGCACCCATTCTCCGGCGCCGAGATCGCAGAGGTAGAGCGGTATGTTCAATGACTCCAGGGCGGGCCGGCTGATCGCACTCTTGCTTCCACCAGCGCGGTGGCGTCTGCCGGTCGCGCTGATGCTTGGCTTGCTCGCCGGCCTGAGTGGCCTGACCCTGCATCTGGCCCGGGCGACCTCCTATTTGTCGGATGATCCGGTCACCTGCCTCAACTGCCACGTGATGCGGCCCCAGTTCGCCACCTGGCAGCGCAGCAGTCACACCCGCGTGGCCGGCTGCAACGATTGCCATGTGCCGCATGACTCGTTCATCCGCCATTATAGTTTCAAGGCGCGGGACGGACTTCGCCATGCTTTCATGTTCACCTTTCGGCTGGAGCCCCAGGTGATCCGGATCAAGTCCGCCGGCGCCGCCGTCGTCCGCGAAAATTGCATCCGCTGCCATCGCCAGCTGGTCGAGCCGTTGCCGATGTACCGGTTCGCCGCCGCCGGCCCGCGCGCCAGCACGCCCGAAAAAAGCTGCGTCGCCTGCCACACCGGCACGCCCCACGGCCGGGTCAATGGCCTCGCTTCGGTACCAATGGTGCGCGTGCCCCGGCTTACACCCGCTGCTCCCGCCTGGCTCCTGCGTCCGCAACAGAGCGCGGATCCCCTGGCCCAACCTTAATCATCCGGAGTGTGTCACGATGCCTATCAAAGACCTGGTGCAACGACCCTGGTTCTACGGGTTGCTCTTCATCCTGACCATGGTCGTCGTCTTCCTCGTCGGGCTTTTCGGCGCCTCGGTCATTGAACGCCGCAGCGAATCCTACCAGCTTTTGCAGCCGGTCAAACCCATCGCCGAATGGGAGCCGCGCAACTCAGTGTGGGGCGAAAACTATCCACGCGAGTATGAAACCTATCGCGCCACGGCAGACACCTCCTTTGCCAGCCCACATGGCGGCTCCGCGACCATTGACATGCTTGAGCGCTATCCCCGCCTCGTCGTGCTCTGGGCGGGCTATGCCTTCAGCCGCGAGTACAAACAGGGCCGCGGCCACTATCACGCCGTCGAGGACATTCGCAGCACCCTGCGCACGGCGGTGCCCCAGCCTGGCACCTGCTGGTCCTGCAAGAGCACCGATGTCCCCCGGCTGATGAACAAGATGGGCGCTGCGGACTTTTACCATACCCCCTGGGCGGATCTCGGGCCGGAGGTGGTCAACAACATCGGCTGCCAGGACTGCCACGATCCCAAAAGCATGAACCTGCGCATCACCCGGCCGGCGCTCATCGAGGCCTATCAGCGCCAGGGCAAAAAGATCGAAGCCTCCACCCACCAGCAGATGCGCTCCGAGGTCTGTGCCCAATGTCACGTCGAATACTATTTCAAGGGCAAAAACGAAAAATACCTGACCTTCCCGTGGGATCAGGGCGTCACCGTCGAGGCGATCCAGGCCTATTACGACAAGGTCAACCATGTCGACTGGACCCATGCCATCAGCGGTGCGCCGATGCTCAAGGCACAGCATCCCGACTGGGAGATCTTTCAGATGGGCATCCACTTCCAGCGCGGCCTCGCCTGCGCCGACTGTCATATGCCCTATCGCAGCGAAGGCGGGGTGAAATTCACCAACCACAAGATCGCCAGCCCCCTCGAGAACATGGCCTCGACCTGCCAGGTCTGTCATCGTGAGAGCGAACAGACCCTGTTGCAGAATGTCCTCGACCGCCAGGAGAAGGTTCGCCAGCTCGCGGGTATCGCCGAAGAGCTGCTGGTCAAGGCCCATATCGAAACCCGGGCGGCCCTGGATCATGGCGCGACTGCCGATCAGCTCAAGGAGATATATGCCCTGATCCGCCAGGCGCAATGGCGCTGGGATTTCGTCTCGGCCACCCACGGCGGCAGCTTTCATGCACCGATCGAGTGCTCCCGTATCCTGGGCAACGCCATCGACAAGGCAGCCGAGGCCCGCACCCTGCTCGCCGCGCTCCTCAGCCGGCTCGGCGTGCCGCTGCCGGTGCCCATGCCGGACCTTTCAACCAAGGCCAGGGCACAGGCCTTCATCGGACTCGACATGGCCAAACTGAAAGACGAAAAAGCCGAATTCATGCGCACGGTGGCTGTCCAATGGGGTCATCCGGCTGAATGACGTCCGCGGCACCCGACAACACGGAGGGTCTTCTCGAATTCACGGTCTCGCCCGGACAGGAGAAGCAACGCCTTGACCTCTTTCTCGCCAACCGCCTGCCCGCGGTCACCCGCGCCAAGCTGAAGCGCCTGATCGATGAGGGCGCCGTGACCGTCGCCGGCCAGGCGAGCAAGGCCGGCCACTTGGTGCGGCCGGGCGAGATCATCACCGTCTCCTTTCCCCCGGTTCACACCGGCACTGTCGCCGCCGAGGAGATCCCGCTCGATATCGTCTTCGAGGATGAGCACCTGCTGGTGGTCAACAAGGCCGCCGGCATGGTAGTCCATCCGGCCTATGCCAATTTCAGTGGCACCCTGGTCAACGCCCTGCTCGCCCACTGCCGCAGCCTCTCCAGCGTCGGCGGTGAGGCCCGGCCGGGACTGGTGCACCGTCTCGACAAGGAGACCTCCGGACTGCTGGTCGTGGCCAAGGATGACCTGACCCACGTCGGTCTGGCCCGCCAGCTCTCCGAACGCAAGATGGAACGCGAATACCGCGCCATCGTCTGGGGCCATCCCCGCCAGCAGCGGGGCACCGTCCAGGCGGCGCTGCTGCGCAACCCCAAAGACCGGCTGCGCATGATGATTCATCCGGAGGGCAAGATGGCGGTCACCCATTACCGGGTGCTGGAGGAGTTGCCCCTCACCAGCTATATGCAGCTCAACCTCGAGACCGGACGGACCCATCAGATCCGCGTGCATATGAGCAGCCTCGGCCATCCGGTCTTTGCCGATGCAACCTATGGCGGCCGCTCGGGGCAGCTCGCCGGGCTCAATCATGAGCAGACCCAGTTCGGGCTGTACCTGCTCAAACGCTACACCCGGCAGATGCTGCACGCCCGCACCCTGGCTTTCGTCCATCCGGTCACCGGCGAACTGAAACGCTTCGAGAGCGCCCTGCCAGACGACATGGCGGCCCTGCTCGAGGAGCTGCGCCGCCAGCAGAATGAGTAACATCATGCCGGAAACCATCGTATAATCGATCGCCGCACCAGCCGGTTTCTCGCGATCCGCAGATCCATTCCAGGAGGAGATATGAACAAGACAGCCTTGCTCGCGCCGCTCTTTTGCGCCCTTCTCGGTGCCGCCCAGGCGGAGACCGTCACCCTCGACAAAACGATCCAGGCCAAAGGGGAAATGACCTTGTCCTTCCGCTGCGATGGCGGCAAGGTTGAGCTCTTCCGCAACGAAGAGAACGAATGCCATGTCTGGGTCGAATACGATCAGCAGCGCTGCCGCACCGAGGTGAACTATGACGAGGACAGCCGCACCCTCGAACTCTTCATCGACCATGACAACTGGGAGATGACCAAAAAGAGCGGCGATGACAAATCCAGATTCGCCCGTGTGCGCGTCGGACTGCCCGCCAAAGCCGACCTCAATCTGGACCTGCTGATCAAGGCCGGCGAACTCAACATGACCCTGGGGGATCTGCACATCCAGAGTTTTGAGGTGCGCAGTTATGCCGGCGAAAGCCATGTGGATTTCGACAAGCCCAACCGCTGCGAAATGAAAACCTTCGACGTCGATTTCAAGGTGGGCAAGGTCGAGCTGACCAATCTGGGCAACGCCAATTTCTCCGAGGCGGACATCAACAGCAGCGTCGGCGAGATGGTCATCGACTTCAACGGCGAAAAGATCCGCCGCGCCATGGCGCGAATCGACCTCGAGATCGGTGAGACCACCGTCATCGTCCCCGAGGATATCGGCGTCAAGGTCAAGGTCTCCAAGTTCCTCTTCCTCTCCAGCGTCGATTATCCCAACTGGTTCACCCAGGAGGGCTCCTACTACTATTCCCGCAACTACGACAAGGAAAAGGATTCGCTCTATCTGGTCATCTCGACCGGCATCGGCGGCCTCAAGATGCGCGTCGACAAACGGGAGGATCACTAGGCTGTCCTCATTCGTACCCCCCTGGCCTTTGTCCTTTTGCTGCTGACCGTCGTCCCCCTGCAGGCCCAGGGGGATGTCTATCTGGTCTACGGCTCGGACACGAGCATCTGGGACGGCCTCGATGTCAGCCGCTACATTTGCCATTACCAGCCGGAGACCTATTCGAGTCCCACCAGCAACGCGGCCCTGGTCATCGACCCGGCGTTCCGGGCCGAACTGCTCGACTCCGATAACCGGCCGCTGACGATCACCTGGTGGATGCATGGCGGCAATGTCTTCCGCTACGCCGATAACTGCGATGTCCCCCTCGCCAACACCATCGCCCTGCACCTGATGAAACTCTATCACGGCGACCGCATCCAGCAGGTGGGCGACGAACTGACCCTGCATTATCATACCTGGACCTGGAACGACGAAAACGGCGACGGCCGTTACTACTGGAACCAGGCGCGCAGCTTTACCGAATGCCGCGAAGACTTTGATCTCACCCTCTGCCAGTATCTGCTGGAGGAGGAGGTGTTTCCGGTCTCCTTCCGCAGCGGCTGGCATTATATGGATAACGAATGGCAGAACTATATCGACCAGCTGATTCCCTTCTGCCTGCACGATTCCTGGCCGGACAAGCGGCTCCAGGATGAGGAACCCAGCGACAATATCTATGACTGGTCGCTCTCTTCTTCCGAGTGGGTGCCGTTTCACCCCTCCCTGGAGAACTATCAGCTGCCAGGCAGAGCCAAAGGCTGGAACGTGCGCTGCATCAAGATGAGTGGCCTCACGACGGCGGGCGTCAACCAGATGTTCGCTCGCGCGGCCGCGGGCACCGACCAGCTGGCGTGCCTTTGGTCGCACCTGCCCGAAGCCGACTTTCCCGACCAGATCCGCAATGTCTATGCCCTGATCGCTGCTGCAGCCAAACGCTATCCCGGTGTGCGCTTCCATCACATGTCCGCGGTCGACGCCTTCCAGGCCTGGCTGAAGACCCCGGATCACCAGGCGCCGGTGCTCACCTTCACCGACCAGGGCGGCGAGGAGCCGATCTTCCTGATCCAGACCGATGAGCCCATCTTTCAAAAACAGCCCTTCGTGGCGATCAAGGATATTTACAGCCGCTACCAGATCCTGCCCTGTACGCCGGTCGGGGTGAACCAATGGCAAGCACTTTCGCCCATCAAACGGACTCAGCTGGCCAAAG
Organism: uncultured Cytophagia bacterium; assembly: GCA_964436305.1. Taxonomy (GTDB): domain Bacteria; phylum Zhuqueibacterota; class Zhuqueibacteria; order Residuimicrobiales; family Residuimicrobiaceae; genus JAKPUX01. Next base: position 126,970 of record CAYTCI010000001.1, on the reverse strand, counting down.
CCGGCGTCGCCCTTACCGACACGGTTGGCCATCAAAGCCTGCAGTTGATCCGCTATCGCCCAGACGATCTCTTCCTTGACAACGAGTCAGCCGGATACCGCGAGCTGGTGGGAAGTTTTTCGACCATCGATCAGTACGCCTGGGGCACCGACGCCCGTCTGGCAAGCCTCGCGGCGGGGGATTCAGCGGTGATCCGCCACCTCCTGCCAGTGCGAGAGAAGGGGCTCTACCAGATCTTTTTCCAGATGCCACCCGCCAACCAGCTGGTGGATACCCTGACCCTGGTGCTGACCCAGGCCGGGCGGCAGGAGTGGCGCCAGGAGATCACCGGCCCCTGGCCGGCGAAGCAATGGCAGCGCGCCACCACCTGCACGCTCGATCCCGCCGCCGCGCCGGCGCTCTACCTGATCGGCCGCAATCGCAGTGGGTCATCCCGCGCCTTCAGCATCGATGCGCTCAGGGTCTCGCCGCTCATCCCCGACCGCCAGCTGCTGATCTCGCCGCATCTGCTGACCTTCGGCGAGATCAGCCTCTTTACGCCGGTGGAGAAAAGTCTGCTGCTGCAGAACACCGGTCAGGAGCCGCTGCGAATCCATTCCATCACCAGCCAGGGTGGCCTTTTCGTCACGAGCCTGCAAGGGCCACTGGAGCTGCCGCCCTTCAGCACCCTCTCCCTGTCGATCCGCTTCCGCGCCGAGCAGGCGGTCACGGCCACCGATACCCTGGTCCTTCTCAGCGATGATCCGGTCACGCCGCGTATCACCCTGCCCATGTCGGTGCAGGCGAGCGCCTGGTTTCTCGCTGTCGACAATGCCGATTCATCGAGGTACCGCGAATTCGGCGATTGGCACACCTCGAATGCACAGGCCTGGGGACCCAGCAGTCGTTATGTCAATCTCAGCGGGGGCCAGGGCGCGTATGCGCAATTCGAGCTCGCCCTGCCATATAACGGCCGTTATCGGCTTGAATTCATCCTGCCCACGACCCTCAACGCCAGTGACCATGCCCTCTACCGCATCCTCTGTGGCGGCCGGACGCTGGATTCTCTTTACGTCAACCAGAATAATGGCAGCGGCGGCTGGGTCACCCTCGGTGAATACGATCTGGCCGCCGGAGATCCGCTCATGGTGCAGGTTATCCATGCCGGCGGGCAGAGTACCGGTACGGTCCTGCGCGCCGACGCCATCCGCTTCACCCTGCAGCAGGGCGGCACCCTTGTCGCCCAACGACACCTTGACCGACAGCCTGCCGAGGCGCAGCTCTTCGCGCCCTATCCCAATCCCTTCAACACTGCCAGTGTGCTGCGCTTTTATCTGCCGGCAGAAACGGAGATCAATCTTGATATCTATGATATTCAGGGGCGGCGTGTGCGCTCGTTGATTGCAGGCCGCGCCGGCGCAGGGGAGCAGGAGAGAATCTGGGATGGCCGGGATGATGCAGGGCGCCTGGCGGCCTCGGGGCTCTATTTTGCGGTGCTCTTCGGTGACGACTTGCTGATCTCAAACCGCCTGTTTCTGATCCGTTAAATCAAGCAAAGGAGATACCCTCATGAAGACACTTCCGTTCCTCCTGCTCTTCCTTCTTATGGTGTTGCTCCTTCTCTCCGGCTGCGCTCCCGGCACCGGAAAATATACCGCCGCCGGGCCGGCCGGCTTTTTCGACGGTGTCTGGCACGGCTGGATCGCCCCCGTCACCCTGATTGTCGGCCTCTTCGATGATCAGGTGCGAATCTACGAGCCCTTCAATCGCGGATGGTGGTACGATTTCGGCTTTTATATCGCGGTGATCTCTGGTTTTGGCGGGCTTTCCCTCTCCCGCCGCAAAAAACACTGACCGCAGGGTCAAAAAAAAAGCCGGATCCATGGATCCGGCTTTTTTTTGCGATCAACTCCTATTCCGCGCTCTTCTCCCTTGCCGCCTCTTCCTCTTTCCTCTTCACCTCCTCGTACCATGCCGGGAAGCGTTCCTCCGCCTCCTCTTCGGTGATCTTGCCGGTGAAGCCGGTGAGGTTGATGGGGTAATCGGCCGGGTGAAAAATCGCGAAAAACATGTGATAGAGCAGGATGGCCAGGAAGGCCAGCCAGGCCTCGTAGAGATGAATGGTCTCGGCCACCTTGATGATCCAGGCCGGCAGCAAAAAGGTGGCGGCGGTCGGGAACCAGAGGATAAAGCCGGTCAGGGCCATAACCAGGGTGCCCCAGACCAGGGCCCAGTATTCCGCTTTCTCGACGTAGCCATAGCGCCCGAAGTTGGCGCGCTCCTTGCTCAGGCCCAGATGGAATTTCATATTGGCGATGAACTGGCGGAGATCGTTAATCCCGGGCAGCAGGGCTTTGAGCTCGCCCCGGGCGCTGCGCGCGAAGGCGAGATAGCCGAGGTGGTAGAGGCCGGCGATCAGCATGACGACGGCGGCGATGCGGTGAATGGTTCCGCGCAGCCACTCGCTGAGACCGATCGTGGTCAGGAGGCGGGCCCATGTGGTATTCGGGTATTTGAGGGCGAATCCGGTGATCACCAGCAGGGTGAAGGAGATCAGGATCGCAACATGCTGAAAGACCCACTGGCGGTCGAAGCGCTGGATCGTCTTTTGCAGCTTGAGGGCCCGCCATTTGGCGCGGGCATACTTGAACCAGATGACCAGATTGTGCAGCACCATGCCGCCGATCACCACGACGATCAGCCAGATATAGGCCTTGCCGATATAGGCGGCCAGGGCGTCGCCAAAAGAGTCGGGCCGGGCATGGATATAGCTCTGGGAGAATTCCTGGCTGGCATTGGGATGACAGTAGCCGCAGGTTTTGCTCAGATTGGCCACGTGGATGGTCGAGGCCGGATCGGATTGGGGCAGGATGGCGTGTACCCCGTGGCAGCTGGTGCAGTTGGCTGCCACCCTGGAGCCGCGGTGGGTCGCCAGACCATGATAACTGGCGCGATAAGAGGTCACCGGATCCAGGTTGATGCCATATTTTTCATTCAGCTGGAGCATGCCATGGCACGAGGCACAAATCTTTTCGGAGACGTTGATGGCCGCCGTCGGCGCCGTCGCATCGCTGGGCGAGAGGATCTCATGCTCGCCGTGGCAGGAGGTGCAGGTGGGCACATCCGCTACGCCCTTGGCGAGGTCCTTGCCGTGGATGCTCGCATCGAACTCGGCCTGCACGTCGCCGTGGCAGGTACCGCAGGTCTTGGATATGTTGGCCCGATTGACGGGGGATTCCGGATCGGTGGCCGCCCGCAGGTTGTGCGCTTCGTGGCAGCTGCTGCAGGTGGCAGCGCCGTCGTTGCCACTCATCAGCGCCTTGCCATGCACCCCGCGGTTGAACTTGTCCACCGGCGTCGCCATCCGGATATTGTGTTTCTCCGCCATCCCCTTGTCACGATGGCAGGCGCCGCAGGTTGCCGGCAGATGGGCGGGATGGGTGCGCGAAGCTGTCTCCAGGGCACTGAGGATGTCATGTTTCCCGTGGCAGTCACTGCAGACCGGCGCGTCCTGATCGCCCGCCGCCAACGCCTGTCCGTGCAAGCCCTCGGCATAGGCCCCGGCGGCCTCACCGTGACAGCGGCCGCAGTCGACCGGTTTGAGGGGTGAGTCATGCGGATCCCCCACGGCATCGCGGTGACAATCGGTGCAATTCAAACGGCCATGCACCGATTTGGCGAACAGGGCTTCGTTGACAAAGAGAGAATCCTCACCGCCCGCTGCATTGGGCCGTGTCATCGTGGAATCGCCATGGCAGGTTGCACAGGGACTTTGTGCATAAGCGCCGGCCACGGCCAGTAAAATCAGGAGGATGAAGCAGAGGACTGACTTTTGCATGGTTCGGTCTTTCGCTTCGTGGTGGGATGAAAATAAAACCTCGCGCCGCTTGTGGAAGACGGCGCGAGCAAGGGGGGTGGTGCCTTATGGTCCGGCCCGAACGAATCCGGGCCGATCAGGATCAGCTCTTGGGCGCGGGATGCGCGATGAGCTTGAAAGCCTCTTCTGCCTTGAACGGCTTGTAGGTCGGGCTCTCCTGATTGTGGCATTTAACGCAGTTTTTCTTGTCGCCCGGATTGTAGGCCACCGCAGCAGCATCCTGGGTCTTGGCCTCCAGCGCCTTCATAACCTTCATCGACTGGTAGAGCGACCCTGGGCCGTGGCAGGTTTCACAGGTCACGCCCTCTTCCATCTTGTAGGTCGCCGCTTTGGCGGTGGCAGGAGCATCATAACCGGTGACGTGGCACTTGAGGCATTTGGCTGATTTTTGCGGATCTTCGACGCCGGCCTTTTTGCCGACGGCCTTGGCCTCTTCCGTGGCCAGAGTGGCATAGGCACTGGCGTGTTTGCTCTTGGACCAGATGGGATAGGCTTCGCCCTTGGCTTTGGCGGAATGGCACATCTTGCATTTGGCGGCGCCGATGTACTGGGCCTTTTCAGCCTGGGCGAAGAGGGTCACAGCAAAGACCAGCGCCAGGATGAAGGCCAGCCCCGTCACGACAACACGTTTTTTCATGGAGTTCCTCCGGGAGATAGAAATACTTGGTCTGTATCCTTATTAAATAACCAATAAAAGATGAAAATTGCAACAGCAAAATTCATCACCCGTGCAAATCTGGTGCGATTTGCATACCTGATAACGCAATAAACGCTGGAAAGTTCATTCCCGGGGCGTTTTATTTTCGTCATCCAGCGGCAAGCCCCAGCGTTCCATGCGCGAATAGAGCTGCCGGCGGGTGATGCCGAGCATCCGGGCGGCCTGGCTTTTATTGCCGCCGGTCCGGTTGATCGCCCGTTCGATCAAATGGCGCTCCATCTCGTCGAGCGTCGGCAGCTCGTGGGCGGGCCGCAGCGCTGTCTCCCCCGGGTCCTCCCGCCCGCGCAGGTGGGCTGGCAGGTCGTTGAGGGTGATCGTTTTGCCCCCGGAGAGGATGAGCGCCCGCTCGATAATATTTTCCAGCTCCCGGACATTGCCCGGCCAGCCATAGGTCATCATGCTCTGCAGCGCGGACGCATCGATATCCACCGGCTCCCCACTCTGACGCGCGAGAAAGTGAGCCACCAGATCGGGAATATCCTCCGGCCGTTCGCGCAGCGGCGGCAGCAGGATCGGGAAAACATTGATCCGGTAATAGAGATCCTCGCGAAAGGTCTGACTGCGCACGGCAGCCTCGAGATCGCGATTGGTGGCGGTGAGAATACGCGCCCGCATGGCCAGGGTGGCCGTCCCGCCCAGCCGGGTGAACTCGCGCTGCTGCAGCACCCGCAGCAGCTTGACCTGGGTCGCCGGCGCCAGATCGCCGATCTCATCGATAAAGATCGTCCCCGCTCCGGCCATTTCGAAGCGCCCCGGCTTTTGCCGCTCCGCACCGGTGAAGGCTCCTTTCTCATGACCAAAGAGCTCGCTTTCGAGCAGGGTTTCCGGCAGGGCGCTGCAGTTCACCGCAATGAAGGGCGCCTCCCGGCGCTGGCTGCGCTCATGGATCGCCCGCGCCACCAGCTCCTTGCCGGTGCCGCTCTCGCCGCGGATGATGACGGTGGCATCGGTCGGCGCTACCTTTTCCACCAGCTCATAGACCTTTTGCATCGCACCGCTCTGGCCGACCAGATTCTCGAGCGAAAACCGTTCCCGCAGCTGGACCCGCAGGTCGCGGTTCTCGGCGCGCAGCTGGTGCTTGTCGAGAATATTGCGGATCTTGAGACGCAACTCCTCGATCTCGAAGGGCTTGATAATATAGTCGAAAGCACCGACCTTCATCGCCTCCACCGCCGTCCGCGCATCGGCATAGGCGGTCATCAGCAGCACCTCGGTCTCGGGCGTGTTCGCCTTGACCTTTTTCAGCAGCTCGAGCCCGCTCATCCCGGCCATCTTGATGTCACTGACGATCACGTCAAAATGCTCCAGCGAGAGCGCCGCCCAAGCCGCTTCACCACTCTCCGCGGTTGTGATCGCCAGCTGCGACGACGCCAGCGCTTCGCGCAGTACGGCGCACATCCGCTTTTCGTCGTCCACGATCAGGAGCTTGGCCGTTTTCGTCTCCATCCTTCCCTCCACCTTGATCAAATCCCGAGGGTAATGCGCATCAGGGTGCCTCCACCCGGAGCGTCCAGGGCCTCGATCTCGCCGCCGTGGGCTTCGATGATTCGTTTGCAGACCGCCAGCCCCAGGCCGGTGCCGCTCGCCTTGGTGGTGAAGAAGGGCTCAAAGATCTCCCGGCCGCGGCCTTGCAGCCCGGGACCATGATCCTCCACCTCCACCACCGCCAGCCGATGCCCTCGCCGCCGCTGTTCCCTGAGCCGGAGGATGATGGCCCTCCTCTCGGTTTCGCCGAGCGCCTGCCGGGCATTGATCAGCAAATTGAGCACCACTTGCTCGAGCTGGTCCGGGTCGCAGCTCATCTCGAGTCTGGCGAGACCGCACTCCCAGGTTACGTCAGCACCCTGACGCGAAAAGCCCGCCGCTATCGCACGCAGCACCGGCACCAGATCGCACGGCTGCCGTTCCAGCCGCGGTTCGCGCGCATAGGCGAGGAAATCGCTGACGATCCGGTTGAGACGGACGATCTCCTCGTTGATATACCCGAAAAACTCATCGGTGCGCTCGGGCTGCGTCTGCTTTTCCCGCAGCACATCCGCCGTGCTCTTGATGATCGCCAAAGGATTTCTGATCTCGTGCGCGACGGTCGCCGCCATCTGCCCCATGCTCGCCAGCCGTTCCGACTGATAAAGCCGGCTCTCGGTGCGGACAAACTGGATCATCGCCAGGGTCAGAAAAAGGGCGAGGGCGGCCAGCAAGAGCACACTGATGATCACGCCGATGTAGAGCGCCCGGTAGAACTGGCCGATTGTTTTCAGAAAGCCAGCACTCGCCTCGAGGACGAGCACGGCCCTCTTGCCGTAAACATCGCTGACGGGAGCGTAGGCGCTTTTGAAGGGATTGCCGGCCACCGAATGCAGCCGGGAGGCGCGGGTGGCGCCCTCCAGAGCCGCGCGGATCTCGAGGCTGTCGGCCGCTACATAGTCTCGCCCGGTCACCCCCTCCAGGTCACGCCGGGCGTCGAGCACAACCCGGCCCGCCGCATCAATGAGGTAAGCGGCCTCAAGCTCCTGCTCAAGGCGGATGCGCGTCAGCGTGGCGCGCAACAGCTCCGCATCGGCTGCATCCTTAAAGCTGATGGCGCTGCGCTCGATCAGTTCGGCGGTTAACGAGGCCGTAGCGATGAGCCGCTGGTCAAGGCTTCGTTCGAGCTCGCGGCCCATGTACTTGAGAAAGAAATACGATCGGAGATTAAAAAGCAACAAAAAGAGAAAGGTGGCCAGCATCACCGCCGCCACGATCCATCGGCGGCGGCGCAGCTGACGACGCTGCGCGGGAGGAAGTACAGAAAAGTCAGATCGCATCATGGCCGTGCCCTCGCCCCGGGTGCCCTGCTAGGTCAGCGTCGACTGGATTTGTGCGAAGACCTCCTCCACCGTGATGGCCCGCATGCAGGCCATGTCGGGGCAGAGATCGCGATGGCAGTGACTGCAATCGAGATTATGGTAGACGAGGCGATGACCCGCTGCGGCCGGGTAGGGGAACCAGATGTCGGGTTCGCCCGGTCCGAAGATCCCCACGGTCCGGGTGCCCACGGCGGGTGCGAGGTGCAGGGGGCCGCAATCGTTGCTGACAAAAACCCGCAGCTGTGCGAGCAAGGCGGCAAGAGGCCGCAAGGGCAGGATTTCCGGCCGCGCCAGCGGGAAGGGCAAGCCCCGGTAAACCGTATCGAGGATCGTTTCCTCGCCCGGCCCCATCGTGAAAAGAATCTGCTGCTGCGCCTCGTGCAGGCGGGCGGCGAGGGCGGCGAAACGCTCGGGGAACCAGCGTTTGGCCGGCCACGTGGCTCCGGGATGGAGACCGATGATCGGGCGCTGCAGATCGTATCCCCGCGCCGTCAGATAGTGCCGCGCCTGCTGTACTTCCGCGGGCGAGAGGACAATCTGCGTCGGCAGCGCCTCGTCGCTGATGCCGAGCGGGGCGAGATAGCGCAGGTGGTAAGCGATGGCGCTCATGCGCTCGCCCCGATCGAGGATCCGGTGGGTGTAGAGGTGGCGCCGGCCGCGGAAATCGCCGCCGATGCGCCGGCGCGCTCCGCTGAGATAGAGCAGCATGGCCGAACGCGGATTGCCGAAGAGATCGATCGCCACATCCCAGCGCTGCTGCCGCAGGCTGCGGATCAACGCGATCTGGTCGCGCTCGCCGCCGCGCTGGAAGGAATACATCTCATCCACCGCCGGGTGATGCTCCAGCAGCTGGTGATAGGGAGCCTCCGCCAGGTAGCCGATGTGGGCAGCAGGAAAGTGGTGCCGCAGGGCTCCCAGGAGCGGGGTGGTGAGAATGATATCCCCCATGAAACGCAGCCGCGAGACCAGGATCGCACGGGGCGGCTCCGCGGCCATCGGCGGGCCGCTCCAGGCGATGGTCTCGTCGTGCAGATGTACAGTCACAGCCCGCCGCCCCTAGCGCAGCAGCAACAGCTTGCGTGTGAGGGTCTGGCCGCCCTGAGTGAGGCGGTAGAGATAGGTGCCCGAGCTCAGGGAACGCCCGTCCACGCGAATCTCATGCCGCCCGGCGGTGTAGACACCCTCCGCCAGCACGGTCACCTCGCGGCCGAGCAGGTCATAGAGCGCCAGGCGCACCGCTCCTGCTTGCGGCAGTTCGAAGCGAATCGAGGTCACCGGATTGAAGGGATTGGGAAAATTCTGCTCGAGGGTGAAACGGGCGGGGAGGCTCTCTTCCGGCTGCTCCACCGCGGTGGGATTCATGGTCTTGAGCACCACCACCAGGTTGTCGAGATAGATCGATCCACTGACCGCCGATCCGCCATCCGGCGCCAGCTGGATGCTGTCGATGGTCAGCTTGTTGCCGTCCAGCGTGCCGTTGGTCGCCAGCCAGGAGCCGACCACCCCCGGATCGCTCAGCTTCCATTCCACCAGCCGCCAGCCGTACCAGTCGACCTTGACCCACTGCGTCACCTCCGGCAGGGTATTCTTGGCCGCCACCTCATCGATCGCCAGCCGCAGCAGCGAGCCGCTGCCGTCGCCGAAGACCTGAATCTGCAGGGTATAGGTCGTATCGAAAAAGACCGTGGCCGGCGTGGTCGCCGGATCGAGATAGACACGGCAGAGATGCTCGGCCGCCGCGGTGTCCCACTGATAGCGCAGGGCCGCGGAGTATTTCTGGGTTCCCAGGGAATTGGGCAGCCAGACCGTACGGTCCATTTCGAAGAGGGTTTTGGCGGCGATGGTGCCCACCGTGGAACCGCTGTAGCTCGGATCCTTCCAGTTGCTCGCACCGAAAAACTTCTCGATGGTCACCTCCTTGAGCGTCCTTTCCCCGCGGGTGGCCAGCTCGAGGTCGAGGGGCTGAGGCAGGGTGTTGCCGAACGTGTCGCTGATGGCCGGCTTGATGTGTAGCTGAAAGGAGGTGCTGATCTCCAGCGGCTTGGCCGGCTGGATCGAAAGGACCGATCGGCTCCCCATCGGCACAAGCGACCACATCGATTTCACCGGCACACCCGCCACGGAAACGAGGATCGTCGAGTCCTTGATCGAGGCGGGCAGAAGGCGTTCGTTGAATACGAGGTTGATGACCCCCTCCACCGGCATCTGCTCTTCCGGCCCGGCCGGATAACGGGCGATCAGCTCCGGCCCGGCGAGATCTCGGGCATCGGTGGTAAAGAGGATCTGGAAGACCCCGCCGGGGGTCCCATCGGCGTCGCCATCGAGGGCGGTGCCGTTGCGGTCACAGGCGCCGTCCAGGAGGGTCAGGGTGTAGGTTGTGGCAAACGACAACGGTGCCGCCGGCTGCAGTGTCAGGGTGCGATGGTCCCCACTCCAGGAGATCCGGCTCACCGTGATGGCGGGTGTCACGCTGAGGGCGGCCGCTACCGTAGTGGAATCCATCCCCTTGCTGAAGGCCAGGACCAGGTCATCACCGACATGGACCGTGTCGCCGTTGGCTGGTGTCGAGGCGAGTACCTGCGGCGCGAAGGAGGGAACTGGTCCGGCTTCGACGGTGCTCGAGGGTAGCGATTCGTTCCAGAAGCGGTCGAGAAAGGTGGCGTAGTAGAAGAACGAGCCGGCATGATCCTGCAATCCGTCAAAATGGTCGGTATAGGTCGCACGGCCGTCGCACCAGAGCAGTTGGAGGAGGGCATCGTGCGCCGGCTGGGGATCATTGGTCTCGAGGCGATAGAGGGCGATGCGCCCGGGCGCCACCGGGCCGGCGGGCGAGGAGACCGTAATCTGGTAAGTGAGCGAATCGAGCCGGATCACACCGATAGCCGGTGCATCAGGTGTGGTCGTCGAGAGGAATCGGGCCGCACGTACCTTGGTCTTGTTCGGGAAGAAGGTGGCGGCGGCCTCCTTGAAAAAGAGGTTATCCTTCCAGGAACCATAGCTGAAGAACTGGAAACCGTCGACCCATGGCACCTGGCGGCAATAGTCGACGATCTCACCATGCCGTGCCATTATCCGGTCTTCGCTGAGAATATAGGAGGGCGGACCCACGCTGAAGAGGCGGCCAGCAGCGATTCCCTCCTGGATGGAGAGGCCCCAGCTGTTGGAGGGTCCGGCCAGCATGCCGTAAAATCCGGCACCGGTGGTCCAGTGATAGTGCATCGGAATCAGCTGATCGACATAGCCGCGGTTGAACCAGAGGGCGGCGTCCTGATAGACCGTGCCGTAGCCCTGCCAGCCGCCCCAGTTGTAATTGCCGAGAGCCGCGGCCGACAGGCGGACCCATGGTTTGGCGGCTTGCACGGAATCGTGCAGGGTATGGACGAACTCGGTCACCGAGCCGCGCCACCATTCTTCCCAGGAACCGAAGCCGGCTGGCACCCCGGCGCTGTAGGGATGGTCGCTGTCATAGAGATAGCGTGAGGCCATATTGGCCTGGAGGTCGGCGAGTTCGGCCGGGGTGATCTGGCCATCGAGCCGCGGCCGCGCCGGCTCCTTGTGCAAGGCGGAAGCGCCCGAATACTCATTCCAGCGCACATAATCCAGATGAAGGCCGTCGATATCGTAGCGGCGAACGAGATCCATCGCCACGGCGACGGTATAATGGCGCACCGCGGCGAGCCCCGGCGAAAAGCAGCGGTCGGAGCTCATCGGCTGGTCGCTGCTGTTGCGGCAAACCCATTCGGGATGCTGCTGCACGGCCGCCCCGGCCGCGCTGGAACTGACGTTGAAGGCATTGAACCAGGCATGCAGCTCCATACCGCGAAGGTGCGCTTGCTCGATGGCATAAGCCAGAGGATCAAATCCCGGATCGGTTCCATCCAGATAGGGCCCCCACGGCTCATAGTTGGAATCATAATAGGCCGTGCCTCCCTGGCGCACTTGCCAGAGCACGGCGTTCATGTTGGCTTGCTGATGGTCGTCGAGGATCCTGCGGATGCGCGCCTTGACCGTCTCGACCGGCTGGTGGCCGTCATAGATTTCCCAGGTGATGACCCAGGTGGCACGGAATTCGGTATTATCGGCTGCCAGGAGCAGGGAAGAAAGGAGCAGGAACAGTGATACAATGCTGATTCGTCTCATTGCAGGCCTCAAGGATGATTCAGGACAAAAAAAACCGCTGCGGCCGCTCTGCGGCAGGATCTTCGCAGCGGTTTTACTCAACTGAATTTAACGAATAATGACAAGTTTGCGAAAGGCGGTGTCGCCCTTCTTGTAGAGCAGGGTGGTGCCGGCTGAATCGTACTGATCCGCCGTGACTTCAAAGTGGACAATATAAAGGCCGCTGACCACCACCTGCCGCGAAGAGGTGATCGAGTTCCAGCTCTCATCACCGCTGCCGTCCTCATGTTCGATGCTGTTGATCAGATCCCCGCGCTCGGTAAAGATCCGGATCCGGCAATGTCCCGGGATGTCATAGAACATGATCTTGTCCAGGTCATTCACCGCGCCGAATTGCAGCGCGCGCGAGCGGATATTGAAGGGATTGGGAACCACCCGAATCCCCTCGAGGGTTTGACCCGCCTGCCGGCGCAGATAGGCCGGTTCAGTGGTCTGGGTGTAATAGCGGCTGCTGAGCAGCGGGCCGACCGGATTGCACTCGCCGGTGCTGTTCTTGCTGCCGTCGCTGAAAGCAGAAACATAATAATAGTAGGAGATGCCGCGAATAGCCGATACATCGGCAAAGAGGTGGGTCTCCTTGCCGCCACTGTAGATCTCCTGGAAGATGGTGTCGGTGCGGCCGACCGCGCGAAAAACCTTGTAGCCGGCAAAATCGGCATCCGCCTCTGAAGGACTGGCCGACCAGGTGATGGTAATGCGGTCACCGCCCGACTTGACATCCACCAGCGGCGGAGGCAAGGGCGGCTGGGGGATTCTGTACTGGGCATCCATCGCCCGCTTGGCGCGGCCGAAGGTGAGCAGGATCGAGTCCTTGCCGGTGAAGACCCACTTGTTCTTGTAGAGATCCTTGTCGGTGGTTGTGCTGCCATCGGGCAGGGTGAAGGGCCCCTTGTCGCCCGGATCGAGATAGGCTTTCTTCCAGCGGTAGCCTATCGCCTCGCACTGCTGCCGGTTGAGTCCGGAGACCCCTTCGGCCTCAACGAAGGTGACCGATTCGCCGGGCTGCAGGTCCCAGGGGCCATAGCAAACCCAAAGATTGGTGCCGCCACCGTCGTTGTGCACCGTAGAGGGATCGGGATGGGTGGCCATATAGGTCTCATCAAAACGGGTGGTGCCGCCCAATCCCATGTAGGGATTGCCGCTGATGACGTTATAGAGGATGCCCATCGAAGCTTCCCCCTCTTTGGTGTAGCTGGTGACGCCCGGGTAGGAATCGCCCGCATGCCACCCCAATTTCAGGGGCTGGGCCGGATCGTCGCTGTGATCGCCGGCCGATTTGTCGACATGGAGAATCGCCACGCCCGCATGCTGTGGCGCAGCCAGCCGGCCGTTCCTGGAGAGATAGGGCCCGCCGATATTATCAAAAGCATTGACCGGATTCTGGCCGGCGAATTCAAAACCGCAGCGGAGCCAGTCGACGATGGGGTTGGCTTCGGTGATCTTTTCACTGGCATGCTCGGCATAATTCTCACCGCGCTTGGTCACCCAGCTGAACTTGCCATAGGTCTGGGCCCCGCCGATGGGGCTGGATCCATCCCGGCAGACCGAGTAGCGCACGCCGAAGCTGAAGCGGACGCCCGTCAGTGCCCGGTTCAGTTCGATCTCATCGTCATAATCGACATTGCCGGTGTTCTCCAGCTTCCAGGTCTGGATGAAATAGTTGTTGTGATACTGCTGGCTGAAGGCGTAGATGGTGCGGGTAATGGTCAAACCGATCAGGGTGTTGACCTTGTTGATCACGATCCGGTCGGGTATGATAGTGGGATCGATCTCATCGACATCCGAGGCATAGGGGGCGCTGATATCGATGCCATCGACATAGACGGTGGGCAGGGCGAATTTGGCGATCTGTTTCAGCTCCACCGGAAAGAGGGCCGTCCCGACATTGCCCTCGGAAAAGGTGATGGCAAAGTTCGCAAAATGCTCATCGCGCGCGTTGGTAAAATTCGTGCAGCCGATCCACTGGCGGCGGATGACCGAGTTGTCCTGGTAATAATAGCCCGCCGGCCAACGCAACCCTTCATAATAGGTATTGTTCCATGCGCGGTCGGAACCATAGGCGGTGTAGTGGTTCTGCAGCTCGCCGATGCGGACATACCGCCGGTCCGTCGATACCACCTGAGAGAGTGCCGCTGCCCAGATTCCGGAGAGCATCAGGGCGAGGACGATCCCCTTGACTCCGGGCATTGGGGGGTGTTTGGCTCTTGTCATTTTTATTCCTCGTACGATTAAAAGTTGATCCTGATGCCAAAGGTGATATCACGCGGATTCAGCCACCAGAGCGAATCGACATTCGGATTGTCGATGTAGGACTTGTTATCCTTGCGCACCTTGTTGCGCGCGCTGATGGCCGGGTCGTTATAGGGATTGAGTTCGAGCGCCTCGTATTTGGTCCCTTCCGGACGGAGATCGCCAATCTTGTCGCTCCCCCTCTCGTCGCTCTTTTCCCAGCTGAAATTGAGCGATTCGAGATAATCCACATAATCATAGTTGTCCGCGAAGCTGGCATAATTGAGATATTTGAGATCAAGGACATTGCTGAAATCAAGATAGAGCTGGGTCTCGAAACGCGATAACCGCAGCGACTTGGAGAGACGCAGATCGAGGTTAAACTGATCTTTCCAGCGGACATTGTCGACGACGCCGGGGATGTTGTTGGGATTGTAAGTGACAAAACTGCCCGCCCGCCAGTCGCCGAGCAGACTCAGGTTGAAGGATTCCAGGGGATGAACTCCGGCCAAGGCCGGCCCGAATCCCTTTGGCGTATGCATATCGAGATTCATACGGGCGTAGGGACGAGGATGCGGCCGCTCCTGATAGAGATTCTCGCGCAAATACGCCCGCTGTTCGTTGGGATTCTCATAATTCGAGACCAGGCCGAAATAGCCCCGCGTCGAAACCTCATAGGTATAATTGACAAAACCGGTGAGCCAGTCGCCGCTCTGTTTGGTCAGGGTCACTTCAAAGCCGCGGATATCCTCATAGCGGTTGTTCTCGGCCTTGTAGTAATCCACCGTGCCCTTGAAATTATGGTAATAGACCCAGCCCGCCTGGTTGCTCACATCCTTGTAATGCGCCGCCAGGTTCAGCAGCATGCTGTTGAAGAGGCTCTGCGAATAACCCAATTCATAGGAGACGGTTTTTTCCATCACCATGTTGGGATCACCGAGATAGGTGACCAGCCCGCTGCGCTCCTGCTGCAGCCGGAAGCGGTAGGAGGAGTAAGGCTCCTGACGGAAATGACCGTAGTTGAAATAGAGTTTGCTGTTGTCGGTGATCGGGTGCGAGATGCCCAGACGCGGACTCCAGTAGACCTGGGATTTGCTTTTGGCCTTGACCACGTTGGTGGTGATCTCCCTGCCATAGCCCGCGCCCAGATTGACATCATAGGCATCGAGGACCAGATAGTCGCCGTTGGGACTGACCTGATCCATGCGCAAGCCGAGATTGGCGACAAAACCCTGATACTCGATCTTGTCCTGCAGGTAGGCGCCAATGCGGAAGGGGAAAACCCGGTAGGTCATCGACCGGTTCCAGGTGTCCATCGAGGGGCTGACCGTCCCGGAGTTGATATTATAATCGTTATAGACCACCTGGGCGCCGGTCTTGATCTGATGGCGCGCGGCGATCTGGCTGGTCAGGTCAACCTTGAGATTGGTGGTGGCATTGATGCTTTTGTCGCGGCCCAGATTCATCCAGCCGCCCATGCGGTCGCCGTTGATGCTGTTGGTGCCATAGCCCCAGTAGCCGTAGGGCATTTCGTCGACAAAATAGCCGGGCAGGATCTGGTTCGTTTTGGCGGTATCCCGCAGGCTCATCTGATAGGTATTGGTGCGGTTGTATTGATACTCCGCCGTGACTTCATAAAAGGTCTTCGGTGAGAGCATATGGGTCAGCTTGAGGCCGTGCATCTGACGATAGATCGCTGTCGGGCTGTAGTAGGCCGGCACATAGAGGACGGCGAGGCCGTCGGTGCTGTTGAGCAGATCGGCGATCTCGCCCTGATCGCGAAGGACATATCCGGTCGGCGCGGTGGTCCAGTTGTAGGGGGATACCGAGTAGAGTTCACCGTACAGCCCGGTGTACATCACCTTCATGTTTTTGGTGAGGTCCGAGGTCAGTTTGATCTGGGTATAATTCTCGGTATAGCCGTCGCGGGAGAGCGGAAAGACGAACATCTCCTGTTCGCGGAAGTGGCTGAGGAAGAAACGGGTGCGGCCGAATTTATTGAGCAGGGGCACCGGGCCGCCGAAGCCAAGATCCGCTACGTAATCGGGCTTGGTGATATCGCCTTGGCGGCGGTGCTGCCACTCATAGAGGCGCTGCGCGCCCACGGCTGTGAGGTCGTTATCAGGATTGGCATCCTGCAGAGTCTTGTCAGCCACCGACTGCCAGCCGTCAAAATTGGGATACTGGCTGCGGGTATAGTCATCCCAGGCGCCGTTGTTGGTGCCGGAGAAACAGACCGTCGGATCCATGTAAACCCGATTAAAATAAGACATCGGATCATAGAGCGAGCGGCCGAAATGTTTTTTCGCGGGGGGGCTGTAATTGAGATTGGCCGTGAAATTGTAACGGGAGGCATCGCCCTCCTTGGTGATGACGTTGACCAGGCCGGAACGGATATTACCATATTCGGCATTGAATCCGCCGGTCTGGATCTGGATCTCCTTGACCGCACTCATCGAGAGCGCCGCATAGGGGATGTTGGAACGCTCATCGTTGAGCGACAGACCGTCGAGCAGCATGCCGGTCTGATTGGCCGCGCCACCGCGGATCAACAAGCCCTCGCTGCCCTTCTGGATGCCGGCCTGAAGGACGAGGGCTTCGCGCACGGTCTGTACGGGCATGTTCTCGATCGCGGCCGCCTCAAGATTGGTCTGGCTGCTGGAGATATCCCGCTTGACCACCGGGCGCTGGGCGACGACGACCACGTTCTCACCCTCGATCGCCTGGCTTTTCAGGGCGCGGTTGACCTCGGTGGTGCGGTCGATCTCAACGCGCACCTGGCGCACCTGGTAGGTGGCATAGCCCAGCATCGAAATGCGGAGATCATAGGTGCCGGGCGGGAGGTTGATGATGGTATAGCGCCCCTCGATATTGGTCACGGCGCCATAACTTGTCCCCTCGATGACGACGTTGACCCCGGGGAGAGGCCCTCCACTCTCGGCATCCGTCACTGTGCCGGTCAATTTGCCGGTCGTCCCGGCGAACAGCCCGCATGAAAGGCCGAGTACAAGAATCAGGCTCCATTTTAACAGTCTTGCCATAATGCTTCTCTCCTGTAATCCGTAATGCCCTTGAACATGCGCCCGGAGGGCGCGCTACGCCAGCTCAGCGAATGATCACGAATTTGCGGAACGTGCCTTCGCCCTTGCTGTAAAGGAGCTGGTCGGTAACGCTGTCCCGGTAATCCTGGGTAACCTCAAAGTGAACAATATAGACGCCGGAGACCACCACCTGGCGTGCAGAGGTGATCGAATTCCAGCGCTCATCGCCGCTGCCATTCTCGTGGTGGATCGTGTCGATCAGATCGCCCCGCTCGGTATAGATCCGGATGGTGCAGTGACCGGGGATGTTGAGGAACATGATCTTGTCATCCTCCCCCACATACTGCAGTTTTCGCGACCGGATATCGTAGGGATTGGGGACGACGCGAATATCCTGGAGCTTTTGGCCGGCCTGGCGTGAGAGATAGGCAGGCTGGCTCGCCAGGCCATAGAACTTGCTGCTGTGCAGGGGACCGGCCGGATTATGGCGGCCTTCACTATTGTTCGAGCCGTCATCGACGGCGACCACATAATAGTAGTAGGCTTGCCCGCGTACAGCCTGCTTGTCATTATAGGCATAGGTCCCGGGGCCGCCGCTGTAGATCTCCGTGTAGAGGGTGTCGGGCCGGCCGATGGCGCGATAGACCTTGTAGCCGCCGAAACCGCCGGCGCTCTCGGAGCTGCTCGGACCCCAGGAGACGCTGATCATGTCGCCACCCGATTTGACCTCCACAAAGGAGGGCGGCATCGGCGGCTGGGGAATCCTGAAACCGGAATCGAAATTCCGTTTGGCCCGGCTGAAGGTGAGCAGGATCGAATCCTTGCCACTATAGACCCATTGGTCCTTGTATTCATCCTTGCTGGTCGTGGTCGAGCCGTTGGGCAGCGTAAAGGGCCCCGCATCGCTGGGATTGTTGTAGGCCTTCTTCCAGCGGCGGCCGATTCGCTCGCACTGCTCGCGCGACAAGCCGGCCACCCCCTCGGCCTCGACGATGGTGATGCTTTCACCATGCGCCAGATCCCAGGGGCCGTAACAGACCCACATGTGGGTCCCGCCAGCGTCCCCGTGGACGGTAAAGGCGTCGGGCGAGGAGGCCTGATATTTTTCGTCAAAGCGTTCGTTGCCGCCGATCCCGCCGAGGGCAGCACCGGCCGTCATATCATAGAGCTTGGCCATCAGTGGCAGATCGTTGTCGGTCATCAGCCCGGTCGAGAAAAAGCTCTGCGCATCCGCGCCGTGCCAGCCATTGAGCAAGGGCTGGGCTGGATCATCGGACTTGTCGCTCCCGCTCTTGTCAACATGCAGGATGACGCTGCCGGCATGCTGCGGCGCAGCCAGGCGGCCGTCCCCTGTGACATCCGGAGCCCCGATGCAATCCCAGGCGATCTCCTTTTTCTGCCCGGCCCAGGCAAAATTACACCGCAACCACTGCACCGGTCCGTTCGCTTCGGTGAGGGTTTCACCGGCATGCGCAGCATAGTTCTCGCCGCGCCGGGTCACCCAGCTCTGCTGACCCCACTGCTGGGTGCCGCTGGTCATCATCGCCCCCTCCCGGCACACGCTGTAGCGCACCGCGGTACTGATCCGCACCGCCTTGAGCGGCGTGGTCAACTCGATCTCGTCGTCGAAATCGGTATTGCCGGTGTTGGTGAAGGTGAAAACCTTGATAAAATAATTGTCGTGATATTGCTGGGAAAAATAATAGATCTCCCGCGTCATCGAGAGTCCCATCGAGGTATTGATGCGATTGATGATGACGCGGTCGGCGGCCTGGTCGGGATTGATCTCGTCCACATCGCCGGCATAGATCGCGGTTATATCACTGCCATCCACATAGATCGAGGGCGGTGTAAATTTGGCGATCTGCTTGATCTCGAGGGGAAAGATCGCCATGCCGACATTTTCGTCGGTGGCCATCGGGAACGCATACTTGTCGTAATATTTGTCGTTCTTGTTCCGGAACTCCCGGCACCCCATCCAGATACAGTTGATGACAGCATTGTCCTGGTAGGAATAGTCGGCCGGCCACATCAGCCCTTCATAATAGGAGTTGTTAAAGGCGCGCTCACGGCCATACGACTGGAAAAAGCTCTGCAGCGGGCCGACACGGACATAGCGCCGTTCTGTACCCAGCAGTTGTCCCGAGGCCATTTGCACCAGTGTTAAAGAGATCAGCACCCCGACGATGACCGACAGAAATCTGGAATTCTTGTTCATGGACTAATCGCTCCTCTGCCGTTTGCCGGGTTAAAAATTCAGCTTTAGACCAAAGGTGATATCGCGGGGATTAAGAAAGGTCAGGGCCTCGATATTAGGATTGTCGATATAGGACTTGTTCTCCTTGCGTTTGGCATTGCGGGCGGAAATCGCCGGATTGTTCCCAGGATTAGCTTCCAGGGGATCGTAGGCGACGTCGGCGGGGCGATACGCGCCGATGCGGTCGCTCCCCTTGTTATCGCCCTTCTCCCAGGAAAAGCAGAGAGACTGCATGTAAAAGTCGTAATCATAGCTGTCGGAAAAGCCGGCATAGTTGAGGAACTTGAAATTGAAGATATTGCTGGCATCGACATAGAGCTGGACCTGCAGACCGGCGGCGCTCACCTGCTTGGAGAGACGCATGTCGAGGTAATAGGTATCTTTCCAGCGGACGTTATCCTGAATACCCGCCAGATCGTTGGGATTGTAGGTATCGTAGGCGCCGGCACTCCAGCCGCCGAGGCAGTTAAAGTTGATATCGCTGAAGAGCTTGCCGCCCCAATCCCGCGGCGTGTGCAGATCCAGATTGAAGCGGGCGTAGGGCTGCGGCCGCGGCTTGGACTGGTAGGTATTCAGCGCCAGATAGTCCCGCTGCCGCGCCGGGTCCTGGTAATAGCTCAGCAGGCCGAAATAGCCGCTGGTACGGACATCGTAGGTATAGTTGATGAAACCGGAGATCCAGCGGCCCGCGGTCTTGTTCAGGGTCAGCTCGAGTCCGCGGATATCCGCATAGTTGTTGTTGGCTGCCTTGCTGTAATTCACCGTGCTGTTGACATTGATATAGTTGATCCAGCCCGGCTGATTGGTAATATCCTTGTAATAGGCGGCGATATTCAACAGGAAGAGGTCGAGCAAATTCTGCGAATAGCCCAGTTCATACTGGATCGTTTTCTCCGGCGCCAGATTGGGATTGCCGAGGTAGGTCACCGAGCCGTTCTGCTCGCGCTGCAGCATGAACCGGTTGGCAGAGGAGGGTTCCTGGGTGAAATGGCCGTAGTTGAAATAGAGTTTGGAGTTGGCAGTGATCGGGTGCGAAACCCCAAGGCGCGGGCTCCAGAGCAGCGTCGATTTGGCATCCGCCTTGCTGACCCTCTGCAACAGCTGCTTGCCCAATCCCTTGCCCAGGTTTTCGTCAAAGTCGCCCAGGACCAAATAGCTGCCATTGGGATCGCTGTAATCCATGCGCAAGCCGAGATTGGCGACGAATCCCTGGAACTCGAGCTTGTCCTGCAGGTAGGCCCCGACCCGATAGGGGAACACGTGGTAGAACATCGTGCGGCTCCAGCCATCGGGGAGGGCGAGGCTCTCGGTGAAGGAACGGATATTATAGTCGTTGTAGACGACCTGCACGCCGGTCTTGACCTGGTTGCGATGGTTGACCTGGCTGGTCAAATCCAGCTTGAAGTGAGCGGTCGAGTTGATGCTCTTGTCCCGGCCAAGATTCATCCAGGCCCCCATCCGGTCGCCGTTGATGCTCGGGGCGCTGTAACCCATATAGCCGTAGGGCAATTCGTCGACGTAATATCCCGGAACCGGCTGATAGATGCGGGCGGTGTCGCGGTCAGCGGTTTTGTAGGTATTGTTACGGCTGTAATTATACTGCAGAGAAAGATCGTAATAGGTCCGGGTGCTGAGCATATGGGTGAGCTGGGCGCTATAGACCTGGCGATAGACCGAGCTCGGGCTGTAGTACCCGGGCATGTAGAGGACAGCCCGGCCTTCGGTGGCGGTGAGCAGATCGGCGATCTCGCTCTGGTCGCGCAGCACGCGGCCGTTGGGCAAGGTGGTCCAGTTATAGGGTGAAACGGAGTGGACCTCACCATAGAGGCCGGAGAGGATCAGCTTCATTTTGGGGCTGATGTCGCTGGTGAGTTTCAGACGGGTATAATTTTCGCCATAGTTATCGCGTGACAAGGGATAGATAAACATATCCTGTTCGCGGACATGGGTAGCGAGAAAGCGCAGGTGGCCGAGGCGGGAGCCGACCAGCGGCACCGGCCCGCCAAAGGTGCCATCGATGATATAGTCCGGTTTGGTGATATCCCCCTGCCGGCGGTGCTGCCATTCATAGAGCTGCCGTGCGCCTTCCGGCGTCAGATCATTGCTGGGATCCTTGTCTTGCAGGGTCTTTTCCGAATAGGTGTTCCAGCCGTCGAAACTGGGGTACTGCCGGCGGGTGAATTCATCCCAGGCGCCGTTGTTGGTGCCGGTATAACAGACCGCCGGATCCATATAGACACGGTTGAAGAAGGAGTAGGGGTCATAGATCGAGGAACCGAAATGCTTGGCGGCGGGCGGGCTGTAGCGCAGGATCAGGGCGCCGTTGTACTGTCCCGATTCCCCCTCCTTGGTGATGACATTGACCAGGCCGGCGCGGAGATTGCCATATTCGGCGTTGAAGCCGCCGGTCTGGACGCTGATCTCCTTGACCGCGCTGAAGCCAACCGCGGTGTAGGGAATGTTGGAGCGTTCGTCATTGAGGGAGACGCCGTCCATCATAAAGGCTGTTTGCCCGGCGCTGCTGCCGCGGACGAGGATGCCCTCACGGCCGGATTGAATGCCCGCCTGGAGGCTGAGCACCTGACGCACGGTTTCGACCGGCATGCTCTCGATCCTGGCCGCCTCGATGCTCATCTGGCTGTTGGAGATATCGCGCACCACCAGGGGACGATGGGCGACAACGACAACCTCCTCCCCTTGCAGGGTTTCCGCCTTGAGCTGCACGTCGGCCTGGGTGGTCAAATCGATCTCCACACGCACCGCCCGCATGGTCACGGTGGCATAGCCCATCAGGCTGAATTTGAGATCGTAGGTTCCCGGAGGGACATTGAGGATGAGAAAGCGGCCATTCAAATTGGTGATCCCGCCGAACCCGCTGCCCGGGAGGCTGACGTTAACCCCCGGTAAACTCTCCCCGTTCTCGGCATCGGTGACGACTCCGGTGATCTTGCCGGTCGTGCCGGCAAGGAGTGTCCCCGTTGTGAGACAGATCAGAACAAGAAGCAGCGCTCGTCGCATAGAACCCTCATTTTAAAAAGGTCGTGATCGGACGATACGGCAGCGGCCGAGGAGTGGAGGAGCAACGACCGTGCCCTCCCGGTCCGGATAAAGAGGTCGTCTTGCGTTGTGACGGTCGATGAGTGCCCGTGCGGGTGCTCCCTGCCGGAAGGCGGTGGGGGCCGTCTTCCGGCAGGAAGTATCCTGGCTTCATTTGGCACACCGATCAAGGTCACCATCAAAGAAAAGCCTGTGCGCCTTTCGGCGCACAGGCTAGTTCGATCAGAGAACTACTTCATCAGGGTCATTTTCATGGTTTTGGCAAAACCATCGCCTTCGAGGCGGTAGAAATAGATGCCGCTCGGGGCAATGCTGCCGTCCAGGTTGGTGCCGTTCCAGGAGACCCGGTAGCTGCCGGCATTCTGTTCGCCATCAACCAGATTGGCCACCACTTGACCCATCGCATTGAAGACCGTCAGACGGATACGGCTTCTCATCGGCAGATCATAGGTGATCGAGGTGGTCGGGTTGAAGGGGTTCGGATAGTTGGCATTCAGGGTGAATTCTGCAGGCAAACCGCTGGTCGGAATTCTGTCGACCTTGACCCACTGCGAGCCAAACTTGTCGGTGGCATTGACATAAACCGGATTGGCGTCGGGGATGGTGATCAGATGGTTCATCGACATTCCGGCTTCGTTGTCCATCGGGATGGTACCGGCGTTGAGGGTGTCGGTATAGCCGACGGAGTAGATGCCGTACTTGTAATAGTGGGTGGCAATGGTGCCAGCCGCGAATTTCACCTGGGTGGTCCAGATGCCGTCGCCAGCGGTCGCATCGCCGTTGGTGGCGTCATCGTACATCGTGATCAGGGTGCCGCCGATATCGGAGACACTCCAACCCGCCCAGCCACCGGTGCCCAGCGGAGCGAAATCGCCGTTGAGGACGACCTTGTCAACCGTCGGGAAGGCCATTTTGTTGAAATAATCCTTCGCGCCGGCCACATTGACCTTGAAGGTCACCGTGACATCCTGCGCCAGTTTCTTGCCGGCAGGAGCCACATTCGGCTTGAAGGCATCCAGCACCAGATCCTCACCGGTGAAGGTGAAGGTATGGTTGTCGCCGCCTTCCCAGCCACCGTCAGCAAAATTGCCCTCGGGGCGTCCACGCCATTTCCAGCCCTGGGAGGCGCCGACAACGTCGGTAATGGCATGGGTGACCGTGTAGAGGGTCGGGACCACCAGGTCGGGCTGGGCGATCCACTCATCGTTGTAGGCCCAGCCGTTGAAGCCGCCGAGGACGAGGATCTCGTCGGTCCCGGGGGTGAAGCCCTTGGCCAGCATGTCGGTCACATCCGCCTGGAAAGTGACATTGGCGGTCTTGGTCTCGGTGTAGACACTGACGTTGTTGTAATAGACCACATCGAGGCTCTTGGAGACGCCAGGAATGGTCAGTTTGCGGTTGTCGACGCTCTCCCAGCGATCGCCGGGCATCATGACGTACTTGAACTCGACCTCGGTGCCGACCTGAGCGGCCGGGAAGGTCTTGGTCAGCGCATAGACGCCTGCTTCAGCCGTCGGCAGGCACTCATCGGCATCGCCCGCCCAGCCATTAAAGCTGCCGCGGATGACGACCTTGTCGGTGGCCGGATTGAAATTGCCATACTGCTGCTGGATGCCCATGTTGATGCGGAAGGTGACATTGACATCGCCGCCCGCACTCTTGACGAACATCTGCGCCGGAACATAGTAATCCGCGCCGAAGCAGGAGACGTAGGCCGTGTCGCCGGTGACCGTGAAGGAAATACCACGCGGCTTTTCGCCAGCCGGCTGGGCCGGATCGTTGGTCTGCCATCTGATGCTGTCGGTCGGGGTGAAGGTGACCGGATCGATCTCGTACCAGGTCATGGACAGATAGCGGCCGCCGGAGGGGGCTTCGTCGTTGTTGCCGCCGTCGATCCACAGCTTGCTGGTGGCATAGTTCCAGTTCATCGAAGCGGTGGCCGCGCCCTTGCAGAGCGTGTCGGGAACCGCGAAGGGGCTGAACTTGTCGGGACGGGTGTAGCGCAGCAGGAACTTTTTATCGTATCTCGGGACGTAGACACTGAGGCCGTCATCCGAGACCGCCATGGTACGGCCGTAGCCGTCCTGCGAATCACTCACATTGCCGAGGTAGGAGCCATCGGCGCCGTAGGTCTCGATCGGCTTACCCGGGAGGACGTAGCCCAGATAGATATCGCCATCGACATCCGCCACCGGGGCGCAGTACGAGGTCAGTTGCTGCGGGACGATGCGCTGGAGCAGATCGCCGGTTTTGTAATCGAAGCGGTAGATGTAGGGATAGGCCGTCCAGAGGATGTTGCCATCATGGTCCATGCCCAGACCGCGGTGGGAATTGTAGAGGGTATCGGTCTGGCCAAAGCCGGTGATCAGGTTGTTGCCGCTCCAGGCGGTGGGAGTACCATCCGGATAGAAGCAGAAGATCTGCCGGGTGGTGGCGGTGGTGCCGTTGGCCTTGGTGATCGAGCCGGTGGCGCCGTACATTTGCAGCCAGACCTTGCCTTCGCGGTCAACGATAAGGCCGTGCGAACCCATACCACCGACCGGCTTGAAGTCATTGTTCGGGAAATTCCGGACGAATTCCCAGCCAGCCGATGCGGCCATCGCGGTCAGGAGCACCAGTGCGATGGCGAACACTAACATTTTCTTCATGTTAACCTCCTTTGTGAACAACGTTACGTAATTACTCAAAGCTGGATACAGCGTAAAATCTGCCGATCACCCTCCTTTCCAGGTAAATTCTTTGCCGGGAAGGATGCCTGCGCCTTCCAGTTATGGTGGAATGCTTTTGTCCGCAGGAAAAGCGGCGCTGTTCAACGGTCATTGCAGACCGTAGTAGGGCGCACTCTCCTTTTGCGTATTGATGCGAATGATCGTCTGGGCGTACTTGATCTGGTCGCCTTCCAGCACCTGTTCGCGCGTCATATAGAGACTGGCGCCCGGGCCCCAGGCGAAGAGCAGGGTCTTGGGGAAGAACTGCCCGGGATAGAGGGGCTCGAAGGAGCCGGTGGGGCTGACGATAAAGATGGCCTCGGCGGCATCGGTGCCAACGTACATATAGCCGTCCGCCGAGAAGGTGATGCAATAGACGCTCGCACCGCCGCCGACCTTGGCCGAAAAATCAAAATACTCCTCAGCCGCGCCGAGCGTCTCGCCGTTGATCGCGAAGCGCCAGACCTTGTCGGCGTTGTCTTTTTTACCGGCAACGTAGAGATAGCCGTTGTAGACGCGCACCGATTTGAGGTTGGCAGTGAAGGGGAATTTGGTGATCGATTTGTCGGGCTTGACGCGATAAATGTCGGTGTTGTTACCCACGCCCCAGAGGTTGTGGCTGGCGTCAAAATCCAGGTCATAGATGTTGCCCAGACCGGAAGAGGCGAAGGTCGCGGGCTTGGCTGCGGCCGCGGCAATGGTGAAGATGCCCTTGAGATTACGCGCGCAATAGAGCACATTGCCCGGACCCATCTTCATGGCCGTCCAGAAGGTCTCGCCGCCCTTGGGGGCATAGTCGACATATTTCTCGGCACCCGGGGTGACGATCTTGACGCCGGCACCGGCGTTGCTGACGATCAGCGAGGCGTAGACATTACCGGCCGCATCCGTCGCAATACCGTAGGGGATCTCCGCCGGCGTCAAGGTGAGGAGATTCTCCTGCGCTGCTTCAAGCTTGTAGGTCCACTTGTTGCTGAAGAGCTCGGAATTCTTGACCGCGATGCGGATGGCGATCGAGTCGGAGACGTAGATCGGCGCGCGAACCTTCAGCATCGTCGACGAGGCCTCCAGCACCGTGCCTTTCTCGGCGTTGAAGTAAACAATGTTGTCCTCCTTCACCGTCGAAAAGTTGCTCCCCGTGAAGGTGATCATGGTCACGCCCGAGAGGGCGACACTGGCGGGATCCACGGCGCTGATGACCGCCGCAGCACTGGTCTTGGCATTGGGATCATAGAGGCTGGGCGGATAGTCATTACTGTCACACCCCGCCAGCACGAGCATCAAGGCGGCCACCAGGAGGATCGCTTGTATAATGATAAATCTCTTTCCCATATGAAACGTCCTCATCTAAGGATCAACGAATCAAGGTTCAGTGAATTAGATGCCGAATCTGCAGGTGAAACGGTGAACGTTATTGAATACATCCATCGGCGAATAGGAGTAATCGATGGCCACGCCAAAATTGGTGTTCACACCGAAACCCGCGGTGAAGCCATAGTCATCCTGGCGGGTGATGTAGCCGGCACGCAGCGCCAGCAGATCCATGAGCTTGTATTCGGCGCCCAGATTGAGATATTCCGGGAAATCACGCGGATGGACCGCATCGATCGATAGCAGCAGATTGTGATTCTTGGCGATCCCGGGAAAGAAATCGAGGGCATCCATTGAAAAACCCACCTTGAAGGTCAGCGGCAGCTGGAAACCCTCGCGCTCGTACTTGACCTCCTGCGAGAAATTGCGCACGCACATGCCAAAGGCGAGGCTTTTGAAGCCGGTTTTGTAGAGTGTACCAAAATCAAAAGCATAGACGTTCTTGAGGTAATCCTTCTTGTCGGTGACGTAGGGCGATGTATTGTTCAGCGGGATGGTGACATGGCCGAGATCCTGGTGTACATATTTGGCCTGCCCGCCGACCGAGAAGCGGTCAGTCAGATCGATGGCATAGCCCAGTCCGATGGTCCACGCGCCCGGTCCGAATTTGCCGGTATCCAGAAAACCCTGCTCGTTATCCGCGACGACGGTGCCATCCAGATCGCCATAATCGATGGCCATGGCGCTGACGCCGAAGGTGCCGTACTGACCGCGGAAGGGCCGGCCGGCCAGCGAGAGGGCCAGGTACTGGATATCGGCGATCCAGGTCATTTGGGTGAACGAGGCATCGAGATTCCTGATATTGCCGGCCATGCCGGCGGGATTGTAAAAGAGGGCGGAGCCGGAGCCCTCCACCGTGGTGAAGGCCTCACCCATGCCGGTGGCGCGGGCATCGGTGCCGACGCTGAGAAACTGGCATCCGGTCTGGGCGAGCTTTTTCTGCGCCTGGCCATCCGAATAAAAGGCGCCAAGCACCAGAAGAACGGATACGATACCAATGATCATACGCTTCATAATCCATTACTCCTTTATTGGGATTGCGTGTCTATAGCCCTTAACGGATGACGACAAATTTGCGAACGGCTTTCTGGCCACTGGGCGTCTCGAAAACGACGATATAGACGCCACTGACGACCGTCTGGGACGAGGAGGTGATGGAATTCCAGGCTTCATCGCCGCTGCCGTTGGTATGCTCAATGGTATGGATCAGGTCACCGCGCTCGGTATAGATCTTGATCGTGCAAATGCCCGGGATGTTGTAGAACATGATACGGTCCGGCCCGCTGTCGCCGAACTGCAAATCCCGCGCACGAATGCTGTAGGGATTGGGAACGATACGGATGCCGGTCTTGACAATATGGCCACTGGCGTCGAGGCTGTCATCCAGAACCTCACCTGCCTTGCGCTTGAGGTTGGTCGGATTGATGGTCTTGGCGTAAAAGATACTGCTGTAGAGCGGACCGCCGGGATTGGCCATGGTCTTGTTGCTGCTGCCATCGTCAAAGGAGACGATGTAGTAGTAATAGTCAAAACCACGGATGGCCGTCAGGTCATCATAGCTGTTGACAACCTGGGGGTTTTTGGTGCCCTTGCCGCATTCAAACAGCTCTTCAAAGAGGGTATCGGGGGTGTGGATGGCCCGGAAGATCTTGTATCCGGCAAACCCCGGCCAGCTTTCGGCGTTGTTCGACCATTTGAGCTGGATACGGTCGCCGCCACCAGCGACCTCGAAAAAGCTCGGTGCCGGCGGGGGAACCGGGATCTTGTAGTTGGCCTTGTAGTTGGCGGCAGCACGCTGAAAGGTCTTGATCAGGGAGTCGCGGCCGGTGTAGACCCATTTATCCTTGTACTCATCCCGGTCGGTGGTCGTCGAACCGTTCGGCAGTACATAGGGGCCCACTTCCTTGAACCATTTGGCGCCGATGGTGTAGCAGGCCTTGCGGTCGAGACCGGCAATGCCTTCGGCCAGGACGATGTGGACGCTGTCGCCCGGCGCCATGGTGTAGGGCCCGAAGCCGGCGCACTGGGTGAAGCCGCCGACCGTCCCGAGATATTCATCGGCCGCCTGGCCCGAGGCGATCACCCCATCCGCATGACTCTTGGCCGGATGGCCCGCCGTCATCGCGGCATACTCCTGGGTCATCTTGGGCTCGTTGTAGGGGTCGTTGCCCGAGGTGATGGTGACATCCGAACCCATGTACTGGGTTGTGGTCGGCTGGCTCTTGTCATTGGATCGATCCGAGGCGCTCTTGTCGGCGTGCAAGACCGCAAAGCCGGCATAATGCGGCGCGGTAAGGTGGCCGTCGCCGTTCTCCCGGTTATCCGGGGCGCCGATGCAGTCAAACCCCGCCTTGGAGTGCTGGCCCTTCCAGGAAAAGAGCGAGAGATACTTCTCGATCCCGTCCTGATCCGAAACCCACATCGTATCGTTCATTTCGCTGTGTCCCCAGGCCGCCGACTGCGGCAGGATGGAGAGGCCGTAGACACAGGCCTCCTTGGAGGTCGCGTAGCGATGCTGGAAGAAAAAGACCACCCCGGTTAAGGTCTGGCTGACCTTGGTGCCCTTGGTGTCGATAATGCCGGTGTTGACAAAGGTGTATTCCTGGATGAAATAGTTATTGTGATACTGCTGGCCGAACTGGTAGACCTTGCGTTTTTCGGTGATGCCCATCTGGGTGTTGGCCTCGGTATAGAGGTAGCGGTCGGCGGTCAGATTGGGATCGACCTCATCCACGAAATCGAGCAGATCGAGCTTGCCGCCGGAGGTCCCGTCGACATAAACCGTCGACTTGTCGTGACGGCCGTAGAGCTTGAATTTCGACGGCATCCACTCGCTCAGCTCATTGAGCACACGCGGACCGACGTGCACCACCTTGAAGGGGTAGGTCTTGCCGGCGATCGGGTCGTTATAATTGGTCGCACCGATCCACAACGCCTTGGCCGCCTTGCAGTCCTGATATTCAAACAAGGCGGGCCACTGCAGTCCATCCTGCTGATCGGCCACCAGATGACGCCGGCCGACCTCCTGCTCGTAACCAGCGCTGGAGAACCAGTCGTGCAGCATGCCGGTAGCCAGCCATTTGGTGTCATCCGCCTGGACCGGGTGAATGGCCAGGAGCAGGGCGGCAACAAGGCTGGTCAAGATCCACAATTCATTTCGTCTCATATCCGTTCCTTCTCGATTAGGGGATGAGAAAATTAAAAATTATAATTCAGCGTGATGCCGAAGAAGATCTGCCGCGGATTGAAGAAATTGAGAAAGGTCTGGTTCGGCATATCGATGTAGGCCTTGTCGTCAAGAATCTTCTTGATCTTGCCGTCGGCGACCTTCTGCCACTGGCCGTCGACATACTGCATATAGCGCCCCGAGGGCCCCTCATAATAGACGGCCCGGGAGCTCGGCGCGGTGATCGTATTGACATCGGCAACCCATTCCATTGGCACAAATTCGACATCGTCATTGCGGTAATCGCCCGGCCGGTCGCTGCCGGGGATGTTGTTGTAGCCGAGATGACGGGCAACGGATTGAGGCAGATGGAGCGATTTCATGTAATAGTTGTAATCGTAAATGTCGACGTGGGCACTGCCGGAGAGGTACTTGTAGTTGATGGCATTGTACACGTCAACGAAGCCCTTGAGCTCGACCGGGCCGAGGCCGACGGTCTTGGAGAGTTTGAGGTTCAGGCCATACCAATCCTTGTACTGGGTATTGAGGCTGATGCCGGCGATGTCCTGAGGATTCCAGGTCATCCAGTAGCCGGCGATCCACTGCGCGGTGGTGGTAAAGTGCCAATCGCCAAGGATCGCGCCAAAATCGGAGGGGGTATTGAAGTCCAGGTAAGCCTTGACCCGCGGGCGCGGCCGCGGTTTGGACTGCACCGGGTTGCTCTTGTTGTATTCACGCTGCGCTGCAGGATCCTCGTACTGGTAGGCGCGGCCGAAATAACCGGAGGTCTCGACGCGATACTCATAGTTGACGTCGCCGACCAGCCACCGCCCCATCGTCCGGGAGAGATCCACTTCAAAGCCGCGGATATCCTCGTAGGAGTTGTTGGTGTTCTTGTAATAATTGACCTTGCCGTCGTAGCTGATGTAGCGGACCGAATAGGCCTGGTCGGTGATATCCTTGTAATAGGCGGCCATGTGCAGCAGGAAATTGTTAAAGAGCGCGTGGTCGTAACCCAGTTCGTAGGCGACCGTTTTCTCAAAGGGCACCGTCGGATCGCCATAGCGGCTCAGGGCGTTGATGCCGGTGCGCTGAACCCGGTAGAGGCTCTCCGAGTTCGGGATCTGGCGGTAATGGCCATAGTTGAAGTAGAGCTTGGAATTCTCCGTGATCGGATGCGAGATGCTCATACGCGGGCTGAGGATCCAGCGGGGTTTGACATCCTTGGACTTGTATTTGGCATCGAGATCGCTGGAATAACCCTGGCCGAAAAAGGTGCGGTCGTAGGTGGCCACGTTATACCACTGGCTGTTGGGGGTGTAATAATCGAGGTTGGCGCCGACGGTGGCGATGAAACCCTCGTATTCCAGCTTGTCGAGCAGGTAGACGTTGCCGCGGATCGGCTTCTGCTGGACGTCGTTCCAAAAGTTGCCCTCGGGCAAATAGGCATTGTAGGCGCCGTAGGAGAGTTCATAGTCGTCCATGACAAACTCAACACCGCTCTTGATCTGGTTGCGGCGATTGACCTGGCTGACCATGTCGAGCTTGCCGCTGTAGGTGCGGTATTTGCTATAGTCGCGGGAGACGCCGACGGCGCCGCCCATCATAAAATCGCCGTCGATGCCATAGACCGGCGTCGTGCTGAAGCCGAAGGGGGCCTCATCGACGAAATAGCCGGGAACGATCTCGTATTTGGCCGCGGCCTCACGGAAGCGTCCGGGATTGGTGAAGTATTTTTTCTGTGAATACTTGAGCTGAAGATCGTAGTAGGTGCTCTTGTTAATAAAGTGGGTCAATTTGGAGGAAAAGGTCGAGTAAAACCGCGAAGTCGGCGAGAAGTAGATGTCGGTGTAGATACGCGTCGGCACCGTGAATCCCGCCGACGCCATCTGGTCCGCGATGTCCTCGGGGCTGCTCATGATTGAGGTGCCGCCCGAGAGGCTGTAGTTGGTGCCGTAGGTTTCGCCGTAGAGACCGCTCAGCGAGAGCTTCATCGAGGGGGTGATGTCGGCGCCGAGGCGCAGCAGGGTGCTCTTGTCGAGCAGATCCTTGCGGGACATCTCAAAAAGGTACTGCTCGCTCTCCTGGCGCCCGGAGATGAAGAAGCGCAGGTTGCCGAGTTTTTTGCCGATGAGCGGCACCGGGCCGCCGAAACCGAAATCGGCCAGGTAGTCGGGCTTGGTGATGTCGCCCTGCTTGCGATGCTGCCACTTGAAGATGGTCTGGGCCGCTTCCGGGGTAACATCGTTGGTCGGGTCGTCATCGGTCAGCGAGGTCTGCGAGACGGCATTCCAGCCGTCAAACTCCGGATACTGCCGGCGGGTGTAGGGATCCCAGGCGCCGTTTTTGGTGCCCGTCCAGGCGACGGCATCATCCAGATAGGGACGCAGCCAGTAAGAGTCGGCGCCGAAGGGGGAGACATCGCCGAAATACTTTTTCAGATAGCTTTTGCCGGACTGCCAGGGCTGGTAGTTGGTGCGCAGGGTGAGGGTGCCGCTCAGACCGCGGGAATCGCCCTCGCGGGTGACGACGTTGACCAGACCCGAACGGACGTTATTGTACTCGGCCCCGAAGCCGCCGGCCTGCACCGAGACCTGCTTGACCGCGCTCAAGGGGACTTTGGCGATCGGGGTATTGTCGCGTTCATCGCGCAGCGAGATACCGTCGACCATGAAGAGGGCTTCATCCGAGCCACTGCCGCGGATCGAGAGGCCGGAGGTGACACCGGCCTGGATGCCGATGGCCTCGCCCACCGAAGAGATCGGCAGATTCTTGATCTGGTCGGAGGTCACCTGCAGCTCGCTGGCGGCCAGGTCCTTCTGGATCACCGGCCGCTCGGCGCGCACTGTGATCTCCTCCCCCACCAGCGACTGCTCGCGCAGCTTGACATTCTGGGTGGTGGTCAGATCAATGTTCACCTTGACATCGGTAACCGTGACCGCGCTGAAACCGATGAAGGAGATCTGCAGATCATAGGTTCCCGGCGGCACGTTAAGGATGGTATAGTGACCGTTCAGATCGGTGACCGCGCCATAGCTCGTGCCCTTGACCAGGACATTGGCGCCGGGCAGCCCCTGACCCGTGGCGGAATCGGTGATCGAGCCGGCGATCTTGCCGGTCGTTCCCGCCAGCACAACGGTCACGGAACCGAGAACCAGCAACAAAACCAGTAGCCGACGAAGCTTCATAACGGATTTCTCCTCTATTTGGGAACGTAGCGTGAGTTGAGGGTATACTGAAGAAAGGTCGCTCCGCAGGGGGTGCGATGGCGGGGATGAGATGAACCGCTGCAAAACAGGCCCCCGTGCCGCTGGATGGTTCTCGAAAAGGGAGGCTGCTCTGGCAGAGGCATGGTGAGCACATCCTGGTTACCCCCGTCTGCAGAGGAAATTAGACGGTTATTCATGGCTTAGAGCAGATTTTCATTGTAGGCCTGATGACCGGCCGGAAAAACTGGTCATGTTTATAGTCTACCACTTTTCCCCCACAAAGTCAATACTTTTGTTAGAGCAGATCGCTCGCCAGTTCCGCCAGCGGAGAGCGTTCGCCCTTCTCCAGGGTGACATGCGCATACATCGCCTGACCCTGCATGCGGTTGATCAGATAGTTCAGACCGGTCGACCGGCTGTCCAGATAGGGGGTGTCGATCTGCGAGGGATCGCCGGTAAAGACCACCTTGGTGCCCTCGCCGGCCCGGGTGATGATGGTCTTGACCTCATGCGGCGTCAGATTCTGCGCCTCGTCGACGATGAAATAGATGTGGTCCAGGCTGCGTCCGCGGATATAGGCAAGAGGGGCGATCTCCAGCTTGCCGCTCTCGAGCATTTCGCCGATGCGCTGCGCCCGCTCATCGCTCTCCTTGAACTGATTGCGGATGACACCGAGATTGTCGTAAAGGGGCTGCATATAGGGATCGAGCTTGGATTCGATGTCCCCGGGCAGGTAGCCAAGATCCTTGTTCGACAGGGCGACCACCGGCCGCGCCAGAAAGATCTGCCGGTACTCCTTTCGCCGCTCGAGGGCCGCCGCCAGCGTCAGCAGGGTCTTGCCGGTTCCCGCCTTGCCGCTCAGCGTCACCAGCGGCACCGCGGGATTGAGCAAGGCATGCAGGGCGAAGGATTGCTCGGCGTTGCGCGGCGTGATCCCGTAGGCCTGCAGCTTTTCGACACGCTCCAGCATCTGGGTGTGCGGATTGCAGCAGGCCAGGACCGATTTGCTGGCATTGCGCAGAATGAAGTATTCGTTGGCGACGGGAGCTTCTATCTCGGCCTCGGCGGCAGGGACCTCATAGGGAGCGGAGAACAAGCGGTTGATGATCTCCGGATTGACCTCCTCGATCAGCCGCTTGCCGCGGTAAAGCTTGTCGATATCCTTGATCTTGTCGGTGGTGTAGTCCTGGGATTCCAGCCCGAGGGCGCGGGCCTTGAGACGCAGATTGACATCCTTGCTGACCAGGATTACCTGCGCGGTGCGGCCGGATTTGTGGAGAAAGAGGGCGGCGCTGAGGATGCGGTTGTCGGGGGTTTGCTCGAGAAAGGCGCGATGGATCTCCGGCTCTTCATCAAAAATCGTGAGGATGGAAATATGGCCCCGCCCCTCGCCGAGGCTCACCCCTCCCTTCACCAGGGCGTCGCCCGGGAAGGTATCGAGCAGGCGGACGAACTCGCGTGCATGGTAATTGATCAGATCCTGACCCCGCTTGAAGGCATCGATCTCTTCAATGACGGTGATCGGGATGACGATGTCGTTTTCCTGGAAAAAAAAGATGCAGCCGGAATCATGCAGAATAACGTTGGTATCAAGGACAAAAGTCTTCTTCAACGCCTCCTCCTCAGCCTACTCCTTTTGCAGGATAAAATAATATTAAAATTAAAAATATGCAAGTTTATTCTAATTGATAAGTGCTATAAAATGGTTATTCTTCACACAAAAACAACCACCCGCCTCGTGATCCTGATCCGGGTAAAAGGGGAGTGATACCCCGGGCACGTGGCCTGAAATCGGTAGTCAGGGCCTCCTTTTGCACAGAATGGTCTGCCGTTTTTTTGAAAGACCAACTTACCGGCGATGCGCCGCCCTCCCTTTTCACCGCCCCACTCCCACCCGTCCGCGCAGCAGCGCCCTTGTGCCGCTCTGGCGCAATCCGCGACCGCTCGCGCTCCCGCCGTCAAAAGGGTTGGCACTTTGCCTGAAAATGCGTATATTAGGGCATCTCGTTCCTGCCGTCTATCCGTACCAATCCGCAGAGGCCCCCGGCTCCATGAGGTTCATCGCCGATCTTCATATCCATTCCCGTTATTCCCGGGCGACCAGCAGCCAGCTGGTCCCGGAGCAGCTATGGCGTTGGGGCCAGCTCAAGGGCCTGCAGGTCATCGCCACCGGCGATCTGACCCATCCCGCCTGGCTCGAAGAGCTGCGCGCGGCCCTGCTTCCCGCCAGCAACACCGAAGGCCTCTTCGTCCTCAACCCGGAGCGTGCGGCCGGCCAGGCCGGGGCCGTGCCCGCTGCCTGCCGCCGTGAGACCTTTTTCATCCTTTCCGGTGAGATCAGCAGCATCTACAAAAAAGAGGGAGTGGTGCGCAAGGTCCACAATGTGGTCTTTTTGCCCTCTTTCGACGCCGTCGCCCGCTTCCAGCAGCGCCTCGAGCGCATCGGCAACATTCGCTCCGACGGCCGGCCTATTCTCGGCCTCGATGCCCGCGATCTGCTCGAGATTGTCCTCGAGACCGATCCCGGCGCACGTCTGATTCCGGCGCACATCTGGACCCCCTGGTTCTCGGCGCTCGGATCGCAGTCCGGATTCGATTCGCTCGCAGAGTGCTTCGGCGATCTGACGCCGCATCTCTTCGCCGTTGAAACCGGCCTCTCCTCCGACCCGCCGATGAACTGGCGCCTCTCGCAGCTCGATGGCCTCCACCTGGTCTCCAATTCCGACGCCCATTCTCCGGAAAAACTCGCCCGCGAGGCCAATCTCTTCGACACCGAACTCTCCTATCCGGCGATCTTCGCCGCGCTCAGCGATCATGAACGCCAGGATTTTGCCGGCACCATCGAGTTCTTCCCCGAAGAGGGCAAATACCACATGGACGGCCACCGCAAGTGCAGCCGGATGATGCGCCCCGCCGAGACCCTGAGCCGTGGTGGACTTTGTCCGGTATGCGGCAAGCCGGCCACCCTCGGTGTCAGTTACCGTGTTCAGCAGCTGGCCGACCGGCCCGAAGGCTATCGGCCGCCGGAGGCCAGGCCCTTCCACAGTCTGATCCCCCTGCCGGAGCTGCTCGGCGAGGTCCTCGATGCCGGTCCGGCGACCAAAAAAGTGCAGGGATTGTATCAGGCTCTCTTGCGCGACCTCGGTCCCGAACTCGCGATCCTGATGGATCTGCCGCTCGCCGACCTCGAGCGTGCCGCCGGACCGATGGCGGCCGAGGCCGTCCGCCGGATGCGCAGCGGCGAGGTCGACGCGCACCCCGGCTATGATGGCGAGTATGGCCATATCGCCCTGTTCAACCCTGAAGAGCGCGCGCACTGGCTGCGGCAAGCGGCCCTCTTTGCCCCGGCCACCGCCCCCCGCAGCGCGCCCGCGCTTGCGTCTGCACCGGCGACGCCGCCCGCCCGGCCCGCCACATTCTCCCGTGCCGCTGAACCAGCCGCCGATCCCTGGGGCCTCAATCCCGTCCAGCGCGAAGCGGTCCGCCATCGCGGCGCCCCCCTGATCATCCAGGCCGGCCCGGGCACCGGCAAAACCCGGACCCTGACCCGGCGCATCGCCAGCCTGCTTGAGGAGGATTTCGCCCGGCCCGAGGAGATCCTCGCGATCACCTTCACGCGCAAGGCCGCCCGCGAGATGCAGGTTCGCCTGACCGAACGGATCGGCGCGGAGAAAGCCGCCCGACTGCGCATCCGCACCTTTCACAGCTTCGGTATAGAACTTCTGGAGAGAGCCGGCACCTTCTTCGGCCGCTCCGCCGGCTTCCGCCTCATCGATCCGGAATCCGACGGCGCGTTTCGCCAAGCCGTCATGGAACGCAGCGGCGAACGCCTCAGCGCCACCGCCCTGCAGCGGATCGCCACCCTCAAGGGGCTGCTCTATACCCCGGATAGCCTGCCGGAGGAGATCGCCCGTACGGTACCGGCCAATTTTCTCACCCTTTTCCGCACCTTTGAAAACCTGCTGGTAGAATGGAATGCCGTTGATTTTGACGACCTGATCGCCTTGCCGGTGCGCCTCCTCCGTTTTGACGCCGGACTCCGCCGTCAGCTGCTCGCGCAGGTGCAAGTGATCGCTGTCGATGAATTTCAGGATATCGATGCGGCACAGTATGAGCTCTTCCATCTCTTCGCCCTGCCCGCCCGGGATGTCTGTGTCATCGGCGACCCGGACCAGTCGATCTATGGCTTCCGCGGCGCAAGCCCGGAGTTCTTCACCCGCATGCAGAGCGATTTCCCGGCGGCACGCCGCCTGGTCCTGCGCGAGAATTACCGTTCCGCGCCGGCCATCCTGACCGCATCAGCGGGGATGCTGCACCAGGGCGCGGCACCGGCGCCGGAAGAGAGGCTGATTCCGCATCTGCAGTCGGATCTCAGGATCCAGTTCCATGCCGCCGCCTCCGACCTGGCGGAGGCGCTCTTCGTCGTCGAACAGATCGAATCCTTGATGGGGGGGACGAGCCATTACGCCCTGGACAGCCGCTCGGCAGCCCCGGAACAGGCCGGAGCCTGCAGCTTTGGCGATTTTGCCATCCTGCTGCGCAGCCGTTTGCTCGCCGATCCCCTGGAGGAGGTCCTGCGTAAAAGCGGCCTGCCCTTCAAGCGTATCGCCGATCAGTATGAACAGGACCGCACCGATCTCGTCCATGGCGCTGAGGCGATCCCGGCCAGCGGCGCCGAGGCCAGTTCACCCCTGATCCTCGATCCGCGCGGCGACCGCATCCAGATCCTTACCCTGCACGCCGCCAAGGGGCTCGAGTTTCCGGTAGTCTTTATCATCGGCTGTGAGGAGAACCTCCTCCCCTTCGCCTTCGGCTCAACCGGCGATATCGCGGAGGAACGCCGGCTCTTCTATGTCGGGATGACCCGGGCCCGTGAGCGGCTCTATCTGACCCATGCGCGGCAGCGGCTGGTGCGCGGCCAGCGCCATACCCAGATCCCCTCGCGGTTTCTCCAGGACATCAGCAGGCAGCTGCTGCAGAGACACACTCCGCGCCGGCGCGCCGGCAGTAACCCTCAACTCAACCTTTTCAAACAGGATTCACTATGAAAAGCATCGATTTGCGCAGCGACACCGTGACCAGACCAACCCCGGAAATGCGCGCGGCCATTGCCGCTGCCGAGGTCGGCGATGACGTTTTTGGCGAAGATCCGACCGTCAACCGGCTGCAAGCCCGGGTCGCCGCCCTCTTCGGCAAGGAGGCGGCGCTTTATGTCAGCAGCGGCACCCAGAGCAACCAGCTGGCGATCAAGAGCCATACCTCACCCGGGGACGAGATCTATTGTGAAGAGAACGGCCACATCTATAACTATGAGGCCGGGGCGCCGGCCGCTCTTTCCGGTGTACAGGTCCGCCCCCTGCCAGGTGTGCGCGGCGCAATCACCACGGAGCAGATCGCAGCCGCCCTGCGTCCGCCGGACCATCACAACCCGCAATCCCGCCTCGTGATGCTCGAGAACACCCATAACCGCGCCGGCGGGGCGATCTTTCCCTTCGCCGAAATCGAAAAGATTGCGGCCCTGACACGCAAGCAGGGACTGGCCCTCCACCTCGATGGGGCGCGCATCTGGAATGCCCATGTCGCCACCGGCATCCCCCTGCTGGAGTACGGCCGCCTATTCGATTCGATCTCGGTTTGTCTCTCCAAGGGACTGGGCGCTCCGGTTGGTTCGGTGCTGACGGGCACCGCCGAGTTTATCGACCGCGCCCACCGCTTCCGCAAAATGTGGGGCGGCGGCATGCGCCAGGCCGGTCTCCTCGCCGCAGCCGGCCTCTATGCCCTCGATCATCATATTGAGCGCCTGGCAATCGATCACCGCCACGCCCGTCAAATTGCTGAGACTTTCGTCAAATTTCCTCCCATCGAGGTCGATCTTGAAGCGGCGCAAACCAATATAGTCATCGTTGAGCTGAGAAAAACTGGATTAAATGCGCCTGATTTGGTTGTTAAACTGAAAGACAAAGGTGTGCTCTGCATCGCCACCGCTCCCACCCGTGTCCGTCTCGTCACCCACCTTGACGTCGATGACGCAGCAGTCGCGGAGGCCTGTGAGCAGATCGAAACCGTCCTGCGCCATTCTTTGTAAGCAAGACCCCTAATTCACGCACATGATCATCTCCTAACCAACCCTTTTCAAAAAGG
The DNA here is from genome assembly GCA_964436305.1 of uncultured Cytophagia bacterium. Classification (GTDB taxonomy): domain Bacteria; phylum Zhuqueibacterota; class Zhuqueibacteria; order Residuimicrobiales; family Residuimicrobiaceae; genus JAKPUX01. The sequence goes on along the minus strand of CAYTCI010000001.1, from coordinate 88,192 downwards.
CCCGTTTCCATCTATGCCAACGCAAGTGCAGCTCATGACCAAAAAGAAAAAGAAAAAACCTGCCGAGACCAGGACCAAGGAGTCGATTGAAAAGTATCTCGAGGAGATCGGCGGCTTTTCCCCGCTGCCTCCGGAAGAAGAGATCGCTCTGGCCCGGCGTATTCGCAAAGGCGACGAAGAAGCTCTGGACAAGCTCGTCAAAGCCAATCTGCGCTTTGTCATCAGCGTCGCCAAGGAATACCAGGGTCAGGGATTGCCCCTGCAGGATCTGATCAGCGAAGGCAACCTCGGCCTCATCAAGGCTGCCCAGCGATTCGATGAGACCAGGGGCTTCAAATTCATCTCCTATGCGGTCTGGTGGATTCGCCAATCCATCCTGCAGGCACTGGCGGAACAGTCCCGCGTGGTGCGCCTGCCTCTCAACCGTGTCGGGGCCATCAACAAGGTCGGCCGGGCGCTTGAAGCCCTCGAAAAAGAGTACGGCCGCGAACCCAGCATGGATGAAATCGCCACCCGCATGGACATGAGCTCCTTTGAAGTGGCGGACGTCCTCAAGACCTCCGCGCGCCATCTCTCCCTCGACGAACCTTTCAAGGAGGATGAGGGCAACAGTCTCCTCGATGTGCTCGAAAGCGATCGCTACGAGCCCCCCGACGGCACCCTGATGCGCTCCTCCCTGCGTGAAGAGATCGAGAAGGTCCTCTCCACCCTCAAACCGCGCGAAGCGGAAATAGTCAAACTCTATTTCGGGCTGGATGGCGACCGTCCTCTGACGCTTGAGGAGATCGGCGAATACTTCACCCTGACGCGTGAACGCGTCCGGCAGATCAAGGAGAAAGCCCTGCGCCGTTTGCGCCATCGCTCCCGGCTGGAGCCGCTGCGAAAATACCTCGGCTGAAACGCAAAAGCCCTGTCACTCGACAGGGCTTTTTTTTCGTTACAGGCAGCGGTGTTTCAAACCTTGCGGCTGCCCGGCTTGACGACGGGAATCCCCCGGGCGCAGAGCGGGCACTCCTCCGGTGGATAGGTGACCACCTCCATCCTGAGCGCCGCGTAAAAGGGGACGGTAAACGACGCCCGGCCGGCGCTGCGATCGACGATGAAGGCCGCGCCCCTGACCTCGGCGCCGGCGGCCTGCGCCAGAGCGATCACTTCCTTGACCGAGCCGCCGGTGGTGACGACATCCTCCACCGCCAGACAGCGTTCGCCCGGCCGGATCGCGAAACCGCGGCGCAGCGTCATCGCCCCCTCCTCGCGCTCGGCAAAAATCGCGCGACAACCGAGCAGGCGCGCCACCTCCTGGCCCACCACGATCCCGCCGATCGCCGGCGAGATCACCACCTCGATCCCTTCACTGTGAAACCGTTCGGCGATCAGCCGGCAAAAGCGCTCGGCATGCTGCGGATACTGCAGCACCCGGGCGCACTGGAAGTAATTCGGGCTGTGCAATCCCGAGGTGAGGCGGAAATGGCCCTCGAGCAGCGCCTCGCTCTCCCGGAATAGGGCCAAAGCTTCATCGTTGGTCATCCTGTGCTCCTTGTTCAGATTCTTCTGGCTTGCTCCAGCTCATCCCGGGTTGCCCGGGCTGCCGCCCCGGCCGCTCCGGCAAAGTCCGCTCCGCTGCCGGCGAAAAGGATCGCCCGGCTCGAGTTGAACAGCGCTCCGCGCCCCGCGCTGTCGCACCCGGCGCGCACCGCCGCCTCGAGTTCGCCACCCTGGGCGCCGATGCCCGGAATGAGCAAGGGCAGCTCCGGCGCCAGCTGGCGGATCGCAGCCAGCTGGTCGGGCTGGGTCGCACCAACCACCAGTCCGCAGTTGCCGCGGGCATTCCATTGCTGCACTTGCCGGGCGATGACCTCGTAGAGCGGACGTCCGCCGCAATCGAGGTGCTGAAAATCGCGCGAGCCGGGATTGGAGGTGAGGCAGAGGAAGAAAGCGCCGCGCGATTCATCCTCAAGAAACGGCGCCACCGAATCGCCACCCATCAGCGGATGGACCGTCACCGCATCCGCCCCCAGATGTTCAAAGACGGCGCGGGCGTACATCCTGGAGGTGTTGCCGATGTCGCCTCGTTTGGCATCTGCGATACGGAGGGTTTCCGCCGGCAGATAGCGGAAGGTCGCCTCCAGCGTCCGCCACCCGGTCACTCCATGGGCCTCATAAAAGGCCGTATTCACCTTGAAGGCCGCTGCATAGGGGGCGGTGGCATCGATGATCGCCTTGTTGAAGGCAAAGAGCGGATCGGGCTCGTGCCGCAGGGACTCGGGAATCTTGTCGAGCACACTGTCCAGACCGACGCAAAGCAGACTCTTGCGCGTCCGGATGATCTGGTCAAGACGTTCGGCGAAGTGCATCGCCTCTCCTTTCTAGCCGTGGATCTTTTTATGCAGAAAGCTCATCAGCTCGGCGATCGGGAGGCGCTCCTGCTGCATGGTGTCGCGGTCACGCACCGTGACCGTCTGGTTCTGCAGGCTCTCGGTATCGACCGTCAGACAGAAGGGGGTGCCAATCTCGTCCTGGCGGCGGTAACGGCGTCCGACAGCGCCGCTCTCGTCGTAAAAGACGGCAAAGTAGGGCTGTAGCATCGCCTCGATCTCATGGGCCAGTTCGGGCATGCCATCCTTCTTCACCAGCGGGAAGATGCCCGCCTTGACCGGCGCAACGGCCGGGTGGAAATGGAGCACGGTGCGGGTGTCCTTCTCAAGCTGTTGTTCCTCAAAGGCGTCACTGAGGATGCACAACATGGTGCGGTCGACCCCGGCCGAGGTCTCGATGATGTAGGGGATATAACGCTCACGGGTCACTTCATCAAAGTAGCTCAGATCGACGCCGGAGTACTCCTGGTGGCGTTTGAGATCAAAATCGGTGCGGTTGTGGATGCCCTCAAGCTCCTTCCAGCCGAAGGGGAATTCGTACTGGATGTCGAAGGCCGCCGCGGCATAATGGGCCAGCTCATCCGCGCCGTGCTGGTGGAAGCGGATCTTCTCCGGCCGGATGCCCAGGGCGGCATAGTAGCTCTGGCGGTCCTGTTTCCAGGTCTCGAACCACTCCATGTCCGTCCCGGGTTTGACGAAATACTGCATCTCCATCTGCTCGAATTCACGGGTGCGAAAGATGAAATTCTCGGTGGTGATCTCGTTGCGGAAGGCCTTGCCGATCTGGCCGATGCCGAAGGGCACCTTGAGGCGGCTCGAGTCAAGGACATTCTGATAGTTGACATAGATGCCCTGGGCGGTCTCCGGGCGCAGATAGACGACGCTGGCGCTCTCCTCGACCGGCCCCATAAAGGTCTTGAACATCAGGTTGAACTGACGGATGTCGGTCAGCTGGCCGCCGCATTCGGGGCATTTGCCGGCTTCGGGAATCATGTCGGCGCGGAAGCGACGTTTGCAGACCTTGCAGTCGACCATGGGGTCGGTGAAGCCGGCGACATGGCCGGAGGCTTCCCACACCCTGGGGGCCATGAGGATGGCGGCATCGAGTCCGACCACATCGCGGCGGCGGCGCACCATCCAGTTCCACCAGAAATCCTTGACGTTGCGTTTCAACTCGACCCCGAGTGGGCCGTAATCATAGCAGGCGTTCAGTCCGCCATAGATCTCACTCGACTGAAAGATAAAGCCGCGGCGGCGGCACAGGGAGATCAGTTTATCCAGGGCATTGGGGGTCGGGTTGGCCATACGGTTTTCCTTGTTCTTCCTCTTGGGTTTGCTGCAAATGGGTCTGTAATTGTTCCAGATAGGCGACGCTGCGCAGCGAGCGCAGCGGTTCGAGATGCCAGCGCATGTTGGCGAGCAGGAACTGATCGAGCTCACGCCCGAGTTCGGGATCGCTGCGCAGGGTGGTGCTTTGATCCAGGCGGGCATGGCCGAGAAAGTGGAGGGCCAGCAGCGCCCGTTTCGAGAGGGGCTGTCCCTCGCCCGCCATCCCCTCGCAGGCACTGCAGCGGTAGCCGCCGCTGCTGTAATCAAAAAACTGCCGGTCGCGCAGCTTTTCCTCCCGGCAGCCCAGGCAGAGCCGGTACTCGCCGCGGAAACCGGAGAGATCAAGATAGTGGAGCATAAAGGCGCGGACGATCTGGCGCAGGCCGCTCTCCGCCGCGTCCAGCAGCATCAGACTCTCGAGCAGGAGGCGGAAGAGGGCCGGGTTGGCGTGGCCGCCGGCCTCATTGCGCTCACAGATCTCGCAAGGGATCGCTGCCAGCGCCATCCGGCCGAGCTCGCCATGCACCCGGGGAAAGGGATGCACCGCTTCCGCCTGGCTCAGATAGTGCAGGTCGCGGTTCTCGTAGCGGTAAAACACCATCTGAATATGGCTCAGCGGCTCAAGCACGCCGCTGTAGCGGGATTTCAGGCTGCGCGCCCCCTTGGCCATCACGCTCTGACGGCCGTAATGCAGGGTGTAGAGTGAGAGGATCTTGCTGGTCTCCCCCTGTTTGCGCGCGTGCAGGACGATCGCTTCGGTCTTGCTCAGGGGCATGGAGCGCTCCTCAGGCCGTGCCCGCCGGCGGACCGGCAAGGGCGTTGGCCATGGTGATCCAGTCGCTTGCATCCAGTTCTTCGGGGCGGCGCGTCAGGTCGAAAGCGGCCAGCCTTTCGAGATCGAATTTGTCGCGCAGGGATTTGCGCAGCATCTTGCGGCGCTGGCCGAACGCACTGCGCACCAGGCGGCGGAAAAGAGTCTCGTCGTGCAGTCCGCGCGTATGCCGGTCGGTGAACCGCCAGCGCACCAGGGCGGAGTCGACCTTGGGCCGCGGCTTGAAGACGGTCCGTGGCACCTGCAGCAGAATCTCCGCATCGGCGAAGGTGCGGCTGAAGACCGAGAGGATGCCATACTCGGGGTCGCCCACCCCGGCGACGATCCGTTCCGCCACCTCGCGCTGCATGAGCAGGGCCATGTCAACCAGGTTGCGGCGGTCATCGAAAAAGTGAAAAATGATCTGCGAGGTGATGTAGTAGGGGATGTTGCCCACTACCCGCAGCGGGCGCTCCTCGGCGAGCGTCATCGGTGCCATATCGAGGATGTCGCCCTCCACCAGCCTGAAATTGGCGGCGCTGAAAAATTTCACCCGCAGCACCGCCGCCAGCTGGCGGTCGATCTCGACGGCCACCAGCTGCCCGACCCGCGGCTGCAGCAGTTCGGTCAGCAGGCCCGTGCCCGGACCGATCTCCAGCACCGTATCCCCCGGCCCGAGCGCCAGGGCATCGGCGATGCTGCGCAGGACGTTGCCGTCTACCAGGAAATTCTGGCCGAGGCTCTTCTTCGGCCGGATCGGATAACTCATGCCGCTCTCAGGATTGGAGGTGACCAACGCCCATAAAATAGGAGAATTTGAGCAAAAAAACCACTCTTTTTCTGCGGCGCTCGCACATGGCTGCCGACCGCAAGGGGAAGGAGTGGCGATTTTGTCCCTTGATTTTTTAACGCGGGATGGGGATATTACAGTATGCGGATAGCGGCTGGACATCTCCTGCTCGCACTGGCCCTGCCGGCCTGGCTGCCGGCGCAAACGGTGGTCATCAACGAGATCGCCTGGATGGGCACCCGGGCCAGCGCCAGCGATGAGTGGATCGAGCTCTGCAACCCCACCCCCGGCGCGATCGATCTCCAGGGCTGGAGCCTGAGCGCGGCCGATGGCGCCCCGGTCATCCGGCTCTCCGGCATCATCCCGCCGGGCGGCTTTTTTGTGCTGGAACGAACCGACGAGCAGACCATCAGCGACCGGCCCGCCGACCTGCTCTTCACCGGCGACCTCAAAAACAGCGGCGAATGGCTGACCCTGCGCGATGCCGACTCGCTGCTGGTCGATCAGGTGCGGTGCGATTCGAGCGGCTGGTTTGCCGGCTCGAACAATCCCAAAACCAGCATGGAGAAAAAACACCCTGTCATCGACGGAATGCTCCCCGCCAGCTGGGCTGCCAACGACACCCTGACGCGCAACGGCAGTGATGCCAACGGTCTGCCCATCAACGGCACCCCGGGCGCAGCCAACAGCGTTTACGACCATACCCTGCCGGTCGAAACCCGCCAGGATCCCGCCCCCATCGGGGCAGCCGTCCCCGCTGTACTGACCGCCTGGCCCAATCCCTTCAATCCCGAAATCCTCCTCGAGTGGCGGACCCCCGAAGCGGCTCTGCTCGAAATCCTCGATCTGCGCGGCCGCATCGTGCGCTCCTGGGCCACACCGCGCGGGCGCCAGCGTCAGCGTTGGGATGGCTGCGACGGCAATGGCGCGCCCCTCCCCACCGGCATCTATTTCGGCCGGCTCCGCTGCGACGGCAGCCGCACCGTCACCCTTCGCCTCGTCCGCCTCCGCTGAAATGCCGCCCCGGCTGCCGCCAAAAGGGATTGCTTTTTTCCGGCCAATGTAATAGATTAAAGAGTGCATCGCGGGGGAAATCATTTGTCAATCAGAGAGGTGCCCATGAAACCGAGCGGAATGATCCTGCTTCTCTTGCTGCTCACTTCGGCCGGGAGCCATGCCATGTCCAAAAGTGATACCCTGACGACGGCCAGGGGCCCTGTCGTTCTCTCTTTCATCGGCCACGGCAGCCTGATGATCCAGTTTGGCCCGATGGTGACCTATATCGACCCGGTCGCGGAATTCGGCGACTATGGCAGCCTGCCCAAGGCGGACCTGATCCTGATCACCCACGCCCATTTCGATCATCTCGATCCCAAGGCGATCCGCCAGATCTCCGGACCCAAAACGCAGATCATCGCTGCGTCCGTCTGCCGCGACAAGGTGCCTGCTGCCACTCTCCTGGCCAACGGCGGCAAATGCGCCGTCGGCAATCTCGAGGTCGAGGCAGTGCCGGCCTATAACCTGGTCCACAAGCGTCCGGACCAGCAGCCTTTCCATCCCAAGGGCGAGGGTAATGGCTACCTCCTGCGCTTCGGTGGCAAATGCATCTATGTCGCCGGCGATACGGAGAATACGCCGGAGATGAAAGGTCTCAAGGACATCGATGTCGCCTTTCTGCCGATGAACCTGCCTTACACCATGACGCCTGAGATGGTGGCCGATGCCGCCCGGGCCTTCCAGCCGCACATCCTCTATCCCTACCATTTCGGAGACACCGATACCCGCAAGCTGATCGATCTGCTGCAGGGGGAAAAGATCGAGGTGCGCATCCGCGAGCTGCGCTAGGTCCACGTCCCCAAAACAGGAATGGGCTCCTTTCAGAGCCCATTCCCGATCCCTTTTCTGAGGCTACACCCATCTGTGGAGCAGCGCTCCTCGCGGCTCAATAGACGCTGGCCGCCGCAAAACCCACTTTGCTGATGCCGTATTTGATCCGCATGTACCCCGCTTCTCCCCAGCCGGCGCTCCAGCTGTTGCGCAGGATCCATGCGCCCTGGGCATCATCCCATCCCACCAGCAGGATCGCGTGGTTGACCGCCTTGTCGGCTGAACAGCTGAGGAATCCCCCCTTGGCCTCTTCCTTGTCAAAAACCCCGCCGGTATAGGCCTGGAAATAGGGGCCGACATAGACCGCAGCGGCCACCGGACCGATCTGGTAGATCGCCTCCTTGATCTTTTGCGTGTTCGCAATCTGGTTTTCGCCATCGACATAGGCCCAGCCGCTGGCCTGGTAGGCATAGGTCAGGCCGGAGGGGCAGGGGACATCCGCGGCGACATAGGGAAACTGCGATTCCAGCACGGCCCCGGGATTGACCAGCAGGTCGAACGCCCACCACCCGCCGTTGCAGCCATAGCCCCACGGATTGCAGGAGACGAGGTGCTGTTCCGAGAGATCGGCGGTCACACTGTTTCTCGCCAGCAGGAAGCATTCGAAAGCGCCGATGGTGCCGAAGGCCCAGCAGCTGCCGCAGCTCCCCTGATCGCGGATCGCGGTCACGCCATTGTGATCCCGCCAATCCCATTGGGTTGGCAGTGCGACTGACGCCTTCAATTTGGCCGCGGCGATCTTAGCCAGATTTTTGGCTTTGGCCGTCTGCCACCAGTTCTGCGGCGCTTTGGTACCGCACAACTGCGCGATGGTGCGGGTCATCGCGGCATTGTAGCCGACGCGGAACGAAAGCTGCTGTTTACCGATCTCCTCCCGCATCCGCTGCAGCTGCTGGCGTACCGCCGGCAGCGCCTGGCTTTCATCCAGCCCCTGCGCCCAAACTCCGGCGCAGAACAGGATCAGCGCAAGGCAACACAACCAGAGACTTCTCCTCATAGCCACCTCCCTTTGTGCAGTTCAAATGCTGCTTTCTTCCAGGAAGCGTTAGTTGCGGATAACCAGGGTGACCGAAAATGTCTTCGCGGGTGGTGTCTCCCCTTCCCATGCCCGCCGGTATTCCATGACCAGCGGGGTTCGGCCAATGGCCATCGCCTGGAAGTGAAAGAGTTGTTTGCCCGGTGCACCGAGCCGCTTCCGGTCGCCGGGAATGAACTCCTCGCGCAGCAGTTTGACATAGGGATTATCCCCCTTGTCCAACTGCCAGGAGAAGCCCGTCGCCGGATTGCTTTCCAGTTCGACGACAAATTCCTGACGAAGCTGGCATGGAATGAGTTTGCCCTGATCTTCACGGGTGAGCAGGTTCGCGGGCGGATTCTGGGAGCAGGTGAGCAGAAGCATGCCGATGCAAAGCAAGGTCTCGACGGGAATCATCGCAACCCTCCCTTGTCCAAAGAAATAGAGGGCCAGATAGCCCCTCAAGGAAGTGTATCATTATTTTGCATGAAATGCAAGTAAAAAGAGGCCTTTTCCCGCTTCTTGACGGGAAAGCGTGACGCGGATCAAGGAGACCGCCAACAGCTGGTGCCGACCATCTCGGCGCCCCTTACTCTTGCGTTGACCCGGGTGGGCACCAGAGGTGCGGGCAGCCGGGTCGGCGCCAGAATTTGTGGGCGGACCACGGCCGATCAGGAGTTGCATTTTTCACGCGGGGATGGTACATTATCCCCTAATTCTCATCCACCCCATAACGAAAGACCGTCATGAATCGCACCGCCCGGATCCTCGCCCTGCTGCTGTCGCTGCTCGCCGCGCTCCCCGCCGCGCAGGCACAGATCAATACCGAACGCTTCCGCCATGCCACCCAGAAAAAGGGATTCGAGGGCAACCTCGATCTCGACCTCACCGTCATGACCGGCAACACCGATTTTCGCCTGATCGGGCTCAACAGCCGTCTCAACTACAACTGGACCACAGCGTATACTTTCCTGGTCCTTAACGGCAGCATCGGCTGGAGCAACGGCGATCGTTTCATGGATCAGAACACCGCCCACCTGCGCCATGTCTTTTTGCTGAGCGACCGGCTGCAGAATGAATGGTTCGTCCAGTTCGACAGCAACCGCAAGCGCCACCTGAGTGGCCGCGAACTGGCCGGTCTGGGGATCCGGCTCAAGATGCTCACCTCGCAGTTGGCCAAGCTGCGCCTCGGCGCCGCCTGGATGTTCGAACGCGAGCGTTACGACCTGGCGGCGGGCAACCGCCATCCCCACGAGCTCTCAACCCACCGGCTCAGCACCTATGCCACCTGGGAACTCGGGCGCGAGGGCGGCCTCTCCCTGCTCAGCGTGAGTTATTTCCAGCCCGCCCTGAACGACTGGCGCGACCACCGCATCCTTTCCGAAAACGCCCTGGCCATAGGCCTCACGACCTTTCTCACTCTCAAGCTCGGCTTCACCCTCCGCCGCGACAGCCGGCCGCCCGAAGGGGTAAAAAAGCTGGACACCATCACCAAATCCACCTTCTCACTCAGGTTTTAGGTCATAAAAAAAAGCGCCCGGTGGTCCGGGCGCTGATCGCAACCATTCCACCGGTCAGCGTTTCACATAGGAACCGGTCCGCAGGGTGATGCCGGAAAAACTGCTGGCGGAGGCCAGCGGCTCGACGATGGTGTTGGCGGCAATCTGCACTCCGGCCGGGATATCCGCGCGCTTGCCGATGACCGTCAGGCCGCTGTAGAGATGCTCGGGATATTTTTCGTTGGGTTCATCGGCCTCGACACCCCCGGCGATGACCCCCTCGCCGAAGCGGGCATTCTTGTCGGCGATCACCCGGAAGAGCCGGGCTTTGGCGCTCACCACGGTGTCCTGCATGATCACCGAATCGATCACCTCGGCGCCTTTTTCGACACGAACGCCCGGCGAGAGGATGCTGTTCTGCACAAAACCCTCGATCCGGCAGCCCGCCGAGACCAGTGAATTGATCACCTGCGCCTCGCTGCCGATATGCACCGGCGGCCGGTCGCCCTCGAGCCCCTCCTCGTCGAAATTGGTACGCACCCCCCACTCCTGCAGCCGGAGGCCCGATTCAGGCAGCAGGATATCCATGCTCGCCTGCCAGTAGGCCTTGATCGTCCCGACATCGGCCCAATAGCCCTCAAAGGGGTAGGCGTAGACACTTTTCGCCTGGATTGCATCGCGAATAATGTTTTTGCCGAAATCATGGCCGCTGCGCTTGGCCAGGGCATCCGCCAGATAGGCCGTATCGAAGACGTAGACGCCCATCGAGGCAAGATTGCTCTTCGCCTTCTCCGGTTTTTCCTCCCACTCGACGATGCGCTGCTCTTTGTTGGTGATGCCGATGCCGAAATGGCGCGTCTCCTCCCAGGGCACGCGCATCATCGCGATGGTGATGTGCGCTTTCTTCTCCTTGTGAAACTCGACCATCGGGGCGTAGTCCATGCGATAGATATGGTCCCCGGAGAGGACCAGCAGGCGCTCGGCATGATAATGGTGGACAAACTGCATGTTCTGGGCGACGGCGTCGGCGGTGCCGCGGTACCAGTCATAATCGTCGATGCCGGTGCTCGGCGGCAGCACCTTGGCGCAGCGGCTGCGTCCGACCAGATCCCAGGATTCGCCCGAGCCGATGTGGCCCATGAGGGAGTAGGGCCGGTACTGGGTGAGAATGCCGATCTGCTGAATCCCGGAATACATCGCATTGCTGAGAGTGAAATCGATGAGCCGATAGCAGCCGCCGAAGGGGACGGCCGGCTTGGCGCGCATCCATCCCAGGATATTGAGGCGGCTGCCCATGCCGCCGGCGAGCAGTAACGCGACGGTATTTCTCATTTGAGGGTCCTTCCATTGGCAATATTCAGGCTCGAGAAATCGGCTTCCTTTTTGTTGGGATAGACGATGCAGTTCCGCCCCACGCGCATGCCGCCGGGGAGGCGGGTGTTGCGGCCGATGAGGGTAAGGCCGGAATTGAGCAGATCGGGATATTCGGTGTTGGCGCCGCTCTCCTCGCCGTCGCCGATGACCGCATTGGGGCCGATCGTCACCTCGACGTCGGCGATGACCCGGCTCAGACGGGCGCCCTGCTCGACGACAGTGTCGAACATCAGGATCGAGTTTTCGACCGTTGCCCCGGCCTTGACCCGCACGCCGGGGAAGAGGATCGAGTTGTACACCTTGCCCTGGATCTCGCAGCCATGATGCAGCAGGGTCTTGCTGCACTCGGCACCGGCGCCGATCAAGGCCGGCGCGCGGTCGCGGATGCGCTCATTGTCGAGATTGGTGCGGACCGGCCATTCTTCCAGCCGCAGCGCCGGCGTCTCGGAGAGCAGGGCCATGCTGGCCGCATAATATTCGTCGATGGTGCGGGTATAGCCCCAGGGCCCGCGGAACTTGTAGCCGAAAACCTTCTTCTTGCCGATCAGCACCGGCAGAATGTCGCGGCCGAAATGCTCGGTCGCCGGCGGCTGCATCATCTCATCGAGGATGTAGCGCAGGGTGTCGCGGCTGAAGAGGTAGATCGTCATCGAGGCCCAGGGAGAGATCGATTCGTTAGGCTTTTCGACATAACGGGAGAGGCGCCCGCCCATGGGATCGTCGCCCTCGATGACCCCCTGGCCAAAACGCTCCATGCCGCCGGCCGGGGCTTCAACGAAGGCGCAGGTGAGATCGGCCTCCATCCGTTCATGAAAGGCGATCATCTCCTGATAATCCATCCGATAAATGTGATCGCCGGAGAGCACCAGGATGTAATCCGGATGATGGCGGGCGATGAACTCACGATTCTGGTAGACCGCATCGGCCGTCCCCCGGTACCAGTCGGAACTCTGCGTCCCCTTCATCGGCGGCAGCATGGTGATCCCACGCTGGCTGCCGATCATATCCCAGCCCGCACCCGAGCCGATATGATTGATGAGGGAGTCGGAACGGTATTGCGAGAGGATCCCGACGCGTTCGATGCCGGAATGGAGCAGATTGCTGAGGGGAAAATCGATGACCCGGAAGAGCCCGCCAAAGGGCAAAGCCGATTTGGGACGATACAGCGTCAATACGGAGAGTTCATCGACCCGGCCGCCGGCCAGGATCAATGCGAGGGTCTTTTTCATGGGCCTTCACCGGTTAGGATTCAACCTGCCAACAGGGATTTGCTCCGCCACCCGGTTCGCCGCGGCCGGGTGCAGCCTGGGCTAAATTATCAAGTTTTTCCGTGCGACGCAACTGCTTTTTGCCGGATACCCCGCTCTTTTTTGCCCGCCCGCTTCGCCCTCAGCGATAATCGCCGCTGATCTGGAAAGCTGCCCAGAAGGCGGGATAGGGATTGAGCTCCGCCGCAACGATCTGCTGCGCCTTGCGCAGCGCCTCCGGCCGCGACTCACCCTCAGCCAGATGGCGGAAAAAGCGCTTGACCAGCACCGCCGCCGCCAGATCGTCCACCTTCCACAGCGTGGCCAGCTGCGAGGCCGCCCCCGCATAGGTGAAACTGCGCGTCAGACCGATCATCTCATCGCCGCTGCGCAGCGCCCCGATCCCGGTCTCGCAGGCGCTCATCGCCACCAGATAGGCCTCCATCTTGAGGGCAAAGATCTCGTGCGCCTCCAGACGCCCGTCGTTACGGCCGTCCGGCGCCAGCAGCAGTGCGGAGAGCAGGGGGTTGGCCTCATCATAAACGCCATGGCAGCTGAAAAGCACCAGTGGCGGCGAGGGCAAGGCCGCCCGCAGGTGGGTCTCGCTGGCCTCGGGACCGGTGAAGAGTGTGACCTGCGGATAGTACCGCTTCAGGCTGGCCGCCTCGCGCTCGGCAAAGGGGAGATCGTACTGGTGGTCGCCCAGGTCGGGATCCCCGAAGGCGAGGACGTGCATCTGCCGTTTCTCCTGACTGACATAGGACTCCCCCCTGGCCAAACAGCTGGCGAGCACCGAGGCGCTGGCAGCGAAGGAGAGGGTGTGTTCGACCCCGAGATAGCGTTTCGCGTCATCCTGCAGCACGGCAAAGGGCAGGTAATGCAGGGCGCCGTGCGGCAGGATCACCAGGTGGCCGCAGCGGGCGATCTCCGCGCCGAAGGGTTTGATCAGCTCATCGTGGAGGGTGCGTGCGATCTCGTCTATCGAGAGCTGACGACCGAGGGTACGGCGCAGCGTCGAGACCTGCTCCGCCAGCGCCGCCTCGCCGATCTCCACACGCTGCAGCTGGATGGCTTGCGGTGTGACCAGCCAGATGAAGAGACGGTCGCGCAGGAGATGATAGACCAGCATGCCACCTTTTTCCGGGACGAGCCTCTGGATCGCCTCTTTGCCCAGGGGCCGGACCTCCAGCAGGGTGGAGAGCTCGGGATTGGTGGTGCGGACGCGGGTGAGATGGTCCGAATAGCTGCGGCGCAGCATCCCGATCCGTTCCTGCAGCTGACGCAGATGCTGCGCCTGCAGGGGATCGTTTTGTGTCTGCAGGTAGAGAAGCTCACTCTGGGCGCGGGCCAGTTCCGTTTGCAGGCTGTCGCCGGCCGCGGCCAGGCGGGCATCGGCCGGGTCGGCGAAGGGGATCTGCTTCTGACCGAGCAGGTCGAGGAAACCGCGGGCGCGGGCGCGCTCGGCCACTTCGAGTGCCTCACCGGTGCGCTCCGCCGCCGCCAGCACGTCGATCAGGGCGCCGTAGACCTCGAGCTTGTCATCGATGAAGCCGGCGGCGTAGTCCTCCACCCGGATGCGGGCGCGCAGACCTTCGATGATCTCCAGACTGGCATAGAGGGCAGCGATCTGGCTGCTGCGATTTTTTTCGGCATCGTACAGATCAGCCAACTGCCGTTGGGCCCGCCAGCCGATGTCGGGCATGAACATTGAATCGGCCAGGGCCGCCGCCATAGCCAGATGACGCCGGGCCGAGTCGGGCGCCCCGAACCGCCGCTGCAGGGTTCCGAGAACGAGCAGGCTCTGCGCTTCATTGCGGCGGTCGAGAATATCGCGGCTCAAATCCAGGGCCCGGCGAGCCAGCCCCACCCCCTCCGGGCCGCGGCCGATCAGGCCATAGATGGCCGCGAGATTGCGATAATCGTAGGCCAGGCCGCGCCGGGAGACCAGCAGCGAGTCCTGCACGCGGGCCTGCTCAAAGCTGGCGCGGGCCAGCTCGAAACGGCCATCGGCGCGATAGATCATGCCGAGGTTTTTCTGTATGGTCGCCTGATTGAGACGGTCATCGAGCCGAGTGGCGATCACGAGCGCCTTTTGCTCGAACTCGAGGGCCTGCTGCGGCTGGCCCAGGCTGAGGGCGAGCAAACCCCGCGTCGCATAGGCCGTTTGCAGCAGCGGTTCCTCATTCAGCCGGGTAAAGGTCTCCAGGGCCGCATTCTGGTTGGCCAGGGCCGCCTGGTACTCCCCCATTTTCCACTGCACATTGGCGAGGTTTTGCTGCGAAAGGGCCACCTCTCTGTCGCTGCCGTTTTTACGCGCAATGGCCAGGGCCTCGGTCTGGATCCGCAGCGCCGCGGGATACTCGCCCATTTTTTCGTGGGTAATGCCGAGATTGTGCAGGGCATCGATCAAATCGCTCCCCGCCGCCTCGGAGCGCAGCAGCGCCAGCGCCTGCTCCTGCAGCGCCAGCGCCGCCGTGTAATGGTCGCGATAGAGAAATTCGATGCGGCCCTTGTCCCGCAGAGACTGGCCCATGCCGAGGGGTTTGCCAATCCGTTCGTAGAGTGCAAAGGCCTGATCGAAGAGCGCCATGGCCTGGTCGTATTGTCCGCCGCGTTCATAGATCAGCCCGGTTTCGCGCAGGGATTGCGCCTCCTGCTCCTGCAGACCGTATTTTTGCGCCAGCTCGGCATACTCTTTTTTCGCGGCAACGCCCTCGTCATACTGGCCGTTGCGCGTATAAAAGTAGGCGAGATTGTTCAGGCTGCTGGCGAGGGCATCGACCTTGCCGGCGCCTTTCGCCGTCTGCAGGGCGCGCTGCTGAATCTCGATCGCCTTGCTCCAAAAGCCGCCATTGACCGCCGCTTCAAGGATGCGCTCCTCCAGTCGGGTTTTACTCTCGCTATCGCCCTGGCGTTCGGCCATCTGCATCGCCTCCTCATAGAAGGCGATGGCGTCGTGCCATTCGCCCAGCTGGAAGGCGCTGTGGCCGCGGCGTACGGTCCCGGTAAAACCCTCGACGGCGAACTGACGCTCCTCCGCCTCGGTCATGCCCCCGAATCCATAGTACTGAAAGCGTCCCCATTCCGAAAAGGGGAGACCACGGCCCGCCAAATCCCGCTGTGTCAGCGCCAGGGCGGCGGCTGGCGGCATGCTCTTGAGATGGGAATAAAAGAGGTCGAAAAATTCGCGTTCACGGGCCTGATCCCCTGGCCACAGGCTTGTCAGGAATCCCGGCAGCCCACTGTAGAAAAGCCCGCGCTCCCAGGCGACAAAGGAATCGCTGCCGGCGAGCGGCGGATTATCAGCGAGGTGGATCGTGTCACCCTGCAGTTTGCGTTTTTGCTCGGCATAATAATAGCCGGTCAGACTGGAGCTGAGCGTGACAGCCAGCTCATGCCCCCGGGCGGCCTGTACGGAGGCACCCCAGGGCATACCGAGCAGCGCACCGTCCGGGATGACGACCAGGCGCTGTACCTCCACCGGCAGTCGCAGCAGGGGGGCGGTCATCGCCTGCCAGAGGGTATCCTGCAGGATCGTGGCCGCCTGCCCCGCCTCGCTCCAGCGGCGCAGCGCGGCCGCCACCTCCGCTCCGGCGAGAGGGATCTCCCCCATGTCAATCGACTGCGGCCGGATGGTCCAGACCAGCATCCCGGCCGGCAGCAGCTGATTGACGACCACCGCCTCCCGGTTTTGCAGCGTCCGCTGCAGCCGCAGCAGTTCGACCGGCTGCACGCGCACCATGCCCTCGAGCTCCGGCACCTCGCTGCGGACCTGCTGCAGGATCTCCTCATATTCCTGCTGGTACTTCTCCCGTTCCTGTCGCCATGCCCGCACCTGCTTGGCGGTAATGTCGCTCTGGCTGCGGGCGCGCAAGAGCTCGCTGCTGAGGACATCGATCCGATCCTGGACGTAACGGGCGTTGCCGAGAAAAATCTTGTGCCGCTCCTTGCGCAGTTCAATCGTTTCCTGGCGGCTCAGATCCAGAAAGAGCTTGGCGCGCTGGCGTTCGGCGAAGACCAGGGCGCCTTTCTGATCGCCCATCCGGGCCAGGGCGGTGATTACCCGGTTATAGGGCTGCAGACGCACCCGGCGCGAATCGCTCGCCATCGCCCCGACCGAAACGGCGGAGTGCGCCTCGAGCAGATCGACCGCTTCCAGGTAGAATTCCAGCGGTGTCTTCTGGATGGCATACCGGAATTTGCTCTCGCGGCTCATCTCGTCAACCAGATCGCCAAGGGCGAGGTCGATCCGCCAGGCGAGCTCGAATTCGCCCTGGCGCAGGGCCAGGCGGCGGCAGCGGTTGAGCTGCTCCCAGGCCTGATCGGTATCGCCCGCATTGCGGTAGACCTCGGCGATGGCAAAATCGGCCGCCAGCTCGTTGCGCTCGAGCCCGTAACGGCGACTGAGATCGAGCGCCTCGTCGAGGTAGAGTTTGGCCTGGCCCAGCTGATCCAGTCGTGCCAGCGTGCCGGGCAATCCGGTGGCAGCACTTCCCCCCCCAGCCGGCTGCGGCTCGATCAACAGGACCTCGGCCAGCTGCAGCAGCAGCTGCGAACGATCCCGCCCGTAAAAGAGCGTACTTTGCTCGAGAAAACGCAGGGCATCCTTGAGCACCACCGCCGCCGAGTCGGCATAGTGCCGCTGTGCCACCAAAGTGCCGCTCGCCTCTCGCCCCAATTGCTGCTGCAGGTTCATTCCGCTGGCGAGCCGCCCCAGATTGATGCTGTTCTGAATAACGCCATCGGCGATCTTGTACTCCTGGCACAGCCTGAGGGAGCGGCCATAGTGGCGCCACGCCTCGCGATAATCGCCTTTGAGATAACAGATATAGGCCAGATTGTTCTCAAAGGTCGCCTCGGCACGATAGTTCTTGCGCTTGTGAAAGAGCTCGCTTTTTTTGCGGACGAACTCGATGGCGGAATCATACTCGCGGTTTTGCTGGTAGCTGTCGGCGAAAATGGAGAAGAGCAGTGCGCGCTCGTCCTCGGTGGTAAAACTCTTGAGCGAATTCACCCCCATCGTGCTGAAATCGATAAAGGGGACCGGGAAATACCAGCCAAGGAATCCGATCTCCATCCGGCTGCTTTCGCCCTTGATCTTTTTGATCTTGCCGCTGTCGAGCAGTTCGAGGGCACGGCGGGCATAGAGGATCGCCTCCTGCGGCTCGTTGAGGCGGAGGTAGTTGTAGGCCACGCTGCGATAGCTGCGCATCAGGTCGACGAGATTGTTCCCCCTCTTCTCAATCTCGGCGGCGGCCTGATAATAATCGATCGCGGCCTGATAGCGTTCCCCAATCTCATAGAGCAGGGCAAGACGCTTGGTATTGAGCAGCACCTTCGTTTCCTTGTCCATGGCGGCATAGAGTGCGATCGCATGCTTGAGGAAGCGCGGGCCTTTTTCCAGATCCTCGGTCACCAGCGCACAATGGCCCATGCGCTCGTAAATGAGGGCCTCGCGCTGCTTGTCAATGAAGGTGGAATCATAGAGGAGTTTGACCTGATAATAGGCATAGGCCTTGTCGAAGCCGAATTCGCCCAGGCTGTAATAGTTGTTGGCGAGATTGAGCGCGAGATTGGCTTCGAGGAGCGGCTCCTTGTTCTCGTCGTTGAGAACGATCGCCTTGTTGAGTTCATGGATGGCACGCTCGTAGTAGCGGGCCGGCTTGCGCTCTTCATAAAAGGTCAGGCGATGATAGATATCCACGATCGGCGCTGTCAGGGCTTTCCAGGCCCGGCGAACGGGATGAATCGCCCTGGCCTGCTGCCGTGCCTCATAGTTCTCCATCATTTCAAAGTTGAAGGCGATGGTCAAATAGCCCGGCACCATGGTATAGTCGTAGGAGAGGGCGCGGGCGATGACCGCGCTCGAGCGGTTGACCAGGAAGACCGGATCGAGGCCGTCCGGATCGTTGTAGAGCTCCGCCTTTTCGGTCCCCTTGTAGCTGTAGGCCAAGCCCAGGGCATAGGTGAGGATGTTGTCTTTGGGATGGAGAATATTAAGCTGGCGGTACTCATCGATGGCCTGATCGATCTTTTTCTGGTAATAGAGGCACTCCAGATAACCGCGGTGGGCGTGGAGGTTACGCAGATCGCGTTCCCAGGCATTGCGGTAGCGCAGGGCCGCCAGCTGCAGGTCACCGCTAGCGCGCAGATGGTCGGCTGAGGAGAGCAGGGCCGCGACCAGGCGGTCGGAGGCCTGCTCGGCCAGGTCGGGCCGCGTGGCCTGCTCCTCCTTGCTCAGCTGGTCGAGCAGGGAGAGGGCGGTGGCGCTGTCGCCGAGGCGGAGATAGGCCTCGGCCCGGCTCATCCGCGCCGCAAAGACCTCATCGACCAGGTCGGGGAAGAGGGTTTCGACCGCCTCGAACTCGAGGATGGCGGCGCGGTACTCCTTGCCGGTTAGCAGCAGGTTGCCGATGCGGAACTGCGCTTCGGCGGCGAGTTCCGGATAGCGGCGATAGAGCCCGACGATTTCGCGGTAGCGCGCGATATAGGCGGCGGCGCCGCTGCGGCCGGCGATGAGCAGGTCGAGGACGCGGTCTCGCGCCGGCAACATCCACTGACGCTGGTCGGGATAATCGTCGATGACGCGCAGATAAGCCTGGACCACCTCCTCCTGGCTGGCGAAGCGCCGGAAGAGGTCACCTATCTTGAGCTGACTGGCGGCGCACGCGTCACGCTCCCCGGGATACTCCTTGCGGACCCGGGCATATTCCTGGAAGGCGCGCGTCTGGTCGCCGGCCGCGGCATAGAGATCGCCGATCGCCAGCCGCCCCGCGGCAGCGGGGGCACTCTGGTCGGCGTAACGCTGCAGAATGTCGTCCACGCCGCGCTTCAGCCGGGCGGTACGGGAAGCATCCGCACCGGTTCCGCCCTCCTGCAGCCCCAGCAGGGCGAGTTCGGTCCACGCGGCGGTCTGGCGCTCGCTGCCATAGCGGCTCAATACCAGATGCAGGCAGGTGCGGGCCAACTCCTCATCACCCTGCAGCATCGCGACCACCCCCATGCCATAGAGGGCCTCGGCGGTATGGCGGCTGCTATCGGGAAAGAAATCAGCGAGGCGGCGCAGGGCGAGGAAGCGTTCATTGAGGATACGCCCTTCCTCGGCATCGGGCTGAATGCTTTGGTAACCGGTCAGCAGCGGCCCCAGGTACCAGCGCGAGGCGCGTTCGGGCAGGGGAAAGGTTGCCTCGGCCCAGCGATATTGTTCGGCGGCGGTGGCTGCACGCGGCACCGGCCCATCAAGCGGGATCGACCAGATATCGAGGTTGCCGCCGCGATCCGATGAAAAGTAGACCCGGCTGTCGCCGCCGCACCAGGGCTGCATGATGGTATCGCTGTCGCTGGTCAGGGGCATCGCACGGCGCACCAGCGCCGGATTGAAGGAGGGGAGCAGCAGCCCGGCCAGCGGCGATGAGGAGAGGGTGGGTTGTTCCGGCGCCGGGGCCGGCGCCATGCTCCAGAGCGCCCCGCGGTCGGCGGGCGTCAGCAGCGAATCGCCGTTGGTGTCCTGGCTGAACCGGAGAAAAATGATGCGGCTGGCGTCAGGCGACCAGGTCGGGAAGCCATCCGCCGCACCGCTGCGGGTGAGACGATAGACGGGGTTCTCTCGCGGATCCCACCAGGAGGAGTCGGCCTCCTCTTGCGGCCGCGGCCCATGCAGGTTCATCAGCCAGATGTCACCGCCGCAGGCCGGGCCGGCGCGGAAGGAGGTGAAGGCGATCAGGTCCTGGCGGGAGCTCCAGGCCGGATGGGTACCGCCGAGGAAGGTCAGCTGGCTGGTCTTGCCGGTATTGTCGTTATGAAACCAGATTTCATCGCGGCCGCTGGCGTCCGAAACCCAGGCGATCTTTTTGCCATCGGGCGAGACCGTCGGATAGCTGTCAAAGCCCTGATAGTGGCTGATCTTCTCCGGCTCACCTCGGGGAATGAGGTCGCCCTTGACCTCGCGGAAACGGATGCGCCAGATATCCCCCGCCGCATCCTCCTTTTGCGATACAAAGACCAGCGAACGGCTGTCGGGGTACCAGACCGGGTAAAAATCATCCGCCTTGTTGAAGGTGACCTGGCGGGAACGCGTGCTGGTCGTGCTCTTGATCCAGATATCAAAGTTGTAGGTTTGCCGCGAGACATAGGCCAGAAATTTGCCGTCCGGTGAGAGGCGCGGCGAGAGGTCGATGTCGGGGTGTGTGGTCACCTGGCGCAGATCGGGTTGCTGCGCCACCACCGGCGCGGGACGCCCGAGTGGCACCAGCAGAGATAAAGCGATGAGCAGGAAAAGCCGGCGTTCCATGCGGATTACTTTCCTTTTTCCACCCAGCTCCCGTCCGGTTTCTGAATCATCGTCCCGGCGGGTGAGTTGTCGAAATTGAGTTTGGCAAAGATCTCGTTGGCCTGGGTGTTCTCGGTGGTGGTCTGGTTGACGCTCAGGGCCCGCTCATAAATGACCTGGCGGTCGGTGTTCTCCTCACCGACGATCTGGTCCACATAGAGGCGGTACTCCGGGTCGGCGTCATAGCGGGTGTTGGCCAGGGTCTGCAGCAGCCCGCGGTTGTTCTCGCCGACCACCTTGCCGGCCTTGAGCTCGTCGACTTCATCCTTGTTAAACTTGCGATTCTGCACCGCCTCCATCACCTCTTTTTTGTTGCCGGAGAGGAGTGTGGTGGGGGTCGAGCCGACTGCCCGCGCCGAGGCGATGAGCCAGGAGTCGTTCTCGATTTGCTGGTAGGACCCCAGCACCTGATTTTCCAGCGCGGTCTTCTCGCCGGTGACATTGAGTTCCGGTGCCTTGACACTGCACTGCAAACAGGCGAGCGCCAGCAAGGCGCCAGCCGCGAAAGCTGCTCTGTTCATTACACCTCCTGACCGGCGGGTCCGCCGGCGCCATCAGCGCGCCTCGGTGCCCGTAGCGGATGCTCGCAGGAAAAAGTCCAGTGGGATGCGCGCCAGCTCGACCTTGCCGCCGCTGAGGCGCATCGGAAAGTACCAGGGCTGGTCGAAGATGATCTCGGGATAGAGATAGCCATGACGCAGCACGAAGGTCATCAGTTTGGGCTTGAAGCCCTGATTGATCAGCAGCCGCGTGGAGCGGATGCTCGAATCCTTGCCTTGTGGATCGAGAGAGCGGAGAAGATTGTCGGCCACTTTGGGGCCGATTTGCGTGATGTAGGCCTGACCCTCCAGCCGGATGCCGGCCGCCACGTCCAGGCCTGTGCCATGCAGATCGAGGTTGGCATTGATGATGCCTTGCCGGGACTGGCGCTGCCCTCTGGGCAGCAGCAGGTCCGAATTGATGTTGGCGAAATGGGCATTGACGTCAAAGCTGGCCTTGCCCAGATCGCCTTCAGCCAGATCGACCGCCGCCCGGAATCCCATATTGCCGCCATAGATTCTGGCCATCGCCTCCGGGATCTCCAGCCTTCCCTGCCGGGCGCTGAGTTCGAGGTCGATATCATCCACGGCATAGTCGCCGAATTCGACGCGGGCGATGTGCACATGCGAGAGCCCTGGCAGGCGCCTCTGATAATAGCCGCGATAGACCAGATAATCCATCAGAGCGGTACTCGGCGAGGCGATCTGGTAGTTGGGCATGCCGACCAGGCGCTTGTGCAGCAAATCCACCTCCTGATCCAGATGGATATCGGCTGCCACATCGCGGACGAGCAGGTTGCCTGGCATGAAGAGGGAGAGGGCTTTGGTCGCCACTTGCGCAGCGAGGTGCGCTCGCGCGGTGTCAGCCTCCAGCTGGATCGAGAAGCGGCTCTCGCCGCGCAGCTTGATGCCCTGCGGCAGCCGTAAGGTATCAGCGACGTTCTGGGTCAGTGTGAACTGCGCCTTGACGCGCAGGGCTTTGGCCATATCGGCGATCCGGGTCTGGAATTCGGCGCTGGTGAAGAGATCCGGGAGTTCGAGGCGGCCATTGGCCTCGATCAGCGCCGCCGGATCGGCACTGTTTACATTGAGTTCAAGACGGTTGTGATGGAACGCGACACTTTCGGTCCGGCCGGTACGCAGGGTATCGAGGCCGACGCTCAGGGCCGCGCGGACGCCCTCGCGGCTCCCGCCAGTCAACCGGGCCTGGATGCCAAGGCCATGAACCATGGTGAACTGTGCCGGGGCGAGGAAGGAGGTATTGAGGGTGGCCAGCTGCGCTGCGAGGGTGTATTGCATCGCCCCCCCGGCCATTGCGACATGGCCGCGGCCACTGAGGGTGGTCGTGCCGGTCAGCTCCGCTTCGGCGAAGGCCTCGCGCAGCGATTCGGGGATATAGTTCCAGATGGCATCATGGCGGAAGATGATCCGGCGGAGATCCAGCTCCGCCGCGAGCGCCGGCGCCAGCTGGATCTCGGCCGCGGCCGCGCCCTCGATCATGCGGTTCAGGGAGAAGCGCAGGGAATCGAGATGCAGGACGCTGAAGGTGGTGTCGGTGCCGGCCTGCGCGGCGAGGGTGAGATTGAGATCGCTGAGGAGCACGGGTTCCTCGTCGACGCGCAAGGTCAGCGGCGAGGTGAGGACGCGAAGCTGCGGCTGGATATCCGCCAGCGAATGGATCCGCACGGTCAGCTCCGCCTCACTCTCGCCGGCCACCTGCAGCACAGGAAACCGCGCCAGATCGATCCCCGTCAGCCGCAGCTCGCCGCTGCCGCGCAGATCGTTCAGGGTGGCGCCGCCGCGCAGGTCGCATCCCCCCGCCAGTTTCATGCCCATCAGGTTGCTGATCTGCAGGGAGGCGCCCAGCCGTTCGGGCAGCATTTGCGGATTGATCAACGCATCGATGGTCACGCGGCCGGAACCGGCGGTCAGGGCCTCCCCGGCGGGCGGCATAAAAAGGAGGCTGTCACAGGCCAGGGTCCCCTTGAGCTCAGCGCGCTCCATCCCCGCGGCTCCCAGCAGCCCCTCCAGGGTGAACTCCGCCCCAAAGCCGAAGACGCGGAGGGAATCGCGGTTCATCCGCAGGCCGGCTTGCGTCAGCCGCAGCGGGAGATCGAGGCGCCATCCCCCGGCCGGGGAGCCCGCGAGGCGGGCGCCGCTGCAACTGAGTGCAGCCTGGTCATCGATCCAGTGGAGATCGGGCACCGTCCCGGCCGGCAGCAACTGCCGCGCCCAATCGAGCGTCCGGGCGAGCGGGATCGCCGCATAGGGCATCCGCATGGTAAGGCGGGGCTGGCGATAGAGGCTGTCGGCCTCCCCCTCCGCTTGCAGCCACTTTTGGCCGTCGAGGGCGATGACCAGGGAATCGAGGCGTGCGACCCCGCCCAGACCATCTCCATGCGCCGCGAGGGCAAGCCCCAGCGTCGGCGGCACGCGCGTGGCCTTGACGCGCACTCCGTCGTTCTCCTCCAGCACCAGCTCCTGCAAACCCAGACCCAGCCGGAGAGCGATGTCGCGGTAACTGTGGAGGGCCAGTTGCACATCGAGATCCATGCGCCCCTGCAGCCGCTGTGAGGAACCGGCATGCAGATCGCTCAGGCCGACCATAAGCGGCGTGTGATCAGCGTGAAGGGCAACCTGCACTTGCAAGGCGCTGTCATGCGCCAGGAATCCTCCCGCCGGCAGCCGGACCTCCTCCAGGGCGCCGCTGAGATCGCCGATATAGACCTCCTGCCGGGTCAGCGTGTCAGCCAGGATGATCCTGATCTTGCACTCGCGCATGTGAAAGGACTTGAGATCGATCGCCAGCGGCAGATTGGTCCGCACCAGGCCCGCCAGATCGACCGCGGTTGTATCCAGCATATCGACAAAGATCTCCATCTCGGGCTCGCTGATCTCAATGGCGGTCAGATGGAGCTGGCGGTCCAGGATATCGGCCAGCGAATAATGGAGGGCCAGTTTCTTGATGCTGAGCTTGCGGAAGACGAAGAGATCATAGCCCCTGGTGGAATCGGGCCAGGGTGAGAGCCGGAGATCCTCAAGGATGATACCGCGCAGGGGATGGATCCAGACCTTGCCGATGCTGAGCTGGCGATTGAGATAGGTGTGGGCGGCGTCGTTGGCCATGGCCCGAAGGCGCTCGGGCGGATAGAGCAGCCGCAAGACAATGACGGCTGTCAGCAGCAGGAAAAGAAGCGCCAGGAGGGAAAAGAGGAAAAAGCGCAGCAGCCGGCGCCACCACCGACGAGGTTTGCGCTGGGCCTTGGGCTGGGCTCCGCTATGATCTTCAGGTTCTTTGTTCACACTTGGGTTCTCTCTCGTGACCGGGTTCCGGGCCGGGGTGTGGTTACCCTGCCCGGCAGCCCCGGTTCATCCGGTCTGATCCTCAAGCAGCAGATCGGCTGCCGCATCCAGTTGGCGGGGCAATCGCGCCCTGAGCTCTTCGGCCGAGAGGGCGACCAGCGGGCTGATCTCCAGCCGGACGGCGAGCGAGCCGTCGGCATGGCGCCTGGGCGGATGCCCGCAGCGTTCGAGCCAACCGGCGAAAAACTCTCCGAGGTCGCGGCGGGCGCTCTCCGGCGAATCCTCTCCCTCACGGTTCTTGATCGGGCTGAACTCCAGACGCCGGTCGCATTCCAGCACCATGACCCGACTGGCAAAGCGGAAGGCATCGAAGATGAACTGCTCGAATTTGACACCATTCAGACCGTCGGCTCCTTCGTCGCCTGCCTGATCGGGGAGACTGGCCATCCTTTTATAGGCAACATGATAGGGCAGTTCGATCTGCTGTTGCAGCAGGCGGGCAAGAAAATCGACCGAGAAGAGATGAATGGCGATGCTGCCCTGCCCGAAGAGCAGTTTGCCTTCGGCGTTGCGGGCGGTCTTGAGCTCATCCGGCAGCTCGGTATACTCGATGACCTGGAAGTGGCCATCGAGTCGTCCGATATTGCCCAGTTTTTCCCAGGGATCGCGTTTGTAGACCGTTTTGGCGGAGAGCTCGGCGGCCTTTTCGTCATGAAAACCGAGGTAGACCGGATCCGCGATCCGGGCCAGCACATTGTCCACCTGGAAATAATAGAGCTGGCGGATGCCCCGCTGTTGCATATCCTCGAGGAGGTGATGCCGGTTGAGCGCATGCAGCACGCCGCCGTGGCCATCGGGCGAGAGGCTCACCTGGCCCTTCTCTTCCAGCAGCAGCCGTCCCTGGCGATCGAAGACCGGCAGCATGCGCTGCGGAAAAAATCGCACGCTCTCCGGATCCTTGCCAAAAAAACCGTTGCGGATGAAAAAGTCGCCCGTCTCCTGGTGGTTGGCCGGGCTGGTCATGATATAAAAGGGCAGGGTGGCGCCGAAACGCCGCTCCAGTGCGAGGATTTGTTCGGTGTGAAACTGAAAGAGCGAGCGTCCGCTCACCGGGCCGACCGGGAAGAGCCCCTTCGGCCCCGGGAAGCCGAGCCGGGTGCCCTGCCCGCCGGCGACGACCAGTACGGCCACCGTTCCTTCGGCGAGCAGCGCCTCTCCCCGCTGTTTTGCCCGCTGCCAACTCCGCTCTTCCTCCGGGGTGGAGGGCAGCGGAATGTGCTCCAGGGGCGTCAAGTCGGCGAGCGAACCGAACCGGGTTTCTGCCGGCGGCCAGGGGCCGCCACTCAGGGAAGTGATAAAGTGCTCATCCAGCTGCTCGAGCTGGTCGATAAAGCGCGCCTGCGCCGCCGGATCGAGTTCATCCCAAAAGCGCCAGACACTCTCCTGCCCCCATCCTGCCACTTTCTGCCGCATCCGGCGAAACCGGTCGCTCAGGGATTCCATGCGCTATCTCTTGGTTTTTGGGGTCCTGGTTGCGGCCTGCTTGCCCCGGCGCAGCGCCAACTCGAGTACTTCGCCGAGGGTGTTGACAAAATGGAAGGTCATCTCCTTTTTGGCGTGATCGGGAATCTCCTCCAGATCGTCGCGGTTCTTGGCCGGCAGGATAACCTGACGAATCCCCGCCCGCCGCGCTGCCAGGACCTTCTCCTTGATGCCGCCGACCGGGAGGACCTTGCCGCGCAGGGTGACCTCGCCGGTCATGGCGATGTCGCTGCGGACCGGATGCTTCTGGATAAGGGAGACCAGGGCGGTGGCGAGGGTTACGCCGGCGGAGGGCCCATCCTTGGGGATGGCGCCGGCCGGAATATGGATATGCAGATCGTTCTTCTCGAAGAAATCCTCCGGGATGCCCAGCTCCCGGGCATGGGCTCGGATCCAGGAGAGCCCGGCCTGGGCCGACTCCTTCATGACATCGCCCAGCTGGCCGGTGAGCAGGAGCCCCTTGCTGCCGCTCATCTGCGTCGCCTCGATGAAGAGAACATCGCCGCCGGTCGGCGTCCAGGCAAGTCCGACCGCCACGCCCGGCTCGTTGGTGCGTTCGGCCACCTCCGAATAGAAGCGCGGCGGCCCGAGCAGCTCCACCACCGTCTCCGGCGTGATGGTATAAGGCCCCTTCTCGCCGGCGGCGACCTTTTTGGCCACCTTGCGGCAGACCGTCGCGATCTCACGTTCGAGATTGCGTACCCCCGCCTCGCGGGTATAGTCGCGAATAATCCGGGTGAGGGCGGCCTTGTTGAATTTGATGTCCTTGCGGTGCAGACCGTTTTCCTCAATCTGGCGCGGCACCAGATAGGTGACGGCGATCTGCAGCTTCTCTTCCTCGATGTAACCGGGGAGCTCGAGCACCTCGAGACGATCGCGCAGGGCCGAGGGGATGGTATCGAGCACGTTGGCCGTGGTGATGAACATCACCCGCGAGAGATCAAAGGGCACATCCAGGTAATGGTCGGTGAAGGAGAAATTCTGCTCCGGGTCGAGCACCTCGAGAAGGGCCGAGGAGGGATCGCCGCGAAAATCCTGGCCGATCTTGTCGACCTCGTCGAGCATGAAGATCGGATTGTTGCTGCCGGCATTCTTGACACCCTGGATGATGCGTCCGGGCAGGGCGCCGATATAGGTGCGGCGATGGCCGCGGATCTCGGCCTCGTCATGCACGCCGCCAAGCGAAATCCGGATGAAACTGCGTCCCATCGCCCGGGCGATCGAACGGCCGAGGGAGGTTTTTCCCACGCCGGGGGGGCCGACAAAGCAGAGGATCGGGCCCTTGGTATTGGCCTTGAGTTTGCGCACGGCCAGGTACTCGAGGATACGCTCCTTGACCTTGATCAGGTCATAATGATCCTCATCCAGCACCTCGCCCGCCTTTTTGATGTCAAGATTGTCCTCCGTCGCCCGGGCCCAGGGTAGCGCCACCATCCAGTCGAGATAGGTCCGCGCCACGGTGTACTCGGCGGCCCCCGGCTGCATCTTGCTCAGCCGGTCCAGCTCGCGCAGGGCCTCCTTGTTTGCATCCTCGGGCAGCTGGGCCTCCTCGATCTTTTTCTGCAGCTCCTCCATCTCGGCGGAGCGCTCGTCACCTACGCCCAGCTCCTTCTGGATGGCGCGCAGCTGCTCGCGGAGAAAGTACTCACGCTGATTTTTGCCCAGTTCGTTCTGCACCTTGTCCTGGATCCTGGAGCCCATCTCCAACACCTCGAGTTCACGGTTGACATAGACGGTCAACCGCTTGAGGCGCTTCTTCACATCCACGGCCTCCAGAATCTCCTGCTTCTCGAAGAGGGTCAGGTTCAGATTCGAGGCGACCAGATCGGCAAGCTTGTCGGGATTACTGGTATTGACCACCACCACCTGCAGCTCGTCGGGCAGCTGCGGCACCAGACTAACCACCTTCTGAAACTGGATGGCGACGTTACGTTTCAGGGCCTCCAGCTCGGTCGTTACAGCATACTTTTCCTCGAGAACCTCGATCTCGCCGACCATGTAAGGGGTCTCCTGCACCAGACTCCTGAGCCGGATGCGCGAGAGCCCTTGAACCAGGATGCGCAGGGAGCCATCCGGGAATTTGATCATGCGCAGGATCACGGCGGCGGTGCCGTACTCAAAGACATCGGCATATCCGGGATCCTCGACCTCAGCCTCGCGCTGGGCGACCAGTCCGAGAATGCGCGACCCGGCGATGACGTCGTTGATCAGCTGCACCGACTTGTCGCGCGCCACCACCAGGGGGGTGACGATATGCGGATACACCACCGTATCACGCAGCGGCAGAATCGGCAGCTGTTCCGGAATTTTCGCCACATTGATCTCTTCAGCGGATACCGCCGCAGAGGAATCCATCAAATCATCCATACGTGCTCCAATCTCCAACAGACTCTGGCGGGGCGCAAGCCGGGGGGGACTAGGCCTTCTCAGCAAAACCGGTGATCGGAATCTCCACCGCCCGCTCATCCTTTGAAATGATTACTTCCAGCACCCCGTCTTCCAGGGCTGCCGTGATCTCGTTGTGCTCAACCGTCTCCGGCAGAGCGATGATACGCATAAAATGGCCGTACTGCTGCTCGAGCTGGTGGTAACAGATCCGCTCTTCCGGCCGCCGCTCCAGGCGGATGCCGCTGACGATCAGCTTGCCGTTCTTGAGCTCAATGCTGATGTTCTCCCGGCTGACGCCGGCGAGCTCGATCCTGATCCTCACCTCTCCCTCGCTCTCGAAAATATCGGTGTTCGGTTTCCAGAAGGAAACCATCGGCGGATCGATATCCGGACAGGAGTATGGGCATCGCCGCTGTGCGGCGCTGCCGCGATCGCTCATATCGCGTATGATGTGCAGAACATGCAGGGTCATTTCAACCAACCTCCCTCATTCGCCCGGCTGATCCCGCCTCGGATTGCAGCCGGGTTGTGATGCAAAACAGATAATTCATTACAGCGCCCAAATATTCCCCATCCGGCGCGAACTAGCGCAGCTCCTTCATTTTTTCCAGATCTTCATCCTGCCCGAGCAGGACCAGGGTATCGCTATCCTTGATCACCCGGTCGGCGGTTGGGATCAGGACGACCTTCTCCGGCACCCACTCCTTGATCAGCAGCACAGAGACCCCGTAGCGATTGCGCAGGTCCAGTTCACCCAGCGTTTTGGCGACGAAGGGTTTGGGCGGAGCAATTTCGATGATACTGATTCCCTCATAGAGGGTGATGGCGTGCAGGAAATAGTCACTCTCGAGGGTATGGGCCAGGCGCATCGCCTCGTCGCGCTCGGGAAAGACCACCTGCGTGGCGCCGATGATCTCGAGAATGCGGCCGTGATCGTTGGTGATCGCCTTGGCGATAATCTTTTTAACCTTGAGCTCGCGCAGATAAAGGGTGACCAGGATACTGGCGTCGATCTTTTCCCCCATGCTCACCACCACACCGTCGAGCTCGGCCAGTCCCAAGCCCTCGAGGATTTCCTTGTCGCCGGCGTCGGCAATGACCGCCCGCTCGACGAAGCCGCGCACCTTGTCAATCTTGTCCTCATCGATGTCGATGGCGAGAATGTGGTGGCCGCGGTGGCTGAGTTCCTTGGCCAGATAGTGGCCGAAACTGCTCAAACCGATGATAGCAAAAGAGCGCATGGTGGCATTCCTTGTAGCAGGTTAACCGACGATGACGTTTTCTTCGACAAAGCGCACCGGCAGGGTCCGGTGCGCTGCGATCGAAAGGGCCAGGGTCACCGGACCGACCCGGCCGATATACATCAGCAAAACACAGATGATCTTGCCGGCATCGCTCAAGCGGGGCGTGATCCCCATGCTCAATCCAACTGTACCCAGGGCGGAAAAGGCCTCGAAGGTGGTTTCGACCAGGGTGCGATGGGCAAGGGGATCGGAGGGTGACCGCGCTTCCGTTATGCTCATCAGCAGGACTGCCACGGCAATGGTCATGACCCAGAAAAAGCTGATGCCGATAGCCTTGGTTACGATCGATTCAGGGATGCCGCGGTTGAAGATCCGGACCTGTTCCTGTGAACGCAGCCGGGTGAAAAAGGAGCTCAGGATGATGGCAAAGGTCGTTGTCTTGATTCCGCCTCCGGTCGAGCCGGGGGAGGCGCCGATCGCCATGAGAATGATCAGGATCAGCAACGCCCCATTGGTCAGATCACCGATCGGCAGGGTATTAAATCCGGCCGTGCGGGCAGTGACCGACTGGAAAAACGAAGCGAGCAGCTTGCCGCCGACGCCAAAATCCCGCATCGAGTGGTCCCGCTCAAAAAAGAGCAGCATGCAGGCGCCGATAAGGATGAGCAAACCGGTCATCGAGAGGGCGAGCTTGCTGTGCAGCGAGAGGCGTCTATGTCCTCCAGGACGCCAGAAAAAGAGGTCGTGCAGCACCCAAAAGCCGAGTCCGCCCAGGACGATCAGCGTCATGATCGTCAGATTGACGGTCGCATCGGTCACATGATCGGCGAGGTTGTGCGCAAAGGTGGAAAAGCCGGCATTGCAAAAGGCCGAGACGGCATGAAACAGCCCACTCCACAGCGCTTGCCAAAAGGGATACTCCTGGCTGAAGCGCACGGTCAGGATCAGGGTGCCGATGCCCTCGATGGCCAGGGTGCCGAGCACGGCGAATTTGAGCAGCCGGCCGAGGTAGGGCGCAGATTCGGCGCTGATGCTGTTCTCGATCAGGTCGCGCCCGCGCATGCTCAATCGCCCGGCCAGAATATAGGCGAAAAAAGTGGAGAAGGTGATGATCCCCAGACCGCCAAACTGAATCAGCAAGAGGATCACTGCATTCCCGAAAAAGGTATAGGTCGTGGTGATGTCCACTGACGAGAGCCCCGTGACACAGGCGGCGGAGGTGGAGATGAAGAGCGCATCCACCACACCGGCATTCGGATCGAGCTTGCTGGCCGGCAAGGTCAGCAGCACTGTGCCCAATAGTATAAGTACGAGAAAACTGATGGCCAGGATGTGCGCTGGATGAGCGTGGCGGGAAAGGTTGCGCCAAAATCGCAGTGGAGTATTCATATCGGCCTTTTACTTAAAAAAAGGTGAACAGAGCCCTGTTCACCTCATAGTATACATAAAATTGGCAAAAAAGAAAAGCAATTTCAACTCAAGCCTTGAAGATGGGATCAAGATGGCGCACCGGGCAGGGATAGCCCCCGTTCTGATATTCGCAATCCCCCCAGTAAAAACACTGCACCGAGCAAATGGTATCGCTCTCCCGCATCGGCTGGCCGGGATAACTCTGGTTCTGCTGCCGGATCTCGCGCAGCACCCGGCGCTTCTCCCGAAAACCGGCCCATCCACTCTTCTTCAACAGACCCACCGCGATCATTTTCGCCAGACTGCGCGCGGCGCGGGAGTGCGGGTCGTCGATGACAAAGGGGCGCAATTCCTTGACCGCCCGGCGCACACTCTCATCGTGTTCGACGTAGCCGAGAAATTCCATCCGCAGCGAAAGCAGCTCCTCCGCCGCTGTACGCAAAGCAATCCCCTCCTTGACCTCCTCCTCGGAATGGACCATATTGAGGATCAGCGCCGGATTGAAGGCCTCGAGAATCCCCCTGATCCGGCTCGCCGCTGCATCGTCCTGGCCGGCGAGAATCTCCAGAGCACCGCCGACCGACTGGGCCATCCGTCCGCTGTCGGCAAAAATCTCCTGCTCCAGACGACGGATGGTCTCCGGATCATCGCGGAACTCCCGCGTCAGTTTGCGCATCAAGGCAATCTTGAGAAAATTGAAGGCTTCCTGTATGGCCATCGGCTCGGGTGTGGTCACGACCAGGCCCTGGTCTGCAGCGAGAAAGAAATCAATGACATTAAAGGAAGAGCCGGCGCCAAGGTCGAGCAGAATGAAATCGGCGTCGATCTTGCGCAGCTCGTGGATGAACCGCAGCTTTTGCGAATAACGCGGATTGGCCAGCCCCAGGGTTCCGCACGCCCCGCTGATCAGCTTGAGATTCTCGACCGGCGTGTCGAGGAGAATATCGCTGAGACTCTCCTTCTGCAGGGAGTAAAAGTGGTAAAAGGTATATTGCGGCTCGAGAATCCCCATGCAGGTGTGCAGATTGGCGCCCCCAAGGTCGGCATCGACCATCACCACCCGATGCCCAAGGGTGGCCAGGCCAATGCCAATCGAAGCGGTGAGCACGGTCTTGCCGACGCCCCCCTTGCCGCCGCCAATCGCATAGACGATTCTTTGCGACGACGCAGCGGACTCCTGAGGAAAGAGCTTGCGCAATTCCTCCAGCTGCCCCGCACGCACCCACTCCTGCCGGGTCTCGCTGAAGACCAGGTCGTCCTGGTCGAACGAACCCTCGGCAACCAGTTTCCGCAGCTCAGAATAGGAGTAGGGCCCCAGCTGCTGCTCTTTGATCTTGATGAAGACGGACATGATGCATGAGTTCTTTCTTCAAGGGATGCACAACCGTTGCAGACTCTGTCCGTTTTGGCAAGGAATGCCCCCAAAACCCCCAAGCCTACACACTCTTTATAAACTAGCTTCCAAGGAGCACAAGTGCGGAAAGAAAGCGCTAATTCTGCTCCACCGCCGGTTCCCCTGGGCTGAGGCCCATCTCGACCTCCTCTTCCTCCTCGGACTCCTCCTCCTTGTCCTTGCGCTCGAGCAGATTCACGCCATCCTTGCGCCAACGCAGGGAGAGATAGGAGAGCACCGCCCCCGCGTTGAGGGTGGCGAAGCCATAGGCGACGATCCAGCCGGCCAGCAGGAGCAGTCCGAAGGCATAAAAGTATCCCGCGATCGCCACGCTCGGACGCGCCAGCTCCCGCAGCGGCAGGTAGTAGAACTCCTGGGTAAAAAAGAGATAGGGGGTGAAACCGCGGAAAAGCCAAAAGAGCGCCTCTTCCGCCGTCGCACTCCAGGCCTGGACAAGTGCCTGCCCGTTGTTGGCCAGGTCGCTGAAATTGCTGCCCATGAAGAGGGCGAGGAGATGGTTGGTGATCACCACGCCCTCCTTGCAAAAGGCTGCAAAGAGACCGAGTGCGCCCACCGCCAGCAGCCAGGTCACCCCACCATAGAGCAGGAGCCGCCACGGCTGCCGCCAGGTCAGGCCGAAGAGCTGGAAGATCGCTTCGAAGGCATCCTCATCGGTTGTCGCCACAATCGCCGGCGCCAGGAAAAGCGAGACACAAAAGACGATGCCGAGAAAGATCAGCACCAGGGCCAGCACAAACCAGATGGGGGTGAAGAGCGCCACACCCAGCTCGCCGGCCCAGGGGATCCGGCCCAGCAGCCCGATCGCAAAGCTGCCGGCCACCAGCAGCAGAAGGAGCACGCCGAGGGCGAGCGGGGTCATCAGCACCGCGCCGAATTTACGGCGGGCGAAAGCGAAAGCCTGCTTCACACTGTAAAAATGCTCCCCCTTGGCGGCCATATAAATCGCCCGCGCCAGCGCTGTTTGCGCCATCAGCAGCATGGCGAGCGCCGCAGCAGCTCCCACGAGGTGGAGCCCCCAGCTGTACCAGGGCACACCGCCCAAGCCGGACAAAACGGGCAGCAGGCCAAAACGGTGCCACAGGTCACTGAGAGCGCCGCCCGCCGACAGGAGGGCCAGGTAGGTGAAAAGGAGATAGATCAACCAGCTGATGCCGAGGCCCACCAGCATGATCCACATCCGTTGCAGGCTGAGCGCCAGCCGCGGGGCCCGTACTAGATCGCGCAGGTCAAACTTGAGTGTGAGCATTTAACGCCTCCTGCTGCTCTGCACCCATCGGGTGCACATTCAATGCATTACGATCGACCCGTCAGCGGCCGATGCAGGCCGCCGCTTGTTGCAGGGCCTCGTCCTCCAGGGCGGTCATGATCTCCTTCTGCTGCGGTTCACCATCCTCATAGCCAAGCAGATGATAGAGACCATGCGCGGTCAGCCGCTGCAGCTCGTTGTCCAGACTGACCCCATACCTCTTTGCCTGGCGTTCGGCCACCTCCAGGCAGATGTATACCTCCCCCTCAAGAACCGGCTCGCCGGCAGAATTCAGGTTGAACGATATGACGTCGGTGCTCCCCGACCGCTGGAAAAAGCGCCGGTTCAGCTGGATGATCTGCCGCTCCGGCACCAGAATGATGCGGATATGCCATCCCGCGGCCGGCCGGGCTTTGCTCAGGACCAACCCGCCGATCAGGCCGAGTCCACCCAGGGCAAGTTTGCGCCGGGTCTGGTTGACCAGCTGCAGCTGCCGTTGCCCGGCTCTTGCACTCACTCTCGCTCCTCCTCGCTGAGATTCTGCCCCGGATAGGGAATGCGGCGATGAAAACGCGCATTGAGAATTTTTTGAAAGGCCTCCGAGATCCGCGCCAGATCCTGTAGTGTCAGCGGCGAGTGGTCCAGCTCGCCACTCTTGAAGCGCTCGTCAATGATCTCGTCGACGATGCTCTTGATCCGGCTGAAGGAAGGATCCCGCAGCGTCCGTGAGGTGGCTTCGACCGCATCCGCCAGCATGACAATGGCTGACTCGCGCGACTGCGGGCGCGGACCGGGGTAGCGGAATTCATCCTGTGGAACCAGATCAACCGAGCTTTGCGCCACCGCTTTCTGATAAAAATAGTGCATCAGGCTGGTGCCGTGATGCTCGAAAATAAAGTCCTGAACGACCTGCGGCAGATGGTACTGCTGCGCCATCTCCCCGCCGCGGCGCACGTGATTGGCCAGGATCAGCGAGCTCATCGTCGGCGCCAGCTTCTCCTGGGGATTGCGTCCGCGCATCTGGTTTTCGACAAAATACTCCGGCTTTTCCAGTTTGCCGATATCATGATAATAGGCCCCCACCCGCGCCAGCAAACCGTTGCCACCAATCGCCTCAGCCGCCGCCTCCGCCAGATTGCCAACCGAGAGGGAATGATGATAGGTCCCCGGCGCCTGCATCGCCATCTGGCGCAGCAACGGATGGTTCAGGTCCGAGAGCTCGAGGAGCGTCATGTCGGTGGTCAGGTGAAAGGTGCGCTCGAGCAGAAGCACCAGGGCATACGCGATGATGGGCGAGATGAAGCCATTGATGAACCCCAGACCCCAGTCGCGCAAGATCTCCTTGAGGCTCTGGTAGTTGAGGATGTCGTGCACCGTGATCGAGAGCAGGTAGGCGATCATCACCACCGCCATACTGCGCAATACCCAGTTGCGAGAGCGCACCCGGCTGACCGAGAGGATCGCCATCGCCGAAACAAAGATCGAGATATAGGTGATGCCGAACTCGTTGCCGCGCATCGCGCCGATCAGCAGGCTGACCGACAGGGCATAAAGCAGCCCGACATAGACATCGAAAAAGATGGTGATGATCATCGCCCCCGCCGCCACCGGAACCAGCAGGGGGGAGAGATTAAGCTGGGTCGCCAGGAAGGTCAGTGCGGCCGGCAGCAGCACAATCAGGCCGATCAGCAGCAGCTGTTTGGGCGCGGCGGTGATGTCGCGCCGCCCCTGCCAGAGGAAAAAGAGCAGAATGCACAGGATGAAGAGGGTATTACTCCACTGCCCGAGGCCATGGACCAGGTGGTTGATCAGGCCTTGCCGTTCGCCGCGCTCGCGCTTGGCTGCGGCATAGGAGTTCAGCTTTTCGATATGTTCACGGGTGATGCGCTCATGTCCGTCAATGATGCGCTCACCGGCCAGCACCTGATCCTTGGCAAGCGGCACCAGCGCCTCGGCCTCCTCGATGCGCGACTGCGTCTCTTTCTGGTCGTAGTTCAGGTTGGCGGCGAGAAAAGCCCCGGCCAGCTGGTAGCCGATCTTGACCTGCCGCTCGTCCAACTGCTGGTTGGCACGCAGCTTTTCCAGCAGCTGCATCTGGCTCTCCTTCAGGCCGAAGGAGAACTCGCTGTTCTCGAGCACCTCCAGACCCTCGTGGCGCACCGAGATCTTGGGCGGCATGGGGTTGAACGTGCTGCGCTCGATACTGAGAATTCCGTTGGCGTAGGCCTCGCGCAGCACCTTTTCCACCGCGGTGGCGACTTCACGAAAACGGTACCATTGCCGGTTTTCACCGCCACCTCCCCCGGCCGTGCCGGTGAGCAGGTTAAGGAGATCCCCTTCTGAGAGCGTCACGCCGGACTCTTGAAAGACCCGGCTCACCTCGTCCGCAGTGATCCCACCGCTGCGCAGCACCATGCCCGCCCGCTGAACCAGCAGATTGAATCGCTCCAGCTGCTGTTCCGCGGCCTCGTCATCGCGGGTAAAGACCGGCGTCACCTCGGCGCGCGCCCGCTGCAGATCTGCAGCATATTCGTCGTGGCTCTTGTTGACCGGGAACGTGAAAGAGGCGATAATCTCGGGGCCGATATAGACCCGTCCCTCGCGCAGATCGGTAAACTGGAAGGATTTCTCGCCGGGAAACAGAAGGGCGATGACCGCGGCCAGAAAGAGTCCGCCCAGGATCAGCGCACGGTAGCGGCGCAGCCAATCCACCGGCATGCTGTGTGCCCCGGGGCGCCGCTCTTTTTTCTTGCCCCCATTCAACCCGGCACCCTTGGCCGCGGTCTTGTCAAAGCGCTGGTTCATCGTTCCCCCTGGAATCAGCCCTGGCGCAGGGTTTCATACGCCTTGATGATCTGGCGCACCAACTGGTGGCGGACCACATCGCGCTCGCCCAGATACGAAAAACCAATGCCATCGATCCCCTTGAGGATCGACTGAATCTGCACCAGGCCCGAGATCGCGCTCTCCGGCAGGTCTATCTGGGTGATGTCGCCGGTGACAATGGCGCGGGAGTTGACACCAAGGCGGGTGAGGAACATCTTCATCTGCTCCGCGGTGGTGTTCTGCGCTTCGTCGAGGATGACGAAGCAGTTGTTGAGGGTGCGTCCGCGCATGTAGGCGAGCGGCACGATCTCAACCACCCGCGTCTCGATCAGACGGCGCAGCTTGTCCCCGGGGATCATCTCCTGCAAGGCATCATAGAGCGGCCGGAGGTAGGGATCGACCTTCTCGCGAAAATCCCCCGGCAAAAACCCCAAACTCTCGCCCGCCTCCACCGCGGGCCGGCAGAGGATCAGGCGATCGACCAGATGGTCGCGCAGTGCCGCCACGGCCATGGCCACCGCCAGAAAGGTCTTGCCGGTGCCGGCAGGCCCGATCGCGAAAACAATGTCATTCTTTTGCGCGCTGGCGACGTACTCCTCCTGGCCCGGGGTTCGGGGTTTGATCACGCCACCCTTGGTATAGACCAGTACCGACTCGGCATCGGGCGCCGCGGTTTCGCTGCCGCCGCCCTGCTCGCTCAGTCGCAGCACCGCTCCGATGTCCTGGGGGACCACCCGGCCGTTGCGGTTCGCCAGAAAAACCAGCTCGCTGATGATGCGCTCGGCCTGATCCACCTGCTCGGGCATCCCCCGCAGCAGGATCTCATGGCCACGGACGATCACCTGGGCCTGCAGCTCGGCCTCCAGCATGTGCAGATTGGCATCCTGGGCACCGAGAAAATCGACCGGATCAATACCCCGCAAGCTGATTCTTTTTTCGATGACGGCTTCTTCTTTCAATCGACTTCCCATTCTCTTCCAACCATACAAAAAAACTCCCGGTCTTCAACCATAGGCGGTAAGACCGGGAGCCGTATACTCATTCACGCGCAATGCGTCTCTCATCCCTCATCCCCGCCGCCTGATTTCAGGAAAGGGGAAACAGGCGGGCCAATACAGCAGGTGCTGCATCGCCCCGATTAGACCCATCGCTCGCAGCCCGAGGCGGGGCTTTTACCGGGGAATGATCAACACGGTATGCGGGAAGATGCGCAAGGGATCTTCGCCGATGACCGCTTTGTTCTTCTGATAGATCTTGGTCCATGCGGCGGGATCGCCCAGGACGGCCGGATTGGCCGCGATCTTTTTCAGATTGTCACCCTTGACCACCAGATATTCATCGGGGCCACACTCGCGCTGGATCTTGAACTCCTGCTTGGGATAGATCAGATCCGGATCCTTGATCTGTTCCTTGTTGTAGGAGTAGATGCGCATCCACTGCATCGGATCCGCATAGATATCCTTCTTGCCCGAGATCTTCCAGAGATAGTCGCCGACCACCACCGTATACATGTCATACAGGGCCTTCGGCATCTTGTTCTTCAGCTGGGCGATCTTGCCTTCGAGACCGGCGATCGCATTCTGCATCTCGGTCAGGGCATACAGCTTGTCTTTTTTCAGCTCGGCCAACTGTTTCTCGGCCGCAGCCAGCTCATCGCGTTTCTTGAAGAGCTCTTCCGGAGAAAGGGCCAGCAGCCCGTCGATCTGGCCTTCCAGGGCTTTCACTTTGGCCTTGTAGGCATCATAGCCAGCCTGGTCCGAATCAACGCTCTTGAGGATATCACTCCAGAGCTGTCCCGCCTCCGCCTTCGCGGCCGCACTCTGGGTGGTCAGATTGGCACAAGCAGTTGCACATTCCTCCGCTGCTTTCTTGGCAGCGACTTCACGATCTTGCCATGATTTGAGCTGGGTACGGTACTCATCCATGCTCATTTTCTTGTCCTGCGCATAGGTCAACTGCGCACCCATAATCAGCAAGAAGGAAAGCACAAGTGCTAAAGAGACCATGAGCTTGCTAGAAAATCTCATTAGCTTCCCTCCACAGTTTTTTTGTGATGGTATCATCGATGATGGGATTATTGCCATTCGGAGAGGCGTTTCGCCACCGCGGCTTTTTCCTGTTTCAGGCTCTCGACCTTCTGTTTCTGCTGGGCCAGTTGTTGCTCAAGGCTGGCTTTTTCCTTTGCGCAGTCTGCGGCTTTGGTTTCAGCCGCCAACGCTGCCTGCTTGGCCTCTTCCAGCGCCTTCAGCTCCTTTTCATTGGGGTGGTTATGGCAACCCGCCACCAGCACAAACGCGAAAAGCAGCAGACAAACAGCGGCAATCCGGGGGATCCAGCGTGATGTGCTCTTCATGCAATACACCTCCTTTCACTGCGTTGCTTCCAAGCCCGTACAGAAGCTTGTAACTCAATAGAATAAAAAACAGATGTAGCTCTCGTCACCGCCAAATAATGCTCGAGTCATTTTAGCAATAATTTGGCTAATAGTCAAGGATAAAGATAATTACTTACGCTTTTAGCCCGCCGCGGGGCTCTCCCCCTTTTCCAGCTGCAGACCCAGCTCCCGGAGCTGCGCCGGATTGACCGTCGAGGGACAGCCATCCATCAGCGACATGGCGCTCGCGGTCTTGGGGAAGGCGATCACCTCGCGAATCGATTGACACCCGGCGAGGATCATGACCAGGCGGTCAAATCCGAAGGCGATGCCGCCATGCGGCGGAGCGCCATAGGCGAAGGCCTCGAGCAGGAAGCCAAATTTCTCCTCGGCCTCGGCCGCCTCGATGCCCAGTGCCTGGAACATCCGCGCCTGCAAATCGCTCTTGTGGATCCGGATGCTGCCGCCTGCCACTTCCATGCCATTGAGCACCAGGTCATAGGCCCGCGCCTTGGCACGGGCGGGATCGCTGAGCATCAGCTCCTCATCGCCCGGGCGCGGCGAGGTGAAGGGGTGGTGCCGCGCGACGTAACGCTCCTCCTCCGGATTGTACTCGAAGAGGGGGAAATCAACGATCCAGACCAGATTGTAGCTTCCGGCCGGGATGAGCTTTTCCTGGGCGGCGAGCTTGAGGCGGAGATCGCCGAGGAGCAGTTGGGCCTTTTCGCGTCCGTCAGCCACCAGCAGGAGCAGATCGTCACCGGTCGCCCCCATCGCCTGCATGATCGCGTGGCGCTGGCTTTCGCTGAAGAATTTGGCCAGGGAGCTGTCCCAGTCGCCCTCCTTGAGTTTGATCGCCACCAGTCCGGCGCCGCCATGCTCCTTGACCCAGGCGGTCAGGTCGTCGATCTGCTTGCGCGAATAGCTGCTGCCACCGGGGAGACACAGACCCGCCACCATACCGCCGCCCGCCACGGTGTCGTGGAAAACCTTGAATTCGCAGTCGGTCACCAGGGCGGAAATCTCCCGGATCTCGAGGCCGAAGCGCAGGTCCGGTTTGTCGCTGCCATAGCGGGCCATCGCCTCGTCGAAGGGCAGGCGAGGCAGCGGCAGCGCCAGTTCAATACCCAGCGTCTCGCGGAAAATCTCCGCCATCAGACCCTCGACCATGGCGAAGACCGCCTCCTCATCGATGAAGGACATTTCGACGTCGATCTGGGTGAATTCCGGCTGGCGGTCGGCCCGCAGATCCTCATCGCGGAAACAGCGGACGATCTGGAAATAGCGATCGTAACCCGCCACCATCAACAGCTGCTTGTACTGCTGCGGCGATTGCGGCAGGGCATAAAAGCGGCCTTTCCAGACCCGGCTCGGCACCAGGTAATCCCGCGCCCCCTCGGGAGTGCTCTTCATCAGGATCGGGGTCTCGATCTCGATAAAGTCGTGCGCGCTGAAGTAACGGCGGACGATCTGGGCGGTGCGGTGGCGGATCAGCAGATTGCGCTGCATCTCGGGCCGGCGCAGATCGAGATAGCGGTATTTAAGCCGCAAATCCTCGGTAATGGTGCCCTCGCCATTAATCATGAAGGGCGTGGTGCGGGCGGTATTCAGCACCTCCAGTGACGTGGCGGCGATCTCCACCGCGCCGGTCGCCAGCCGGGGATTGACCATCCCTTCCGGACGCGGCTCGACCCGGCCACTGATGGCCAGCACATATTCATTGCGCACCAGCCTGGCGGCTTCATAGCAGGGGGCGGCCGGATCGATGCGCACCTGGGTGATGCCATAGCGGTCACGCAGATCGAGAAAGATCAACGATCCGTGATCCCGGCGCCGGTCCACCCAACCCATCAGGGTGACCGTTTCGCCCAACTGGGCGGAGCGCAAGGCTCCGCAGGTATGTGTGCGCTGATTCATCATAGGATTTCTCTGCTCCATTAGACAAGTGAACAGTCAAGTTCGTTGGCATCCCGGTAAAATTAAAACGGCACCCGGTGAGGGGCGCCGTCCTTTGTACAGCTCACTCCGGCAAGGGACGGTCGCAGCCTGCGGCGGTACCTTGCCCGGCCGGGGCTTAATGCAACTCGGAAACCTGGATACGGTTCATGGCGCGCGCCAGAGCAGCCTGGGCGCGCGGAATATCGATATCCGGGGTATGCTGCTCCAGACGCGCCATCGCCCGGTCGCGGGCCTGTTTGGCGCGCTCGACATCGATCTCGGTGGCAGCCTCGGCGGTTTCAACCAGAACCTTCATCCGGTTGTCCATCACCTCGCAAAAGCCGCCACTGGTCGCATAATAACGCATTCCCGCCGGTGTCCGCGCCTCGATCACCCCTACCTTGAGGGCGGTCAAAAAGGGCGCATGGTTATGCAGCACGCCAAAGTACCCGGCCACACCGGGCGCCTTGACGTGCACCACCTCTTCGGTACTGACCACCTTGGCCGGGGTCACGATTTCCAATGTAAAGGTCTTGTCCATATTCTCGTGCACTCAGAGGGTACCAGAAAACGACACCCCGCGTGACCTAGGCCTCGCGGATCTGCTTGGCATTCTCGACGGCTTCATCGATGGTTCCCACCATCCAGAAAGCCCGCTCCGGCAGGTCATCGTGTTTGCCTTCGATGATCTCCTTGAAGCCGCGGATGGTCTCCTCCAGCTTGACATAGCGGCCGGGGCGGCCGGTGAAGGCCTCGGCGACCGCAAAAGGCTGCGAGAGGAAGCGCTGCAGCCGGCGGGCGCGGTTGACCGTGACCCGGTCCTCTTCGGAGAGCTCCTCCATGCCGAGAATGGCGATGATGTCCTGAAGATCCTTGTATTTCTGCAGGATCTGCTGGACAGCGCGGGCGACATTGTAATGCTCATCGCCGACGATGCGCGGGTCGAGGATACGCGAGGTCGAATCGAGCGGATCCACCGCGGGATAGATACTCATCTCCGCCAGCTGACGCGAAAGCACCGTGGTGGCGTCGAGATGGCTGAAGGTGGTGGCCGGGGCCGGATCGGTCAGGTCGTCGGCCGGCACGTAGATGGCCTGCACCGAGGTGATCGAGCCCTTCTTGGTCGAGGTGATGCGCTCCTGGAGCAAGCCCATCTCGGTGGCCAGGGTAGGCTGATAGCCCACCGCCGAGGGCATACGCCCGAGCAGCGCCGAGACCTCGGAGCCGGCCTGGGTGAACCGGAAGATATTGTCGATGAAGAGCAGGACGTCCTTGCCCTCTTCCTCGCGGAAATATTCGGCGATGGTCAGCGCCGAAAGGCCGACACGCAGACGGGCGCCGGGCGGTTCGTTCATCTGGCCAAAGACCATGGCGACCTTGGAGCGCGCGAGATCCTGCATATCGATGACGCCCGACTCCTGGAATTCGCGCCAGAGATCATTGCCTTCGCGGGTGCGCTCGCCGACACCGGCGAAGACCGAAAAGCCGCCGCGCTGGATGGCGATATTGTTGATCAGCTCCTGGATCAGCACCGTCTTGCCGACGCCGGCGCCGCCGAAAAGGCCGGTCTTGCCGCCCTTGGCGTAGGGTTCGAGCAGATCGATGACCTTGATGCCGGTCTCGAACATCTCGGTCTGCGTCTCCAGCTGTTCGAAGGAGGGGGCATCGCGGTGAATGGGCCATTTTTGCTCGACCTGCAAGGCGCCGAGATCATCGATCGGCTCACCGACCAGATTGAGCAAACGCCCCAGGGTCGCCTTGCCCACCGGCATCTTGATCGGCGCCCCGGTATCGACCACCTCCTGGCGGCGCTGCACACCATCGGTCGAGTCCATGGCCACGCACCGCGCCGTGTTTTCGCCGAGATGCTGCGCCACTTCCAGCACCAGGCGCGTGCCATCGGTGCGCGTATATTCCAGAGCCGTGTTGATCGCGGGCAGTTTGCCGCCTTCGAAAAAGACGTCCACCACAGGCCCGATAACCTGCGCTATATGACCAACATTAGACATCCCATACTCTCCTGACAATCTTTGAGGTGAAAATCCGTTCAACCCTTGAGCGCCTCAGCACCGCCGATCAGTTCGGTGAGTTCCTTGGTGATCGCCGCCTGCCGCGCTTTGTTATAATAAAGCACCAGTTCCTTGATCATGTCGGCGGCATTGTCCGTCGCCGTGCCCATCGCCGTCATCCGCGCCCCCAGCTCCGAGGCATGCGACTCCAGCAGGATGCGCCACAGCTGGATATGCAGGTTGAGGGGACAGATCTCCTTCAGGACCCGATCGGGGCTGGGCTCAAAGATGAATCCAACCGGGAAGCGGTTCTCCTCCGGGACCAGCGGAATGATCGGCAAAAGCTGTTCGACGATGATCTTTTGCTGCACCGCGTTCTTGAACTCGTTGTAAATGACCATGATCTGGTCAAATTTGCCCGCGGCATACCAGGCGGCCAGCTGATCGGCGATCCGCTGCGCCTGGCTGAAATCGAGCTTGTTGAAAACATCAACGTGATGGGCGAGGACCGGCACATCGCGGCGGGTGAGATAATCGTAGCCCTTGCTGCCGATGGTCACCACCGCCGGATTCAGGGCCGCACTCTGCTTAAACTCCTGCAGGGCACGGCGGCTGATGTTGGAGTTAAAACTGCCGCACAAGCCGCGGTCCGCGCTCACCACCACATAACAAACCCGCCTGATCTTGCGCATCTCCAGCAGCGGGTGCTGGTTGCGCTTCATCCGGCCGGCGATATGGCCCAGCACCTCTTCCAGCTCACGCGCATAGGGCCGCGCGCTGATCAACTGGTTCTGCGCCTTGCGCAGCTTGGCCGCGGCCACCATTTTCATCGCCTTGGTGATCTGCTGGGTGCTGCGTACACTGGCGATGCGACGCTTGATATTTCGCAGTGTGGCCATCGTTTATTCCGCCACGAACATCTTCATGAACTCCTCGCACGCCTTGACCAGCTGGGTCTCGATCTCGGGAGTGATCTCTTTCTGCTCACGGATACTCCGCAAGACCGCCTCCTGCTGCGAATCCATAAAGCGGTGGAATTCGGCCTCGGCCTGGGTGATCTGCTCCACCTCGACGCTGTCGAGATAGCCCTTGACGCCAAGATAGATCACCGCCACCTGCTTCTCCACCGGCAGCGGGGCATACTGGCCCTGGCGCAGCAGCTGCACCATACGCTGACCGCGGCCGAGCTGCTGCTTGGTCGATTTGTCGAGGTCCGAGCCGAACTTGGCAAAGGCTTCGAGCTCGCGATACTGGGCCAGGTCGAGGCGCAGACTGCTGGCGTACTTTTTCATCGCCTTGATCTGGGCGTTGCCGCCGACGCGCGAGACCGAGAGACCGGCATTGATCGCCGGCCGGATGCCGCCGTAAAAGAGATTCGGCTCCAGATAGATCTGGCCGTCGGTGATCGAGATGACGTTGGTCGGGATGTAGGCGGAGAAATCGCCCGCCTGGGTCTCGATGATCGGCAGGGCCGTCAACGAGCCGCCGCCGAGGGCATCGCTCAACTTGGCCGCGCGCTCCAGCAGCCGGGAATGGAGATAAAAGACGTCACCCGGATAGGCTTCGCGTCCCGGCGGACGGCGCAGCAGCAGCGACACCTGGCGGTAAGCCCAGGCATGCTTGGAGAGATCGTCATAGGCGATCACGGCATGCTGGCCGTGGTCGCGGAAATACTCACCCATTGCCACGCCGGCATAGGGGGCAATGTACTGCATGGGCGCCGGGGAGTCGGCTGTCGAGGTGACGACGATCGAATGGGCCATGGCGCCGTAATCCTCGAGGGTCTTGACCACCCGGGCCACGGTCGAGGCCTTTTGGCCGATCGCCACATAAATACAGACGACGCCGGTCTCTTTCTGGTTGATAAAGGTGTCGACGACCAGAGCGGTCTTGCCGATCTGGCGGTCGCCGATGATCAGCTCGCGCTGACCACGGCCGATCGGAATCATCGAGTCGATCGCCTTGATGCCCGTCTGCAGCG
Source organism: uncultured Cytophagia bacterium (assembly GCA_964436305.1). GTDB lineage: Bacteria > Zhuqueibacterota > Zhuqueibacteria > Residuimicrobiales > Residuimicrobiaceae > JAKPUX01. Next base: position 43,322 of record CAYTCI010000001.1, on the reverse strand, counting down.
GCTCCTTCACCGGCTGGCGCTGCGCTACACCCAGCGCCTTGCGCTCGATCGGGCTGGATTGCTTGGCATTGATCGGTCCCTTGCCGTCGAGCGGCTGGCCGAGGGGATTGACCACCCGGCCGAGCAATTCCGGCCCGACCGGCACCTCAACCACCCGGCCGGTACGCTTGGCAATGTCACCCTCCTTGATCAGACTGTCTTCGCCGAAAAGCACGCAGCCGACATTATCTTCCTCAAGGTTCAGCGCCATACCAAACACGCCGTTGGGAAACTCGACCAATTCCATGGACATCACATTCTCGAGGCCGTAGACGCGGGCAATGCCATCGCCCACCTGCAGCACTTCGCCGACCTCTTCGACATCGATCTGCTTTTCGAACTGTTCGATCTGCTTTTTAAGAACCGAGGTAATCTCTTCGGGTCTAATTTCCATGGTTATAACCTGCTATCTGAAATATGAGATGAGTATCGTGCACTAGAGCGTGGCGGCGGTCTTGACCTGCCGCAGTTCCTGGCGCAATTGATTGAGCTGATGGCGCAGACTGCCGTCGATCACCACCCCGGCGAACTTGATGATGACGCCGCCAAGGATCGCGGTATCAATCCGGCTCTCCAGAAGTACCTCGGCCTTGAGATAACGAGCCACCTGCTGACGGATCTGCTCCAGCTGCGCCGCCTCGAGCGGTACGGCCGAATAGACCTGCGCGCGAACCCGGCCGACACTCTGGTCATAGAGCTCACCATAGGCGTCAATGATCTGGCTGAGGTAATCCTGACGGCCCTTCTCCACCAGCAGCTGAACAAAGTGACTGAGGAGGGGCGTGGCCCGATTCTCCAGCAGCTCCTGCACAACCGCCTGCTTCGGCTTTTTTTCCACCTCCGGCGACATCAGAAAGGCCTTGATGCGCCGGTTTTGCTGCAGAAAGCCGGCGAAGGCCCTCAGCTCCTCCAGCACCGGTCCGGTTTTGCCAGCCGCCTGCGCCAACCCGAACAGGGCACGCGCGTAGCGTCTGGCCAGGGGATGCGTTCTCAATTCAATTCACCCAGTTTTTGCAGCGATTCGTCGATCAGCGCCTGATGATCCCTGGCGTCGAGCGAACGTCCAACCAGCCGGGAGGTGGCATTCATCGACAACTCGACGGCGAGATCACGGATCTCCTCCATCGCCTTGTCGCGGCTGAGATCGATCTCCTTGCGCGCCCGGGCGATCAATTGCTCCGCCTCGGCACTCGCCTTCTTGATGATCTCATCCTTGGTCACCTCGGCCGCCTTGCGGTTGCGCGCCAGGATCTCCTGCGCCTCCTTGCGGGCGGCGTCAAGGATCTGGTTCTGCTCCGCCAGGGTCTTCTGCGAGGCCACCCGCGCCTCTTCCGCCAGCGCCAGGGATTCGTTGATCTTTTTCTCCCGTTCATCGAGCATACCCAGGATGGGCTTCCAGCCCAGCTTGGTCAGCGCGAACAGAAGCAATAGAAAAGTCAGAGTGGTCCAGAATATGGTGCCACCCTGGGGGGTCATCAATTCCATAGAAAGGGCACCCGGGTTGGTTTATTTGAAGCCGAGCAGCAGACAGATAACCACGGAGAGCAGCGCCACGCCTTCGATCATGGCCGCGGTGATGATCATCGTGCCGCGGATCTCGCCGGCCGCTTCGGGCTGACGCGCAATGCCGCTGATGGCCGCACTGGCCAGCTTGCTGATGCCAAAGGCCGCGGAGAAGGTCACCGCCGCAGAGCCGAAACCTGCAGCCAGATAGGCAAACGCAGTGGGATTCATAGTACTACCTCCTGATCCAAGAAATGTGAGTATGGGTTTGATGAAGAACAGACACTACCAGGGTACAGCGGGCCTAATGCCCCTCCGAAACCGACGCACTGATGAAAACCGCGGAGAGGATCGTGAAGACATAGGCCTGAATCAGCGAAATCAGCACTTCGAGCACCGCCGAAAAGAGAATGATCGCCAGCGGGAAGGCCGAAACCAGCCAGTTCTTGAAGAAAAAGATCACCGTCAACAGAGCCAGAATCGTGATGTGGCCGGCGATCATATTGGCAAAGAGACGAATCGCCAGGGCGAAATGCTTGGTGATCATGCTGATCACCTCGACCGGGACCATGATGAACTTGAGGAGAAAGGGGATGCCCGGAGGACTGAAGGTAGCCAGATAACCGAAAAAGCCGTGCTTGCGCACCCCGGCGATCTGAACCGTGAAAAAGGTGAAAAGCGCCAGCGTCGCCGTGACCGCGATGTTGCCCGTCGCGGTGGCCCCGTAGGGCACCAGGCCGGCGAGATTGCACAGGAGAATAAAAAAGAAGGCGGTCAGCAGATAAGGCGCATAGGCCTGACCTTCATGACCGAGATTCGGCTTGATGATGTCGTCGCGCAGGTAGGCCACCAGGGCCTCCAGGGCGTTGGCCAGGCCGTGCGGGACCAGCGAGGGCCGCCGGAACGCAACCCAAAAGGCCAGGATCAGCAGCGCCGAGACGATCCACATCCACAGGACATGATTGCTGATGGAGAGATCGACACCCCAGACGGTCGGCAACTTGATCACCGGATGGGCCAGGACGTGATGCATGATGAAGCCGACACCGCTCTCGCCATGCTCCGCTGCCTGATGTACCGCTTCACCCTGCTCTGCTGTATGTTCAACTATCTGTTCGATCATGAGGGTCAACGCTTTTGTTTTTCAATTCCGAATTGATGAACCTGATTTCATGGTACTGCAGAAAGAGATAAAAAACGACGAACGAGACCAGAAAGCCGATCAGCGGCCAGCGCAACACCGCGATCACCAGCCAGGCTACCGCAGCGAAAAGGAGAAACCGCAGCGCCATGCCCCCGAGTATCACCGCATAAAAGGTCTTGATCCGGCGATGGAAGGCCCAGCGGATCGAGATCAGACTGAAGAGGATATTGCCAAGACTGACCAGGTAACCCAGCGCGTAGGAGCGCGTCAGCCGGGCGCCCCCGTAATGGTAGACCGGTACGAGCAGTACCAGAAAGGCCAGCAGCGTCCAGCCCACGATCCGCCAGACCCGGAATGAGGGGGCCGTCATGATCTTTTACTCGTGCGTTTTTGCTTGATGGCTGGATAGACGGTCTTGTAGATATTGATAAAGCCCGCACTTCCTCCCAGCAAGACCCCGATCAGCAGCAGTAGCGGGGTGGTATGCAGCTTTTGGTCCAGCCAGTAGCCCAGTGCCGTGCCGATGAGCACCGCGACGGCCATCTGCAGGCCCAGATCCATATAGGGGCCGATCCCCCCTGGCTTGCTCTCCTGGTTATCTGCCGGCAAAGTGCACCACCCTATTTGATGATGGCCTCTTTGTCGGGAGTGCGCTCGCTCTTGGCACCGCTCTTGTCGTCGGACATCGAGCATTTGCCGTCGAAGAAGGCGCCCTCGTCGATGACCAGCTTGCCGGTTTTGAGCTCGCCGCGCAGCTCCGAACGGGCCTCGAGCACCGTCCGGCCAGGAGCCATAACCGCACCGGTGATCTTGCCGCCGAGAACCAGGTTCTTCACGTTGACATTGCCCTTGATCTCCCCCTCGGCGCCGACAATCAGGGTATCGCCGGAAACAACATCGCCGACCACTTTGCCGTCAATCCGCAGGCTCAGCTCGACCTTGATGTTGCCATCCACCACCGAGCCCTTGCCGAGAATGGTACTCAACTCACCCGGTTTATCGCTGCTTTTCATAGTAAACGTCCCTGTTGATGAGGGTTGGCCCCGCTGCCGCATTACTTCCGCGCAAAAGCGAGGATGTATTCAGCGGGATTGAGTGCGACGCCATCTTTCCACAACTCAAAGTGCAGGTGCGGTGCCGTGCTCTCCCCCGAGGAGCCGACCAGAGCGATATGATCGCCCTTGCGCACCAGGGTGGAACGCAGCACCAGATTCCTCTGCGTGTGGCCGTAATAGGTAAAAAAACCATTGCCGTGGTAGACGATCACCATATTGCCCAGATCCTGCGTCCACCCCGAAAAAATGACCACGCCATCGCCGGCCGAACTGATGAAGGTGCCCCGCGGCGCAGCGATATCGATGCCAAAATGCGCCGTACCCTCTGCGGAATAATTCCGGGTTAGAATCCCCGCGACCGGCAGATAGGTCGGCAGGCTTTGCAAATACTCATGAATGCCGATCTCTCGGGATTGCTGGAGAAATCCCAGCTTTTCACTCAGATTGACCTCGACCGGCTTGACCCGCTGCGGTTGCGCGGGCGGCTCCGGCGGCAGGCCCCGCTGGGGCCGGGACTGCAAGGCCTCCGAATCGAGCGACTGGCTCTCGTGTCCCTCGCCCAGGCCGAGGGCGCTGCGCAGCTTGGCGTCCGAGTCCTCCAGTTTCTGGAAGAGGGCGGCCAGTTCGTATACCTTGCGGCTGTTCTCAACCAGCTGGTTATTCACCCGCTGCAGTTCGCTGTTGGCCAGCGCCAGACGCGCCCACTGAAAATAGGCGATGACCCCGACCACCAGATGCACGGCCAAAACCACCCCGGCCACGCGCATCACCTTGAGCTTGCGCACCGAGAGGCTGTAATGCCGCGGTTCCGCCTGATCGTCCGGGATCATGAGGATCTGAACTTGCTGGCGGTGCCGGCGCACACTGGTCGCAGGCTTTTTCTTGAAAAGGGGTAGTTTCATAGAGAATGCGGGTGAGATCATTCACCGAGGAGGAGCGCAATGATCCGCTCCAGTTCATCGGAGGAGAAATACTCGATTTCGATCGTACCGCCCTTGCTCTTGGTCTTCACACCCACCTTGGTGGCCAGCCGATCGCGCAGCCGGCCCTCCAGTTCGGCGAGGTAGTAATTCTGCACCGGATTGACGGGCTTGACCGGAGCGCCCTTGCTCTTCTCCGGCTCGCGCACCATCTCCTCTACCTTGCGCACCGAGAGGTTGCCGCTGATAATTTTTTTCCACAAGGCCAGCTGCTCTTCACTGTTGCCGAGGGAGAGGAGGGCCCGCGCATGACCAAAGGAGATCTCGTTGCTCTGGACGCTCTCCTGGATGCGCCGCGGCAGCTTGAGCAAGCGCAGGAAATTGGTCACGCTGCTGCGGTCCTTGCCGACCTTGACCGCGACCTCTTCCTGGGTGAGCTTGCATTCATCGATAAGCCGTTTATAGCCGTTGGCGACATCGATGGCGTTCAGGTCTTCGCGGTGGATGTTTTCAATGATGGCCAGCTCGAGCATCTCTTCGTCGGTCTCGACGGCGAGAATATAGGCCGGAATCTGGTCGATGCCCAACTCGCTGACGGCACGCAGGCGCCGTTCGCCGGCGATCAGCTGGAAGGCATTGCCATGACGCCGGACGGTGACCGGCTGCACCAGACCCTTTTCCGCGATCGACTGCTTGAGTTCAGCCAGCCGCTCGGGGTCAAATTTTTCCCGCGGCTGAAAGGGATTGGGAGCGATCCGGGCCACGTCGATCATCTGAATCCCCTGGGCTGCCGGCTCTCCTCCCGGCTCGGCCGAACCATCAGGAATGAGCGCGCGCAGGCCGCGTCCCAATGCCTTCTTATTCGCCATTCTTGATGATTTCCTCCGCCAGGCTCATATAGTTTTCCGATCCCGAGCAGACGGCATCATAGAGGATGATCGGTTTGCCAAAACTGGGCGCCTCGCTGAGCCGGACATTGCGGGTGACGATGGTATCAAACACCCGGCCTTCAAAGTACCGGCGCACATCCTCGGCCACCTGTCGTGACAGGTTGAGACGCGCATCGTACATCGTCAACAGCACCCCTTCGATCACCAGATGCTCGTTGAGATGCTTCTGCACCAGCCGGATCGTGTTGAGCAGCTGTCCCAGGCCTTCGAGGGCATAGTATTCGCACTGGATCGGGATCAGCACCGAATCCGAGGCGGTCAGCGAGTTGATCGTCAGCAGACCCAGCGAGGGGGGACAGTCGATGAGGATATATTTGAATTGATCGCGCAGGGGCTCGAGCGTCCGTGCCAGACGCTGCTCCCGTGATATGGCCGAAACCAGCTCAACCTCCGCGCCGACCAGACTGATCGAGGAAGGGAGCAGCTTGAGGTAATCCAGCTGGGTATCCAGCAGGAGGGACGGCGCGGCCTGTTCGTTTATGAGCGCATCGTAAATCGTCGCCTGCAGGGCGCGCTGATCATAACCATATCCGCTGGTACTGTTGGCCTGGGGATCCATATCGACCAGAAGGGTCGGATACTCGGCCACAGCCAAAGCAGCTGCCAAATTCACCGCCGTCGTGGTCTTGCCCACGCCCCCTTTTTGGTTCGCTATGGTTATGATTTTGCCCATCTGGGGGGCTTCCTCCATTTTCTAGTATATTGTAATAATATAATCCCAATGAACTTTAAAATCAATGAAAAGTTTATCCCTGCCGGCGCCGGCTTGAGGCCGACTTTGTCCTTGACATTTAGTGCAGAAACATGTATTTTTTCTCGCCGGAACACCCCCGCCAACCCCGTTCTCCATCACCCGGTCTGACTGCTCTTCGACCCCCAATCCATGAGGCAGCGCCATGATTAACCTCTTCAACAAACTGGTGATATTTTTCCTCCCCCTCGTCCCCAAATTCATCGTTCGCATGGTCGCCAAACCCTACGTCGCCGGACCGACTCTGCCCGATGGCATTCGCGCCGTCAAGGATCTCAACAGCAAAGGCATTTGCGCCACCATGGACGTCCTCGGCGAAAGCGCCAAAAAACTTGAGGAGTGCCAGGAGGCCATCGACGAGTATTTCAAGGTGCTCGACGCCATCGCCGCCGATGGGCTCGATGCCAACATATCGGTCAAACTGACCCAGCTTGGCCTGCTCCTCGACAAGGAACAGTGCTATCAGAATATCCGCAAGATCGTCGCCAGGGCGGACAGCCTCGGGATCTTTGTCCGCATCGATATGGAAGACTCGCCGGTGACCAGCGATACCATCGAGCTCTTTTTGCGCATCAATGACGAGTTCAAGCGCACCGGCATCGTCATTCAGGCCTACCTGCGCCGCAGCCTCGCCGACGTCGTCCAGCTCTCCGCCCGCAAGACCAATTACCGCATCTGCAAGGGGATCTATATTGAACCGCGCAAGGTGGCCTTCAAGGACAAGCAGACCGTCAACGACAATTACGGCCTGCTGGTCGACACCGCCCTGAGCATGGGCAGTTATGTCGGCATCGCCACCCATGACGAAAGGCTCTACTGGAAAGGTCTGGAGCTGATCCACAAACATCAGCTCACCCCCGCACAATACGAATTCCAGATGCTCCTCGGGGTCGATGAGGAGCTGCGCGACATCATCGTCAGCGCCGGCCACAAACTGCGCATCTACGTCCCCTTCGGTAAGAATTGGTATGCCTACTGCGTCCGCCGCCTCAAGGAGAATCCGATGATGGCCTGGTATATCGTCAAAGCGATGTTCGGTTTGAGGTAACCATGACGGAGCATCCCGAGGAGCGGATCCGGCAGCTGCGCGACCAGATCCATTATCACAACCACCGCTATTACGTGCTCGACGACCCCGAAATCTCGGATGCCGAATACGACCGCCTGATGCGTGAACTCCTCGAGCTTGAACAGCAGTTTCCCGATCTGATCACCGAGGACTCCCCCACCCAGCGCGTCGGCGGCGCTCCGCTCGAAGCCTTCGCGCCCGCTCCGCACACCCTGGCCATGCTCAGCCTCGACAACGCCCTGGTGGAGGAGGAATTCCTCGCCTTTGACCAGCGCACCCGCCGCACCCTCGGCCGGGAGGAACCCCTCGACTATGTCTGTGAGCCCAAGCTCGACGGCCTGGCCGTCGAGCTGGTCTATATCGACGGTATCTTCACCCTGGGCTCCACCCGCGGCGACGGCTATACCGGTGAAGAGATCACCCGCAATCTCAAGACCATCAAGAGCATCCCGCTCAAGCTGCAGAATCCCCCGCCGGGCCGGCTCGAGGTGCGCGGCGAGGTGATCCTCGGGGTTCGCGAGTTCGAACAGCTCAATCAGGAGCGGCAGGCGTGGGGCGAGCCGCTCTTCGCCAATCCACGCAACGCTGCCGCGGGTTCGCTGCGCCAGCTCGACGTGCAGGTCACCGCCGCGCGCCCGTTGAGCATCTTTTGCTACGCCGTCGGCCAGGCCGATGCCCTCCCCTTCACCACCCACCTGGAGATGCTCGAAAAATTCAGGGCCATGGGCTTGCGGGTCAATCCCCTCATCGAAGCGGTCCACGGGGCGGAGGCGGTGATCGCCTATCATCGCGCCATGGCGGAACGCCGCGCCCGTCTGCCCTACGAGATCGACGGGATCGTCGTCAAGGTCAATCCCGTGGCACAGCAGGAGCTGCTCGGGGCCAAAAGCAAAAGCCCGCGCTGGGCGATCGCCTTCAAATTTCCCGCCCGCCAGGAGGTAACGCAGATCCTTGATATCCAGGTGCAGGTCGGCCGTACCGGCGCCCTGACACCGGTGGCGATCATGCAGCCGGTCCAGGTCGGCGGGGTTACCGTCAGCCGTGCCACCCTGCACAACCAGGACGAGATCGATCGCAAGGAGATCCGTATCGGCGACTGGGTCGTCGTCCAGCGCGCCGGGGATGTCATCCCCGAGATCGTCAAGGTCCTCGATTCCCGCCGCACCGGCGCCGAGCGGCCCTTCACCCTGCCGGAACACTGTCCGGCCTGCGGCAGCCAGACGGTACGGCCGGAGGGGGAGGCGGTTCAGCGCTGTATCAACCTCACCTGCCCGGCGCAGATCAAGGAACGTATCTATCATTTTGCCTCCAAGCGCGCCATGGATATCGATGGCCTGGGCGAAAAGCTGGTGGACCAGCTGGTTGAATCGGGGCTGGTGCGCGATGTCGCTGATCTCTATGCCCTCAGCCCGGACCAGCTGGCGGGACTCGAACGCATGGCCGACAAGTCGGCCGGTAATCTCGCCGCCGCCATCGCCGCCAGTCGCACCCGCCCGCTCGATCGTCTGCTCTTCGCCCTCGGCATCCGCCATGTCGGCGAACATGTTGCCCGGGTGCTGGTCGAGGCCCTGCTGAGCATCGAGGCCCTCATGAGCGCCACCCCCGAAAGCCTGATGCAGATCCACGAGGTCGGCCCGCAAGTGGCCGAGAGCGTTAGCCGCTTCTTTGCCACCCCGGAAAACCGTATGGAGATCGAACGGCTGCGCCAGGCCGGGGTGGAGATGCGCCCGCTGGCGGCTGTGAAGAGCAGCCGCCTGGCCGGCAAGACCGTCGTCCTCACCGGCGCCCTGGCCGCCTTCACCCGCGAGGAGGCCGAACAAGCGGTGATTGCCCAGGGCGGACGCCCCGCCTCCTCGGTCAGTAAAAAGACCGCCTTCGTCGTCGCCGGCGAGGCGCCCGGCAGCAAACTGGACAAGGCCCGGGAACTCGGCATCCCGGTCCTCAGCGAAGATGAATTCAAAGAGATGATCGGACTATGAAAAGCAATGGCCTTACCGCTCTCCTGCTGACCGCCCTTGTCGTGCTCGGAACCAGCTGCGCCGGCAACCGTAAGAGCGGAACGCTGGCCTTCGTCAGCATCGAGGAAGAGATCGCCCTGGGCAAGGAGATCTCCGTACAAGCGGGGCAGGTGCTCAAGACCGTGCGCAATCAGGAGGTGCTGCGCTATCTCGACGGACTGGCGGCGGAGATCGGACTGCAATCCCACTGGAGCGGATTGACCTACAGTGTCCAGGTGGTTAACGAACCAGACCTGAACCACTTTTCCCTGCCGGGAGGAGAGATCTTTATCTATCGCGGATTGCTGGAAAGTCTCGGCAACAGCGACCAGGTGGCGGCGGTGCTGGCGCACGAGATCGCCCATATCGCAGCGCGCGACGGCGTCGAGCGTCTGGCGGCCAAATACGGCTGGGCGGTGGCCGCCCAGAGCATGATCGGGCAGAATCCCGAGATCGCCCGGCAACTCCTGCTCACCCTGTATACAAAGGATTCAATTCTGGATTATCCCAAGCCAGTTGAGCGTGAAGCTGACCGGAAATCCGCCACCTATCTCGAAAAAGCTGAGTTCGACCCCAAAGGGGCGCTGGAGATGCTGTGCATCCTACGTCAGGCCGAAACCAGACACCCCGCACTGGTCCGGCTGCTGCGCCGGACCCACGCCTCGTCATCAAGCAGATATCGCCATGTTTCCAATCAAGTTAAATTACTCCATACTCCCGCCGCCAACGCCCATCCGCTGGCCGAGTTTCTCCAGGTCAAGGAAATCCTCGCTAAAATCCCCTACTAAAACCAGCGCATTTTTTCACCGTCTCGCCGCTTTTGGCATGCTTGTTGTAGGAGCATTGAACGAAGTGAATGCATCTTGAGACAGGCAGCGCCGCAGGCAATACCAGGCCGTACATGTAGTGGTTGCATCGCTTTTGAGCGTCCTTTGGAGTGGGATCTGCCATCGCATCTATGACGGCCTGGCGCCTGTCGCATCTTGACGGCACCATGAGCAGCCGCACAGGTCTGAGTGAGCCTGTCAATGACATAGCATTAGCTCTCGCCCGCCATGGGCGGGAGCCGGGGCAAGGCAGCCTGTCCAGCTCTTCTTGCCCCGAAGAACCTCCCTCCTCCTCCTCAGATGCCAAAACTAAAAAGCCTCCGCTGAGCACACGGAGGCTTTTTAGTTTCTCTCTGAATTCATCGCGCCAAACACCCGACCTTCATCCCCTCCTACTCCCGGCGTCAACCCCTCGCGCCGACCCGGCAATCGGGCCATGACCGCCAACTCCCGGCGCCACCCGCTCGCGCCGACCCGGCAATCGGGCCATGACCGCCAACTCCCGGCGCCACCCGCTCGCGCCGACCCGGCCCGCCGCTCATCCCCGACGCACTCCCAGCTTTTGCATCTTTTTGTAGAGATTGGTCCGGTCGATGCCCAGCACCGCGGCACTGGTGTCCATCTTCCATTCGTGCGCCTGCAGGATTTGCGCAATATACTCCCTCTCGAAGCGTTCGCGCGCCTCCTTGAGCGGCAAGATCCCCCCCTCCCCGTCCGGAAGCCCCATCATCTGCTTCAGCTCTTCTTCGTGGAGGGTGTCGCCGGTGGCCAGCACCACCGCCCGTTCGATGAAGGAACGCAGCTGCCGGACATTACCCGGCCAGTGATAGCTCATCAGCAGGCGTAGCGCCGATGGCGAAAACTCGTTAAGCCGCCGGTTATACTGTTCACAGAATTGACGAAGGAAAGCGGCAGCGAGCTCCGGGATGTCCTCGCGACGTTCGCGCAGAGGCGGGAGCTGGATATCCACGACGCAGACGCGGTAGTACAGGTCCTCGCGAAAGAGTCCCCGGGCGATCTGTTCGGTGAGATTGCGGTTGGTCGCCGCGATGATGCGGACATCGATCGGCATAGGCCCGCTGCCGCCTACCGCCTCGACTTCGTGCGATTGCAGCACCCGCAGCAGTTTGGCCTGGGCCGGCAGACTGAGGTCGCCGATCTCGTCGAGAAAGAGGGAGCCGCCGTCGGCCTGCATGAATTTGCCGTCGTAATTTTCGAAGGCGCCGGTGAAGGCCCCTTTGCGGTGGCCGAAGAGCTCGCTTTCGATCAGGGTTTCGGGAATGGCGGCGCAGTTGACGCGCTGGAAGGGGCCGGCGCTGCGTTTGCTGCGCAGGTGGATGGCCATCGCCACCAGTTCCTTGCCCGTCCCGGTTTCGCCGGTGATCAGGACCGTGCTCTCTGTGGGCGCCACTCTTTCAATACGGGCATAGACCCCTTGCATCGCGCTGGAGGTGCCCACCATGCGGTATCGGTTCATGATCTCGGCGCCCATCCAGCTCGTCTTCTGTTCGAGATGCCGCCACTCCCTGGCGCGTTCCACCGTCAACAGCAGCCGGTCGAGATTGACCGGCTTTTCCAGAAAATCGAAGGCCCCGAGCCGTGTAGCCTGAACCGCGCGTTCGATGGTGGCGTTGCCGGTGATCACCACCAGCGGCAGGCCCGGCGCCAGTACGGCCGCCCGCTCGAGAACCTGCATGCCGTCCAGCCCGGGCATGGCGAGATCGACCAGTGCAATCTCCAGATCCCCTTGCGAGAGCATCTTGACCGCCTCATTGCCATCCCGGGCCACCATCGTCGCAAACCCTTCCCCCTCCAATACGGAAGCGAGCTGTGCGGCAAAGGCGTTGTCATCTTCAGCGATCAAAATCCTTCCATGGGAATGCCGTTTCATTCCTTCCCTCCCCTAGTTACGGACGGGCAGCCGGACAAAGACGGTCGTCCCGCTCCCCTCATGGCTGTCCATCTCGATGGTACCGCCGTGGGCTTCGACAATGCTGCGGGCCAACGGTAATCCCATGCCACTGCCGGCCAGCGAGGAGCTAAAGCCCGCCTTGAACAGGCGCGGAAAATCCGCCGCCGGAACCCCTTTGCCGTTGTCCGTGATCTCGAGCAGAGCCTGGTCTCGTCCCCCACGCCCGGAGAGCGGGTCCTTTTCCAGCAGCGTCGTGACGCTCAGGATGCCGTCGCCCTGGATGGCGGAAATGGCATTATCCAGCAGATTATAGAAAGCCTCCTTGAACTGACCGAGATCGACGGTGACCGGCAGATCGAGGGTTTCGAAACGGGTTTGCAGCTGGACCTCATCCGGAATCCGCGGCAGGTATTCCTGCAGGCTTTCCTGCACGACCCGCGAAAAATCATCAGAGACCAGGACCGGCGGCTCGAGGCGGGCGAATTTCATAAAAGCATTGATCGAGTCGCGCACCCGCTCGATCTCGTGCAGGGCGGTCCGGGTCATCTCGTCATACTCCTGGACCCGGTCTGGGGAACTTTTTTTATAGGCACGCTGGAGCCGCTGGATGGCCAGCAGGACGGTGGCCAGCGGGGTTTTGGTCTTGTGTGCCATCCGCTGGGCCATGGCCGCCCAGATCTTCAGACGCTCCTTTTCCAGGCTCTCGGAAAGATCGATCAGCAGCACCAGGATGAACGACGGGTAGCCCTGGATCCGGAAAAATTCCACCGCTATGGTCTGCACCCGGTCCACCAGCGGCCAATCGATCTCATGCTGCTCATAGAGCTCACCCCGCCGGCTGAAGGTCTGGTAGCGAAGAAGTAGTCCCTCCAGATGGGCGGTCGCAAACACCTTCTCGGCGGGCTGCTTGAGGACCTGATTATGATCCTGATCGACCAATCGTAAAAAGCGTGGATTGCAGTGGATGATACGCCCTTCGGTGTTGATCAGGGCAAAGCCCACCCGAGCCGAAGAGATGCGGCCCGGCATGCGGATGATCCGTTGCAAGGATCGGACGGAGAAAAACAGGCCCAGCAGAATCAGCAGGAACAGCAACAGCAGGAGAAGCGCGATCGAGCCCAGCGGGATCCTTTTACCGAGGAGGTGGATCTCCCGCTGCTCTCCGGGGAAAAGGGCGTCAACCGGAATACGGAGACGATAAAGGGAGGTGCCATCGCGCAGGCTGTAACACGGCTGCCCCGCCAGCTGGCGGGGGTGCGCGGAGATCTTGAAATGGAGGGGATCCTTGAGGGGCATCCAGGCAAGGGGATGCAAGTCGGCATCGGTCAACCAGAGGGCCGGCGGCGTGCCGGTGGCGATAAAGATTTCCTTGCGGCCATCAAGATTGACATCATCGGTCAGCGGCGAATTCAGTTCCGCGCCGGCCTTGGCCAGGGCCATGACCTTGAGCCGGGTATCAACCGGGTCATAGCGGATCACCGCCATACGGCCGGTCAGGTCGCCGCCAATGAGTTCCGGCATGCCGTCGCCATCCAGGTCCACCCGGGTGAGCAGGTTGATCGGGGCGATCCCGGGGGTATTCTCCAGCTCACTTTTCACCGTAAACGAAGCCCCGTCGAGGGCGTAGAGTCTGGCCGCCCGCTGGCCATTCAACAACAGCGAAAAGGGTGCAGCGACAAGTTCCGGCTGGCCATCGCCATCCAGCTCGGCAACTTGCGCGCTCACGTAGGAGGATTCGCCGCTGAAGGCTCTGCGGGCCAGCAGCCGGCCATCCCTGCCGAAGAGCGCGAGGTAACTGCTGTCGCGGCTGAAAACACCGAATTGCGGTCCATCGGAGGCACCGGCAAGCGACACCACCAGCTCAAGCGCACCGTCACCATTGACATCAGCCGGGAGCACCTGGCTCACCATCGGCGCAAAACGGAGATCCAGCAGGCGCTTGCGGGTGGCCAGATCGTACGCCAGCACCGCCCGCGGCCCGCCATCGGCACCCGTATTCATCAATGCAATCAGATCCGGCCGGCCGTCACCATTGAGATCAACCAGGGGCAGTGCGAGGAGGTTGCCGGTCCAGGCCCCATCCCCGGACGCGTCCCGCCCCCCCAACGCCGCGAGAGAATCCACGCGTTGCGCTTTGTGATCATAGAGATCGATCCAACCCTTCTCACCGGCACGGCGGTAGGTGGCAAAACGCAGCCTGCCGCTGCCACCCAGGGGGAACAACTGGTAATCACTGGGCTCAAGCGCGAGGGGATGACCCGGATAGGTATAGCCGGCCCGGTCCAGCTCGCGAATGGCGAGGAAAAGCGGGTGGTTATGGTCGCTGCGCAGCTCGCACAACTCCGTCTGGCCATCGCCGTCGAAATCATCAAGCATGAAGTCATGGACCCGATGGGAGGGATTGCCTTCCTCCAGCCAGCTATCGAGACGGGGCAAGCCCTGCATACTCCAGATGTGAAGAGCGCGAGCGGTTTGCGGGCGCGCCGCTGCCCAGGGCACAAGCAAAAAAACGGTGACTATGAGCAATACCGGCACACGTTTCATTTTATCCCCCGGCCCTCTCTCACCGCACAAGCATCATTTTACGCGTCGCCTTCCCACCGGCCCAGCGCAACTGGCAGAGATAGACGCCGGCCGGATTGCTCCCGGCGTGCCAGACGATCCGGTGGAAGCCAGCGGCCTGAGGAGCGTTGACGAGCCGGGTGACACACTGACCTCGGCTGTTGTAGACCGTCAGCAGCACCTCGCTGGCAGCGGGCAAATCGTATTCAATCGTAGTCGCCGGATTAAAGGGATTGGGATAATTCTGGCGCAGGGTGTAAACCGCCGGCGCTGTCACGGCCTCCGTCACGACCGCCGTTTCGACCCGGCAGGCGCTCTGCGCCAGATGGTAGAGGAAAAGGTGGCCGACAGCGGCGTACCATACCTCGGGCCGATTGCTGATATAGGCGAGGTGCTGCCAGGGATAGGGCTGATCCCACTCCACCACATTGGGATGACACATGAGATGATAGACGCTGTGATTCGCCAGCGCCTGATCAAAGGCACCGTTGAGATCGTTGAGATCATTGGTGCCGATCCCCCAGCCCAGCTGGGAGGCGGGCGGATCGAAAGCCCGGGTGACTCCGGCGTTGGTGAACATCTGCAGGGCCGTATTCCAGGCTGGCCAGCCGAAAAAGTTGCTGGTATAGAGCCGGTCGAAGAGAAACCGGTTTACGGTCAGCAGCGAGTCGACAATCCGGTCGGTGCGGCCGTTGGGGGCAATCCAGAGGTAGACATATTCGTGCGATCCCGAGGTGAACAGCTCCGGCAGCCGGAGGTTCTTGATGAGATCCTCCTTGTTGCCGCTCACCTCTGCGACGTAACTCTTGTAGGGCAGGGAGGGATGGCTGCGGGAGTGACAGGCGGCCTCGACCCACCCCGAGTCGAGCTCGGCCTGAATAAAGGCATAGACAGCGCGATCTGCTCCTCCTGAGTTGATGCCGCAGCTGACCCAAAGGTTGTAGGAACGCAGAATGTGCAGGGCGCGCTGGAACTTGGCCTTGCTCCAGCCAGCCATATCGTCGGCGCTCAGGGTGACGGCCATGGTACGGTCGTCATAATAGGGGGCGATTCCGCTGCAGGTGACTGGCACCACCTCGCCGGCCGCGCTGGTGATCCGGAGCAGCAGCGAATCGCTCACGGCGGAGAATCCCGCAGAGACCAGGGCGGTCGCGGCCGTCTCGTCAAAGCGGACCGCGGCGATCCCGTTAAAACAATCGCCGCTCTTTTTTTCGGGGAGTGGCTGCCAGGGGTCCCTCTGGCGATAACGGTACCAGGCGCTCAGACCGCTCTGCCTTGAGGGGAGTTGCAGGATATAGGTCAGGGGATAGCTGAAACCGTAATCCACATGGGCCTGCGTGGCGATGGTGATCGTAACCTCAGCAGGCGCAGGCTGAATGTGTACCATCGTATCCTGGGACAGGAGCGGGCGGAGGCCGATCAGGAGAATCCCGATAACACCGTGTGCGATCCAGCGGGAGATCATTCGTTTCCTCGAAGTAACGCCATTTCTGCATATAAAACTACACTTTTTTGCCAAAATATCAACCGCTTTTCTCGGATTTATTGAAATCTTTTTGGCTTTTTTACGTAAAAGTATTATACTACAAAAAAGGAGGAGCTATGCCGATCCAATTCATCGCGCCCTTTGAAAGAGCCTACTATCGCATGAAATCCGCTCTGTTCCACCCCTTTGACCTGCACAAATGGATGGTCCTCGGCTTTACCGCCTTCCTGGCGGACCTGCTCGATCATGGCAGCAGCGGCAATGGTGCGGGCAGAGGCGGTCATGCCGATTGGGGTGCGATCCTCGGCGCCCCCTACCAGGCGATGGACTGGCTGAAAGCCAGACCGCAATGGATGGCCCTGATCGTTTTCGGCGGGCTGGCCCTCCTGGCCATCGTGCTCCTCCTCCTCTGGCTCTCTTCGCGGGGAAAATTCATGTTCCTCGATAATGTCGTGCAGGAGCGCGCTCTGGTCTCACAGCCCTGGCGCCAGTTCCGCGACCTGGCGAACTCCCTTTTCCGCTGGCGCCTTGCCTTTCTGGCGGCGGCTATCCTCCTCGCCGGCGGCACGCTCTATCACCTCTGGCGCATCGCCTACACACGCTGGAACGATACCGGCGATCTCTGGTCCATGCTCCCCTCCCTCTTCATCTGGGGGGCTTTTCTTGCCGCGGTCCTGCTGGCCCTGGGGTATATCAAGCTGCTCCTCGACCACTTTATCGTGCCGCTGATGTACAAGGAGAACCTCAGCTGCGTGCAGGCCTGGGATCGGCTGATGCCGCTGCACTGGGGCCACCTGGGGCATTTCATTCTGTATGCCCTGTTCATGCTCGCCATCATCATCGCTCTGGTGATTCTCGTGATCCTCGGCGGCCTGTTCACCTGCTGCATCGGCTTTTTCCTGCTGATGATTCCCTATATCAATTCGGTTGTTCTGCTTCCCTTCCTCTACTGGATTCGCGCCTTCAGCCTCGAGTTTTTGGCCCAGTTCGGCGAGGCCTACACACTATGGCCGCAGCAGCCGGTTGAAGAGAACGCTCTCCCGCAATAGACTCAGCCGGATGAATTCCGTCCTGCAGGGAGTGGTGGCGCACCACTCCCTTTTTTTATGGGAAATTTTCTACGGAAGGGTGTGTTGAAGCAGAGAGATAATCCTTGCTTATCAGAGTGCGCTTTCGTACAATTTGGATCAACTTAACCATGAGAATCATGCAATGATGGTCCCGTTAAAAATGCTCCCCGTCCGCCTCCTGCTGCTGATGACCGGCTTCGGTTGCCTGCAGCCTCACCTGGCCGCTGCGCTGAACCGTAACGCCCCGGGGAAGGCGCTACCCGGCATGGTGGCTTTCGCCCTGAGGACGCCGCTCTCCGCTCAGGCCGCGCTGAGCCGGACCGGCTTGCCCGGCTTTGACGCCGCGTTGCAGGCGCTGAAAATCAATCGTCTCGAACGGGTCGCTCCGGCCCTCGCCGGCCGGCTGCAGAAGAGCCTACCTCGCACCCGCATCGACAATCTCTGGTATGCCTTTTATTCCGGCAGCCAGCCGCCGGAAGAGGTCGCGCGCGCACTCGCCCGCCAGCCGGAAGTGGAGTTTGCCGAGGCCCGTTACGAATACCAGTTGACCGCCGTGCCGAACGATCCGCTTGCCGG
Source organism: uncultured Cytophagia bacterium (assembly GCA_964436305.1). GTDB lineage: Bacteria > Zhuqueibacterota > Zhuqueibacteria > Residuimicrobiales > Residuimicrobiaceae > JAKPUX01. The sequence goes on along the minus strand of CAYTCI010000001.1, from coordinate 25,461 downwards.
CAGGCAATATTATCTCAACAGGATCCTCCTTCCCCAGGCCTGGGATCTCTGCAAGGGAGAAGAGGGATCGGTTGTCATCGCGATCATTGACGGCGGCACCGACATCACCCATCCCGATCTGGTGGGTAATCTCTGGACCAATCCCGGCGAAATCCCCGGCAACGGCCTGGATGACGACGGCAATGGCTATATCGATGACCTGCACGGCTGGAATTTCGCCAACCAGAGCGCCGATCCCGGCAGCCTCTTCTCCGGCACCACCTACAGCAGCCACGGCACCCATACCGCGGGAGCCGCCTGCGCGGTCGCCAATAACCGGCTCGGCATCGCCGGCACCAGCTGGAATGCCCGGCTGATGGCCCTGAACGCCGGTTCCCGCACCGCGGACGACAAGATCGACCCTCTCAGTATCGACAAGGCGATCCTCTACGCCACCGCCAAGGGCGCCAGTATCCTCAGCTGCAGCTTCAGCGGCGCCTACTCGGAGGTCACCTGGCGGCTGATCCGCAACGCCACCGAAGAGGGGATGGTGGTGGTCGCGGCCGCTGGTAACAGCGCAACCCTCGCCGACGAGGTCTATCCGGCCAGTTATCCCGGAGTGCTCGCGGTGGCGGCGACCGACAGTTCCGACTTCAAGGCCTATTTTTCCAATTACGGTCCAACCGTCGATATCGCCGCACCGGGTGTCGGCATCTGGAGCACGATCGATGGCGGCGGCTATGAAGGCCCCCTGTGGCAGGGCACCTCGATGTCGACGCCGATCGCCGCGGGAGTGGTCGCTTTGGTGATGACCCAGCACCCGCAGTGGAGCGGATTGCAGGCCGCCGAGCAGGTGCGCGTCACGGCCGACAACATCGACACCCGGAATCCGGCCTATACCGGCCAGCTCGGCCATGGCCGGATCAACGCCTGGCGCGCCCTGAGCGAATCCTGGCCCTCCGTGCGTCTCACCGGGGTCGAACTCACCGATCAGGATGGCGACAGCCTGATCGAGCCCGGCGAAAGCGTCAACCTGAGTCTGACGATGACCAACTATCTGGCGGCGGCACAGAACCTCTCACTCAAACTCAGTGATGCCAGTCCCTACGTCACCCTCACCCGCAGCACGGCCAGCCTGGCCGCCCTCGCCGCCGGCGAGAGCATCACCCTGCGCGACGCCTTTGCCCTGGAGGTGGCCAAAACGGCCCCGAGCGACCATACGATCAACTTCACCCTGAGCCTCAGCAGCGGAGAGTACCGGGATGCCGATCACTTTAACCTGACCGTCCTGCCCTCCTTTGCCGATATCGGCATCAATAACATCTTTACCACCGTAACCAGCATCGGCCGGATCGGCAGCGCCAATCCCAACAGCAGCGGCGCCGGGATCGGACTCCTCTATAAATCGGGCAACAGCCTGCTCTTCGAGGGAGCACTCATCGCTGGGACGGGACCCGACCGCATCGTCAATGCCGCGCGCGGCATCCTCGATTACAGCAACAGCCAGGTGAACGACGCCGATTTCACCAGTTCGGAGGGCGGGGATGTCCGCATCGCCACCCCGGGGTCGCTGCTCGATCAGGAGAGCACCGCGATCTTTGACGATCACACCGCTGCCAGGCCCCTCAACATCCGCATCACCCAGCAGACCTTTGCCAGCCGTGACGAGCGTTTTGCCAACGGCCTCCTCTTCCGCTATACGGTGCATAACCTCAATGCCCAACCCCTCGAAAACTTTCACCTCGGCATCTTTTGCGATTGGGACATGGACGCCACCAGCTACGCCACCAACGTGGCTGACCTGGATGCGGGCCGCCGTATGGGTTTCACCTATGATACCGGCACAGGACCGAAAACCCGTGTCGGTATGATGCTCCTGAGCGACGGTGGTCTGTCCTATCGCGCCATTATGAACGATAATGCCGATCCGCTCAATCCGGGATGGGCCTTGCACGATGGCTTCACCGATGCCGAAAAGTGGCAGGCGATCAGCGGTGGACTGGCGCAAACCAGGGTCGGGCCGGCCGACATCTCCACGGTCCTCGGCTCGGGGCCGCATACCATCGCCGCTTACGGCGACCTCACGATCGATTTTGCTTTCCTCGCGGCGGACGATCTCGCCACCCTGCAGGCTGATGCCGACACGCTTCGGCTCCTGTATCGTTCCCTTTTCACGACCGGCGTCGCCCCCACACCCGGTCCGCTCCAGCCGGCAACCTGGGCGCTGGAGGCCAATTATCCCAATCCCTTCAACGCCGGGACGATGATCCGTTACAGCCTGCCCGCCACCGCCCCGGTCCGGCTGGAGCTCTTCGATCGCGCCGGCCGGCTGGTGCGCCTGCTGGTCGATACGGCGGAGCCTGCCGGCACCCACGAGATCCGCTGGGATGGCCGCGACCAGGAGGGCCGGCCGGCCGCCAGCGGTACCTATTTTTACCGGCTGCGCAGCGGCGGAAAGGAGTCGATCCGCAAATTGCTGTTGCTGCGCTGAACCGGAGTCCCCTGTAGCGGGAAGAGAGCCCCCCTCCGGTGGGCGGAATCAGATCGCCCTCCCTTCGTCCGGATTTTCGCGCCAAACCAGGAGGTTTGCATGGTCCCGTTTCGACAGATTCCGCGGTGGCTGGTCCTGATGAGCACGCTGCTCGCTTCTGCAGCAGCCGCTCAGCCCGTTCTCTTTTCCCAGCCCAAGAGCCCGCGCATCGCCAATTATGATATCGCCGTCCGTCTCGATGCCGCCGCCCATCTTCTGCACGGCCGTGAGACCCTCCATTGGCGCAATACCGCGGCGGCACCCCTCAGCGAACTGCAATTCCACCTCTACCTTAACGGATTCCGCAGCTCCCGTTCGACCTTTATGCGCGAAGCCGGCGCCCGCCGCGCCGGCAAGGACAAGCGGAATGAGTGGGGCTATATCGAAGTGGATTCGCTGACCAGCGCCTCGGGTGAAAACTGGCTGCCGCTTACCGCCTTCATCCAGCCCGACGACGGCAACGCCGATGACAAGAGCGTCCTCCGGCTGCAACTCCCCCGCCCCTTGCCGCCGGGGGAGAGCCTGACCCTGCACTTCGCCTTCACCGCCCAGCTTCCGGCACCACCAATCGCCCGCACCGGCATCAAGAACGAGTTCGTCATGGCCGGCCAGTGGTTTCCCAAGATCGGCGTGTATGAAAACGGCGCCTGGAATTGCCACCAGTTTCATGCCAATTCGGAATTCTATGCCGATTTCGGCGTCTACAACGTCGATATCACCGTGCCGGCCAGCCATATCGTCGGCGCCACGGGGCTGTGCTATGCCACCCAGGAGCATCCCGACGGCACCGTCACCCACCGCTACCATGCCGAAGATGTCCATGATTTCGCCTGGACCGCCAGCCCCGATTATGTCGTCTTTACCGGCAAAAGCCAGGATGTCGAGATACGCGTTCTGATGCAGCGGGATCATGCCAGCCAGGGCGCCCGCTTTATCAAGGCGGCCGCGACCGCCGAAGCCTGGTTCCAGGATCAGTATGGCGACTATCCTTACCCCAATCTCACCGTCGTTGATCCCCGCCGCGGGGCGATGAACGCCGGCGGCATGGAATATCCCACCCTGATCACCGCCTATAACGCCTACAGCATGCCGGCGGGCATCCATGCCCTCGAGATGGTGATCATGCACGAATTCGGCCATAATTTCTGGTACCACCTGGTCGCCAGCAACGAATTCGAGGAGGCCTGGCTGGATGAGGGGATCAACACCTTCAGCGAGATCGGGATCCTCAACGATACCTACGGCGAGCCCGGCAGCATGATTGACCTCTGGGGCTTCCGCCTGAGCGATACCCAGGGGCAGCGACTGGGCTATATCGCCGACCCCGCCATCGATCCCATCCTGCAGCCCGCGTGGAGCTTTTCTTCCAACAGCGCCTATAGTGCGATGTCCTATAACAAACCGGGTCTGGCCCTGCTCACCTTGCAAAACTACCTCGGCCGCGAGACCATGAACCGGATCATGCGCACCTGGTTCGATCGCTGGAAGTTCAAACATCCCCATACAGCCGATTTCATCGCGGTGGCCAACGAGATCTCGGGCCAGAATCTCGACTGGTTCTTCGACCAGGCTCTGCACACCACCGCAGTGCTCGATTACAGCATCAGCGCGGTCAGCAGTGAGCCGGTGAAAAAAGCCCGAGGCTTCGATTACGATCTGCAGATCAGCCCCGGCGCGGCCAAACCGGATTCAAGCCACTCGGCAGCGGACTCCGCCGGACTGCCGGCGGGCAAGGCGCACGAGCCGACTCCGAACCCTCCGTACCAAACCCGGGTGGATGTACGCCGTCTGGGTGACTTCATTTTCCCGGTCGAGGTGCAGATGGTCTTCGCCGGTGGCGACACCCTCCGCGAGCGGTGGGACGGCCGGGCACGGTGGCAGCGCTTCACCCTCACCCGGCCGACCCGGTTGATTTCGGCCACGGTCGATCCGGATCATAAAATCCCCCTCGATATCCAGATCACCAACAACAGCCGCACGACCGAGCCGCAGGGCGCCACCCTCAACGCGCTGACCGCACGTCTGCTCTTCTGGACACAGGCCCTGTTCGATATGCCGCAGGCGCTCAACCTGCTCACCGTTTTTTCGATGAACCTCTAACCGGCACCGAGGTGATGGCCATGATGCTCCACGCACTTTTCACCGCCCTGAATCGTCTGCTCTCGCTCAAGCGGCTGTGGCTTCTCTTCTACCTCCCCGGACTCCTCTTCGCTGCCCTGGTGGCGATTCCCTTCCGGGCGGTCATCGGCAACTGGGCCGGCAGCACCCTCGCCGCCGGCCACCTCGGCGATGGCCTCGACCTGACCTTCTGGATCGAGCTCATTCGCTACCGCGGAGCGGCTCTCTTGCCCCTCCTGCTGCTGGCCTTCCTGCTGGCCCTGCTCTACTGGTTCTGGCTGCTCTTTCTCTCCGGCGGCGCGCTCAAACTGCTCGGCAGCGATCACCCCTGGCGCGCGCGGGAATTCTGGGACGCTTGCGGCCGCTACTTCGGCCGCTTCTGTCGCCTCTTCCTCTGGAGCCTGCCGCTACTCGCCCTGCTCCTCCTGCTCCCGCTGCTGCTCAAGCTGCCGCAGCGGCTCATCTGGGGCAAGGACCCGGGGGACAACATCCTCCTCATCTTCAGCTATCTCAAAATGGCCGGCCGCTTCCTCGCCTTGATGCTCTGGGCCCTCTTTTTTGACTATGGCCGGATCCTGACCATCGCCCGCAACGAAAAAAGGAGCCGCCGCCTGCTGCGGCCGCTCCTCATATTCGTGTGGCGCCATTTCGGCCGGCTCCTGCTGCTGTCGTTGATCCTGGCCGCCCTCTCCATCATCGGCATCCTTCTCTATAACCTGATCGCCAGCCGGATCGCTGCGCCGTTTGCCGCCGGCCTTCTGCTGTTTTTCTGGCAGCAGCTCTATATGCTCTTTCGCGCCGGCCTGCGCCTTTTAAGCCTCGGCGCCCAGACACACTATTTTTTACACCTGGCACGGAGCTGAGGTGGCCCTTAGCGGAACGATAAAAAGGAATCCAACCTTGAATAACGCCAGCACCGACTCTCTGCCCATCCTGCACTGCCCGAAGATCGCAACGCCGCCCCGGCTGACCGGCTGCATCGACGACCCCATTTGGCAACAAGCCGCCACCATCGATCTCGTCGAGGCGGTCAGCGGCCGGCCCGGCCGATGGGCCACCTCCGTCCGTGCAGCCTGGAGTGATGCCTTCCTCCATATTGCCTTCGACTGTCAGGACGATTATGTCTGGGGCAGCCTCCTGGAGCATGACGCTCCGATTTACGACCAGGAGTGCGTCGAAATCTTTGTCAATCCCGCCGGCTGCAGTCATCAGTATTTCGAGATCAACCTCAGCCCGAAAAATGTCGTCTTCGACGCTTGCATCCTCAACCAGCGCACGGAGGAGCAGCCGGAGGCCCCTTTTACCGGCCTGCCCGCCTGGGAGGCCGAGGGTCTGTGCACCGCGGTCGCCATCCGCGGCGAAGCCGACCGCCCTGGCGGAGCCAGCGGCTGGAGCGCCGAGTATGCCCTTCCCTTCACGGCCCTCTGCGGCGCGCCACATCTGCCGCCGCAGCCCGGCGATCTCTGGCGTATCAATTTCTATCGTATCGACTCACCCCAACCAGGCGTTCAGGAACTCTATGCCTGGAGTCCGGTGCTGCTCGGCACCTTTCACCGGCCCTGGCGCTTTGGCTATCTCCGGTTCGAACCATGACCCCGACGCCTGAGCTCGCCGCCCTCATCCTCGAGAGCTGTACCGCCATTCTCGAGCGCGGGCGCCGCGCCGATGCCGCCCTGCAGCACTGCTTCCATGCGCACCCCGGCCTCGCGTTGCCGGCGCGCAGCGAGGTGGCCACGGCTGTCCAGGATATCGTCCGCCGCGCGCGCTGGCTGGCCGCGCTCGAGAGCGGCAATCCGGCCGCATCACCCGCCGTCTCGCCCTCCCTCCACGCCACCTGGCAGCTCTGGCGCGGAATCCGTCCGGCGGTGACGCCTGCAGACCAGGAGATCCTGGAACGCGCCGCCCGCTTCGCCGCCCTGCGCCCGCTGCGGGAATCCCTGCCCGACTGGCTGGACGAACTCGGTCTGCGCGAACGGGGCGACCGCTGGGAGCCCCTGCTCGCCGCGCTCAACCAGCCGGCCGTGCCGGTCCTGCGCGTCAACCCCCTGAAAACCAGTCTGGAGCAGGCCGCGGCAGCGATCGCCGCCCATGGCGCCCGCTGCCGCCGGGTGGATTTTGCACCCGACGCCCTGGCCCTGGCGGATTTTGCTCCGGTATTTGAGTGGGAGGAGTTTAAAAAGGGATGGTATGAAGTGCAGGATGCCGCCTCACAGGCGGTTGCCCACCTGCTCGAGGTCCGGCCGGGCATGCGCGTGGTCGACGGCTGCGCCGGCCATGGCGGCAAAACCCTGCACCTGGCCGCGCTGATGGGCAACCGCGGCCGGATCATCGCCCTCGATGTTGCGGGGGAGAAACTGGCCGAACTCGAACGCCGCGCCCGCCGCGCCGGCGCCACGACCATTGAGACCCGCACCATCACCTCGACCAAGGTCATCAAACGTCTGGCCGGCTCGGCCGATCGGCTGCTCCTCGATGTGCCCTGCTCGGGTACGGGGGTTTGGCGGCGCAATCCCGACGCCCGCTGGCGGCTGCAGCCCGAAGGGCTGACACACCTCCTCAGCGAACAGGCGCACCTCCTGGCGTACTACAGCCGCATGCTCCGGCCTGGCGGGCGCCTGGTCTATGCCACCTGCAGCCTCTTCCCCTGCGAGGGTGCGGCGGTGGTGGCCGCCTTCCTGGCCAGCACGGCCGGTGCTTTTACCCTGGCTGCTGAACAGCGCCTCGACCCCGACCGGCACGGATTCGACGGCTTTTACATGGCCGCCCTCGAACGCCGCTGAAGGGGCCGGACGGCACCGCCGGCCAGGCCTCAGACCCGCAGAAAAATCTTGTGCTTGTAGAGCAGATAGAGCACCAGCCACGTGCACACCAGCGCCGCCGAACTGAAGAGGACCGGCTGAAACACCTCAAGGAAGAGGCCGGCAAACCCGGTGATGAAGTAACGCCCCATCTGATCGAAATTGACAATCCCCGAATTGAGCATATAGACCGTGATGGAGTTGAGCCCGACGACGATGAAGGGGAAGGCCCATTTCTTGTAGCCCCAGACATCGATGATCAGGTAAAAGAGAGCCAGAAGGATCAGGCTCCAGCCGCCGGCATAGAGAACGAACGAGCTGGTCCAGAGGTTCTTGTTGATCGGGAAGACGAGATTCCAGAGCTGGCCAATCGCCAGGCCCGCCAGGCCCGCCGCGAGAAGGAGACCTCCCTTTTGCAGCGGGGTCAGAGTCAGGATCTTGCCGCGCAGCATCTGCCCGGTGAGGACGCCGAGCAGGGCGGTGCCGACCGCGGGGATGGTCGAGAGAATCCCTTCCGGATCATGATTGCCCAGATAGAGCACGCCCGGACAAAACATCCGGTCGAGGTAGGCGGCCAGGCTTCCCTCCTGGGTCAGCACGCCGGCGCCGAATCCCGGCACCGGGATGAGCTTCATGATCGCCCAGTAGCCCAGCAGGATACCAGCCAGCCAAAACGCCTGCCCCCGGGGTCTGGTGTGCAAAAAGATCAGCGCAGCGAAAAACCAGCCGAAGCCGATGCGGGCGAGCACACTGGCGTAGCGCTGATGGGCAAAATCAAAGCGCAGCAGGCCGTTATAGATCGCTCCCAGCAGCACCAGCAGAACAAGCCGGGTGAAAAGGTGGCGGTAAATACTCTTCATGCTGTCGCCCCTCTCCAGCCGTTTGGCCAGCGAAAAGGGCATGGAAACTCCGGCGATGAAAAGAAAAAGCGGAAAGATCATGTCGTAAAAATGGAAGCCATTCCACGCGACATGTTCCATTTGCTCGTGTGCCCAGGCGAAGAGCGGCCAGCCGGTCCAGGCGGCCAACGCGGCGATCAGCCACTCGCCGCCTGCGATCCAGACCATGTCAAATCCCCGCAGGGCGTCCAGCGAGAGCAGCCGCCCGGATTGTCCTTCCGCTTTGTTCATACGGTCTCCTTTATGGTAATGCCTCACCCCGCCTGAACGGCGAAACTTGCCTCGACCAGTCGAACCGCCGCCGCTGCTTCCTCCCCGATCTGCGCCCGCAGCCGCTCGGCCTCGTCCCGTGTCGCCGTGATGAATTCCTGATCGTTCAAGCCGGCCAGGTTGATGCATACATTGAAATAGGCCCCCTCTGCAGCGGTGCGGATGGTCAGCGCGCCGACGCCGGCATCGCTGATAGAGTTCCGGTTGCCATGCGCCACCGCCTTGTGTGCCAAGAGCACCGCCTCCCGGCAGCGCCGCAGCACCTCCAGGGGCACCAGGGTGGCGCCACGGGTCGCCGCCGCGATGGCCGCTGCGCGTGCTGCCTTCTCCTCTTCGCTCTTCTTCGGCAGTTTGAAAGCCGCCATCACCTGGTTGAAGGCGGCGGTGTCGCGATCGACATCGCGGAGGAATTCCTCCCTGAGCACCTGCGCCGCAACGCCGATCTGCTCCATCTCCTGAAAATGGGCCTCGTAGCCCTTCTTGCCATGGGTCAGCCCGCCGCACATCGCGGTCAGGGCGCTGCCGAGAGCGCCGCACAGGGCCGCGACACTACCCCCGCCGGGGGCCGGGGCATCACTCGCCAGCAGCGCGGAAAAGTCGGCAACCGTCATGCCCACCAGATCCCCGCTCTCCTGCAATTGATACTCGATGATCTTCTTCTCCGCTGCAAAGGGGTAGAGCTCGCTCAGACCGAGCGAGAGCACAGCGATATGGACCAGCTCCCCGGTGGTGACCCCGATACTCCGCCCCTGCTTGCGCAGGAAATAGCGCCCGGCTTCGAGCATCGCCTCGAGGGGGATGAGCCCGACCAGCTCACTGCCGGTGACGCGCGCCCCCATCTCCTCCGCCAGGCGACAGCAGGCCTCGAAAACCTGATGCGGCGGTGTGATCCGGTAATTGGTGAGGTTGATTGAGATCTGCGCCCGACCGAAATCCTCCATATACCAGCCCACCGCCTTGCAGGCCGGGAACAGTCCGGGATGGCGCAGCGCCTCGCCGGCCTCATCGCGGAGAATCTTGCCCTGGGCATCCTTTTGCGGACGGCCGGTCTCGCGGATGCGTCCGGCGATTTCGTTGGCGAGGCGGGCATCGCGGGTGTTGAGATTGATGTTATAGGCGATAAGAAATTCGCGCGCCCCGATGACTGTGGCTCCGGCTCCCGGATTAAAAACCGCCGGGCCAAAATCGGGCCGCCATTCCGGATCCTGCAGCTTATCCGGCAAGCCCTCATATTCCCCGGCACGGATATCGGCGAGATTGCGCCGTTCCGGCCGTGACGCGGCCGCTTCGTAGAGATAGACCGGGATGGCCAGTTCCCGGCCGACCCGGTCGCCCACCTGTCGAGCCAGCTCGGCGCATTCCTCCATGGTCACCTCGCGGACCGGGATGAAGGGACAGACATCGGTTGCGCCCATGCGCGGATGCGCTCCCTGGTGGCGGGCCATATCGATCACCTCCGCGGCTTTGGCGATCGCTGCAAAAGCCGCCGCCGCCACCGCCGCGGGGGCACCGACGAAAGTCATGACCGTACGGTTGGTATCCCTGCCGGCATCGACATCCAGCAGCTTGACGCCTTCGCAGCCGCGGATGGCCGCGGCGATCTGCTCAATCCGGGCCGCATCCCGGCCTTCACTGAAATTGGGAACACACTCCACCAGCTTCATGACGGATCCTCTATGGTGAATGCTCTGACTCTGCTGATTGCGGCATAATATACAAAACAATTCGGTGCAATGCAAAACCACAGAATTCTGTTGGAAAAATAGAGAAAAATTCGCAATTTGGGCCAGCAAGCCACCCCTCAATCCCTATTCGCCCCCTGCGGGCAGGAGGTCCCTATGGGCTTCGGATCGGCCCTTTCCGTCGTCCCCTGGAAAACGGTGCTCAGTGCGCTGCCCACTATCATCCGCACGGCACGCGAGCTGATGGCTGCAGCGGGCAAGCCCAGGCAGATCCCCGCCTCCTTTGCGGATACCCCCGAGGGGGTGCTGCAGCGTGTCGAGCGCCTCGAGGAAAACGAAGTGCTCCAGGCTGAACTGGTCAAGAAGATCTCCGAGCAGCAGCAGGGGCTGGCAGAAGGGCTGGAGTTCATGGCCGCCCGGATCACTGCCCTCCTCTGGATCGCCGCCATCGCCCTGATCCTCGCCCTCGCCAGTTTCGTAATCGTCCTGCTGGGATAAGTCCGCCTTTCCCGCCTCTGCCCATAAAAAAAGGCCTGACGTTTCGTCAGGCCTTGATTGTTTATTCCGTTTGCCGCATCCCGCCAGTCTCAGGGTTGCACAGCCCTGGTCGAATCCGGCCGGGTAGTCATGATTCTGATCCGGATATCCTGCGCCGCTTCGGCAGCGCGCCGCCGCTGCAGCTTGTGCAGCAGGGCGGAATCGCTGTAGGCGCGCGCTATCCGGTCTCCCCAGGCCGCCCAGGCCGCCGGGTCCATTGCGTTCCGCAGCGAGTCGCCATGCCCGTCAGGCGGAGGAGGTGGCATGCTCCCGCCCCAGCGCAACCAGCGCTTCTTCTCCAGATCGTGCAACTGGACCACCAGCACCGAGTCACTCCCGGTCAAGACATCGCGCAATCTGGCGTCCACCGTCACCCGCAGGCCGCTGTCGCTCGGCTGAAAATGATAGGGTCTCTCCCAGTCGGGGTGCCGTTTTTGTTCGCGGGCCAGCACCTCCATCTGTTTCTGCAACTCCTGCATGGCTTTGAGGCGCCGGGCCATCTCCTCCTTGGACCATGGGGCCGGAGGGATCCGTTCGATCTTGAATCCGACAGCAGCATGATCACCGCCCCTTGCGGGGCCAGGTACCGCTGAACCGGCCTCCGCCGGCGCGGCATGCGTCTCCTCGAGCAGCTTCAGCGCATCGGCCGAAGAGATCAGCGAGTCGCGGCTGTGCAGATTGAGGATGCCCGCTGCGACCTTTTCCACCCGCTCGGGTGCGATCGCCTGCTGCTCGGCCTCATCGACAAAGATCTGATACTTCGCCTGGAGGCGTTCCTTGCCGACATCATCCTGCACGGCAGCAAAGAGCTGCTCGCCAAGGGCCTCGAGGGTGGGACGCAGCACCTGCTGCCGCGTCTGTTTGTCACTGGTCAAAACGAAAAAGATGAGGGAGGAGAGGGCGAGCACGAAGAAGGTCGTCGCCCCTTTTTGCAGCCACTGCATGGCCAAACCTCGCCGCTTCCGTTAACGTCGCTTTATCTATCAGACTCCCAAAATACAAAAAAGTTTCAGTTATTTGCAGTGATTTGCATCCGGTTCCGCACTCAGGGCTGCATCAGCTGCTTGTGCCAGGCGCGGGCTTTCGATATGGCCCGGACCGGCAGCGTAGCGCGCTGCCTTATGGGGACGATCACCTTGAGCGCGCGAGGTTTGATTCCGATCGTCACCGACCGTCCCGCATCGACGGGCTCGCCGTCGACATGATAGGGCCCTGGCTTTGGCCGTGAGATCCGCAAGGTGGTGGTTTGATAGCGTTCATACTCCCGCACCTCCTCGATCCGGCCGGTAAAGAGCTTGGGCAGGTGGATGAGGGCGCGCAGCCAGGTGATGTTGCGGATCAGGCAGACATCGAGCAAACCGTCATCCGGTTCGGCCTTGGGGGCGATGATGGCCCCGAGGCCCCACTGCTGCGTGTTGGCGACGGTCACCAGCAGGGCGGTCCGCTCGACCGTCCGCCCGTCGAACTCCAGACGGAAGGACTCGGGCCGGAAGAAGAAGAACTCGCGGACGCCGATGTAAAAGTAGGGGAGCGGACCGCGCAGGCTGCGATCATCGAAGAGCTTGCCGACCAGGGCATCGAAGCCAAGCCCGGTGACGATAAAAAAGATGCGGTCCTCGATGGTCCCGGCATCGATGGTGCGGATCCGGCCGTGCAGGAGCGTCCGGGCGGCGCGCCGGACCGCCACCGGAATCGAAAGCCCGCGAGCCAGGCCGTTGCCCGATCCGGCCGGTACGATCCCGAGTGCGGTCTCGCTATAGAGGAGGGCGGAGCCCACCTCATTGACCGTCCCGTCGCCACCGATCGCGACCACCGCATCGTACCCTTCGGCGGCCGCTTGCCGGGCCAGTTCATGGGCGTGGCCGCGGTATTCGGTCTCGACAAAATCATACGCGAATGGCGCCTCGGCGAACACGCCCTCGATCGCCTTGCGGATCAGCCGCGGCCCGTGTATCAATCCCGATTTCGGATTGTATATCAATCTGACTTTTTTGAGTTCCACCAATAGGTCCAGAATAGAATGAATGCCATAAAAACAGCGGTACCGTTCCAGTTAGCTCGAACAGAATACAATGGAGGGGCAAAGCAGAGGCCGGAGGGCGCCTGGGCGCCCTCCATGGAGGGTCTACTGGGCTTGCAGGGCGCGCTGCAGGCTGGCGAGCATTTTCTCCGGCGGAATAAAGCCGATTTCGCGCAGATCGGGGAGTTCCTCTCCGGAGAGGGTCAGGAAGAGCAGGGTGGGCATGCCGCTGACCGCGAAACGGTCCATGAAGGCCCGGGTCCTGGCATCGGGCTTGGTGCAATCCACCTTGACCAGGGTGAAATTCGCCAGCGCCTCTTTGACCCGGCTGTCGGCAAAGGTCTCCCGGTCGAGCTGCTTGCAAGGCGCACACCAATCGGCATAAAAATCGACAAAAACCGGCTTGCCCGGCGCAGTCAGGGCCTCGAGGCTCTGGTCCTGGTAATGGATCCACGGGAGTTCGGAGGGTCTGGCGTGAATCGACCCGTTGAGCCAATGCAGCCCCAGCAGGATCATCAGGGTCCCTAAAATCCGCCGGAACCACTTGAAGGCCGGGGTCCCCCCCTCTTGTCCGGTGAAACCGAGCAGCACCCCGGCGAGCAAACCGAGCAGCCCAAGCAAGAAGAAGAGCTTGTCATAGAGCAATTCGATCTGCGGGGTGACAAAATAGAGGGCGACGCCGATCAGCAAAAAGCCGAAGAATTTTTTGACCCAGACCATCCACATCCCCGACTGCGGCAGCCGTTCGAGCAGACCGGAAAAAGTCGCCAGCACCAGATAGGGTGTGCCCAAACCCAGCCCCATCACAAAAAAGAGGAGGCCACCTTTCGCCACCAGCCCCAGCTTGGCCACCAGCCCCACCAGGCCGATGATGATCCCGGCCGCGCAGGGGGCGATGATGACCCCGACCGTCAATCCCATCACCAGCGCACCGGCCAGCCCCTCCCGCGCGGTGCCAAACCGGCTGAGCAGCGCCGTCGGTACACTGATCTCGAAAGCCCCGAACATGCTGGCCGCCATGAGCAAAATGATGGTGACCACCACCGCGACAAACCACGGGCTCTGGAAGAGGAAACCCCACTGCTTGCCCGCCAGCCCGGAGAGAACACCGAGCAGGGCGAAGGAGAGGGCGATGCCGGCCAGGTAAAAAAGGGCACTGATAAAACTGGAACCGCGACTGCGACCACTGCGGCCGCCAAAATAGCTGACCGTCAGAGGGATGACCGGATAGACACACGGGGTCAGATTGAGCGCCAGACCAATCAGAAAAAAAGCAAGGAGGGCAGAGAACATCCCCTTCTCGAGGATCTGCATGGCCCGCTGCTCATCCTGGGTCAATTTGAGAGGCGCACTCCCGGTACCGGCAGACTCCGTCAACAGGCGGTCAGCCGTGCTTCCACCGGCGGCACCTGCGGCCAGAATCTCAAGCGGCAGGGCAAAACGCTTCTCGGCGGGCGAAAAGCAGGTGTTCGCATTGCAGCCCTGATAGGAGAGCACCCCGTTGAGGGAGAGCGTGCCGGGCGCGGCTTCTGCGGCAATCCTGGCGCTGCAAGAAAAGATCACCTCCCCCTCATAGACCGAAAGCTGCTCATCATAAAAAGCGAACTTTTTGAAAAGGGGTTTGGGATAGCGCACCTCTCCGAACGCAAGCTCGGGGGAGGGTGCAAGCTGCAGTTGCGTCGGGATGAGAAAGTCGGCGGTCGGCTGGCTGGAATTGATATGCAGCCCCGCCGCGATGCGCGCCGTCACCACCACCGTGATCTCCGAACCGGCGACGGCCCGTGCCGGCGAGAGGGCCACCTGTACCGTGAGGATCTCCGGCTCCGCCAGCCCCTGGGCGGCAGCACCCCCCACCAGCAACCCGATCAATAGAAAAAGGATTCGTCTCATGCGGTTTCCAATCCGGTTGCCCTGCCCTTGGAGCTGATATAGCCCTCATTGCGGGCATACTTTTCCAATACCTTCTGCAGCATGCGCCGGCCGCGGAAAAGCCGCGACATCACCGTGCCGATCGGACGGTCGATGATCTCGGCGATCTCCTTATAGGCAAAGCCTTCGACGTCAGCCAGCAGAATCACCATGCGGAACTCATCGGAGAGCTGCGCAAGCGCTGCCTTGATGTCGTCATCAAAGAGCTCCTCGTAGTTGGCCTCATTAAATCCGCCCCACTCCTTGACGGCCTTTTGCTCGTCCTCACTCTCGAGCCCGAATTCGACCTTGTCCAGCTGCACCTGCTGCGGCGTGCGGATCTTTTTGCGATACTTGTTGATGAAGGTATTGGTGAGGATCTTGAAGATCCAGGCCTTGAAATTGGTTCCCTCTTCGAATTTACTGAAAAAGCGGAAGGCACGCAGATAGGTATCCTGCACGAGATCCTCCGCCTCCGCGGTATTGCGCGTCATGCGCAGCGCGGTACTGTACAGGGAGTCCATATATTCAAAAGCGATCTCTTCGAATCGTTTTTTTTGCTCTTCGGTGATCACAGCGGTCCCATTTTAGCCAGAATGACCAACCTGTCACATCAGCTGCTCTGCAAGCGCAGTATATATAAAATACTAAATATCATGACAACAAGTCAATCAGTTTTTCAGCATTACATCTGGGATTCATCCTTCCAGCGGGTAATGCGCCATTTATGGTCAAAAGCGCTCTTGCGCAGATTAAAGATAGCGTTGCCGGTCAGATTGAACTCACCCCGGCTGCCAAACAGATGAAGATGGAGGGTCTTGGCCAGTTCGGCCGACGTCGCATCCTCGGTTTCATAGATGGTCGAATCCCAGACCAGGGTGAGGGTCTCAAAATTACGGAAGAGCCGGCCGGTGGTCTTGAGTTCGATGTCGCGATTCCAGGAGGCATAGAGCCCCGAAGAGCCGAGATTGGGATCAAAATAGACAAAAACGAAGGAGCTGTCAAGCAGGCCATCGTAGACCAGCGAATCCTTCAGGGTATAGGCGTAGACAAAATTCTCGAGCACCTCTTGCGGGGTGGTCTGCCCGGTGATGCGCAGGCCGGCGCCGGCATGGCGCTCAAGCTCCGGGGCAAAGGGATTGAAACAGGCGGCATACTGCACCGCCAGCACCAAAAGGGCGCCGGCCCCCATCCCGATCCACCGGCGCTGCGACCACCGAGACATTGCTCACCATCCGCCCTGCTTGAGAATGCCAGCCGCTTGCGGCATCAGGGCTTTGGCGGCGATCACCTCCGGATCCTCGCTGCGCAACACCTGGTAATAATGCTTGCTGTCCCAGAGGGTGCGCGCCACTTCCGCCTTGACCATGGTCTTGATGAAAGCCTCATCCCGCTTGAAGGCCTCCTCGCTGAATTCGATCTTGTTCTTCTTCAGCACCTCCTTGAGGTCTGCTGTCAGCTCCTCACCGACGCTGTATTTCGTCTGGAAGGTGGCAAAGTTGCTGTACTTGCCCCGCAGCGCTGTGCCATATCGGGAGCCGAGTTCAAAGAAGATCCGGCTGCCGAAGAGCCCATTGGTGAAGCGGGTGATCCGTTCGGCCTTGAGGGTGCTGTCCGGGGTGATACCGCCGCCGCCGAAGACCTCGCGCCCCGCGCGCGTCTTGAAAATGGTGCGCCCCGAATCGGGGTGGGCAGCCGGAGCGTTGTCATCCTCGTCATCATAGCCGGCAGCATAATAATCGGCCAGTCCGTCGTCATAGGGCCGCTGGATCAGCCGCCCACTCGGGGTGTAATACCGCGCCACCGTCAACCGCAGCGCCGCACCGTCCTTGAGGCCGATCTGGTTCTGCACCAGCCCCTTGCCGAAGCTGGTCTGGCCGACCACCAGGCCGCGATCGAGATCCTGAATCGCCCCGGCGACGATCTCGGAGGCACTCGCCGAGCCATGGCTGATCATGACGATCATCGGCCGCATTGGCTGGTCGCCGCTGCTGGTCGAGTAAAAATCCTCATCCGCACCGGCGAGGCGGCCGCGGGTGTAGACCAGCTTCTGCCCGGCCGGGATGAACTTGTCGGCCACCTCGACCGCCTGCTCCAGCAGGCCGCCGGCATTGGAACGCAGATCGAGTATCAACCGTTCCATCCCCTGGCTGTGCAGTTCCCTGAGGGCCGTTTCCAGCTCATCCGAGGTGGTTTTGGCAAAGCGCGCCAGCCAGATGTAGCCGGTCTTGCCGTCATCAAGCATAAAGGCAGCGTAGAGACTGTTGATCGGGATCTTGTCCCGCACGATCTCGACCTCGAAGGGTTCGGCCAGATTCGCCCGCGCCACTGTTACCTTGACCCGGCTGCCCTTGGGGCCGCGCAGCTTTTTAAAGACCTCTTCCTCGGTGATGCCATACGCGGAGGCGCCATCGATACGGATCAACTGGTCACCGGGCAGCAGCCCCACCGCTTCGGAAGGACCGCCCGGGATCGGCGAAACCACCGTCAGAATCTTGTTGAGGACGATGAATTCGATGCCGATGCCTTCGAAGGAGCCCTCGAACTGCTCATTGACCTTCTCCAGGCTCTTCCTGGCGATGTAGACCGAATGGGGATCCAGCTTGGCCAGCAGCCCCTCAATCGCGCCGGTGATCAGCTTGTCGCTCTCGACCGGCTCGACATAATAGCGCTTGACATAAGCGAAGACCTCGACAAAACGGTCGAGGTCCGCGCGAATGTTGTCCTGGGGATAGGCTTCATTGTTCCCCACACGGGTGAAGGCGATGCCGATCAAGAGGCATACCACCGTCAAACCCAGAAAACGCAGAATATTTTTATTCATCTTGCTCATTTCTTCCAAGAACAGTTAATCACCACCCGCGTACCGTCTACACGCGGTCCGCCACCGCGCGAGCCACTTCAAGACTGGTGCTCGCCCCGCCCATGTCATAGGTGCGCACCCGGCCTTCAGCGATCACGGCCGCACAGGCCGTCTCGAGCCGCTGCGCCATGCCCGTCTCACCAAGCCAGTCCAGCATCAGCTTGACCGTCAACAGCATGGCCATGGGATTGACCTTGTACTGCCCGGCATACTTGGGCGCGGAACCATGGGTTGGCTCAAAGACAGCATAGTGGTCGCCGATGTTGCCGCTGCTGCTGAATCCGAGTCCGCCGATGAGCTGGGCACAGAGGTCGCTGATGATGTCGCCAAAGAGATTGCTGGTCGCCAGCACCCCGTAATCCTGGGGATTTTTGATCAGCCACATACACATGGCATCTATATTCGCCTCCCAAAGGGCGATGCCAGGGTACTCCGCAGCGATTTTGCGCGCCTCCCGGACCATCAGACCGCTGGTTTCACGCACAACGTTGGGCTTTTCCACCACCGTGACGCTCTTGTAACCGTACTTTTTGGCATACTCAAAGGCATCGCGGATGATGTTGCGGCAGCCCTGACGGGTATTGATACGCAGCGAAACGGCGATATCCTCGAGAGGCACCGCCTCGAAGCGCTTCATCTTTTTGTTGTGCTGCACCAGGGTCTGCATCACCTCGGCAGGCAGGGGATGAAATTCGACGCCGGCATAGAGGTCCTCGGTGTTCTCACGAAAGACCACGATGTCGATATCGTCGCGCAGATTGAGCGGGTTGCCCTTGTAGGCCTTGCAGGGGCGGAGATTGGTGCGCAGATTGAACTCCTGGCGCAGCCGGACGATCGGACTGGCGTAGGTGAATCCCTTGCCTTTCAGCGCCGGATCGAGCTCGGCTTCGGCCTCTTCCTTGGGCTTGGAAGTGATGGCGCCGAAGAGGGCGCAATCGGTGCTGCGCAACAGATCGGTCGTCCGCCTGGGCAGGGGATCGCCCTCCTTGCACCAGAATTCCCAGCCGATATCGCCGTGCAGGTATTCAGCGTCCAGAGCCAGCTTGTCCAACACGATCTGCGCGGCATCCATCACATCCTTGCCGATGCCATCGCCAGGCAGCAGTGCAATCTTGTACTTGGCCATTCGTTCCACCTCGGTTTGTCTGCGGTTGAAGGAGTCTAAAATTTAATTATACCTAATTTCCAAGGTCAATGCAAGAAAAAAAATCAGGAGCCGATGGAGAGCGAGAAGCGATGCGCCCGCCCCAATTCCTCCTGAAAGGGCACCCAGGCATAATCGATCGCAACCTGACCGAGGTGTACCCCGAATCCCGCGCTGAAATCACGCGAACTATAGCCCGTCTGATAGCCCGCCCGCAAGGCCAGCAGCGGCAACGGCCGGATCTCCGCACCGATCTGCAAATGGTTTTTCTGGTGACGGACCGCGACATAATCGGCCGTCAGCAGCCAGGGAGATTCGGGGCTCCCCAGCGGCAGGGCATAGGCGAGGCCGGCGCGCAGGGTATGCGGCAGGGTGATCTTGTGCGTCACCATCTCCCGGGTGGAGCCGAGATGCTGCACCACCACCCCGGCCGTCACCGCCTTGAGCGGTGTTTGACAGATCGCCCCCACATCGGCGCTGTAGCCGCTAGCCGACTGGTCGTAGATCTTTTCATTGAGATAGCGCAGATTGCATCCCAACGCGAGATAATCGCCGAACTGGCGGGCGAGCGTCACGCCAAAGACGACGTCATGCGCAGAAAAGGTGCTCAGAGGCTCCTCGGTTGGGTAGTAGCGCTGTTCAATGCCGTCGGTCGAGACCACCAGAGCATGGAGGCCAAGGGTGAAGGGCTTGAGCGGGAAGAGCGCCGCAGCGGCGTCGTGGGTGACCTCCTGGATCCACTGGTTGTGGGCCAGGTGCGCCTGGAAATGGCGCGCACCGGCGGCGCCGGCTGGATTCCAGAAGGAGGTGCTGGCATCCCCGGCCACGGCAGCAAAGGCCTCGCCCATCGCCACCGCACGCGCGCCGGCGCCGATCTGCAATACCGCAAAGCCACTCTGCCACTGCGCACGGGCCACCACGCTGTGCAGCAAGATCAGCAGCGCCAGGCCGGCCATCCTTTTCTTGTTCTGTCTCATCTGACATCCCATCCCTGAGCGAAATTTTAAAAATTGAGGTTCCAGGAAATGATATGGTCCGCCCGCGGTGCATCGCCCGGCGCGGCATAGGCATAGTTGAGCATGATCGCTTTGCCGTAGACCTTGAGGGCGACACCGATGCCGGCGGTCAGCTGCCCGTCGTCCAGACCAAGACGGAGGGCGCCTGCCTCGGGCAGGGTCGCCTCGGCACCAAAATGATAGCGCGGATTCTGCTGCTGCGAATCCTCCGCCTCGGCGGTCAGCAAGAGCCAGCGCAGCGGTGGGCGGTAGGCCACAGCCAGGCGCGTCGACCGCGGAAACTTGTCATTGACGTTGGTCCCGCGTTCCCAGACCTTCTCGGTATTCCAGGTGTATTTGGACAGATTGTCGCGCATCACCACGCCCAGGCTGAGATCCCTGAGCAGGCGATAATAGGCGCCAAAATCGACGCCGAGCCCCATCGACGAGATCCCGGAGGCGTCATTATTGACCCCCGGCATGCGGCTGTAAAGGATCTTGCCACTGACGCCCAACGAAAAGCGCTCGGCCGGACTCAGGGCGAAAGAGAGGAAGAAGGCATTCTCGCTGAAAGAATACTCCTCGGTATGATTCCCCGCCAGATCGCGCCCGTCGATCCCATCCACCCCGGCGTGGATCCAGGCCAGGGCGAAACCGGCACGCAGCGGCGCCCACTCTTCGCCCGCCGCCACTTTGGGGTGAACCGGCTGGGCAAAACCCACATAATCAAGCTTGCGATCGAGTGGCAAAAAAGCGTAAGAGAGAGCCACCTGCCGCCCCGCGAGATGCGGCAGCAGCGCCGGATTATAGATCCCGGCAAAGGCATCCTCAGCCACCGCGGAAAAGGCATCGCCCATGGATTTGGCACGCGCGCCGATTCCCATCCTCAGGAAGGCGCCGGCATACCCGCCATCTCCCTCCGAGGCCATCAGCGCCTGCGCCAGCAAAAACAGGGTGCAGGCGATCGAGCAAACTCTCTTCATCATCTTCCTCATATCCTGAACAGGCTAATTCACCACCAGCACCTTGCCCCAGTAGACACCATCCCCCTCGAGATCGACGCTGTAAAAATAGGCACCATTGGCCACCAGATCGCCATAATCGTTGCGGCCATTCCAGATCTCGCTGCAGTCGGCAGGGCCGCTGCGGTAGGCCTGCTGGACCACCGTGGCCACCAGATCCATGGCAAAATCAAAAACCTTCACGGTCACGCGGGTCGGTTTGCGGGTATTGTACTGAAAGCGGATGTAACCATCACCGCCAAGCAGATTCTGCCGCATCGGCGAGAAGGGATTGGGATAGGCGTAGGTGCGTACCTCACCGCCCTGGCCGGTCCGGACAAAGGCGCGCTGGATCGACCAGCTGTAGCCATTGTCCGCCGTGCGGGCAAGGCCGTCGGCCATGCCCGCCCAGAGCACGCCCTCGCGGGCGAAGGCCGAGTAGGCCTCGGTACTGAGGACCCGGTCGCCATCCTGCGCGTCGCGCATCGCCGGATAGAGATACCAGCGTTCGCCCAGATCGTGCGAGACATAGAGGCCGTTGTCGGTGGCGACATAAACGACCGAATCGTCGAAGGCAAAATTGTGCGCCTTTTCCTCGCGCAGGCAGGTCTTCCAGGTCAATCCGCCATCCTGCGAGAAGGAGACAGCATTGAATTCGCTCTCACCCTCGGCGGTCCAGGTCGCGCCCCAGATGATCTCGTGCCCGCCGACCTGCTGCACGCCAAGAGCGACGACAAAGTTGCCGGAGATGGCCTCGGGCTGGCTGAGATGATTGAAATTGGTCCAGGTGGCGCCGTTGTCCAGGCTCTTGTTGATCCCCTCGGCCGTGCCGATCCAAAGACTGCCGCTGCCGGCAGCGGCGGAAAAGCCGCGATGGTTGTAGCGCCCGTACGGATCAAAGTTGAAGGTGTCCGGCGCGGCCTCGCTCCAGCTCATGCCCCAGTCGTCCGATCTCTGCATCCCGCCGCCGTAACAGACCATCCAGACCGAGTGGCCAACGACCGCGAGGTCATAGGTGAGGTTCTGGATCGGTGTGGCCCCGGGTTGCGGTGAATGGCGCCAGCTGGCACCGCCGTCAAAGGAAAAGCTGATACCGGTTCCCTTGGGCAGGGCGGCAGGATCGGCCTTGGTCACCGTATCGGTGGCGGTGGCGACGATGATGGTATCGCCCCTGACCCAAAGGGCCGCGACACTGCCATGACCCAGCCCCGGCGCCGACGCGTAGCTGGTGAAGTCGCTGGTGGCCAGGTCGAGCCGGCTCAGGCCGTTGCCCGTCCCCAGCCAAAGGTGCGAGCCGCTGCAAGCGATATCGGTGATGCCATTACCCGCCAGTCCACTCGTCCGGGCCGAGACGCCACCGAGACGATGCGTCGTGACCACCGCCGCGCCAAGAACCGCAGGCAGCAGCACCAGCAGGAGGATCCATTCTCTTATTCGCATCAGATTCATACTCTTGGTTAAGTGAACTCACCGGCCACAGCCCGGCAAGAGGCGATGTTTCAGTCCAGGACGATGGTATGGGTCAACAGCTCACTCTGCTGGCCGGCCCAATCCTCGGCCACAAAGGTGAGGCGATAGCTCCCGAGAGCCTTGGCGGGATCGAAAATCACCGTCATGGAATAGACACCATCCCTGGCGGTCAAATCGCCGCGGTAGCCGAGGTCCCAGCGGTTGATGTCGAGCGTCAGACCGTTGTCATACATCAGAAAGGGATTGTTATTAAAGCCGCTACCATCGGGATTATAGGCGCGCAGCAGCACCCGGTTGACATCCTGCAGCCCCTCGGGTTCATTGACCTCGACCGAAACCAGATGGGTGGAGATGCCGCTCGCCGGCCGCGCCACATTGTCAGGGGCCGTCAGGCCGGAGAGCGTGGGGGCGCCGTTAACCAGCACCATCCCGGTGCTCATCGCGACACTCCTCAGTCCGGAGCGGTCGACGGCCACACAGGTGATGAGATAGGCGCCGTTCTTGCGCGCCGTGAACGTCCGGTCGACCGCCAGGCTGAAGAGGCCGTCGCCCGCGGCGGCATCGCCATGCGTGCCGTCGTCATAGAGCAGGGTATCAAAGGCCGCCTTGCCGGGGGCGGTGGCGCGAACCTCGACCTGCGCCACATCGCCGGCGCCGCTCGAGTCGGCCACCAGGGCCTGCAGCAGCCGGGTGCCGGCAAAGCCGCTCAACAGGCTGTCCGGGAAGCTCAACTGGAGGATGACCGGGGCGGAGAGGTCGCCGGAACGCCGGATTTCCTCGAGGGGATCGCCTGCGCTGCGCCCCCCGTTCAGGGCCTGGAATGAAAGCTGGTAGGGCTGGCCCCCGGACACCGCCGGCTGCCAGCGCAGCACCTGGGTGAAAACACCGTCGAATGCCACGACATCGCCGTCCTCCGGATGGCGCGCGCCGCCGTCATCATGGAGATACCAACTCTGTTCGGGTGCGGCGCTTCCCTGCGGCGCGGCCTCCAGCCGTACCGAATCGGCGGCACCGGTGACGGTGATCTCGATGCGGTAGAGTTGTTGGGCAGCCAGCTTTTCCGGCAGGGTGGCGTTTTTCAGTACCACCGGCTCCGCCAGCGGCGGAGTGGGCAGCGAGCGCTTGCCGCAGCCGGCGAAGAGCAGCAGGCAAAGGATGAAAAGTAACGATCGGCGCATACAGGTTCCTGCAGGTTAAAAAAAAATCCGAATGTCCGGAGCGGCGATGGCGTGCACGTTTCACCCGGAAACATTCGGATATCGATGAAAAGCGCCTTTACCATTCGTCAAAGAGTATGAGATCAGCAATCCAGCATGAAAATCTTTAACGAAAGGAAATAGGCGGCCTCCTTGTCCAGTTCAATCAAACTGTTATAAAATAAACACAAAAATGCTATTAGTCAAGTGATTTCTGGCGCTGCTCAAGCCACTGCAGCAGCGCGGCATGATCGGGAAGGATCAGATCGGCCTGCAGCAGCTCGTCCGCGGGCAGGGTCGTCTGCAGCGCGACGCAGTAGAGCCCGGCCGCCTTGGCGGCGCGGATTCCCATCGGCGCATTCTCGATCACCACGCACTGCCCCGGCGGCAGTCCGAAATGGCGTACCGCCGTCAGATAGGGATCGGGATAGGGCTTGGGCCGGGCAAAATCCCCGTCACCAAAAATGGCATCAAAACGTCCAAGCCGCTCCCCGAGGATGTGCTGCAGGTTCTCCCGCGAGGTGCCGGTCACGACCGCCGTCTTGATCCCGGCAGCGGCGGCGAATTCAAGGATCTCCGCCACACCGGGGTAGACCGGCGGTGTGCTCTGGCGGCGAAAATGGATGTTCTTCTCCGCGCCCAGCCGGCGCGCCTCGCTCTCGTCGATCTTGAGCCCGCCATAGGCGCACATCTCCTGCGCGATCCGCCAGGCTGGTTCTCCTTCATGCTGCCGCAGGACCCGGGCGACTGGCTCGACCCCCAGGGGTGGCAGCACCACCTGCCAGGCGCGCAGATGCCGGTCGGCTGAATCGGCGATGACCCCATCGAAATCAAAGAGCAACGCCCCGATCACTCCATCTCCTCCAGCAGGGCGGTGAAATGGCGCAGCAGCGGGGCTTCGTGCACCAGACGCAGTCCCTTGACGCGCTCGCGGTGCTGATAGATCTCGATAACAGCCTCCGCGACATACTCCAGATGGCGCGAGGTATAGACCCGCCGCGGGATGGCCAGGCGTACCAGCTCGAGTTCGGGGTATTTTTCGTGGCCCTGCTCGTCTTTTTCGCCAAACATCAGGCCGCCGATCTCGACCGCACGGATGCCCGCCTCGCGATAGAGCGCGACTGCCAGCGCCTGCGCGGGAAATTGCTGGCGTGGCAGGTGCGGCAGGATCGCGCTGGCGTTGAGAAAGATCGCATGGCCACCCGCCGGCTTGACAAAGGGAACTCCCGCCGCATCGAGACGCGCCCCCAGGGCGCGCACCTGGCCGATGCGATAAGCGAGATAGCTCTCATCCAGCCCCTCTTCAAGGCCCCGGGCGATCGCCTCGAGATCCCGCCCGGCCAGGCCGCCATACGTGGGGAACCCTTCGAGCAGAATGAGCAGGTTCTTGACCTTTTCGCTCCAATCCGCATCGTTCAGGGCGAGGAAACCGCCGATGTTCACCAGCGCATCCTTCTTCGCACTCATGGTGCAACCGTCCGCATACGAGAAAAGTTCCCGCGCGATCTCGGGCAGCGCCTTGCCGGCATAACCCGCCTCGCGTTCCTGGATGAACCAGCAGTTCTCGGCATAGCGGCAGGCATCGATGATCAGCGGCTTGTGATAGCGTTTGGCGATGGCGCTGATCTGGCGGACGTTTTCCAGCGAAACCGGCTGTCCCCCGGCACTGTTGTTGGTCACCGTGATCATCACCAGCGGAATCTTGTCCGCCCCGTGCACCTGAAAGGCCCGCTCCAGCTTGTCCGGATCCATATTGCCCTTGAAGGGGGCTTCCTTCTCCGGGTGCATCGCCGCTTCCACGACCAGATCCAGGGGGACGCCCCCCTTGTGCAGGACGTTGGCGCGCGTAGTATCAAAATGGATGTTGTTGGGGATAATATCGCCGCTGCGAATCGCCGTCGCAAAGAGCAGGTTCTCGGCGGATCGCCCCTGATGGGTCGGAATGACATGGGTGAAGCCGAAAAGCCGGCGGACCGTCGCTTCGAAGTGGAGCCAATTCTTGCTCCCCGCATACGACTCGTCGCCCAGCATGATTCCGGCCCACTGGTTAT